>JAAEUE010000108.1 GCA_024227565.1 Alphaproteobacteria bacterium
GAGCTTCTCTGAGCTCGGGCCTCGTGGACCGGATTTCTGTCTCATCTTCACTCCTCGGTGGTTACGATGAGCCAGAAATCCTCACTTATGCAATCCTACAAATGTGTCCCACAGGCGTTGATGTCAGACAGGCGCGATGAAGCGTCAATTGCACGATGGAGAACCGACACAGAGCACCACAATTCTCAGGCAGCCGGACGGTACAAACACTTCGAAGATTACCGCATTCGCATCTCTCACGTCCTTCAATATTCCGAACCCGGCCTCCCCCAAAAGGAGTGGGGCAAAGAGGGCTCATACAGTGATCCTGCGACAACGCCTGACCGCTTCATTACCATTATCCGAACCAAGCAGATGCCAACCACGACGGCGGGGGAAGTGTTTGAAAGCGTCACCGAGACCGGGTCTTACCTGAGTGTGGGTGATGTTGCTTGTGAGGATGACGGGCGAGTCGGGGTCAAGGACGCACAAACTGATGCTTTGCTCCTCAGCGCTCTTCTCAGCCGGGTTTCCAGAGACTATGGAATGTATGATCGTGCCGAGGCACCGCAGTACTTCAAACCGGTTGAGCAACAAGATTGAGACGATGGCCTTGTCATCTTCAAGGGTGCGCAAAGTGAGGTTGAACGCCTGGCGGAAAGAAGAAGAGCGCGCCGCGCCGTCCTGCTTCCGGCCCTTTTCTAGTCACCAGCATGTGCACCCAGGCCCGGCCAACATGTGTTGCCAGATTAATACACCGAAGAACCAATATTCTTCAAGTTGACACCTGACATAATGCTGTCACAGAAATTTGCGTTTTTCCCGCTCACACTAACGATTGTAATTTCGGTGTAAGTGAGAGTGAGTATGATTATGAGTATGCGGCTAATTAAACAAGTTATAGAGAGTAGAGAGCAAACCCAAAAGCCTTCAGTTGCAGTAGACCGCGTTGACGGCGCGCCTCCGGAGAACACGCGAGGCCCGCTCAAGATGCTCACCGAACCCTATGCGACCGGTCTAGCCACAATCAAAGCCATCAAACGCCGGATTGGAACTGCGCGCAGCGAGCACAAGACTCAAGACGTGGACGTTGGCACGGAAATTTCGAACCAGCCTTGTACAAACAGCGCCAGCCCTGCAGACGACCATGTCGCCGAAACTCTTGCACCCTGCTTCAGCCTGGCGGGTCGCCTCGCTGACGGGGAGAGCGGTCCAAACGATCACTGGAAGGCATACTCCAAAAAATATCGTGAGGAACACGACAAAGAACAACCTGAGAAGCAGATTGATGGGGCCGGCCTTGAGGCCTGCCGGTTCGAGCTCATCGACATTGATCGCGCGTGGTGGCAAATGAAAGTGGGCGACGTGCCGGATGCCGCGACGAAAATTTGGGAGACCCTCGAGATTGAGCTGCCGGTGCACCTCATTGCAGATGATGTCCAGATAACCAACCGCGAGTGCATGTTCTGGTTGACGGTCTTCAAGCGGCACCTGGATGTGCAAGAGGCCAAGCAGTCCGGAAGAGTTGTGTACTCACGCGATCCAGATCAGGCTGATCTGTCCAGTGCGGTTGAGCAGAAAGTGCGGTCTCTGCACTAGAGCAAGTTTTGCTTCAACTGAGCAAAACATGCTCCAGATCATCGTTACGAACGAGCAACTTATCTCCGACCAGACGTAACCGTCCGCTCGGAGGTTGCTCTGGCACGGGCCGGCCACGCCACGCTTTCACACTGCCTCGGCTTCGTAGCCTCGTTCTGCCAATATCACGAAGAACAGAGATGTGGCGGCTTCCACCCACATAATATCCGCTTGGATCGCTTATTAGAACAAATTTACGAAAGAAGAACCTCAACCCGCACTTGGCACGGCGGATAATTCAATTTATATTGAATTATTGAAGGCTGACATATGGCAAATCTGTCAGATCAATCGGCAATAGTTGCACCGGGATGGACGAAAAGTTAGTCAAGCGGATTATGGAGCACTTTGAGCGTGGTGACAAAGTGCTGTTCGGATTTGATCATTTTGGCGCGGTGCGCGTGAAGGTCAAACACGGTCCATTCAATTTACTGACGACGCATCTTCAGACAGATCAGGAAACCTTCAACACCATACAAGCGTGCCTTTCCGAAGATGGCGACGAAGACGAACAATCCAGCGAAACGGCCTGTGAGCGCGATCCGCTCTTCGCTCCGGTGAGAAGCGAACCGGAACTGGCCGTGGATCCGCCAAGCCAAAAGCCGGTTGAGGCCATCTGGGAAGAGACACGCCCGGCTGCCGGCAGCAACCACGACCGGAACGGCGCAGTGGCCAACGACCACATAACCAAAGCGCCCTGCCTTGATGTGAGAGGTCAACTCCCGCGGCGGGATTTTTATGGCACCGCGCAGTGGAACTCGTCTTCAAAAAGCTATCGGTGTCAGCATGATCAACAACGGTTTGAGCCGCAATTGGATAATCAGGAGATCGAAGCGCATCGCTTTGCGCTGATTGACATAGATGGCGCCTGGCGCGACATGATGGCGGGAGAAATTCCAGAAATCGCCTCCGAAGTCTGGAGACGCATGCATCCCAGAAAGCCCGTTCACGAGATTGCCAATGAGATGCAAATTCCGTTGCGCGATTGCCTGTTTTGGTTATGCGTGTTCAAAAGGCACTTGGAGGTCTGGGCGGCAACTGACGGCGGAACATATACGTTTCATCGCGGCGTGGATCAGCCCGTTCTGTCAGTTGCAGTTCGAATGAAACGCGAACCGGTGCGCTAGCTTGCGCACAAACGGTATCGGGCGTCACTCAGCGCTAATCTCATGCCCCCGTTTGACGATCTGGGTTTGACCGCCGTTCGCTCATGGTCACCGCACGCGCATCCACAGCCAGAGGGTGTGCAGCCGCAGCCTGCAGGGCCCTTTCAATCCTGGCATCGTCGTTCGGGACGGTGGAGTAGCGCTTCCAGCTGCCGTGTTCGTTTTGGATTTCGATGTTGATCATAAACTCCAAGCCCGTTCTTCTCCGCGCCCTGCATCCCGAGACCTGAAAAGCGCGCTTTCCAACTTCACTGAACGCAGTTTTGGACGTGTTTGCACCCCGAATGACTGATCAGGACCTTATCGGCAATTGGAGTAGAGAGAGGTAATTTGAATTTGAAATTTTAGATAAATTTGCCTCTTTTTTTGCGCAGTTTGTACATTTCACATGTCTATGGTGGGACATGCCCGGGGGGCAAGAACCTGAGTGCGACAAAGGGGAACGCGGTTATGACAGAGATGGCCAGAGGCATTGATCGTCTTGTAGCGAGAACAACGAACGTTTGCGGTTGCTTGTCCGGTGCGGTGTTAGTGCTCGTTTCCGTCAATTATTTCACTCACCAAAACGCAGAAACCATAGCCAGATCAAGCGTTCCACCGTTTGCGCAAGTTGCAGTGCGGAGCACAGACCTGCCGCACGGCGCACGGTCGGGGTTGAAGAATTTGGACCTGTCCAGCCAATTAAAAGCGGCCCTGGCTAAGGCCCCGCCCACCAGAAAAAATGCCCAAGTGGCGTCTATAGGCGATCCAAGTTTAGGTCTCTCCAACCATGATGCTGAACACCGGACCGCCCCAGTTCTCCCTTGGGGCGCGCACCTCACAGCCAGTTGGACCCGCGCCAAGGCACTTACCCAATATTCTGAAATTCAGGGCAGATTTCCTGGTGTCTTGTCGGGCAAAGCGCCAATGGTCATGCGCCTAACCAAGCACAGCATGGGCAACGCTGAGCGTTTTGCGGTTCGGATCGGTCAGCCGGATCGGGACAAGGCTGAAAAACTCTGCACGCGCCTCATCCAGGCGGGCGGTGCCTGCGTCGTCTACAAGACCAAGCCCCGCTGATACCCGTTTCACAGACGCCTCCGGCACACCGTGCCGCTCTGGCTCTAGCGCACAGCGTTGGGCATCATTTTACAGGCCTCAGGCGGCTGCTTCTCCCATGCTTTTATGCTTGGCCTGTTGGTCAAAGAACGAGGCGGTGCTTGGCTTTTGCGGCAACTCGATCTGGTAGGGTACCGACCGGACGGTGTTGGTTTTAGCACCGCGAACCACCAGGCCCTCATAGTGTGTGGGCACGGGATTTGCCGTGTAGGCAACTGCGTCTTCTGCCGAGTAGACGGAAATGAACAGCGTCCGCGGGTTCTTCGATTTGTTCGGCGCCGAGCCATGCAGCAGCCTTGTGTGCATCAGGCAAACCGAACCGGCGGGCCCTGTGCAGATTTGCGCCTTGGCTTGGGAGCTGGCCGCAACCTCATCTGCGACAGCGCCGGTGAACACCCCCTCATGCCAGAGGCCATGGATATCGCCCTTATGCGATCCGGTCACCACCTCCAGGGGCCCGTTCTCCTCCGTCACCTCATCGACCATCAAAAGGGCCGTAATTACATCGTCGTTGGAGTGCGGAGTGAAGGGAAAGTCCTGATGCCATTTCACCTGGGTTTCTCCGCCGGGCAGCTTGGAGTTGATCTTTGTGTGGTGCAGTTTGACGTTAGGGCCGATGAGCTCTGCAACGCAGTCGGTCATCCGGCTTGAGGTCATCGCATCATAATAGGCGCTGGAAACTTCAACAGGAGCGTTGACCCTGCGCAAACCCGGTTTTTCCGCACTGTGCGCCGGCTCCACATCAAATCTTGGGCGGCCATCCAGAGTGTCTCCATAAGCCTCAGCATGGTTCCGGCTTTCCTCAACCCAGCGGGAGAAATCGCTCTTCATTCCTTCGAGCACGTCAGGTTCAACGGCATTTTCGACGACAAGATATCCATCCCGCCAGAATTGCTCTTTCTGTTCTGAGCTGAGCGCGTCCATTTTTAATCCCTCCAGAATTTTTGCTGAGGGCTCACTCGTAATAGAACTGGAACATCATGAAAAACTTTTTTATATTGCACTTAAAGAAAGCAAAATATGGTTCGATTTACACTCAAACAATGCACCTACTTTCTTGCGGTGGTCGAACATGGCGGCATTGCGCAGGCAGCGCGGTCTTTGAACATTTCACAGCCTGCAGTCTCCCAAGCTCTCGACAAACTAGAGGAAACGTATGGCTTCCGCCTTCTACACCGCCATCACGCCCGCGGCACGGACCTGACGCCCGAGGGCCGCTCGTTCGCCGCATACTGCCAAGACCTCCTGGAAAACGCGACAAGCGTTGAGGACAAAGCCAACGCCATTGCAGCTCAGCTGGCCGGAACCATCCGGTTCGGCTGTTTTCACACAATTGCGCCGTTCCATCTGGCACAGATCGTCAAAAGCTATCGTGCCCAGTGCCCTCAGGTGGACATCGTCGCCTCTGAGCTCATGCAGGATGAGATTATCGCCAAGCTGGAGTCCGATACACTAGACGTCGCTCTCACCTACGACATGGGACTTGATAACACCCTCCTGGAATGGGTCGAGGTGAGCCGCCTTGCCCCTGTCGTTATCCTGGCCTCCCATCATCCGCTGGCCGATCGCAGTTCTATCAGTCTTAAGGAGCTGGGTGATGAGCCCTTCGTCATGTTTGAGGGCGCCTCAAGCCGGGACTACTTCCAAAGCGTCCTGACCGAACATGGCGTCGATCCGCCCATTGCCTTCCGGTCAAGCTCGATGGAATCTGTCCGGTGCGCTGTTGCCAATGATCTAGGATTCTCGCTCAGCGTCATGAAGCCACGCCACGTGGCGACCTATGATGGTGGCTCAGTGGCGAGCCTGCCCATCAAAGAAAAGTCCGAGCCAATCTCTCTTGTGCTCGCCTCCAAGAAGCAGCGAACGGATTCTGCCCTCATCGACAATTTCGTGAAATTTGCTTGTCACAAAAGCGCTTGATCTGGCTCATCATGCCAGACCCAACTGTCCAACAGGTGCGTAGGATTTCCCCGGTCGTCGAATAACGGGACGATCAGGCGGCAGCAATCAAGCGGCTCAAGGCCATACACACAGCTCAAAATTTCAAGATAGCGTGGGCGCTGCGCTTGCATGGTTTCCCGGTACACTTTCAAGACCCACGGCGCGATGGAAGGCGGCAGCACCTTGCTCGCCAGCATGCCCGTGATGTCTCTGCAGGTCCGGGCTTCATGCTCCGGTCCGATCTGAACAACCAAGAAATCTTGCTCGCCTTCAGCTCCGGCAGGCTCCAGCAACCCCAAGCCGGGATGAGACGCCACCAATGCATCGAAGGGCAGACCAGAGCTTTGGGGTGGTCTTGACTGGGCCAGTTCATGCCAGTCGTTAGAGAGCTGGATCAACCTAGACGGTGCATTTGCAGGCACGGCGTTTGACAAGATTACCTCCCAATCCGATCAGTTAACCCCTCAATCTCTAGACGGTTTGTGGGCAGTCTCCGACGAAAACTATTAACACGCGGCGTCAATTGTTTATCATTCGATGCCAATGACCCGAATGTCGAACTCAGAAGCGCTAGTGGATCAGTTCAGGATGGCGGCAACCATTGGCCGCAACCTGCAAGAGTTCTTGGATCCATACGGCACTGATCTTGCCCCCCCTGCCCGATCACTTGAAATCGACCCCAATGACTTTCAGAACCTCCAAGCACGGATAAGCCTCGACCGGTTCTGCCGCCTGATGGAGTTATTGGCCACAGTGACGCGAGACGATTGCTTCGGCCTCAAGTATGGGCAGTACTTTAAAATCGGTGGCACGGGCCCGTTCGGTTACGGCCTGAACAATGCGCCTTCCTTCCGGGCGGCATTGCGGTTCCTTGTAAAGTTTGTGGGCATCAGTGCCGATCTGGATGTACTCAATCTGTTTACCGACAACGACCGCATCGTGATCCAGTGGAACATCTCCCCGCTGGTTATGCGGCCTCAGCAATTTTGCGACTTCTCCGCATCAATCATCATGAGACAGTTGCAACAGGCCGCAGGAATTGAAATCCGGCCCATGCGGGCTGAGTTCGAGCGCTCCGCCCCGCAGGACAAGTCCTTTCACAGTCAGTACTTTTGCCGTCAGATAAAATTTGGGGCCGAGCAAAACCAAGTTGAACTGCCGGCAGCCTTGCTGGAACGCACAAACCCTTCAGCCGATGCTGTTCTGTTCGAGCTGATGACCAAGCAATGTGAAGAAATCGTTCAAGCCCTAAAATCCGAAAAGGGCATCATCACCAGAGTGAAAGAGGACTTGGTCAATCACCTGTCGAATGGAGACACATCCATACTCTCCGTCGCCAGTCGTCTCGCCCTCAGCGAAAGAACCCTCCAACGAAGATTGGAAAAATCCGGAAAAACCTTCCACGAGCTCTACACCGAGACCCGTTCTGAACTCTCACTGCGATTGTTGAAAGAGACTGATCTTCCTTTGTCGGAGATCAGCCGCAAGCTTGGCTATTCTGCTCCCAGCGCATACACGAGAGCGGCAACCAGGTGGCACGGCAAGGCCCCCAACTTGTTGCGGAAACAGACCACTTAACATATGGCGCCAAGTTGCCGCTCTTCTGCCACCAATGGTGAAGGCGTAGCTGCCCCCAACATTCTATGTAAGCGCCAACATTCAATCACTGCGAAACGATTCTGCGCCCATTCCTTTCACCGAATGCGACTGCGCACGTTGGCGCAAACCAGATGGCAACCAAAATGCAAGAGCGCAAACTAATCAGCGAAACCGAAGTGATGTCCACAGCAGGCATCTTTAAACTGAGCAGTGAAGACGCACTGCGTGAACTCAACGAGAATATTCGGCTGTGCCGGATCTATGCCCGTGCGAAGAACCTGCCGTTCCTGGCCTACCTCCTGAACATGGCCGAGATGGAAGCACACCGCTTGGGCTCTGAGGCCACGTCCTAAAAGAACCATAAGCCACTTGTGATCGGGGGGTGAAGTGGCTTCGCCCGGCTGGCTGAGGGGGCCGGCCGGGCAACTTCCTTAGCCGGTCTTGTGCTTTGACCGCATCAGCAAGGCACCATAAACCACAGCAAAACCGCTGAACGCGCTCACCCATAGAAAAGCTGAGAGCGCATAAAGCGTCATCTCAGCTTCCGGGAAAACCGCAGCTGACAAGCGTGCAGCTACCGCACCAATAAGGGCCAGATATATGGCGCTCGTCGCCGGCCCGGCATGGAGGTCACGGCCTGAATGGCCCAGTGTTGCCCGGGTCATCACTGCCAGGGTCATCAATCCAATCGCCCCGGCCATCCAAAAATGCTGAGCTGCACCCAGCCCGATCGCATTGGGAAACACAATGGCCAAACCTGCCGCCAAGGCCCCAAGCGGAATAAACGCGTAGCCAAGGTGCAGTACCCAGACAAGCGGCTCAGCGCCGGTTGCCAGGCCTTGCCATCTGAGTAACCGCGCAACCTGGAGCACAGAGACACCGATCAGCATCACGCCGGCGATCATCCACTCCGGCCAGATCGCCCATACGGCCAGCCCCATTAAAGTGACCAAGAGCACAGCCTTGTCGAAGCCCTGCATGGGCGGGGCCGGCCGGGCCTCTCGCCCTGACTTGGCAAGCCAGTTTCGGGTGAAGGACGGCACGATCCGCCCGCCAACCACCGAGATCATCATGACCGCTGCGGCCACCCCGAAGCGGAGGCCCATCCCTTGGGCCGCGTGCGTGCCCCAGGCAGCCTCAAGATGAAACAGCAGATTGGCCAGGGCAAACGCGGAAAGCATGCCCAGCACGATCAGATTGTTCCAGTTTTTGCCGGCCACGATCTCCCTCAGGATTACGGCCGCCAGAACCACCGGAAAGCTAAGATCAACCAGCGCAACCAGCGTTTCGGGCAACACTTCCGAGCAGGCCACCACCAGGCGCCCAGCCGCCCAAAGAGCCACCAGGCCCCCAAGCGGCCACCCAACCAGAGGCAACCGCCCGGTCCAGTTCGGCACCGCCGTCAACAAAAAGCCGGCCAATACCGCGCTGAGATAGCCAAACAGGAACTCGTGCCCGTGCCAGGAGACCGGATCAAACCTGGTTGGCAGCGTGAATTGCCCCGACAACATGAAGATCCACATCACCATGGCAAAAGCAGCCCACAGTGCGCCCAACAGAAAGAACGGGCGAAAGCCGTAAGACAAGATCGCCGGTCCGGTCCAGCTGCGAATTTGTTCTGACGAGGTCGCTGCCATATCAGTGCCTGCCGACGGCGCGGTCGCGGACCAGGACGGTTCCGTCCCGAGCGCAGGTTAATCTGACCCGCTGCGTCTTATGCCAAAACGTCACCCGAAAGCTCCCGGCATGATCATCCTCACCGAGCTCAAAAAGACTGGTGATCTCTCCTGCGCGCATCAGCACCGGCACATCGACTGGCTTAAGTCCAAGCAATGGCGCAAGATCTTCTGCTGCAACCACATAGCCTTCAGATCCAACATCGATTTTCATGGGGCCGTCTCCGAGAGGAAGTCGCGGGTGCTGGACGGCAAGGCACAGTCGGCCAGGGTGTGGTCATCCAGCGCATTCAGAAAAGCGCCTTCAGCCCGGCTCAGAAACCCCTTCAACCGGCACAGCGGTGTAATAGTGCAAGCGTTTCCCTTCGCCTGAAAGCACTCAACCAGTGCCTGGTCACGCTCCAAAACCCTAACAACATGGCCGATCTTGATCTCTCCGGCGGGCTGAGCCAACCTAGCGCCCCCGCCTCCACCTCTCTTGGTTTCCACAATGCCGGCATTGGCAAGCGTGGCGATGGTCTTCGTGAGATGATGCCGGGATATGCCGAACTCGTCAGCAATCTCGCCTGTGTTCCAGGCCCGGTCAGTGTCGCTCGCCATGCGCATCAATGCACGCAAGCCAAAATCTGTGAATGCCGTAAGGCGCATGCCCGGCCCTCTCGTTCAGGATCATTCATAGCAATAAATGGTATTTATAATACCAATTCAATTGCCAATTTGTCGCGCACTCAAATCATCTGGTCAGGTCGATGGGCAATGACCCCGGCCGTTCGTGCACGCACATCCGGCGACGCCAGGCAGTTGGCGATCGCCTCAAAGCCTGGAGCGCCTGGGTAGGGTGCAACCAATGTGGGCGGGCTGTGGTTTGCCGGGCAATGGATAATGGCTTCTTCCGGCCCTAGCGCGTCCAGGTTGAGGACGATATTGGAGCGGGTTGTCATAAACACAGGCCGGGCAGTTGAGGCTTGCCGGCGGAGATGGTCCATCATGGCCTCTTGTGTGGCCTGATCCAGGTCCTGTTCCACCATATCCACTACCAGAACCATCGAACCTCGCTGCTCAAACGCACAGAGCAGGACAAGCAAAGCAGGAGATCTGGTGGCGCCCGCTTCAACAAGCGTCTCCATCGCCTGATCCACCCGCGCCCGCAGTGCCGGATCAGTATCCAGTTGGGCCCTCGCCTGTGCCTCCACGCCGGCCAATCGGTTTAGCCCCAAGAATGTGGCTTTAGGCAATGTTTGAGCCAAAGCAATGGCAAGGCGTGTCTTTCCGCATCCCAGTGGTCCGGTGATGTAGTTTAGCGGGCGAAGGTCGTGCAACACAAAGGCCTCCCCTCCCCAGGGCCAGGGAAGCTCAAAGGCAACATATCCACCGATAGGCCCTTGCAGCTTTTCTGCAGCTTGTTCAGCGCGAAGGGCCCGAACCTTTTCAATGGCCCCGCCAAGCTTCCGGGCCTGTGCTTCCAACTTTGCCTGATGCATTGCAAGAAGCGGTGCAAGATCTACATCCTTGCCGCCCAAAACTTGTGCCACCTGAGCTAGGCTCAGGCCGAGGGCCTGCAATCGCACAACATCTGCAGCGCGCTCCATGTCGACGGGGTTATAGGTGCGCCAACCAGCCTCGGTGCGCACTGGCGCGATCAAGCCGCGTTGTTCGTAGAGACGCAGCGCCTTGGTGGAAACGCCCAGGTGCTTTGCAGCCTCCGACGGACTCAAATTCATCTCTGAACTGCTCACGAATCACCTCAATTTCTGTTTGCCACCCTCTTTATCAGACCAACCCCAGGGGCCGGGTCAAGACCGGATCTACAGCCTGCGCAAGCGCGTTTTTCCCCTACCTGACCGCAACAAATCCCGGCCAAATCGGGCCTGGCGCAACCGTTAACAACCTTTCGTTAACCATAATAATCCTATGATTCTGCAATGATTGCGGGACGGATAGAGCTTAAGAAGCTACCAGTATCTTGTGCGGGATACTCCCTTTCCTTACTCTGCCTTGCTTGGGCCCTGGGGTTGGAAATGGGATGGGTCTCGTCAAACCCATTCTCTATTTCAGAGGCTAACAAGCGCCTGGTCGCCAGTGCGAAACCGGTTCCTCATGCCCCGGCATTCCATTTGGAAACAGCCACGCGAAGTGATGTAAAGTTGGCGAGCACCCCTAGCCGGAGCTCCAGCGCACGCACGATCAGCCAAACCGCGCCTCTCGAACGGCCCCGCTACAGCGCCAACGTAAAGCGCGCCCATCACACACCGCCCAAATTCAAGATCCCAACACTGGCCGGTCTGGGCCGCCATCCTGAGCGTGACCTTTACATATTGAAGTTTGCAAAGACGGTCACCTTGGAAACCGCCGGGTACTCAGCGCCGGCTTTGGATGAAGACCTGGAGCTTGGAACCGGCAAGCAGGTTCTGGTTATTCCCCGCCCCCGGCCAAAGCGCAAAGCAAAGATCAAGCTGTCAAAACAAGCCCATTGTTTGGCGCTGGCCATCTATTACGAAGCGCGCGGCGAGAGCGAAGACGGGCAAATCGCCGTGTCCCAGGTCATCTTGAACCGGGTCGACAGCAAGCGCTACCCAAACACCATTTGCGGCGTGGTCTATCAGAACGCCCATTGGCGCAACCGGTGCCAGTTCTCCTTTGCCTGCGATGGCAAGCCAGAGCGTCCACGAAACGCAAAAAACTGGGCTAGCTCCAAGACCCTGGCAAGGCAAATGCTGTGTGGTCCAGAATGCAGTGACGAATTGCTTGATCCGCCGGCGTCCACGGGCCGCATGCGCCATGCCACGCACTATCATGCGACCTATGTCAGGCCCGGCTGGAGCCGCCGCATGAGGCTCGTCGGCCGCATTGGCCAACATAGGTTCTACGTCAAAAAATCCCCACGCTCTTGAGCGCACCATAAGCGCTTGCAACATGTTGCTGACATGACCTGTCAGTGCACTCCAGTTGGCCCTGATGTGAGTGTGCTAGGGTCTTTGCATGAGACTGGTGGCTTGGAACTGCAACATGGCGCTGGATCGCAAGATCGAGGCTTTGCTGCGTCTAAGGCCTGATATTGCGGTCATTTCTGAGTGTGCAACCCCCGAACGACTGCGTCTGCGGGGGGCTGATGAATGGCTTGAGGCTGAACCGGTGTGGGTCGGGACCAACCCCAACAAGGGTCTCATCGTCCTCACATTCAACACCTACACAGCACATCTCCACCACACCTATCACCCTACTTTGAAGCACATAGCACCGGTCCATATCAGCGGTCCGGTCCCCTTCAATCTGCTCGCGGTTTGGGCCCAAAACGCCAGTGGCGGTGTCATCCGCAAACATCAACTGGGGCCGCTGCGCCGGGCGCTGTCCAAATACGCACCCGACTTACTGACCGATCCCTGCATCGTTGCCGGCGATCTCAACAGTAACGCAATCTGGGACAAACCGGGTTGGCGCATCAATCACATGGCCAAAGTCGCCATTATGGAGAAACTGGGACTGGTCAGCGCTTATCACGCTCACACCGGCGAGAGGAACGGCGAGGAAACTGAACCCACTCACTATTGGCGCGACCGCAAGAAAGACGGCCCCACCTATCATATCGACTACATCTTCATGCCGGAGACCTGGCTCCCCTCAATCAGAGATTTTCAGGTGGGCACGTTTGACGACTGGTGCGGCTCGCGCCTGAGCGATCACGTCCCGCTTGTCTTGGATGTGGAGCCGTTACCCGGTCCAGCCTAGGCCTGCTGAGATACAGTTCATCGACACCAGGAGGGGGACCAGCGTTTTGTCCTTCCCGGATTGATCACTGTCTTGGGCGCGGTGCTCCATGAGTAACTGCACCTGCCAGATGTTGGCCTGATTGATCCTGGGCAACGTGCTCTCCAGGCGGTGCTTCAAGGCTGGAAACCTGTCGCCAACTGCATCAGCGCCGGTCAATCTGATCACCTGCTCGCATGTGCACGCAAACTCACTTCTGACCTGCCCGAAAATCGCACCGCGGACCTTGGGGCACGAGACCAGATCCGCATAGCGTCCGGCAATCTCCATGTCGGCGTGACAGAGCGATTTTTCCACCTCATCAACCACCAGGCGGAACTCTCTGGATCGCTCAAACATCTCTTTGAGCAAGACCTCTCCGTTCTCTTGGCGGATCCGCAGGAAACTCTCCACGGCGCTGCCGAAACCATACCAGCCGGAGACCAGATGCCGGTTCTGGCTCCAGGCAAACACCCAAGGTATGGCCCTCAAGTCGGCAAGGCTGGCGGCCCCAAACCGCCGGGCGGGCCGCGAGCCTATGTTCAAGAGCGCAAGTTCTTCAACCGGGCTGGCCTGCGTGAAATAATCGAGAAACCCCGGTTCGTTCAGCAGATTCTGATAGGTCACCTGCGACAGGCCCGCGAGGGCATCAATCGTCTCGTCAAACTCAGGATTGCTGGTTTCTTCCCGCTCATAAGGCGACTTCAGGGTGTGCGCCAAGACACTGGCAGACAGGATTTCCAACTGGTAGTTGGCTGTGCCCCGGTTGGCGTATTTGGAAGAGACGACCTCACCCTGCTCGGTCATCCGCAATCTGCCGGCCACCGTGCCGGATGGTTGGGCGGCAATGGCCCGGCCCGTTGGCGCCCCTCCCCGGCTTACAGAGCCACCGCGGCCGTGGAAGAACCGCACGTCAACACCGGCTTTCTGACACAGCTTGGTGATGGATTTCTGCGCCTTTATCAGCTCCCAGGAGGAACAGAGAAAGCCTCCATCCTTGTTTGAGTCCGAGTAACCCAGCATGACCTCAAGCTGGTTGGCGTTGGCCCGAATGGAACGGCGCACGCCAGGCACCTCAAACAGTTGCCGGAGGATCTTCGGCGCGGCGCGCAAGTCATCGATCGTCTCAAACAACGGAACAATGGACAGCGCACGGCCCCGGCCAGCCTGTTTCATGACCTCGCCAGCCACACTCTTAAGCAACAGGTGAACAGCCAGCAGATCGTCCGCAGATGTGGTCATGCTGAGGATGAACGCGCCAATGGCTTCCGGGTCAGGTCCGTCAAGGTGCTGCGCTATGAGTTCGAACAGATTGAGAGCTTCGCGCGCCTCATCGGATAACTCTGTAGGGAGATCGCCGGCTTCAACGTCCTCGCGCAATTGCTGCCTCAGGCGGGCAGACCAGTCTTTTGAGCCCGGTTCAACATCACTGCCACCAGCCGCCCAGATCTCCTGGAGCACCCGGTTGATCACCGTGGAGTTTTGCCGAATGTCCAGCGACACGGTACGAAAGCCAAATGTCTCAACTTGCCAGCATATGGGGCCCACGTAAGCCTGAGCGAGAGATCCCGCACCCATCTGCCCCAAAGCGGCCTCAGCCACCGACAGATCTGCGAGTACGTCGTGAGGTCCCGAATACTCCGCCGCCCCGTTTCGGACACCGTTGGTTGCCTCCAGTCTGGCCAGCATGCACGAAAAGAACTGCCGGAACTTCTCATTGGGGTTGCGCGATTGAATGGTTTTGCCGTTACCGGAACACTTCAGCGCGTCTCCTAACGTGAAGTCGAAGCCCGCCGACACGTTTGCCACCTTCTCGCTTACGCTGAGAAGGGGAACCACGTTCCTCACCTGCTCAATGAGACGCTCCAAAGCGGCGGTGCGATTGGCAGTCAGCGTCTTCTGTGTCACTGCCGCCGTCACAGAGGGGTTACCGTCCCGGTCTCCCCCGATCCACGAGGAGAAGCGCAGGAACGGGCTCACATTCACCCCTTCCTCGCCATAGTGGCGCAGGAGTGCAATCTTCAGGTTGCCGTAGGTCTCGGCCGCCGCACCGAACAAGGTTTCGCGAAAGAAGTGCAAGCCCCAGTCCACTTCATGGTCAACTGTGGGGCGTTCTAAACGCAGCTCGCCTGTGAGCCACAGAAGCTCAATCTCGTTGCGCAGCTGATTGGTCAAGCGTTCACGCTCGCGCGGCGTCCACCGTGGGTCTTTCAATTCGAACAATATACGGTAGATGCGCCTGTGCGCTTCCAGAACCGTGACCCGTTTTGCTTCGGTTGGGTGCGCGGTCAGGGTTGGCCCGACCAACAGCCGGTTGAGCCCCGCGGTCACTTCAGGTGTCGCAACACCGAGCGCAGCAGCAGATGCGAGCACGTTTGAGAACGACCCCTTAACTTGATCAGGACCGCCGGTGCGCTCGATCTGGCGGCGGGCCCTCATCATCGCATTTTCTTCTGCGATGCCGGCCAACTGAAACCAGATGCCATTGGCCTGGAGCGCAGCAATCAGATCCGCCTTGTCCAGGGACTTGTCCTTTTCGGATTTTGAGAATGCCTTCAAGGCCCCCGGTGCGCGCCGCGAGACGACCCCGCGCAGCAGGCCGAACAACAAATCCTTGATTTCGTCAGCATAGGCTGACTGTTGCGAGAAGTTTCCACCCGCAGCCCGGTTGGGGGCCGGCGGGCTGAGCACCGCCGGCGCGTTCATCAGGCAACCATTTCGCGACGGGCGGTGTCGGCATAGCCCACAGGGCGCCGGCCAACCGCAGAGGGCCACACCACAGCGTTGTCGCAGTGCTTGACCGCTCCCATCAGGCCGCTTGGCACCGCATCGCGATCAAGCGCAGCGCCGCCGATGGTTTCAAACCACAAGGCATGCACCAGCGCCTGTACGTCCACATACTCTGCACATTGGGTGTTGATCAGGCATGCCTCAGGCTTCATGTGGTTGAGCTGTTCGGCGCCAATAACCGTCTGACCCTCGGCGCTTTCACGGCAATGCAGAGAAACGAAATCTGCCTGCATAAGCAGCTCATCCAGGCTGCCAGTCTGGCGATATCCAACGGTGGCGCAAAAATCTGCATCCACGGGGCCATTTGTAAACACCACCACACGCATGCCAAGACCAAGACGGGCCTTTTCTGCTAGGATTTTGGCCGATCCGTTGAAGCCAACAAGACCGAGCACCTTGCCCTCAAGGCAATCATCATAGTCCTCAAATCCGGAGGCCTGGTGGGCTGCGGCTTTCTTCTCAGCCAACATCAGCAACAAAGAAATCACACGGTCCGCATTACGTGCAGGGGCAAAGCCTGCTTCGCTGTTCAAGATTTCAAGGGTCATAGCATGTGCTCCTTAGGCCGCTTTTGCCAATGTATCTGCAAGGGTTGAACCGATTGAGGAGGGGTTTGGCGCAATCGCCACGCCCACCTCTCTGAGGATTTCGACTTTCTCGCTGGCGCTTTCGCCGAACGCGGAAATGATGGCGCCGGCATGTCCCATACGGCGGCCCTTCGGGGCGCTCAATCCGGCCACATAGGCCACCACAGGTTTTGTCATGTGGTCACGGATAAACTCTGAGGCTTCCGCTTCCTGGGGGCCGCCAATCTCGCCGATCATCACGACCGCATCTGTCTCAGGGTCTTCCTCAAACAGCGCCAACACGTCCTTGAACGAGCTGCCGTTGATGGGATCGCCGCCGATGCCGACGCTGGTGGACACGCCAATGCCGAGATCCTGCATTTGCGATGCCGCTTCATAGCCAAGCGTGCCGGAGCGGCCGACGATGCCGACTGAGCCCTGCTTGTAGATGTGGTCGGGCATTATGCCGAGCATCGCTTTGCCCGGAGAGATGATGCCCGCACAGTTCGGACCGATCAGCCGCATCCGATTTTCAAAGCTGTAGCGCCGCATGTAGCGCTTCACCAAGATCATGTCTTGCGCCGGGATGCCGTCGGTGATGGCGACGCACAGATCGACGCCGGAATCAGCTGCTTCCATAATCGAGTCAGCGGCAAAGGGGGGCGGTACGAAGACGATGGTCGCCGTGGCGCCGGTTTGCGTCACCGCTTCTTTCACGGTGTCATACACCGGCAAGCCGTGCACTGTTTCCCCGCCTTTGCCCGGCACCACGCCGCCAACCACGTTGGTGCCGTAGTCAATCATTTCCTTGGCGTGAAAAGAGCCGATGCGGCCGGACAGGCCTTGAACCAGAACAGGGGTTGTGCGGTCGAGGAGGATGCTCATGACGAGGCCACCATCTTGATGTTGTGCTTGTTGTTGTTGCGCCATGCGGACACGGAGCGCTCCGCGGCCTCTTCCAAGGTTGCCGCGCGGATTACGGGAAGGCCACTGCGAGAAAGGATCTTGCGCCCCTCCTCCACGTTGGTCCCGGCCAGCCGGACAATCACCGGCACGTCCACCGGATTGTTCTCCAACGCCTGAATGATGCCTTCGGCCACCCAGTCGCAGCGGTTGATGCCGGCAAAGATGTTCACCAGAATGGCTTCAACCTTCTTGTCCGACATCACCAGGCGGAAGGCTTTGGCCACCCGCTCCGGCGTTGCGCCGCCGCCAATGTCGAGGAAGTTTGCAGGCGAACCACCAGCGAGCTCAATCATGTCCATGGTGGCCATGGCAAGACCCGCACCGTTCACGATGCAGCCAATATTGCCTTCCAGGCCCACATAGCTGAGGCCGCGGTCGGCAGCTTGAGTCTCGCGTGCATCTTCCTGAGATTTGTCACGCAGCTCGGAAACATCAGGGCGCCGGAACATGGCATTGTCGTCGAACGACATTTTGGCATCGAGCGCCAGAAGCGATCCGTCCCCTGTGACCACGAGCGGATTGATCTCCACCATGGTTGCGTCCAGGTCGCGAAAGGCCATGTAGCAGCCCTTGACCACTTCTACAGCCTGGCGGATCTGCGACGGCTCAAGGCCCAGTTGGAAGGCGATTTCGCGCGCCTGAAAGTCCTGCACGCCTACGGCTGGCTCCACCACAGAACGGATTATCGAGCCCGGCCGCTTCTCGGCGATCTCTTCAATTTCCATGCCGCCATCAGCAGACGCGACCACCATGATGCGTTCGGTTTTGCGGTCCAGCACGAAGCCCAGATAGATCTCTTTTTGGATCGAGACCGCACCTTCCACATAGACCCGGTAGACCACCTTGCCGGCAGCGCCGGTCTGATGGGTTACGAGGCGCTTGCCGAACAGGTCATTGGCTGCATCCAGCACCTCGTGCTCGTCGGTACACATCTTAACGCCGCCAGCTTGCCCCCGGCCGCCTGTGTGGACTTGTGCTTTGACCACCCACTTGTCGCCGCCAACTTCGCGGGCCCGGTAGGCCGCCTGCTCTGGACTGTACGCCAAACCGCCACGCGGAATGGGCACGCCAAATCCGGCGAGAATTTCCTTGGCCTGATATTCATGGATATCCATTAGACATCTCCAGGGGGCTCAATTGAGCGGGGTTACTCGGCCGCCACCAGTTGCGGACGAAAATCTGCATAGCCGTTCACGGCCTGGCGGAAATGCTCTTCAGCTGCGCCAACACCACTGCCCGCCTGAACGTCAAGGCCAACGTCGCGCATGGCCATCTCTGCACCGGCCAAAGCCATCATGATCATAATCTCGTTGAGGTCGCCCAGGTGGCCAATGCGGAACACCCGGCCAGCCACCTTCGACAGGCCAGCGCCAAGCGAGATGCCATAGCGATGGTAGGCACGGCCGATCACCTGGTTGGCATCGACGCCTTCAGGCACCACAATCGCGCTCACCGTGTCGGAATGCCATTTGGGTTCCTTGGCACAAAGCTCCAACCCCCAGGCCCGAACCGCGGCCCGCACGCCTTCTGCGAGAAAACTGTGGCGGGCAAACACATTGTCCAAACCTTCTTCCAACAAACGGTCAGTGGAAACACGCAGACCGCGGATCAGGGTCATGGGTGGGGTATAAGGGAAGTAGCCATCCTTGTTGGTGGCGATCATGTCTTTGAAATCAAAATAGCAGCGGGTGAGCTTTGCCGACTTGGCAGCCTCAAGCGCCTTTGGGCTGACACAGAGTATGGCGAGGCCGGCCGGCAGCATGAAGCCCTTCTGCGAACCGGAAACGGCCACATCCACGCCCCACTCGTCCATGCGAAAATCGATGCTGGCGATCGAGCTCACACCATCCACGAACAACAGCGCGGGATGGTCAGCTTCGTTCATTGCCTGGCGCACACCGGCCACGTCTGAGGTGACGCCGGTTGCGGTTTCGTTGTGGCAGACCAGAACCGCCTTGATCTCGTGGTCACGGTCAGCGCTAAGCTTTTCAGCATAGAGTTCAATCGGCGTGCCTTCGCCCCACTCCACGTCAATCAGCTCAACGTCGAGGCCGTGGCGCTGGCACAAATCAATCCAGAGGTGGGAAAACTGGCCGAACCGGGAGGCCAAAATCTTATCGCCCGGCGAAAGGGTGTTCGTAATCGCCGCTTCCCAGCCGCCGGTGCCCGAACCTGGAAACAAGAACACCTGACCGCTTTCGGATTTGAAGATCTTCTTCAGATCCTGGAACAGCGGAAGCGTGAAATCCGGCAATGTGGGCGCACGGTGATCTTCCATCGGTAGATCGATGGCTTTGCGAACTTCGTCCGGCACGTTTGTGGGACCTGGAACGAATAATCCTCTGACGCCGTACATTGTGCTAATTCCTTTCTTGGGGCGCTTGCCACCGTTGGACCGGCGCAGCAGTTTGTTTCCTCGCTTGCCAGTAGACGGCTTCGCGCCAAACTCCACAACACTCAAACCTCCTGCTTTTGAATAGCCAAATTGGTGGGTATTTTCCCACCCAATTGTGTGGTATTTTCTAAAAATAATAAGAATACCCCCACCCGAATGGGTAGGTTTTTGGTAAATTTGAACTCTGAAAAGGTGGACAAATGGCAGAACGCACCCAGACCGACGTGGCATTGGCTGACAGCAACCCGCTGATGCTGTCTGCTCTCTCAGAGTTTTTTGAGCGCGACCCACGCTTCAGTCTGGTGACCACCGCCGGCACCGCGGAAGGCTTTCTGGAAGCGGTGTTGCGGGTGCCGGTCGCCGTTGGGGTCATCGATTGGACGTTGCCGATGCTGGGCGGCAAAAAGCTGATCGAAGTGCTCCGCGCCCAGGAGAGCGCACCTCGGGTGGTGGTTTATTCCCACAGCGACGGCCAGGACATTCCGCGCAAAGCCATGGCCGCCGGCGCCGCCGGCTTTTGCGCCCGCAGCGAACCCGCCGAGAAGCTTCTCGACATCGTGGCCGATGTGGGCCGCGGGAAAATGGTGTTTCCGTTCCTGGATGTGCGCGAACTGCGCCAGGACCCGGTCCACGCCCTCACCGCCAAGGAGCGAATTCTTCTCACCGCCCTGGCCAAGGGCAGCACAAACAAGCAGCTCGCCGAAGAGTTCGGCATCTCGGTCAACACGGTCAAATTCCACCTCAGAAATCTGTTCGAAAAACTCGACCTCAGCAACCGGGCCCAGGCCATCGCCTTTTATTACTCATCCGTACACGCACAATCATCATCGCCGGCGGGGGATGATCCGGCGGAGAGTTTGCGCGATTGAGAATTCCTGAGCTCCACAGTTGAAGAGAAGCTGCCCCCCCCCTGCGTCAAATGCGACCTTGACGACAGCCCGATTTTTCAGCTTTTACCGCGCCCTGATTTCGCACTCTCACAAAAAGGGCAGGATTTCCGATGAGCTTTCACACCGTTGAACAGGCACCAGGCAGGCTGAACAGAAGCGAGCTTGCAGTTCCAGGTAGTCAGCCACAACTCTTTGAAAAAGCAGCAAAGTCTGATGTTGACGTTGTCTTTCTCGACCTTGAAGACGCGGTCGCTCCAGACGACAAGGTTGAGGCCCGAAAGAACATCATTCAAGCCCTCAACGATATCGACTGGGGGGCCAAGTCCATGTCCATTCGGATCAACGGGCTCGACACACACTACATGTATCGCGACGTTGTGGACATTGTTGAGCAGGCTGGAGAGCGCCTCGATCTGATCATGATTCCGAAGGTTGGCACCGCCGCTGACGTCTACGCAATCGACATGCTGGTGACCCAGATTGAGGATGCTATGGGCTACAAAAAACGCATCGGTTTTGAGCACATTATCGAGACCGCATTGGGTATGCAGAACGTCACTGAAATTGCCGCCGCCAGCAAGCGCAACGAGTCGCTCCATTTTGGTGTGGCCGACTACGCCGCCTCCACCCGCGCACGCACCACAATCATCGGCGGAGTGAACCCTGACTATGCCGTTCTGACCGACCCCGACACAAACGGTGGCCGCGATGTGCACTGGGGCGACATGTGGCACTATGCATTGGCCCGCATGGTTGTGGCCGCCCGGGCCAATGGCCTGCGGCCCATCGATGGTCCCTTTGGCGACTTCTCAGATCCAGACGGTTACAAGGCAGCAGCCCAGCGCGCTGCGGTGCTCGGCTGTGAAGGCAAATGGGCTATCCACCCCTCGCAAGTGGCGTTGGCCAACGAGGTGATGAGCCCCTCCGACGCCGACGTCACAAAGGCCGAGCGCATCATCGAGGCCATGAAGCAGGCTGCAGCGGAAGGCAAAGGCGCGGTGTCCTTGGATGGACGCCTGATCGACTACGCTTCAATCCGCCAGGCCGAAGTGCTGGTAGAGAAAGCCGCGCAGATCGCAGCGGGATAATCCACACCAATTTGCGGCCGGGCATGAATTCCAACGCAATCCCGGCCGCCACTTGCGGCATGCGCATTGTATTTTCTTTTACCTTTTCCATTAAGCCTTTCGTTATCATAAATCACTGAAACATGATTTCCTGAACCCCCGTTAAGACTCTCCCAAATCATCTCAGCTAGAACGATGCTCATAGTAGATTGATCCGCAAATATAGCGTGATTCAATTGCATGATGCTGTTCTACTATCCCGGCCGATCCGGAATGTTTTCTTCAAGAAATCAACAATATACATAGGGACGCAAGTAGATGAATAGCATCAACACTAATGTTGCCGCGATGACGGCACTCCAGTCACTTAACGCCACAAACAAAAGCTTGGTGGAAACCCAGAGCCGTATTTCTACAGGTCTGGCCGTGGCAACTGCCTCGGACAACGCTGCATACTTCTCGATCGCAACAACCATGCGCTCGGACAACAAGGCACTTGGTGCCGTTCAAGATGCTCTGGGTCTTGGTGCCGCAACGGTGGACGTGGCATACACAGCCCTGGACAGCACGATTAAAGTTGTCGACGAAATCAAAACCAAACTGGTTGCAGCCCGCGAGCCGGGTGTTGACCGGGTGGCCATTCAGGCTGAAATTTCCGAGCTGCAAAACCAGCTGACCAGTATCTCTGAAAGTGCTTCGTTCAACGGCGAGAACTTCCTTTCCGTGGACTCAGATGCCGCCGATTACAACGCTACCAAGAGTGTTGTTGCCTCCTTCACCAGGTCGGGCAGCTCAATCTCCATTGGCACCATCGGCATCGACATCTCGTCAACCGCATTGTTTGACGCTGGCACGGGAACGGCAATTCTGGATACCGTTGCCACCGCAACCAGCGGCACAACGTTTACCGTTGCAAACCTGGACATCTCTGCTCTGACTGACGCTGCGGCTGATTTGACGGACCTGGAAGACATGATCCAGACCGTTGACACAGCCTTCGCTTCGATCACCACGGCAGCCAGTAACCTGGGTGCTGCAAGCACGCGGATCGAACTGCAGTCTGAGTTCGTTGGTAACCTGATGGATGCCGTCGAGCGCGGCGTGAGCCAGTTGGTCGACGCGGACATGAACGCAGAATCCACAAAACTGCAGGCTCTGCAGGTTCAGCAGCAGCTGGGCATTCAGGCCCTGAGCATTGCCAACTCTGGCAGCCAGAACATCCTCTCGCTCTTCAGATAAGACGCGATTGGTTCTGAAAAATCGGCCGCAATCACCTACTTGGTGGTTGCGGCCTTTTTCGTTTGGGCGGCAGGGTCAGTAATAGTTTTGATCCGGCTCGCTTGCTTTGCGCTTTTCGATAAAGGCCACCAAAGCCTCATCGATTGCCGGATCCAGGCCAGGATCTTCGTATTCTTCCACCAGCAACTTCCACTGAGCGTTGGCCCGCTGAGCGGCGTCCAGCCCACCATCCGCGCTCCATTGCTCAAACGAGTTACTGTCGCTTGCTGACGACATATAGAACGCCGATTTGAAATTCTCCTGGGTGTGTTCGCTGCCAAGAAAGTGCTGCCCAGGCCCCACATCCTGAATGGCTCCAAGCGCCAGCGCGTTCCTGGAAAGATCAATCCCTTCAAAAAAGCTCGCCACCTTGCCGCACAGATCGGCATCGATGATGGTCTTTTCTAAGCTGGTCACTAGCCCGCCTTCCAACCAACCGGTGGCATGATTGATCAGATTGGCCCCGGCAAACATCGCCATCAGCAAGCCCCAAGTCGCCTCCTGCTCAGATTGCGCATCCGGCAATTTGGAAGCCGACAGAGTGCCCACCGTGTGGAGCGGAACGCCCAGCCTGCGAGCCAACTGGCCTGATGCCAGAACCATTTTGCCCGCCTCGGGGGTTCCAAACGTCGGTGCGCCGCTTTGCATGGACATGGTGCTGGCAAAACTCCCCATCAAGCAGGGCGCGCCAGGGTTGATCAGTTGCACCAGGCAGAGCGACGCCAAGGCCTCGGCGAGAACCTGGGTAAGCGTGCCGGCCACCGTGCACGGGCTCATGGCACCGGCCAGGGTCCAGGGTGTGGTGGCCACCGGCTGGCGGTTGTGGGCATAAACCTTAAGGGAACCGGACATGTTCGCGTCCATCACCAACGGAGCATTGGTGTTGCTCACACAATAGAGCACCGGATTGTTCTGCATGAACGCGTCGCCGAATACGATGGCGGCCATATCGACAGCATCTTGCGCCCGCCGCTCGCCAATGAACGCGCCCATGAAGGGCCGGTCTGAATAGCGGATATGGGTGTAGAGCATATCCAGATGGCGCTTGTTTGCCGGCAGATCCACCGGTTCGCACACAACCCCGCCGGAATGATGCAGATGGGGGATCATCTGGTGAAGCTTCACCAGGGTTTTGAAATCCTCAATCCCTGCATAGCGTCGCCCCTTGTCCAGATCGTGCACAAATGGCGGCCCCCAAGATGGGCACAGCACCGTATTGCTGCCGCCCAGCACAATTGATTTGTCCGGATTACGGGCATGCTGTTTGAATTCTCGGGGGGCAGAGCTTTGAATGATCTGACGGCAAAGACCGGGCGCAAATCTCACCCGTGTGCCCTCAATCTCTGCGCCACCGGCTTTGAAGATCTCCAGGATTTCCGGATCATCGACAAAGTCCATGCCGGTTTCGTGCAGCAACTGATCGGCATTGGCCTCAATCAGGCTGAGGCCTTCCTCATCGAGAACATTGAATGTTCCAAGCTTGCGCTGAATATAGGGGGCACCAGGATCCGCCGGCTTGGCCAGGGCAGCTTTCTTGCCCCCTCGCCCACCACCACGGCGGCGGCCTTGCGTTTGCGATGAACTGCCGGTTTCGCTCATGGTTGCATTTCACTCCGCACGGGCTGGCCACACAATCTCGCAGTTGCTTCATAAGACAAACTAATGTTTGATCAGGACAGCAAACCTCGCATGAGCGCACCGCCTATGGCCAAGACAAACCCCTTTGAATTCAACCTGTTCCGGGCCATCGAAGTGTTCGTTGCCGTGGTGGAGACCCGCCATGTGACCCAGGCGGCGGAGATGCTAGGCATCACCCAGTCGGCAGCTTCGCAACAATTGCAAAGCTTGGAGCGGGCCCTTGGGGTTCAGGTGATCGACCGCTCAACGCGTCCCGCCCAGCTCACCAAATCCGGAATTGCCCTGCACAAGCGCGCTATGACCATTCTTGGCGAGGTGGAAAGCCTGCGCGCCGAGGTGCGCCAGATTGGGTCGGTTCCTTTGCCCTTGCTCAGGATCGCCATGCTGGCGTCGATCTCCACCACCTTGTGCCCGGTGCTCGCCGGACTTGCACGCGACACCTTCAACATTCCAGAGCTGATCCTCACCGCCGGCCTCTCAAGCGACCACCAGAACCTGTTGCGCAGCCGCAAGACGGATCTGGCGATCACGTCAGACAATCTGTTCGAGATCGAGGGCCTGGCCCGCTACCCAATCATGCGCGAGCAGTTTTTGCTTGTGGTCCCAAAAGGGTGCACGGGCCCAATCGATGATCTGGAGGAGTTGGCAAAGACCCTGCCCATGGTGCGCTTCACCCGCGAGGCCGTGGTGGGCATGCGGACTGATCAGCATCTCAGCCGCGTGCGGCTAAACCTGCCCAGGTTCATCGAGGGCGACCGCGCCAGCATCGTGATGGCGCCGGTGGCCGCCGGCATGGGTTTCACCATGCTCACGCCCACCCTGCTGCTGGACGGGCTTGCCGAGGGTATGGAGATTGATGTTCATCCATTGCCGTTTGCAGGGTTTTACCGCGAGATCACACTGGTGACCCGCGAACGCGAGCTGGGCAGCTTGCCGGAGGCCTTTGCTGCAGCCAGCGCCCAGACCCTGGCTGCCGCCATAGAGACACGCTTGTCCGAATTGCCGGCCGGCAGCTTTCATCTCAACACGGTTGAAGATCTGGCAGGAGACGGCGCCTGACCCATGAGCATAGTGTTCCTGATCTTTCGCATCATCTGCTACGCGGCCCTTGGGGTCGTGATCCTCGGGGTGGTTGGCATGCTCGTGCTTAGCAACCCGGAGGTCTGTTCGAGCTTTTCCACAGGCTCGATCAGTTGCAGATCTGAAGGCGTGGAAGAGCTTGCAAAGCTGACCATGGGCATCCTTCTGGTCTCTGCGTTCACTGGTGTGCCCGTGTTGCTGGCCCTCTTCGGTCTGTTCTTCGCATTACGAGCCGCAACTCCAGCAATCGTTCGAACTTACCGCAAGATCCGGCCCCCGCCTGAAGGATCAGAGGAGCAAGCAGAAGAGCGAACCGTCCTCCAAAAAGTTGGGCGCGCGGGGAAAATTATGGCCTACATCTTGGGCGCATTCTTCCTCAGCGCGATCATTGCTGGCATATACGGGGCGAGCTTCCAGTAGCGTTTTACTGGTGCCTGGGCTATGCAGCCGGCTGCCTTGAACAAATTCGCGAAGCGGTCAAAGTGGCGAAATCCTCCCTACTGAACATCCTGAACGGCCTCAACGAGGCTGTGTTCCTGATAGGCGAAAACCGGGAGATAATGCTGACCAATCCTCAAGCCGCCGAGATTTTCGGCAAAGGGCTGGAAGGCCAGAACATCGTGCGGGCGATCTGTTGTCCTTGCCAAAAGTTGAGGTGAACGAACGTGTGCGCCCCACCGGCACAACCGATGTGGTCTCCATTGTTCAGCGGGTCATCACCTCATTGTCTTCGCAAGCCAAACCCGATCCGCACCGTGCGCGGCACCGGGTACTCCCTGGATTACGACGCCTGAGGACGCTCACTGAGCTCGTTTTCAAGGGTGTTCGGGGGGTAACCCTAGGTCGAGAAAACCACGCATTCTGGGGCGAAACTACCGTCAGACGAATGGACGGTTACGGCCGAAGACCGCTGAAAAATATACACTTTTCTGCATCTGTTGATTCTACAAATGAAGTGCCTGAATCGGTATATGAAGAACTGAGTCTTCCTTATTCGGCAGATGATTCAAAATTCCATAAATTCAATCCAAGGAATTGATTCAATTATGTATTTTCAATTCTACCATCTAATCTTCGTCACTCCTGCGAAGGCAGGAGTCCAGGGGCGGCACGAAAAGACCGTTTGACACCGCTCTGGATGCCTGCCTTCGCAGGCATGACGAGGTTAGGAGGAGCCAGAACGCGCAGCCGCCACGCCTCTACCCCGTCAAATAATCATACGCTGAAAGCACATGGGTGCGCACGATGTGGAGATACTCCTCCACTTCCACATACTCATCGGCCGCCCCCATGTTGGTCGGGAACGGGCCATACACATAGGCCGGCACATCGATATAGCGCCACAGCCGGGCATCTGTGCCGCCAAGACTGACCACCGGTTTTGGTGTGAACCCTTTGAGGCTCTCAACATTTTTTTGGACGATGCCCATCATGTCACCGTAAGGATCGCAGTAGGACGGCAGGTTGCAGTTGATCTCCTCGAATGTGGCTTCAGGAAAGCCCGCCGCAATCTCCTCAACCCGCGCCATGACAGCCTCTTTGGCGACCCCAACCGGCAACCGGATGTCAGCCTCAAAGCTGCACTCGCCCGGCACCATGTTCACCTTCAACCCGCCTTTGATGGTGCCGATGTTCAAGGTCACCTTGGGAAGGATCTCAGAGGCCCCCGCCCCCATGGCGATGTCCGCCGCCTCCTGGCCTTCCACCAGCGCCGTGCGCACATTGTCCGGATAATCGAAGGCCATATCTTCGAGCGCCTCAAGCGCGCCAATCAGCTTGGCAGCAATGCGCGTGGCACTGGCACTGCCATGGGTATAGGCGCCATGCGACCCTGGCGTGCGGATGGTGAAGTTGAGCCAGATCGGACCCTTCTCCCCAAAGCGGATTGAGTAGGGGCTGGAGGGCTCTCCGTTCAAACAGCAATCCCCATGAACCTCCGGATGATGTTCCATCAGATAGCGCGCACCCCAGGGGCCAAAAGTCTCCTCATCGGAAACGCAGGTGAGCGTGAGCGTGCCCTTCAGTTTGTCCTTGATCCGGTGCAGCAGCGCGTAGGTCCAGATCGAGGCACTGGTGCCCGCCTTCATATCGCAGGAGCCGCGACCATAGAGTTTGCCGTCTCTGATCTCGCCGCCCCAGGGATCTGTGGTCCACCCTTCCGCATCCGGGTCCTCGCCCACGGGGAACACATCGATATGACCATTGAGCACCAGGTGACGCCCTTCGGACGGGGCGTCAAACGACGCCACTACATTGGCGAACAGGGGCTGGGGATCGATGATCCGGTAGGCTAAGTCATTGGCGTCGAGAAAGCCCTTGATGTGCGCCACAGCTTCAGTGGTGTCGCCTGGAGGATTGGGGGACGGCCGACGCACGAATTCCTGGAAGAAGCCGATGATGGCCTCTTCTTCCTCAGCTATCCATTTCAACAACTGCTCGCGTTCGCTCATCGGTCTTTTTCCCTTTTGTCTTCACAACCCATTCAAACCCGGGACATTGAAATCCCATCCACCTCAATCACAGGCACATCCGCAAGGGCTGCCTCGTCCAGACAGAACACGTTGATGCCGAAATAGTCCGGCGACACGCGCTTGCGGTGAAACGTATAGATCCCGCAGGACTTGCAGAAATGGTGTTTGGCGGTTCCGGTGTTCCACTGATAGGTGCCGAGGTCAGCCTCTCCCGCCAGCAACCTGAACTGGCTTTCATGCACCTTGGTCATCACCGCATTCTTCTTGGCGCATAATGTGCAGTCGCATTTCGTGAACTCGGTAAACTCGGTGTCGATCTCAAACCGCACCGTGCCGCAATGACAGGACCCCTGATAGGTTTGCATGCACCGTTCTCCGCTCTTCGGCGTTGTCTCACCAGGCAAACTACAATAGGTCTTGGCCCAACGACCAGTCCCCATCAGCATCAAAAGGTCCGCAATGCCAAAGCTCGAATACTTCTACTCCGCTCACTCCGGTTTTGCTTATCTGGGCTCGGCCCGCATCAAGGAAATCGCCGATGCGGCAGGTTGTGAGATCGTGCACCGGCCTTTCAATCTGAACAAGCTTCTTGCAACCATCGGCGCGCCCGGTTTCCACGAACGGTCCAAGGCTCACAGAAACTATTTCTTTCGCCGCGAAATTGAGCGCTGGGCGCAGATCCGCAACGCGCCCGTGATCGGCAAGCGGCCCACCTACCACGACAGCGACTATATCTTTGCCAATTGCATGCTGATCGCCAGCGCCACTGAAGGGGACAATGTGGATCAACTGTCTCATACCATGCTGCAAGCCCACTGGCGCGATGACGCTGACCTCTCGGACCATGAGATGCTCTATGCGCTGGCAGAACAAACCGGCCACGACGCTGCGGCGCTCCAGGCTGCTGCGGCAACATCTGACATTCAGGCGGTCCAGGAGGCAAACACCCAGGAAGCCATCGACCGCAATCTGTTCGGCTCTCCCACCTACTTTGTGGACGGTGACATGATTTACGGCCAGGATCACCTGGACGTTGTGGAACGCGCCCTGAAAACGCCGTTTGAAGGGACTTGGCCCTAGTCGCCCACAACCGGCGTCTTGCCGCCCAGCACTTGGGCAAAACGCTCAGCATCGATGTTTCCGCCACTCAGGATCACGCCTACACGCTTGCCCTGCATGGCTTCACGTTCTTGCATCAACGCCGCCAGAGCGCCTGCACCGGCCCCTTCGGCGATATTGTGGGTGGCTCTGAACAAAAGGCGCATGGCTTCAGCAATGCCGTCTTCGGTCACCTCCACCACGTGATCCACACCCTCGTTGATCGCCTCCACCGCAACCGGATGCGGTTCACGCACCGCCATGCCTTCAGCAAAACTGTCCGCCGCATTGGTGGCCATGGGTTTGCGCGCTTCGAACGACAGGCGGTAGGCATTGGCGCGCTCGGAAACCACCCCGATCACCTTGGTCTTCAAGCCCAACAGGTCCCGTGCTGCCATGGTGCCGCATATCCCTGACCCCAAGCCAATCGGCACGTAAACCGCGTCAAGTTCACCGGCAGCCTCGAACAGCTCTTGAGCATAGGTACTCACGCCCTGCACCAGATCATCCTGGAACGAGGCCACCATATCGAGACCGCGCTCCTCTGCGATCTGCTCGGCAGTCGCTTTTGAAGCGGTAAAGTCATGACCGGTTTCAATCAGCTCTGCGCCGAGCGCGCGCATGGCGGCATTCTTTTCTCTGGAGTTGTTCTCCGGCACCACCACCACTGCCGGCACGCCCTCGCGCGTTGCAGCATAGGGAATGGACTGGCCGTGATTGCCCATAGAGGCCGTGATCACGCCGTTGGTTTGGCCGCTTTCCATGCGCCTGCGCATATGCACCAGACCGCCGCGCACCTTGAAGGCGCCAAGCGGGGTGTGGTTCTCGTGCTTCACCCATACTTCGCTGTCCATCTCCTGGGCCAGCAGCGGCCAGACATGCTGCAGCGTTGGTTGCATTGCCTCATAGACAATCGCACGCGCCTGCTCAAACTCTTCGCGGTTTCCAAAATTCGCCATGGTGGGTCTCGCTCAAAATGGGGTCCTTCTCCCCTACACGCCCGCTAACAGATTTTCCACGCTTTAGTGAGCGCGAGTTGATTGGCGAAACGAAAGCCAACGCCCCAAATAGGATCCACCATCGATTTTCCAACCTAGCCCGGGGAGATCCTAAAGCCTGATCGTTCGTTCAAGATGCCGCGTCCTCCTTCCGCGTCCCTTGCCCCCCTCTCGAACGAAACGGCTGGATCTCCCCGGGGTGAGTGGTTGAAAACTTCTCTCTCCCGGCTTGACAAGCCCAACTCAAACCCCGATGTCTCGCGCCAGTTTTGAGACATCAGGGTTTTTTCTTTCATGACATCGGCGTTCACCTTTCCCGGACAAGGCAGCCAGGCAGTGGGCATGGGCCAGGCCTTGGCAGACAACTTTCCAGCCGCACGGGCGGTCTTTGAGGAGGTCGATGAGGCCCTCTCCCAGAAACTCACAACCATCATGTGGAAAGGCCCCGATGAGGCCATTACCCTGACCGAAAACGCCCAGCCGGCGCTGATGGCGGTATCCATGGCAGTTGTGCGCGTGCTGGAGCAGGAAAAGGGCCTGGATCTGGCTGCACAAGCCAAGTTCGTGGCAGGGCACTCTCTCGGGGAGTACTCAGCCCTTGCCGCAGCCGGGGTGTTCTCCCTGGCCGACACGGCCCGGCTGCTGAAAACCCGCGGCCAGGCCATGCAACAAGCCGTACCAGTGGGCCAAGGCGCCATGGCAGCCCTCCTGGGCCTTGAATTTGCAGACGCCGATGCAGTGGCCAAGGCCGCCGCTGAGGATGAAGTGTGCCAGGCCGCAAATGACAACGCGCCCGGACAAGTGGTGATTTCGGGCAGCGCAGCCGCTGTGGAGCGCGCAGTGGAACTGGCCAAGGAAAAAGGCGCCCGCCGCGCCATGCTGCTGCCGGTGAGCGCCCCGTTCCATTGTGCACTCATGCAACCTGCTGCAGACGTAATGGCCGATGCATTGGCAAATGTGACCATGAACGCCCCTGTGGTGCCGGTTATGGCGAACGTCAGCGCAAGCCCGCTCACCGATCCAGCCGAGATCCGCGGCAGCCTGGTCCAACAGGTCACCGGCATGGTGCGCTGGCGCGAATGCGTTGAGGCAATGGCAGCCGGCGGCATTACCAATCTGTATGAACTTGGCGCCGGCAAAGTGCTGAGCGGCCTGGCCAAGCGCATCAACCGCGAGCTGACAGCCAGCGCAATCGGCACACCAGACGACATCGCCGCCTTTGAGGCGTAACAACGAAACGGGAGATTCAGCCCATGTTCAATTTAGAAGGCAAGAACGCCCTTATAACCGGAGCGACCGGCGGCATTGGCGCAGCAATCGCCAAAGCTCTGCATGGCGCCGGCGCCACGGTGGGGATTTCGGGAACCCGCGAGGCGGTTCTCGCCGAAAGAGCAGCAGAGCTCGGAGACCGGGTGCACGTTCTTCCCTGCAATCTGGGCGACGACGATGCCGTGGCAGCGCTCATTCCAGCAGCGGACGAAGCCATGGGGTCTGTCGACATATTGGTCAACAATGCCGGCATCACCCGAGACGGCCTGGCCATGCGGATGAAAGACGAAGAGTGGAACGAGGTGCTGAACGTCAATCTCACCTCCTCCTTCAAGCTCGCCCGGGCCTGCCTGCGCGGCATGATGAAACGGCGCCACGGGCGCATTGTCTCCATCACATCGGTTGTGGGGACCATGGGCAATCCGGGCCAGGCCAACTACGCAGCCTCGAAGGCCGGTACGGTGGGCATGTCAAAGGCACTCGCCCAGGAAGTGGCGAGCCGTGGCATCACCGTCAACTGCGTGGCCCCGGGCTTCATTGAGACCGCGATGACCGATGCCTTGAATGAGAAGCAGCGCGAAGCCATATTGACAACAATCCCGGCCGGGCGCCTCGGTCAGGGAGACGAAGTTGCCTCTGCTGTGCTCTATCTGGCCAGCGATGAGGCAGCGTATATCACCGGCCAAACCGTCCATGTGAATGGCGGAATGGCGATGATCTGACGTGGCAGGGGCTTTCAGGCTCTGCAGCGCTGAGAAAAGGACGGATTCTGCCAGATTGCGGCGCAAACAGTCATGCCGATGTGCCGCAACACGTGGCACTTGGATTTCTGACGGGATTTATGGTAAGCAGCCAACGGATTTTCTGGGATCCGGGCCGCGATTCTATTGTCCCAACAGGTATGCGCTGACCACGTGGCGAAAGAGCCGCTGCGCAAGACGTACCTTCCGGCCCACCACACGGCCACGCATCTTTGCCGATCGGGCGTAGATGCTTCACGATTAGATATTGAGGACTGAACTTATGAGTGATGTATTAGAGCGGGTGTCGAAGATCGTCGTTGAGCATCTTGGCGTTGACAAAGACAAAGTTGCCGAAGGCGCGAGCTTCATCGATGATCTGGGCGCAGACAGCCTGGACACGGTTGAACTTGTGATGGCCTTCGAAGAGGAATTCAGCATCGAAATTCCCGATGATGCTGCTGAAAACATTCAAACTGTGGGCGATGCCTGCAAGTTCATCAAAGAAAACTCCGCTTAAGTTCTGGCGGACTGCGGCGAGAAGCACTCGCTGCTGAACAAAATGCTCCGATGGCGGGGCGTGGCTAGCCCGCGTGCCGCCATTGTCATATGGTAGACTGTCATATGGTAGGCTGAACAAACGAAGATTGAAGGACGTCGAGATGCGTAGGGTCGTTGTCACCGGGCTGGGCATGGTCTCGCCACTTGCAGATGGAGTGGAGGCCAGTTGGTCTCGTTTGCTGGAGGGCCAATCAGGCGCTGGCGAGATGCAAGGCTTCCAGACCGATGATCTGGCGTGCCGGGTTGCCTGCCACGTCCCCCGCGGCGATGGCTCGGACGGCACCTTCAACCCTGACCGCGCCATGGAGCCGAAAGAGCAGCGCAAGGTCGACGATTTCATTCTGTACGGCATGGCCGCCGCCGTTGAAGCGGTGGAAGATTCCGGCTGGAACCCCGAAGACCATGAAGACCAATGCCGCACCGGCGTGCTCATCGGCTCAGGCATCGGCGGTTTGGACGGCATTGCCAGCACGGCACTTGTGTTGGAAGAAAAAGGACCGCGCCGGGTCAGCCCGTTCTTCATTCCCGGCCGCCTGATCAACCTGGTGTCTGGCTATGTGTCCATCCGGTACGGCTTCAAAGGGCCAAACCATGCGGTGGTCACCGCCTGCTCAACCGGCGCCCACGCCATTGGCGACGCCTCCAGGCTGATTGGCCTCGGAGATGCTGATGTGATGATCGCAGGCGGCGCAGAAGCTGCCATTTGCCGGATCGGGATTGCAGGCTTCGTTGCTTGCAAAGCCCTCTCCACACACTTTAACGACACACCCCAGAAGGCCTCCAGGCCCTATGACGCAGACCGCGACGGGTTCGTCATGGGTGATGGCGCCGGCGTTGTGGTGTTGGAAGAGCTTGAACACGCCAAGGCGCGCGGCGCCAAGATCTATGCAGAGGTTGTGGGCTACGGCCTGTCCGGCGATGCCTACCACATTACGGCTCCTGCAGCTGATGGCGATGGCGGTTTCCGCGCCATGAAGGCAGCCATCGAACGGGCTGGCATCGCTCCAGATGAGCTGGACTATGTGAACGCACACGGCACCTCAACGCCTCTAGGTGATGAGATTGAGCTCGGCGCCGTTGAGCGCCTGTATGGCAATGGGGGCAAAGGGCTCACCATGTCGTCCACAAAGTCTGCAATTGGTCACTTGCTGGGCGCAGCAGGCGCGGTTGAAGCCATCTTTTCCACCCTCGCCATTCGCGATAATGTGGCACCGCCGACCTTGAATCTCGACAATCCATCGATTGAAACGGGTATTGACCTGGTGCCGCACGAGGCAAAAGAAAAGCCGATCAACACAGTTCTGTCCAATTCATTTGGTTTTGGTGGAACAAATGCATCGCTGGTCCTCAAACGGTACGAGGGTTGAGGGCCCAACCAGCAGCCGGAGTGCATTAGGTGAACAGCGGTCGACCCATTCCAGATCCAGCCCGGCCTCGGCGCAGAGACCGGTCCTTGCGCGTGCCCGCAAAGGAGATCGCCAAGACCTTCGCGCCGGAAGAGGCCTCCACAGCGAAGACGAAGCGCAAACGCCCCGTTTTGTTGCGCGTGCTTAACCTTTTCATGTTCTTCCTGTTCGTGGGTGTTGCCGGGCTTTTGGCGCTCCATTGGGGCAACCAGCAATTCACCGTTGCCGGGCCTTTGGATGCGCCCAAGGACATCTCCATCAAACGCGGCTCGGGCACCAGTGCCATTGCCAAGACGCTTTATTCGCAAGGCGTGATCGCAAATGAACTGATCTTCCAGGCCGGCGTGATCACCCGCCGGGCCCAGAGCAGCCTTAAAGCCGGTGAATACCGCTTCGAGCCAGGCGAAAGCATGGCCCAGGTGCTGGACAAACTGGTGCGCGGTGAGGTGGTCACCTACAAGATCACCGTCCCGGAAGGCCTGACGAGCCAACAGATCGTCGCGCGCCTAATGGCCAAGGAGGATCTCACCGGCGAGATCCTGGACATCCCTCCTGAGGGCAGCCTGTTGCCGCAAACCTACAATTTCAGCCGGGGCGAAGATCGCGGCAAGGTTCTTGAGCGCATACGGGCTGCGCAGAAGGAGATCGTTGAGAAGCATTGGGCCAAGCGCGCCGCGGATCTGCCGGTAAAAACACCGGGCGAGGCCTTGATCCTGGCATCCATCGTGGAGAAGGAAACCGGTGTTGCCGCAGAGCGCCGGCGCGTGGCTGCAGTTTTCGTGAACCGCCTCAAGAAAGGCATCCGCCTGCAATCTGACCCCACCATCATCTATGGCCTGGTGGGCGGACAGGGCAAACTTGGGCGGCCCATCTTGCGCAGCGAGATTGACCAGAAGACCCCCTACAACACCTACCAGATCAACGGCCTGCCCCCGACCCCGATTGCCAATCCTGGTGAAGCGGCGATTGCGGCGGTGTTGAACCCCCTGAAGACGGATGAGCTCTACTTCGTGGCAGACGGCACCGGCGGGCACACGTTCTCCAAGACCCTGGACGAGCACAACAAGAAGGTTCGGGTTTGGCGCAAAATCGCCCGCGAGCGGCGCGAGAAGGCCAAGAAGGAAGCTGCCGCCGCTGCGGCGGCGGGTGGGGCCGAGCCATCGATCGAGCCGGCAGCAGCTGCAGCCCCGACCACCAAGGTAACCGCCGAGCCGGTTGCCCCGCTGGCACCTTCAGATGGCAGCCAAGAAACCGTGGCGACGTTCAAAGCCCCGGCGCCGGACCTGAAGCGGTCACAGACCGGTGAGCCCGTGCAGGCGCAAGCAGGGTACTCAGCCGGCGGAATTCCCCTGCCCCGGCCCAAGCCGAAGCGCGAAAACTAGCCCCACCGCATTCTAACTCACTCAATAAGGCCAAATAGAGCGAATCGCGCATTGGATTCAAATGCTTGTGCGAAATTGGGTTCGTTTCGCAGTGTCGCTGTTTTTCCCAGTTTTCCGCCGCTGAATATGAACGGATGCGGGGCTGACAATCCACATAAACCAACTAATTAGTGGCGTTTTCGTTCGCCCTGCCACGTTGGCACAATCTTGAGACCTCAAGGTTTGACCGATACGCCGGTGACCTCGGCTCTGCCGTCCTCAGGCTACACACGGGGCAAAGGCGGTTGAACAGGTCAAAATTGGGCGCCCTTGCTATTACCCTTCAGCCGCCTGCGGCTTTTTCTTCATCTTATCGTAGATCAGCTTGAAGACCGGCAGGAACATCAGCACCAAGGCCGCAGTCATGATCGACGCCGAATAGGGCCGCGAGAAGAAGATGTTGAACGACCCGTCGCCGATCAACAGCGATTGGCGCAAAGCAGGTTCAGCCAGGGGTCCAAGCACAATCGCCAGAACCGCAGGTGCCAGCGGGTAGTCCAGCTTGCGCATCAGATAGCCCACGATCCCGAAGATGATCATCAGCCACACATCGTGCAGATCCTTGGTAGGTGCATACCCGCCGATCAGGCACAGCACAAAGATGATGGGGGCCAGGATAGTGAACGGCATCTTCAACACGGCGATGAAAACCGGGATGAAGGCCACATTGATGACCACCGCAAAGAAGTTCGCCACATAGAGACTGGCAATCAGCCCCCAGACGAAGTCCGCATGCTGGGTGAACAGCAGGGGGCCAGGCTCCAGGCCCCAGATCACCATCCCACCGAGCAGAATAGCCGTGGTTGGCGAACCTGGGATGCCCAGGGTCAACATAGGCAACATGGAGCCCGTGCTTGCAGCATTGTTTGCCGCCTCAGGGGCTGCAACGCCGTCAATCGCCCCTTCCCCAAACTTGTCCGGCTCTTTGGAAATTTGTTTGGCAATGCCGTAGGCCATCAACGAGCCAGGCGTGGCGCCTGCAGCCGGCAGGATGCCCACGAAGTAACCCAGGAACGAGCCCATAGCCATGGCCTTCCAGGCGCCAAGCAGCTCCCGCAAATTCGCTATAGTACGCTTCACGGTCACTGTAGCCTCAGACAGCATGCTCCTGCCGCCGGCTTTATGGTTTTCCTCCACAGTCCACAGCATCTCGCCAATGCCGTAGATGCCAATGGCCAGGACCAGGAAGTTGATCCCGTGCATGAAGCCGGTGATGTCGGCGAAGATAAGCCGTGGCTCGCCGCTGATAATGTCCAGGCCGACCGCACTCAGCACCAGGCCGATGCAGATGGAGAAGATGGTTTTCCAGATGTCGTCGCCGCCAAGGCCCACAAACGTGGCAAAGGCCAGCAGCATGAGGGCAAACTCTTCCGGCGCGCCGAACACCAGCGCAACGTGAGCAAGCGGAGGTGCGAAGAAGGTGAACAGGAGCACTGAGATCGTGCCGCCCACGAAGGAGGCCACAGCAGCCGCTGTGAGCGCTTTGTCGGCCATGCCCTGCTTGGCCAATGGGCGCCCGTCAAACGTCGTGGCGACGGCCGTGGAGGCCCCTGGGATACCCAGCATGATTGAGGAGATGGCCCCGCCATACATGGCGCCGTAGTAGATCGCGGCAAGAAAGATGATGGCGCCTGTTGGCGGCACAAGGAAGGTGAGCGGCAAGAGGATGGCAACGCCGTTCACTGAGCCCAAACCCGGCATGGCACCGATGAAAAGGCCAAGCGTGCAGCCAATGATCACCAGCATCAGGTTGAGCGGCTCGAAGGCCACTGCGAAACCGCCAGCCAGGAGTGAAATTATTTCCATCATGTTCGTTCTCCACCCGGCAGATACACGTATCCTGTGCGCAGGCTGCCGGCCCACCTCAAAACGTTAAAAGAACAACGGATAAATCGGATAGAACAGCTCTTCGGTAATCCCCTTCGGCAGGGTGATCTTGAGCATGATCTCAAAGAATAGAAACGTGACGACCGGGATCGTAATTGCCAGCCCCACCGACAGAGGCCAACCGTGCCGGCCCATGAACTTCAGGTAAAAGAGCAGGAACAACGGCAGCGCGCCATAAACCCCAATCCAATGAAACAAAGCCACCGTGATGATCAGCGAGCCTGCCACCAGGCCCACATCCCACATCACGCCTCGTTCAATGTAGGTCTCTTCTGATGCGGCAACTGCGGTTTTGCGCTTGACCCAGTTGAAGAGAATGCCGCCGCAGGACAGCAGCATCACCGCCGCCAGCCAGAAGGGCCAGAACCCGCCGCCGGGCCCCTCGCCCTCAATCCAGCCGATTGGCAGTTCGGCGGATTTATACATCAGATAGACCGAGAAGATTGTCATGGTCACCGCCATGCACAGCTCAGCCATACGGACAGTCATGATCAGCCCTCCCAAGCCTATCTGATGTATCGTTTGCTACGCGTCAGCCTTTGATTGCGCCCATGTCGATGAGCATCTTCTTGTGGATGTCGCGCTCTTTCTTCCAGTAGTCCATGAGTGCGTCGCCAGCCAGAGCCGGACCAACCAGAGCCTTCTTCTTACGGTAGGTCTGCCATTTCTCAGAATTAAAGACCTTGGTGAAGAGCTCGTTGTAGTACTTGGCAGCATCGCCGTTCATGCCAGGTGCGCCAACAACGGTGCGCTGCATGAAGTAGACGAAGTCCTTGCCAAGTTCCTTGAAGGTTGGTGCGTCCTTGAACAGGCTGATCCGCTCAGGTGTAAAGCAAGCCAACGGCTTGGTTTTACCAGCTTCGTAGAAGCCGAGCTGCTCGGACGGATTGTTCACGGTTGAGTTGGCGTTGTTGCCGGCCAGCTCTTTGGCAACCTTGCCGCCGCCCTTGTAAGGCACGTACTTCATGTCAAGACCGTAGGCGGTGTTGAGGAAGTCGGTCAGAAGGTTGTCTTCAGAGTTCTTGCCGGTGCCAGCCATGATCCATTTGTTGCCGGCAGCTTTGGCTTCCTTGACGAAGTCATCAACCGAGTTGATGTCTTTGCGGTCGGAATTCACCCACAGACAGAATGTGTCTTCAGCCATCCGCATCACCGGAGTGAACGTGGTGATGTCCACGCCCAGCGCTTTCTGGCGCAGCGGTGTGGTGTAGAAGCTGTTCAGGGTGAACATGATGGTGTGGTTGTCGCCGTTCTTGCCCTTCATGTAGACAAGAGCTTCAGCGCCCGAACCGCCCGGCTTGTTGACCGGCGTAATAGGAACAGGAGCCAGCTTATCTTCAGCGATGATCGCCTGCATCAGACGCACAGCCTTATCAGCCCCGCCGCCTTTGCCTGCCATGACCACAAATTCGACCGGCTTCTTCGGTTTCCAGCCGCCATGTGCGTCGGCCAGAGCCGAGCCAGCAAGAGCTGCACTCATGCCGAAGGCGCAAGTTAGGCCGAGAATGGCCCGTTTCGTAATACCCATAATGTATCCTCCCAAGGGTTGGTTTTTAGGGTCGCAAAGGTCTTACATTTCAAGACCAAAACCTCTTTGTAACGCTTTCCTGCTGGCTGAGGTCCGCCTTCGGCCATCAGCTTCTTATTTTAGGGTTCAGACCGCGCCATCTGGCGTGTGGTATACCACATATCAGGCTATCAGATAGTGGCTGCGTCCGTCAAGAATTCCTCGCTTTTTCTCATGTTATCCAACAAATCCTGAGCTCGACCGGTTCAACCGCTTTCCTCATCTGTAGCCCTCGGGCCTGACCCGAGGGCCCACTACCGCAGCAATTCGAGTGCTCCGCCCTGGGTTCCCGGGTCAAGCCCGAGGACGACAGAGTCAAATTGGACGGTGCTTGCCGGACAAATTTAGAACAATCCTTCGATCAGGCCTTCGTCATTCAATCGAATGGACTCAGCCGACGGAACCCGCGGCAAACCTGGCATGGTCATGATTTCGCCGGTGATCACCACAATGAAGCCCGCGCCCGCTGAAAGCCGCACTTCGCGGACCGCAACGGTGTGCCCCGTGGGGGCACCGCGCAGGTTCGGATCGGTGGAGAAACTGTACTGGGTTTTGGCGATGCAGATCGGCAGATTGCCATAGCCCTGGTCTTCCCAGGATTTGAGCTGGTCTTGGATCTTCTTGTCGGCTGCAATGTCGTCGGCCCGGTAGATCTCTTGGGCAACGGTGCGCACCTTGTCGAGCAGAGGCATCTCGTCGGGATAGAGCGGCTTGAAGTTGCCCTTGCCCTCATCGACGATTTCAACCACGCGCTTGGCAAGATCAAGAGTGCCTTCAGAACCCTTGGCCCAGTGCTGGCAAAGTACCGCTTCGGCGCCCACGCTTTCCACATAGGCCTGGACCGCAGCCACTTCCGCATCCGTGTCCGTGATGAAGTGGTTGATCGCCACAACGGCTGGAATGCCGAACTTGTTCACGTTCTCAATGTGCCGGCCCAGGTTGACGCAACCCTTTTTGAGCGCATCCACATTCTCTTCGCCAAGCTCATCTTTGGTCAGCCCGCCGTTCATTTTCAGGGCCCGGATGGTGGCAACGATCACCACCGCTTCCGGCGCAAGGCCAGCCTTGCGGCACTTGATGTCGAAGAACTTCTCAGCGCCGAGGTCGGCACCGAAGCCGGCTTCCGTCACCACGTAATCGGCAATCTTCAGGGCCGCCTTTGTGGCCACCACGGAGTTACAGCCGTGGGCGATGTTGGCGAACGGCCCGCCGTGGATGAAGGCCGGGTTGTTTTCCAAAGTCTGCACCAGGTTCGGCTGCATGGCCTGCTGAAGCAGAACGGTCATGGCGCCATCGGCGTTCACGTCGCGGCAATAGACCGGCGAACGGTCGCGCTTGTAGCCGATGATGATGTCGCCGAGGCGCTTCTGCAGATCTTCCAGATCATTGGACAGGCACAGAATGGCCATCACTTCAGAGGCCACCGTGATGTCGAAACCAGCTTCACGCGGGAAACCGTTGGAGACACCGCCGAGCGAGCAGACGATTTCGCGCAGGGCGCGGTCGTTCATGTCGAGAACCCGGCGCCAGGCCACCCGGCGCTGATCGATCTCAGCTTTGTTGCCCCAGTAAATGTGGTTGTCGATCATCGCCGACAATAGGTTGTGGGCAGAGGTGATGGCGTGGAAGTCGCCGGTGAAGTGAAGGTTGATGTCCTCCATGGGGATCACCTGGGCATAGCCGCCGCCGGCTGCCCCGCCCTTCATGCCGAAGCATGGGCCGAGGGAGGGCTCGCGGATACAAATGGTGGCGCGCTTGCCGATCTTGTTCAGGCCATCGCCAAGGCCCACGGTCGTCGTCGTTTTGCCTTCGCCGGCAGGCGTCGGGTTGATAGCGGTCACCAGAATGAGCTTGCCGTCTTTGTTACCGGCCACGCTCTTGATGAATTCAGCGGAGATCTTTGCCTTGTCATGACCGAACGGGAGCAGGTGCTCTTCGGGAATGTCCAGCTTAGCGCCGATTTTGTTGATGTGTTCCGGCGTTGCTTCCCGGGCGATTTCAATGTCGGTCTTGACCATTTGTCTTGCCTTTGTCCTATCGAATAATTTGGATCTGGAGAATGTCCCACTCACAGCGAGCGGACTATGCTCCAGAGTTACGTTTCGCGCGAGTAACTTGTCCCAATCACACCTAACAGTCTGCCCGGGGTTACTCTAACTTCCTAGCGTGCTGCCGGTTGCAACACCGGCGGCAGCAGCCCATTCAGACGCCGGCACCTTGTCGCCGCCTTTGGGCCTTACACGCTTTACGATAATCCGGCCCCCTGCGGCCTGAACAATGACGCCGTCATCGCTCACGTTTACGACTTCACCAGGGGTTCCCTCCCCTTCCAGGCGCCTGGAATCGTAGATTTGCACCTCATTGCCCTGAAAAGTGGTCCAGGCGCCAGGCTGCGGATTGCCCGCGCGGATCTTGTTGTAGGTGTCACCGGCAGCCGCAGACCAGTCGAGTTCCACGTCCGCCTTCTTGCACCAAGTCTCGTAGGTCGCCTTGCTCTCATCCTGCTGCGAGCGCGGCGGGTTGCCGGTGCGGAATGCGTCGATCACGTCCAGAGTTGAGTCCACGGCGGCTGGAAAGATCTTTTTGAAGTAGATGTCGCCCAGAGTGTCGTCCGGCCCGATCTCCACTTCGCGCTGGAGGAGGATCTCGCCTTCGTCCAACCCGTCGGTGGGATAGAACCAGCTGTAACCGGTTTTGGTGGAGCCCCACATGATGGGCCAGTTGATTGAGCTTGGCCCCCGGTGAAGCGGCAGCAAGGAGGGGTGAAAGCAGATCGAGCCCATCTTGGGAATGTCCCGGGCCGCTTCCGGCACGAACACAATCACAAAGGCCATCACCATGAGATCGCCATTGTGCGACCTCATCTCGTCCAGCACCGCATCGTCTTTGAACTTGGCGGGCTGGAACACCGGAATGTTGTTGTCGAGGGCACATTGCTTGACCGGATCAAACGGCCGGCCTTCTTTGTCCGGCGCCACATACACTGCCACAACTTCGTCCTGGCCGGCTTCCAGGATTTTCTCAAGCGCAGCCTTGCCGAAGGCCTGTTGGCCCATAAAGATAATCCGCATTGCTCCCGCTCCCTCTCAGTTTACGCCCATGGCGTCCTCGGGCTTGACCCGAGGACCCAAGCAGCTGTGCTCAGATCCCGCCGCTGTGGGCCTTCGGGTCAAGCCCGAAGGCGGCACGGGGGAAATCGAAATTTACTCAGCCGCTTCGGCTTTCACATCACCAATGGCGCCAGACCCGCGGACCCGGTCCAGGTCATCGCCTTGATAGCCCAGCACACTTGTCAAAATTTCGTCCGTGTGTTCACCCAGCAGCGGCGAGCGCTCCACTTCAACCGGGCTGTCCGACAGTTTGATCGGGCACCCGACGCTCAAGTATGGGCCGCGTTCCGGATGGTCCACTTCCACAATGGTTCCGGTTTCGCGCAAGGAAGGCTCCTCGGCAATTTCCTTCATGGACAAAATCGGGCCCACCGGAATATCCATCGGGTTGCAAATGTCCATCACCTCAAACTTGGTCTTGGTCATGGTCCATTGCTCGATGCGCCCGAAGATCGCGTTCAGCTTGTCGAGACGTTCGGGCGGCGTGGCGTAGCCTTCCGCCTCCTTCCAGTCCGGCTCGCCGATCACATCGCAGATCTTCTTCCAAGCCGCAGCCTGGGTGATGAAATAGGTGTAGGCATTGGGGTCGGTCTCCCAGCCTTTGCACTTCAGAATGCGTCCAGGCTGCCCGCCACCGGAATCGTTGCCGGCCCGCGGCGTGGCATCGCCGAACGGCGTGCCTTCGCCATACTGGGAGTATTCGGTCAGAGGACCTGCTGCCAGGCGCTGCTGGTCGCGCAGTTTCACGCGTGCGAGGTTCAGCACCCCATCCTGCATGGCGGCCAGAACCTTTTGGCCCTTGCCTGACTGTTCACGCTGATAGAGCGCCGTCACAATACCGAGCGCCAAGTGAAGACCCGTTCCCGAGTCGCCGATCTGCGCACCGGTCACCAGAGGCGGTCCGTCCATAAAGCCTGTGGTGGAGGCGGAGCCGCCGGCACACTGGGCGACGTTTTCATAAACCTTGCAGTCCTCATAGGGACCAGGGCCAAAACCCTTCACCGAGGCCATGATCATGCGCGGGTTCAGCTCCTGGATGCGTTCCCAGGAAAAGCCCATGCGGTCGAGCGCACCGGGAGCGAAGTTCTCCACCAGCACGTCACATTCCTTCACCAGGCGCTCCAGCACTTCCTTGCCGGTTTCGTTCTTGGTGTTGAGCGTGATGGACCGCTTGTTGTGGTTCAGCATGGTGAAGTAGAGCGAGTCCGCGCCCGGCACATCCACCAGCTGTTTGCGCGTGGCATCGCCCACGCCGGGCCGCTCCACCTTGATCACATCTGCCCCAAACCAGGCCAGAAGCTGCGTGCACGTCGGCCCCGACTGCACATGGGTGAAATCCAAAATCTTGACGTCTTGAAGTGCTTTCATTGTTCCCTCCCCAGAGTCTCTGAGAGCTAGTCTGTTTGTTATTTCTTGGAAACCACGCTTTGTGGATTGAGATTACCGATCCGCCCACTCTCGGTACCGGCCTGTTCGTCGATCACGGCATTTACGAGAGTTGGCTTTCCTGAGTCCAAAGCCTCGTTCACCGCACGGGTCACATCGTCCGGCGAGGTGGCATAGACGCCAACACCGCCAAACGCCGCCATCATCTGATCATACCGGCTGTCCTTCACAAACACCGTCGGCGCCACATCGTCTCCCCCGGTGGGGTTCACGTCCGTGCCCCGGTAGATGCCGTTATTGTTGAACACCACCACGCAAACCGGCAGGTTGTAGCGGCAGATGGTTTCGATCTCCATGCCGGAGAAGCCAAAGGCGCTGTCGCCTTCGATCGCCAATACCGGCTTGCCGGTCTCCACCGCCGCGGCGATGGCAGAGCCCATGCCGATGCCCATCACACCCCAGGTGCCCACATCCACGCGCTTGCGCGGCTGGTACATGTCGATAATCGAGCGGGCGAAATCCAGCGTATTGGCCCCTTCGTTCACCAGGGTGATGTCGGGGCGCTCCTTGATGATTGTCCTCAAGGCACCGAGTGCCGCGTGGTAGTCCATGGGCACATTGTTGTTCTGCAGCTTGGGCGCCATGCGGGCCACGTTGGTTTCAACCTTGGTGCGGATGGCCTCAGTCCAGTCCGAAGGCGGGGCCGACCAATCATCGCCCATGCCGTCCAGCAAGGCGCAAACGCAAGAGCCGATATCGCCCACCAGGGGCGCGGCGATCTCAACGTTTGAGTCCATCTCTTTAGGCTCAATGTCGATCTGCACGAACTTCTTGGGCGCCTCTCCCCAGGTTTTACCCTTGCCGTGGGACAACAGCCAGTTGAGGCGCGCGCCGATCATCACCACCACATCGGATTGTTTCAGCGCCAATGAGCGCGCAGCGCTTGCCGACTGTGGATGAGTGTCGGGCAGCAGGCCCTTGGCCATGCTCATGGGCAAGTAAGGAATGCCGCTCTTCTCAATGAACGCGCGGATCTTGTCATCCACCTGCGCATAGGCCGCGCCCTTGCCGAGAATGACCAGCGGGCGTTTGGCGCCCTTCAACACGTCGAGGGCGCGGGTCACCGCATCTGGAGCCGGCAGTTGCGCCGGGGCCGCATCGATGACCTTCACCAGCGACTTGCGGCCAACCTCTTCGTCCATCACCTGGGCAAACAGCTGCGCCGGCAAATCCAGATAGACCCCGCCCGGGCGCCCTGAGACGGCAGCACGAATGGCCCGCGCAATGCCGATGCCGATATCTTCAGCATGCAGCACCCGGTAAGCGGCCTTACAGAGCGGCTTGGCGATGGCCAACTGGTCCATCTCCTCATAGTCGCCCTGCTGCAGGTCAACAATCTCGCGTTCGGACGAACCGCTGATGAGGATCATGGGGAAACAGTTGGTGGTGGCGTTCGCCAGCGCTGTGAGGCCGTTGAGGAAGCCAGGAGCAGACACGGTCAGGCAAATGCCCGGCTTCTGCGTCAGATATCCCGCAACTGAGGCCGCATAGCCTGCATGCTGCTCATGGCGGAAGGAGATGACACGCATGCCCTCGGCCTGGGCAAGCCGGCCAAGGTCCGTGATCGGAATGCCCGGCACCCCATAGATCGTGTTGATGTCATTCAGCTTGAGCGCGTCAATGAGCAGATGAAAGCCATCAGTCAAAGCCTTGGGCTCGGGGGCTGCCTCTGGAGCGGCGCTGTCGTCAGTGTTCGTCTGGGGCAGAGCTTCCGCTGCTGTCGATGCCATCATGGCTTCTCCTTAAACGCCTGATTTCAAATCAATGGATTGGTCCGCCGCTTCGGCGCGCGAAGTTCGGACAAATTCTTTCCAGCTGCGCCGCACATGAGCATGCAGCCGCAAGGTGTGTTCACGCACCAGCTCAGAGGCGAGATCCGCGTCCCGGTCCTCCAGCGCTTCGATAATGTGCATGTGGTCAACCACCGAGCGCTTCACCCGGTCGCCTTCGGCCATGGCCCGATTGCGGATCGCCCGCATGTGCAGGAACAGGCCGTCGGCAATGTCTTTCAGCATCTTGCTGCCGGAGATTTCCAGGATGCGCTGATGGAACTGAATGTTGGCCTCAGAATATTCATCCAGATGGGCCGCCGCCTCGTCCCTGCCGAACTCGGTCGCCATTTTGCGCAAGGAGCCGATTTCCTTGTCAGAGGCATTGATGGTGGCCATACGCGCCGCCATGCTCTCCAGCGCCGCCCACACCACGATCATTTCCAGGATTTCATCCAACGACTTTCGCTTGATGAACACTCCTTTGCGCGGCTGGATTTCCACAAAGCCTTCCTGCTCAAGCCGCGCCAGCGCTTCGCGCACCGGGGTGCGGGAGATGCCGAGTTCTTCAGACATCTTGCGCTCTTCCAGCCTGAGATCAGCCCCTTCAGCATAAATGTTCATGCCGGTGATGCCGTCTTTCAGCACATCATAAATATGGTCCTTGAGGCTGAAATTCAGATCAACGGGCTTCAATGTCAGCTTGCCGGCCATGGGCGCATCCTGCAGCAGGGAACGGGGCTAAAACGCATATCCAATCAACGGTCAGGTCAATCGACAAGCGTTCATGTATCTGGTATACCATACACCACAGCCCATCAACCTTCAACCCACTGAACGGGGTTACTCACATGACAGCGAAGACCCTGCAGAACCTTGGTTTTCCACCATTGTGCGATGACTGAAGAGGTGCAAAGCGCAGATTTCGGCCCGTGGAATCCGGGGTTGAATTCCACAATACCACAGCGCTTTCTGCCGCTTTCAACCCTGTACCAGCCCGAAAACACCTTCACGCAACTCGCCGATGCCCAAGAGCTGAGTGACTTCACAGGGCTGGCGGAAAAGGACCTGGTGCGGTTCCGGCCCGAGCGCCATTTAGTACATGAAAGCCTGATCCGGGTGATGGCCAACCTGTCCGTGCCCGACGGCTCGCACTATGGCGATCTGGGCATCAACTTTCGCTCGATCACAGACACCATCCTCGCCGAGCATGCCGCGCCGCAGCTGCCGAAGATCGTGCAGGCGTTTGAGGCAATGTGCGTCCGTGCCGAAACCCTGATCATGCGCGCGCTGGACGAAACGGTGTTTCGCGCCCCAACCGTGCCGCCAGATCACCAGGAAGAGGCGCCCTCTTTTCTCCAGCGCCTGTTCGGCGCCAGAACGCCCAAACCAAAATCCCCTCCCCCAGCGCCCGACCCTCTTGCTGCCGCGCTGACGCAATGGACCGCAGAACGGGACAAGCAAACAACTCCCGAAGCACAAGCGGCCCTTGATGCACTGATCAAAACAGCAACCGCCATCGCTGCAAAGCGCGGGCACCTGATGGGCGGCAAGGAACTCATCACCCAGGTTGCCTTGACCTTCATGTGCAACGGATACGGCAGCGAACTGATCGGCCAAATGCTGGAGCCGATCTTCCATGCCGCAGTTGAGGCCGAAGGCTTCGCGCCGCTGCCCCTACAACCCAAGCCGGTGATCATGAACGTCAAAGGCGCCTCGGCCGCCGGCAAGAGCACCCTGCGCCCGCTGCAACAGAAACTGGCTGCACGCATTGGGGTCAACTGGCAGGATTTTGCCCTGATCAGCCCGGACATCTGGCGCAAATACCTGCTCGAATATGACACCCTGGGCGCGGCCTCCAAATATGCCGGCATGCTGACCGGTCATGAGTTGGAGATCATCGACAAGAAGCTCGACCGCTACATGGCCGCCAAAGCCGCGGAGGGACAAATCCCCCATCTTCTGATCGACCGCTTCCGGTTCGACAGTTTTGCCAGCCCGGGCGGCGAGGCCGGCGGGCGCCTGCTCACCCGGTTTGGCGACCTGGTCTACATGTTCTTCATGATCACCCCGCCAGAAGCCACCGTGGAGCGCGCCTGGGGCCGCGGCCTTGAGTATGGCCGCTACAAGGCGGTGGACGATCTGCTTGACCACAATGTGGAGGCCTATTCGGGCATGCCCGATCTGTTCTTCACCTGGGCGCTCAATACCAAGAAGAAAGTCCACTACGAGTTCCTCGACAACTCCGTGCCCAAGGGCACCCGGCCGCGCACGGTGGCGTTCGGCTGGAACGGCGAGATGACCGTGTGCGACATCAAATGCCTTCTGGATGTGGACCGGTTCGCCAAGATCAACCTGCGCGCCGCCACGCCGGCAGAGGTCTACCAGGTAACCGCAAGCATGGCGCCGGAGGACAATACCGGCTTTCTTAAAGCGTGTGGCCAAAGGCTCGCGTGCCTCAATCTGGCAGACCCTGAAACGGGACGGATCTATGCCGAGCTCAACAACGGCAAGCTGCGATGGGCCGACCAGGACGTGCTGGACCGGCAGTGCAAGAATGCCGAGATCCGGGCCGGCATCAAGGCGCTGATCCCCGATCTTGCAGAAAGCGCAAGCGAGGGGGCAGAGCGCGGCAGTTTACTTGACCAAAACTCAAGCCACACCCTAGGCCAATGGAGCAAGGCCGGGTAAGCTGTTCTGCAAGTGCATATGGGAAAGAGCATGCCGGACAGCACGACGAGCGCAAAATCGGCCGTTTTGGCCGCCAACGAGGCATTTTACTCCGCCTTCCGCAACGGCGATTACCAGACCATGCAGACCCTCTGGTCTGACCGGCACGAAATCACGGTCTATCACCCCGGCTGGCCCGGCATTATGGCGCGCGAGGAGGTGATGGAGAGCTGGTACCAGATTTTACGCGTCGGCAGGCCGCCAAATGTGCAAGCACTCGACCCCAATGTCATCCTCAACGGCACAACAGCCATGGTGACCTGCACCGAAAATCTGGGCGAGATGCGCATGGTCGCCACCAACACCTTTGTGGAGGAGGCCGGCGCCTGGAAGCTCATAGGCCACCAAGCCCAGCACATGCCGGACCCCTAGCGCGCCAGCAGCGCCATCAAGCAGCGAGCGAGCGCATGGCGTGAGACAGGCTGAGCACCGTGGCCGGCGTCCGGTTCCGGCGGAGCTCTTGGGCCAGCACCGCTTCACGCACGATCATGAATTGGGCCTCTTCAAGGGTCGCCCAAATGAGAACCGCCAAGCCGACAGGCTCATTATCGTCATCCAACAAGCCAATCAGTTCCGGGTCGTTGCAGACATCAATGAGAACGTCCATGGGAACGCCGGCGTCCAGACCGTCCTTCACAAGCTGAAGGCGGGCAATGTCGCCATCAGAATAGTCGCGCCAGGTGCGGGTTGCTTCAGAGTCGGTTTTTAAAAACCCTTTCTTGAGCCAATTGCGCAATGTCTCGTATTTCACGCCGATCTGTGTAGCGGCATCACTTGTTGTGGGCATGGAAAATCTCCCTGCTGTATCAGTTAGTTCAGTGATATCTGGTATATCGGTTTTTAATTACCGGTTTTTTAACACCCGAATTATCAAATCCCGCCTTTTCCGATAATTAAAGCGTTCGAAATTTCCAGCACACTTCTCCCCTTGACAGTTTAATGATCGTGGATAATATTTATCCGTGATTAAAAGGAAATCAAAAATGAAGCTCGGCGACGGCGTTGAACAGGCCATTCATTCGGTGACGATGCTGGCAATATTGCCCCAGGACGGGGTTTTGTCCGCGGCCGCACTGGCCGAGTTTCACGGTGTGTCGACGAGTTATCTGCTGAAGCATCTGCAAGCTCTGTCGAGAGCAGGCATCGCCCTCACGGTGCCAGGGCCAAAGGGCGGTTACCGCCTGGCAAAACCGCCGGCCAGGATCACCGTGCTCGATATTGTTTTGGCGGTCGAGGGCCCGGAGCCGGCGTTTCGCTGCAAGGAAATCCGCCAGAACGGGCCATCCCCACTGCCCCAGGAGAAATTCAGCGCGCCCTGCCAGATCAACGCGGCCATGCTGCGCGCAGAACGGGTCTACCGCAACGAGCTGCGCAAGATCACCATCGCAGACCTGAACGCCCGGGTTGTGGAAACCGACGACGGATCAATTGTGCAGCGCGGCTGCGCCTTTTTGAGCGAACACCTTCGAACGTCCAAAACCCCTCCCCAACCACAAGAGGATTGAACCATGACCGAACGTCTTGACCTGATGAAAGCCTCTCCCGACGCCTTCAAGGCCGTCTTGCACCTTGAAAACTATGTGAAGACCGGCTCCGGGCTCGATGCAAGATGGATCCACCTGATCAAGCTCAGGGCCTCGCAGATCAACGGCTGCGCCTATTGCGTGGACATGCATACCAAGGAGGCGCGCCAGCATGGCCTCTCCGAACAGTGGATCGCCCTGGTCTGCGTCTGGCGGGAAGCATCGGTGTTCGATGTCCGCGAGCGGGCCCTGCTGGCCTGGACCGAGGCGGTCACCAATCTCAGCACCTCAGGTGTGCCCGATGCAGATTACGAGGCGCTGCGGGCACACTTCTCAGAAGAAGAGACTGCAAATCTGACGGTTGCCATCAGCACCATCAATGTATGGAACCGGCTGGCGGTTAGCTTCCGCACCCAGCACGCGGTTGACCTTGCAGCATAGCGCGCGCTCAAACCTGGCCAGAGACCGGATGCTAGCGCCTTTGGTTTTGCCACCATTTATGCGAACATTGAAGGATGTCCGACAGCGCCGCGCCCCAATCTGACACCTCAGCCAAACGCCACTGGTGGCTCGCGTTGTTGCTCCTTTTCGTTGCTGCCAGCGGCTATCTCTATGTGGGCCGGCCGGTCCGGTATTTCGCCACCATCGCCTACTTTGCGGTGCTCATTGCGCTTTTGTTTGTGCTGCCGGGCGCCTGGCTTTCGCAGCCGGCTGTGTTCTTGGCCTCGTGGTTGCCATTGCCCTGGCCATGGCCGTTGACCTGGTCAGATTGTCGATCAGGCAACCGGACTACAAGCTGTGCTGGTACAATCGCTGGTGGGTCTACCTGGGCACCTTTCTGATCGGCAATCTAGTGTCGTTCGGCCCCGAACTGCTGGGCGGATCTGCCGCCCAGACCGTGCGCACCTTCTCCATCCCGTCTGTCTCGGGCGCGCCGGCCTTGCAGCTGGGTGACTATATTGTTGTGAACAATCAGGCGTACCGCCAAACCGATCCCTCCCGCGGCGACGTGGCCGTGTTCACCTTGCCGCGCGATGAGAACATCGTCTGGATCAAACGCGTCATCGGCCTGCCAGGGGATAGAATTCAGCTCAAGAACGGTATGCTGTTTATCAACGATGCGATGGTCAGGCGCGAGCCCGCCGGGAACTTTGCACGAGCCGGCGGACCGCCGCGCGCCCAGTTTCGCGAACACCTGCCGGGCGGCCGGTCGTATCTCACATTGGACGCAGGACCCTCGGCTGGCGACAACACTGCCGTCATGACCGTGCCCGCCGGACACTATTTCCTGCTCGGCGACAATAGAGACAATTCATCCGACAGCAGATTTCCACACATCGGGCCCGTGCCCCGCGCCCTTATGCTGGGCCGCGCCACCGGCGTCATCTTCGCTGACGACCTGAGCCGGATCGGCAGCAAGATCAAGTAGTCCGCGCCTTGAACCTGAATTTCGCGTGAACGCGAGGTTCAGACGACTTTCAAGCCGGTGTGACTAACTTCACAGCACCGAATCGATTACAGAGGCAAGAATGCTTGAGCTGCTGGCTTGGGACTGAAGAATTTTGGCAGTACCACCGCCACAACCAGAGGAGCGCACACCATGGCATACACAACAACGACCCTGCTGTTCTTTGGCGGCGCCGTGTTCCTCGTTACCGCTTTGGTGGCGCTCTGTTTTGAGATCGCGAACATGCGGCGCAGAACGCCTGTGCAGGTGAAAGTGATGGCGCTGCAGTCCCAACCGGGCCATCGCGGTGGTGCCTACCTGCATCCTGAATTTCTCGTGGTCTCCGGCCCCCAGGCGGGCCTGCGCAAGGTCAGCACGGCAGGTTCGTTTCCTGCACTGCACAACACCAATGACCTGATCGAAGGCTATCTTGACCCGGAAACCAACGAAGTGCGCAGCGCCAGAGATCGCAAAGCAATCGGCTGGCTTATCGCAGGGCTTGCCAGCCTCGGCGCCCTGATGCTGGCTGTTGCCGGCCAGCTTGCCTGACCGGAAATAAGTCACTCGTCCTTATTTAAATAATCAGACTGAATTCAGATTTTTCATTATATTTGTGCACTTAATTGTACATTCAGTGAATAAAAATTCACAGCAAAACATAAACAATATTCATAATTACAGTCACTATTGGTGAGTTATCACGCTCATCATGACAATAACCCCATTTATCATTTCAATTTTATTGAGAGAGTCAAAGTGGCAATCCAGATCATCAGAAAAACCCTTCTTGCAACTTTCATAGGCATAGCACTCAGCACCGTTCAGGCCCTGGCGGATGGTACTGTAACCCCAGTCAACGACCGGACCACATGGCCTGAAGGCACGCCGCGCAGCGACGCCGCCGTGGCGTTGGGAAAGCATTTGTTTTTCGATCCGCGTCTTGTGCTCTCCGAGAACCAGTCCTGTGCGAGCTGCCACACTCCGCATGCAGCTTATGCCGACAGTGTTGCCCTCGACCTTACCGGCCGCAAAGACTGGAGCCGGGCAAAACGCAATTCGCCAACCGTCTATAACCTGACCGATGCTCCGGTTGTCCACTGGGATGGACGCACACCGGCAGGCCAGTGCTTAGCGGCCAAGGACACCGGGCTAGAGACCTGCCTTGCAGTCTTATCGCGCGCCGCAACTGGCCCACACGTCACCACTGGCGAAAGCTTCTTGAACTTGCGGGACACGGTCCGGTGCCCTCGACCGGCGCATCACCGGCGCCAGCTGGCTGGCGATGTCATATCGTATCGGTGAAATGATGGACGAGTACCACTTCATGCTCAGTTTGTTCCTTGCCAGCAGTCTTTTGCTGCCCGGTGACCAGCGCAAGCCGATCTCGCCCTCGTTGGGGTACATGACGTGGCCACGAAGCAGCGTGTGTGGCAGGCCGAAGAGGTGACCGAATTCATGTGCAAGACGCCGCGACGTCTGGGCTTGCGTCCCTGTCTGGATCAACACCGCTCCGACGGTGGCATTGGCGAGCCCGCGTATAAGTCCCCGCCCCGGCGAGGCCCATTCGCCAGCTGACAGCAGAATATAGATGTCACTTGTCCCTCGCCCCAACATCCTTTTCATCTCAACCGGCCATTTCCATTGATCTTTCAGGCGATGGGGATGCAGGTGCTGAATGACAAAACGGATGCCCATGGATCGGAAAATCCCGTTGGCTTGCCGAATAGCCGTGCGCGCCTTAACGGGCGAAACCTGGTCGAGACCAATGGACACCCGGACCGACCTTAGACCATCCGTGGAGACCGTTCTTCCAGCAAAACCGCGCCGCACTCGGCCAATGATCTTGTGGTTGGTGAGGACATCGGCGGGCCGCAGCGCGTAATCCGCCGGGCGCCAGCGTCGCTCGCGCGCGCTGCCGTGCAGGAACTTGGCGAGCTCCGCCTGTAGGCGAGTGTTTAGTTCTTCGCCGAGGACCGCGCTGTCAACAACGGTCAGCCCTCTCCAACCAAATGTATATACGCGGTTGTCGTCTGGTTCGCGGGGATGCGGTTTTGCGGTCCGGTAGACACAGCGATTGGCGATAAAGGCCATGACATATTCCGACTGGCCTTGAAATGCAGTTGTGATGCCCCGGAGGATATCATCCCTGGTCGCTTGCGCGGGTACTTTGATTTCGATCACCGGCTCAGCAAGTCCGACCGACACACGATGCGGACGGAGGCGCCGGTTGATATCCCACAGCATGCCCGTGATCCGTCCCGGCGTGAAGTCGTTGCCGTCAACAGCGATGCCGAGGGTCAAATGCGGATGCTGCTTCAGATAGGCCTTTATGGCCGATCGCTTGGCGATGGCACGCGGCGCAGGCTCTATCAGACTGACGTAATCAGCAACGCCAATCAATTGCTCCATCCGTGCAATCTCCGGGTCCTTGCGATCAAGGCGCGCCAGGCTTTCGATGCGGCGATAAAGCAGATCGACCTGCCATTGCGTGGCAACCTTGTACAAGGCATTGGCGGCAACGTTCACCACATAGAGCCCAACCAAAAGTCCAACTGTCAGGCGCAGGCGTTCCTTGGGCGTACGTTTCACGGCGCTGCGCCTCCAGGGTCTCTCTATCGGCCGATCATCTATGTCGCCAAGCGTCACATCACGTCTCCGGTCCGGCGCGACCTCACGCGTTAGCCCATTTTGGCGGCCCATTGGCTGTCCGGGCAGCGGCTGGCGATCAAACTCGATCACCGGCATGATGGGCTGCCGCGCCTCGTCGTCATTTTAAGACCTCGTGTTTCGGCCGACAACGGCTGCGTTAGGCAAAAAGACCTCCCGCCGAGCTTATTGTGAAGCTGATGTGCGGTGGGGCAGCTCCGCCTCACATCCAAATGCAGACATCCCTGTCCGTTTTGCCTCCATATGTCGGCTTGGCCCCCTGAAAGCCGTTTCTATATCTGCCCAGCTGAAGAGTGCCATTAACACCCGTTCGGTCTGCCTCGTCGAGTGGACACTATGGGTCAACATTATTGCGCCGCCTCGGTCGCTGAGGCCGGCTTGGCGAGTTGGTTCGACATTCGCTCGGCTGTCATCGGAGTCAGTTCGCGGGTGAGTTTTCGGTAAAAGGCATCTGCAAAGTCGCGATAATCCGTTGCAGTTTCAATGAACGCACCCGGGCCGCTGATCACCTTCTCCTGGAAGTATGTATCCAGTTTGTAGGTATCGATTAAGATCGGCAACCCGTTGATAGTAATGCCGTACACCTGCGCCATGCGACGGAAGATGGCTGGCGCCTGGCCCGTATTGTTGCGTCCGTCACCCGATACATCAATCTTCAGCTGTCGCCCTTCGAACTGATTGAAAACGATCTGATCGATGCCAAACCCAAGGGCCCGTCCCAGCGCAGTAAAGCCCTTGACAGGATCTCTCTTCACTCGGGCGATCTTTTCCGCAAACGCCAAGACGCTTCGAGGTGTATCGAGGACAGTCCATGGGATTACATATGCCGGATCAACAGTTGAACTCCATTGAAACACTGTTACAGCAACGCCGCCCCGGTGCTGGGCAATCAACGAGATAATTTCAGGTCTTCTGAAAGCGCGGGCAATTCCCCCAATCTGAAGGTCAAATTCAACCGGGTCCACACTCAGTGAGGTATCGACCGCGAGTACGAGTTCAATCGCCACCTGAATACGACCTTGCGCAGAAACATTTTGTCGCGAAAAGAGTGTCAGACAAATCGTGACCATTGCCAGTATGACTGCTAACCGCTCGACCATACTGCCGAATTTAGTGTCATCGCGATGGAAACTGAAGGGTTTCGAAAACTGCTCCATTCTTTGCCGCCCGCGGCGCTCAACTTGATTGGCGTGGCTGATCAAACTGGATTTGCACAGCGCTCTGTGCACTTCTGCCTATTGCAATGATTCAAGCCTCGCATAACCGGCTTAGCGGAGAAGAGCTGTTCGCCTCTCAACAATAATCAGGAGCTTATTCCACACAGTCTGCGCGGAACATGATCTAGGGTCCAGACCCATAAACCGCGCACCCGTCTTCCGCATCGCTAAGCTGTGCGTTGATGAGATCCTTGATGGTTCCCGTCTTCGGCCAATCAGGCTCCACATAGGCACCAGCGCGCGCCTCCATCTCCGCATCCATCGCCTGGCCGTCCGCGTCCACCAGATCTATGGACCTGGCTTCCGGCGCAAAACAAACCTTATCGCCGGTCTTGAGCTGGCGCAGCCGGTTGCGCGGCAGGTGGTAGGCTGCCTTCGCGCGGGCGCCTGCAAAGCCTGAGGTTCGCTGGTCCGTCAACAGCGCAACGTCCAGATCCGGATCGCCGTTCATGGCCACCATGATGGCGAAGTTGGCCGACAAGAGCTCAATCGTGGAGCGGTCGCCGGTTATGGCGTAACACGTCCCATTGGTCAGCTTGGTCGCGTTGGCCGTGTCGTTGAAGAAGTCGCCTTGTGTGGCACACATCTGAACCGTGTAGGTGCTGGCATGGCGCATGGCTTTTGATTCTTTCACCCACGCCCCGCCGGGACACAGATTACCCCGGTAAAGGACGATTTGCGGCTCGGCCGCCATCGGCCGGTCAACCGGGCGGAAGATGTCTTGCGTGCCAAAATCGAGATCGGGCGCCGTGCTGTAAACCTCAGAGAGTTTCGGCCCGAAAATGGAGGTCACATCGTTCAACAGCCCTTCGGCAACCAGATATTTGATGACGCTCGGCAGCATCGAACCAATGTGGTTGACCGGATGCTTGCCCAAGGGCTGCAGATCGCTGATCCACGGCATCTGCGCCATCTCCTGCCATATGCTGGACGGTGTGTGGGTGATGCCCCAGGGCCGCGTCATCCATGGCAGATGCAGGGGCAGATTGGTGGAAAGACCGAACAGGGCGATTGCGCGGATGAAGTTCTGGAAGTTTTCCGGGCCGATGGTGTCGGCCGGCAGAATGCCCTTCTCCAGAGCCGTGCGGTAGAGCGCTATGGTTTGGTGCGTCAGGGCCAGCCGCGCCTCTGTGTTGGCCGCATGCAGATCTTCACCCGCCAGGATGAAGCCGCCGCAGCACAAGGCAACATAATTGGACATGGCAGACGCCAGGTTCTCGCACACCCCAACGTCCGACACCGTGTTCTGGCGCACCAGTTCCAGCTCCGCGTCATCAGCTTCGCCGTTGATGTGCCGGATGCGCGTCATGGCCAGATCACCGATCGTCACCTCGCGCCCATCCGGCAGCATACCCACCGAGCGATGGCCGGCGTGCAGCAAGGCCCATGGAATGTAGCGGTAAGGCTCGATCCCCATGGTGTGGATGATCATCGGAAAGGTTTTGTCGCAGCCGCCGCCGGCAACAATCCCGAACGGCGTCATCAGGCCGATTGTGCCCTGCACAGTCCACGCGGTGGTGAACTTGTAGGCGTTGGAGAACCCCTGGCCGGAGGCTTCCATGCCCCGGTGGTCGGTAAAACCGGAAAACGGCACCTGATACATGGCCGGGCCGCCATCGGCCGCCAGCAGGTCAGCGGCAAGGTCGAACATGCCGCCAAGGCTATGGTCGCACGGGGAGCCCATGGGATAGATGCCCAAAAGAGGCGTTTCCGGATTGCCCTTCGGCTTGAACACGGACCGGTAATGCTGATCGCCAACCCAGGCGATTGCAGAATCGTTGAGATCACCGGTCAACAGGTCCGGATGATCAAAGGCGCGGGGGTCTCTGACAAGCTTCATGAAAATTTGCCTCTGTAGCAGTGAGAATATGGATTTTGCGGGTTTTAATAAACGGTTTTTCAAAACCCTATTCTTTTAAACCTTTGATTTGCATACCTAAACCATCACGCACGTGTTCGATCATCGCCGCCTGTGCTTCTGCAGGCGTGCCGTTCTTGATCACACCCAGTAGCTTGTCATGCACATCCGGATCTGGCGGCGTCTGGTTTGTGCGTGTGGCCGCGAACAGCCATTGCGAAATGCCACGCCCCCAAATGCTGTCGAACATGTCCAAAAGGGCTTTGTTGCCGGTTTGCGCCACGATGGTGCGGTGAATGTCCCGGTTGATCCGGAACTCCGCTTGCATGTCATGCTCTTTGAGGGCACGCTCTTCGGCGACCTTTTCAGCAATGGCCTGAATGCGGGCATCGGTTCGGTTTGCCGCTACCCAATAGGCGCCGTAGCCCTCGATGGCTTCGCGCACACCATAGATGTCGCGCACCTCCTCTTCAGAGATCTGGCGGATCGAGAAACCCTTGCGGCCGGACAACTCCAGAATGCCCTCGCGCTCAAGCCGCAGCAGCGCTTCGCGTACGGGTGTTCTTGAGATATTGATCTCAGCGGCAATCTTCTCCTGGATCAGCCGGTCGCCCGGCGCAATCTGGCCGTTGACGATGGCAGACAAAATCTGCTCATAAACATCGTCCGCCAACCGCGGCTGCACATCTGGCATCCGTTTGAACATTTGGGTCCTCATCTTAAGATCTGCCAACCGGCGCCGAGGGGCGGGAGGCTTGGACAGACCTTTTTGTACGGTGTATACAGTATACATGGTTGTGAGAACAGCGTCAGGGGGCGGCCGGTTTGAAAAAATCGGCGCCTATTCAAGGGCCAAGCGGGTTGGCCCGTTCGTCTATGTGGCCGGCACCACGGCGGTTGAACCCAGCGGCAAGCTGCATGCGCCGGGCGACGCGTATGCGCAAACCATCTACATCTTTCAACGCATAGAAGAGGCCATGGCGCAAGTTGGCGCCGAGATGCGCCATGTGGTGCGCACCCGGGCTTTCTTTGCCGATAATGCTGCAGGGGGCGGCTTTGTGCGCGCTCATGGCGAGGTCTTCGCCGGCATCGAACCAGTCACCAGCGGCGTGGTGGCCGGGCTCACCACCCCCGGCATGATGGTTGAGATCGAGGTGGATGCGGTGATCCACGACGAAGACGGCACAATTCAACAAGACTAAGCCGGTGCTTGAGGCACTACCGACAAGTGATCACGCTTGGTCCAGACCGTGACGCCAGCGGGTCCAGCGACAGTTTTTGAAGACGATCCCGCGGGCAATCGCAGCCAAGATTGCGGCGAAAACCTCTCACCGCCCTCCTCAAAACCACCCTTCAACACCAAAACTTCCAGCCCATTTCTCGCGTTCAACACCACTTCAGCACCACCTTCCCAGCGCTCCAGGGCAACGCGCTCGCGCGTGTCGCTGAAGAGCGGCATCACCTCTACCGAGGCACGCTCCCGATCAGGCTCAAACCCCATGGCGTTGGTATCAAGGCGCACTTGGTTGCGGTCGTCCATGTCGAACTGCCAGAGCTTCACGAAGATCGTGCAGCCCTCGTCAGACCCCGGCGTGTGGGAAGACTGAGGCGGATTGCGGATGTAGCTGCCGGCCGGGAAATCCCCATGCTCGTCCTGAAACACCCCATCGAGCACCAGAAACTCCTCGCCCCCGGTGTGCACATGGGGCGAAAACCGGCTGCCCGGCGCATAGCGCACGATTGTGGTGGCCCGGGCCACCTCATCGCCCATGCGCTCCAGCATGCGGCGCTCGACCCCGGCCATGGGAGAAGCCTGCCAGGCAAGCTCGGCTCCATGCACCGCGGCCCTGACGGCAAAATCTGCGTTGAGTTGCATTGCTCTTCTCCCTGTCTAGTTGGCCACGCTGGGGCGGCTCGCCACCCGCTCGCGCCAGGCTTTAAGGTTGCCGCAGTCATCGGGCACATCGATCTTGGCGAAATCGGCGAAGATCAGCCCGGCAAATGCGGTGATGTCGGCCATGGTGAACCTATCTCCTGCTAGATAGGGCGTGTCGGCCAATACACCATTGAAATAGCGCATGCCGGAAAGCGCACGGGTACGCTGGCGCTGGCCCCATTCGGCGCATTGCTCGCCCTCGATGTCCGGCCCAAGGCCCGGCGTGGCCTGATGGAAGTAGGTCGCCACCGCATCCAGCAGATCAGCTTCGGCCCGGCGCTGCATCATGTGAATGACCGCACGTTCCTTGGGGGTTTCGCCGGTCAGCTCACGGCTGCCTGCCGCCCCGTCGATATACTCGGTGATGGCCGTGCACTCAGAGATCACCGTGCCGTCTTCCAGCTCCAGCGCCGGAACCGTGCCTGACGGGTTCTTCTCCAGATAGGCCGGCTTTCTGTGCTCACCTTCTGGAACGTTGACGCTGACGAACTCAACCTGATCGGTCAGGCTCTTCTCCGCCAGGGCAATCCGCACCCGGGCCGGGTTCGGGAAACCGTTAAATTCATAGACCTTCATTTCGCTCTCCTGCATCTATCTGCCTGGTAATCTATCTACTGATAGGTAGATGCACTACCATTTGACGAACCACTCCGTCAAGCCTATCTACTGATAGGTAGCAATCAACTGAGCGTGAAGAGATGACCAGCACCACTGAAAGACTTATGGATGCAGCCGAAAGCAGGATGCGGCTCAACGGCTATCATGCGGTGAGTTTCCGCGATCTGGCCGACGATCTGGGCATCAAGAGCGCCAGCGTCCACTATCACTACCCCCAGAAGGAAGATCTCGGCCTTGCTCTGGTGGAGCGCTATTCGCAGCGCTTCTTTGCCGCGCTAAACGCCCGCGTGGCCAAGGCCAAAACGCCCAAGGAGAAGATCGCCGCGTTCTGCAAGGCCTATGAGGAGGCGCTCAAGACGTCCGACAAGATCTGCTTGTGCGGACTGCTGGGCGCGGAGTCCTGCGGACTGCCGGAGAACCTCAGCAAAGCTGTGGCCGCCTTCTTTGACGCCAACATCAAGTGGGTGTGGCAGGCATTGCCGTCTGATATGGAGGCTGCAAAGCGCAAGGCAGCGGCCACTCAAACAGTGGCAACACTGCAAGGGGCCATGATGTTGGCCACCAGTTTACGAAGCCCAAAAACCTTTGAAACTGCGGCCAAGACCCTGCTTGCGAACGTGGCCTGAGCGGGCAAACCCGCCATTTGACTCCCCTCCCCGTGCATGGTTAACTCAACCCACGTTGTATACTGGATACAAAACAATTCCGGGCCTTGAGATCCGGTCGGTATGCAGCCAGCAAAAGGGAGGAATCATGAAATTCATCAAACTCATTGCGTCCGCATTCGCCGTCACAGCGGTGATGCTGGCATCTGCGTTTACCGGGCCCCTTAAAGCCGCCGACGACATCGTGGTCGGCTTTATCGGCTCATTCGCTTCCGACACGGGCAAGAGCACCCTGCGCGGAGCGGAAATCGCCATCGAAGAACTGAACGCCAAGGGCGGCATTCTAGGTGGCCGCAAGATCAAACTGGTCACTGCGGACACCCGCGAAGATGTGACCGAGGGCATCAAGGCCTACGAATATCTCGCCGAAACGGCCAAGGCCGATTTCATCATCTCCGGCAGCATCGACGATGTTTCGCTGGGCTGGCTGCCCCGCATGGTGGAGTACAAGATCCCCACCCTGGACACCTGGACGTCCTATATCGGCATCATCGACAAGGTGGTGAAGGAATACGACAAGTACAAAATGTACTTCATGAACGTGGCCTCCGATGAAGCGCTTGCCACCTTGTACATCGATTTCGGCAAGGACGTTCTGGCCAAGCAGATGGGCTGGAAGACTGTGGTCATTCTGCAGGAAGACACCGCCTTTGGCGGCGCCATCCACGGACTGGTGAAGGATGTTTTGGCGCCGGAAGCGGGCATCAAGATCCTCGACACCATTGTTTATGACGTTAACACGGTTGATTTCGCCCCGATATTCGCCAAGGCCCAGAAGGCCGGCGCGGACTTCATCTACACCATCTCTTCGGTGAAGGGTCAGGTGGTGGCCTCGCAATATGTGAAGCTGCAGGTGCCGCTCGCCATGACGGGCGTGAACGTGGGCACCATGGGCCACGAATATTGGGATGACACAGGCGGTGCCGGCGGCGGCGTCTCCTCGCTCAGCCCGCTGCCCTCTGTTGGCTTTGCGCTTGACGACACCTCCAAGGCGTTCGTTGACACCTACAAGGCCAAGTACGGCTCATCGCGTCCGGTGTTCCCGCACTTCAACGGCTTCAACGCTTATCACGGCATGAAGCAGGCTATGGCGGCGGCTGATAAGGCCGGTGGCTTCAAGCCTCTCGATGCCTGGGTGAAGGCCATGGAGAACGAGGATGTCATCATCAAGAAAGATGGCAAGATGTGGCTGCGCTACGGCTTTTGGAAGCCCGGCGAAATTGAGCCGCGCACCAAGCGGGAATACACCCACAACATCAAGTTCGACATCACTCCACCCTTCGATGACGGTGCTCCGTCCATGGTCGTGATCCAGTGGTATGAAGACGGCACGAGCGCCGTGGTCTACCCACCGAAATACGCCACGGGCAAATTCACCGTGCCAAGCTGGGTGAAGAAGTAGACGGTGTCGCACAACCGGGTCTTAGCGTCCCGGTCTGCATCTCCTCAACACTCCCGCGCCCCTGCGAAAGCAGGGGCGCATGGCCCTGAGCGTGCGGCACGCTGCAATGGATCCCTGCTTTCGCAGGGATGCGGAAGGGGAAGCAGCAATGCGGGAGCTCTTTCTCCGTCATGCCTGCGCAGGCAGGCATCCAGGGGTCATAGGCCTCTGAGTATGCCGCTCTGGATCCCTGCCTGCGCAGGCATGACGATGGGGGGATCGGGGTGACGAAGTGGGGAAACCGGGATGACGACAGGGGAAACTGGAACAGCAATGAGCAAGGCAGGGATGAAACAAACTCCGCCCCTTTCCGCATTGTCATCCTCGGGCCTGACCCGAGGACCCAGGGCCACGCTCTCCGATTGTGCGGCGGTGGGCCCTCGGGCCAAGCCCGAGGGCTGCAGGTCCAACGCCAAGGTTAAGCAGGCGCCATGACCCATATCATCATCCAAGGCCTTCTCCTCAGCGGTCTCTACGCGCTGATCGCTGTTGGCTTCACCATGATCTTCTCGGTGGGCCGGGTGCTCAATCTGGCCTACGGCGTCTACATCATGCTGGGCGGCTACATCTATTTCCAATGCGTTCAGGTCTGGCACCTGCCAAAGGCGGTGGGCTTCGTTATGGCCGTGGCCGCGGGCGTCGCATTCGCCGTTGCCACGTACCAACTCCTGGTGAGGCGCCTGGAGAACAATCCGGTTGCGGTGGAAATCTCCACCCTCATCCTCGCCGTGGTCATGCAAGCGCTGATCGTCATGATCTACGGCGCCGCGTCCCGCACCATGTGGCCCCTGGTCAACGGGGTCTGGCGCATCGAGGGCGTGGCCGTCACCTACAACATCCTGATTGCCACGGTCGCCAGCTGGTTCATCCTCGGCGGCCTTATGTGGTTCGTCCACAAGACCCATCTGGGCCGCGCCATCATGGCCGTCTCCATGGACCGCAAGGGCGCCATGGTGTCGGGCATCGACCCGCGCCGCATCTCCCTCATCACCTGGGCCATCTCGGGCGGCCTGGGCGCCATTGCGGGCGTGTTCTTCGCCACCTACACCCAGCTTGACCCGTCCATGTGGGTCGGCCCGCTGATCATCGCCGTTGCCGTGGTGGTCATTGGCGGCATCGGCTCCATCGTGGGCAGTCTCATCGTGGCCCATCTGATTGGATTCATGGAGACCATCACCACCTCTCTCCTCGCAGCTGAACTGCGCGGTGTCTTCACCATGCTGCTGATTATTATCGTGCTGATTGTCACGCCCAAGGGCCTGTTCGGGCGGGAGGAGCTCTAGATGTTGAGCGATCCGGGCATGCGCAAATATCTAGTCGGCTGGGCCCTCTTCGGTGTCGCCCTGCTGTTGTTCCCCCAGGTGGCAACCTCGGGTACATTGCGCATCTTCATCTTTGCCAACTTCATCGCCATCTTCGCCATGAGCTGGGACATCCTGTCAGGCCGCACCGGCTACATCAGCTTTGGCCATCCGTTCCTCATCGGCATCGCCGCCTACACCTCGGCCATGCTGACCTACCACCTGCAAACCCCGCTCTATTTCTCCATTCCCCTCGGCGTCATCGCCACCATGGTGGGCGGCACCTTGTTCTTCCTGCCGGCCTTGCGCATCCGGGGCACCTACTTCGCGCTGGTCACGTTGGCCTTCATGGAGCTGATGTATCAGCTCACCCAGGTGATGCGCCCGGACATAACCGGCGGCACGCGCGGGCTCTCCGGCCTGCCCACCCTGCTCACCGGCGCCCTGCCAAACTACTATCTCTCCTCAGCGGTGATGTTCGTCATTGCTTTCTGCCTCTGGCTCCTGATCCGCACCCGTCTCGGCACGGCGCTCAGCGCCATCAGCATGGATGAGGATGCGGTCAAGAGCTCCGGCCTCGACACCACAAAGCTGAAGCTCTTCGCCTTCATGGTCAGCGCCTTCGTGGCCGGCGTCGGCGGCACATTGTATGTGCACTATCTCGGCTCCATCGCGCCGCGCGCCATCTTCGACATCAATTTCCTTTTCACCATCCTGATCGCAGCATTGCTGGGCGGCGCGTCCACCATCATCGGCCCGATCATGGGGGCGTTCTTCCTGACCTTCCTGCTGGAATACCTGCGCCCCTATATTCCGGGCACCGAGCGCTACTTCATCTATGGCTCCATCGCCCTGATCGTCTACGTGCTGGAGCCCAAGGGCCTGCACCACATCATCCAGCGGCTCTATGGGGCGCTCATGCGAGGCAAGCAGGCATGAGCCCCCTCCTGGAGTTGCGCAACATCACAAAGCGCTTTGGCGGGCTGACGGCGGTCAACGAGCTCTCCTACCATGTGGAAGAAGGCGAAAGCCTTGGCCTGATCGGCCCCAACGGCGCAGGGAAGACCACCACCTTCAACCTCATCATGGACGAGTTCCAGCTCACCTCCGGCCAGATCATCTACCGGGGCACAAACATCGAGAAGCTCCCCACCCACAAGCGGGTTCAGGAGGGCATCGTGCGCACCTATCAGGTGCCCCGCCCGTTCCACGAGATGCCCGTGTCCGACAACATCCGCATTGGCATGATGCCCGAGAACATCGGCAAGATGATCGCGGAGGCTCCTGATCCGGACGCAGAAATGGCGATTGCCCGCTCCGTCGGTTTTGGGGAGCGCGAATTTGCCATGTATCCAGGCGAGCTATCCATGGGCGACCTGCGCCGCCTGGAATTGGCCCGCACCATCGCCGCCGGACCCAAACTTCTGTTGCTTGATGAGGTGTTTGCCGGGCTCACGGTTGCCGAAATCGGGCAGATCACAGAGTTGCTGTTGGAGAAGCGCAAAGACGGCCTCACCTACATCATCGTCAGTCACGATCTGCGCTCCCTCGCGCCGCTGGTGGACCGGGTGGTGGCCATGTCGTTCGGGGCGCTCCTGTCTGAAGGCAGCTTTGATGAGGTGCTGGCGGATGAAAAAGTCCAGGAGGCGTATCTCGGCACTTAAGGTGCGGGAAGCGAAAAGCTCATGGCCCTATTGGAAATCTCAAATCTCGAAGCGTTCTACGGCAAGGCCCGCTCGCTCCATGGCGTCTCGCTCAACATTGAGCCAGGCAAGATCGTCGCCATCATCGGTCCCAACGGGGCCGGCAAATCCACCCTTTTGGATTCCATCATGGGCATCACCACCACAACCGGATCGGTAAAGTTTGATGGCCAAGAGATCCGCGCCCAGTCCCCTGCCCTCAACGTGAAGGCCGGCATTGGCTATGCGCCCGAACGGGGAAACCTCTTCCCGTTCATGGGCGTGAAGGACAATCTGCTGGTGGGCGCCTACACCTCACGCGACAAAATCGATGAGAACCTGCGCATGGTGTTTGATCTGTTCCCCGTACTGGAACAGCGCCAGACTCAGGAAACAGGTACCCAGAGCGGCGGCGAGCGCCAGATGGTCTCGCTTGGCCGCGCTCTGATGACCAGCCCCAAGCTGTTGCTTGTGGACGAGCCGACCATTGGCTTGGCGCCCAAGGTGTGCCTCGACATTGCGGCCGCCTTGAAGAAGCTCAACGAGGAAACCGGCCTCACCATTGTGATCACCGAGCAGAACGTGAATTTCGCCATGAGCCTGGCGCAAGAACTCCACGTATTGGAGACAGGGGAGCTCCGGCTCAGCGGTACGGTGGATGAGTTGCAGGGCGAGGATTATATCAAACAGGCCTATTTCGGTGCTTGAGCTTGAATGTGGCGCGGAGTATGGTGTGATGGTGCATTGTATACAGTATACAACAGGAGCTGCGTGAACAGATGTGCGGCATAGCAGGACGGATTTTGAGCGCGAGCGGAAACGTTGGCGCAGACCTTGTGGACCTCATGGAGGCCCAACGGCACAGGGGCGCGGATTCAACCGGATTTGCGGTTTACGGGCCCCCGGTGGATGAAGGCTACATCGTGCGCGCCATGGGTCTGGATCGTGATGCATTGTCGGCCGATCTGGAGAGCTTTCTGGAGATCGCGCGCGAGCACGGCTCCGACTTCCTGGCCGATCCCACCTGGGACAACGCCTCAACCAAGCACGTCTCGGTGCGCATGCGCATCAAGGATCCCAAGGATCTGGGCGCCTTCACCCGCGCGGCAGACACGATCAGTGCGCGTTTGGCGGTGCAGTCTGTTGGCCGGTCGCTTGAGATCATCAAGGATTTGGGTGGTGCAGAAGATGTATCTCAGAAGCACAACGTGCGTGACATGAAGGGCACGCACGGTTTGGGCCATGCACGCCTGGCCACCGAATCCGATGTCTCCCCCACCGCAAGCCACCCCTTCTGGGCCCGGCCGTTCGCCGATGTGGCGATTGTCCACAACGGCCAGATCACAGATTACTTCACCTGGCGCGACAAGCTGGAGCGGGCCGGCTACCGCTTCATGACCGGCAATGATTCTGAACTCATCGCGGTGTGGATCTCCGACCAGATGAGCAAGGGCCTCACCAAGGAGCAGGCGTTAAAAAAGTCCATCACGTCCATCGACGGCGTTTTCACCTATCTGATCTCCGACACCGAGGGCATGGGCTTTGCCAAGGACAAGTTCGCCATGAAGCCGCTGGTGACCGTGGAGCGGAACGGCGAGCTGGCCGCAGCCACCGAGGAGCAGGCGGTGCGCAAGATCTACCAGGGCGAAGTGGACATCATCAATTATGATGGCCCCAGCATGATGAACTCATGGCTGGTCGATCCAGTGAGGCAGGCGGCATGAGTGAGACTGTAATCACCGTCGGCGACCGCCACATCCGCGAGGTTCACCGGGAAATACAGGCAGCAGCAGAACAGGGCGGGCACATCGTTCTGAAAGACGCCCGCTCGCGGCACAATCTGGGGGTTGCCCTGCCCGCCGGGGCCAATCTGCATTTTGAAGGCTCGGTCGGCTATTACTGCGGCGGCCTGAACAATGGCGCCACGATCACGGTTGAGCGCAATGCCGGCTGGGGTGTGGGCGAGGCCATGGCCTCTGGCGACATTACCGTTGGCGGCTATGCCGGCATGTCCTGCGGCGCCTCCATGCTGGGCGGCGTGGTGCATGTAAAGGGCGATGCCGGCCCACGCTGCGGCGTTGCCATGAAGGGCGGCGACATCATCGTTGAAGGCAAGATCGGCTACCTTTCCGGCTTCATGGCCCACGCCGGACGCATCATTGCGCTGGGCGGGGCGGACGATGCCTGCGCTGACAGCTTGTGGGGCGGCGAGGTTTGGGTGGCCGGGCCCATCAAGTCTCTCGGGGTCGACAGCAAGGCCATTGAGCCTCGGCCCGACGAGGTGGCGTCAATCGAAGAACTGTTGCGCTCCCGCGGCATCAATGACGCGTCGCGCGACTGGAAGAAAATCGTATCGGGCGAGAAGCTCTGGCACTTTGAAAGCAGGGATGCAAACGCATGGCTGATGATATAAACCCCGGCTACCAATACCCCTTTGACATGCCAAGTGAAGAGGCCGTCGCTTTCAAGGACGGCGCTATGGAGGGCAAGCCCGCCGGCGTTCCCGCTTCCTACGATGAGGGCGGCTCGACCCGCTGGTCGCCTGAGGCGATCTCCGAGGTGCACGCCCTGGCCCAACTCGGGCGCTATCAGGTGCGCGGCTACAACAGCTTCAACAAGCAACTGCCCACCTTCGACGACCTCACCTTCGTGCCGGCCACCATGACGCGCCTGCCGTTGGAGGGCTACCGGGAGAACTGCGAGACCAAGACAATCCTCGGCGGCGGCTCCGGCCTGGTGGAGAACCCGCTGGAGCTGGACATCCCGATCTACATCGGCTCCATGTCCTTCGGCGCGCTCTCGGCAAGTGCCAAGGCGGCGCTCGGCTATGGCGCCTCCAAGGTGGGGTCGATGACCTGCACCGGCGAAGGCGGCATGCTGGAGGACGAGCGCGAGGCCTCCGACACCCTGGTCTACCAGATGACCCCGTCGCGCTACATGCTCGACCTGGACCATCTGCGCCGGGCCGATGGCATCGAGATTGCCGTTGGCCAGGGCGCCAAGCCGGGCACGGGCGGCCTGCTTTTGGGCATGAAGGTGTCCAAACGTGTCGCCGACATGCGCTCCCTGCCTGAGGGCGTGGACCAGCGCTCCACTGTGCGCCATCCAGATTTCCTGGGCGCCGACGACATGCAGGTGAAGGTGGAAGAGCTCCGCCTGGCCACCGACTACAAGGTGCCGATCATCGTGAAAATGGGCGCCACACGCCCGCGCTACGATGTGGCGATTGCCGCCAAGGCCGGCGCTGACATCGTTGTGGTGGACGGCGCTGAGGGAGGCACCGGCGCGTCGCCTGAATTGCTGCTCAACCACACCGGCATCCCCATCATGACCGCCATCCGCGCCGCACGCGAAGCGCTGGACGATTGCGGCATGAGCGGAAAGGTTTCATTGGTCGCCGCCGGGGGCATCCGCTCCGGAGTGGACGCGGCCAAATGCCTGGCGCTCGGGGCAGACGCAGTGATGATCGGCAACGCCGCCATGATGGCGCTTGGCTGCAACACCCCGCGCTATGCTGAAGACTACGCCACGCTGGGCACCTCCCCCGGCGCCTGCCACCACTGCCATACAGGCCTTTGCCCGGTTGGCATCGCCACGCAGGACGCTGAACTTGAAAAGCGCATGGATGTGGCCGCCGGTGCAGAACGGGTTGCACGCTATCTCACGGCAATGACCATGGAAGTCTCCTTGCTTGCCAAATCGTGCGGCAAGTCCACGGTGCACAACCTGGAAGTGGAAGACCTGCGCGCGCTGTCGCTTGAGGCATCCGCTTTCGCGGGCGTGAAGCTGGCAGGTATTGACCGGGAATTCAGCTGGTAGACGGCTCGCCGTTGTGTCGAACATCATTTGTCTTGAAGCCGATGTACTATGGGTAATAGCGGGATCAAGCGGGCCGGAAATGGCAGAAATCTGCGCTCACTCGCGACAAAGCTCGCGTCTCAATCTGGGAACAACTGGGAAATTGGGTTCTCAGATCAAACCAGCTTTCTAGTTTGACCAGAAAACACACGGTCTCCAGATCTGATGTCTGAATTTAACCTCCCATCAACTTTAGCTACAAACTGCTCGAGAGGGAGAAAAAGTGCCAATAGCACACGCCTCCGAAAGTTGGTTGGAAATGCAGCTCCGGGGGGCTACCACTGCAATTTTTGGGTCTAGCGCTTTCGGACGTAGCGCGCGGGCAGCCCGGCTGCCCGGCGCATTAGCGACGACCGTCGCGTGCAGCAACATGGCAATTTCTAGAAAAACGCCGTAATCTCCCAATAATACTTGGGAGAAAAAAGGTGGAGCGCAGACTCGCCGCAATACTTGTTGCTGATGTAGTCGAATACAGCGTTCATGTGGGACGTGACGAAGTAGCGGCAATCAGCGCGCTCAAGGCACACATGGATGTGCTGCAGCAAAGCATTGCAGATCACTCAGGTCGGGTTGTCAAATCGACCGGTGATGGGCTCTTGGTTGAATTTGGATCAGTTGTCGATGCCGTGCAGTGCGCGGATGCTATGCAAGCAGCGCTGTCCAATTTTGCTGCGGCAGGCAGTGCCGACCCACAGCTTGTGTTTCGAATTGGCATACATACAGGGGACATAGTTGTTGATGGAGATGACATCCTTGGCGAAGGTGTGAACATAGCCGCTAGATTGGAGGCCATCGCCTGCCCTGGCGGAATTGCGATATCCGAGCGCGTTTATGAGGAAGTGTCCGGCAAACTGTCCTTGTCCTACGAAGATTGGGGGATGCACGAGCTCAAAAACATAGCTCAGCCAATGCACGTTTACGCAATTGGTGGCGAGACAAACCAGCCTTCCTTCAGAAATGCCAAATCGACGGAACCTCCTTCTGTAGCGGTCCTTCCCTTTACCATCTTGTCCCCGAAACCCGACGATGAGTATTTTGTCGACGGAGTGGTGGAAGAGGTTACGGCAGCACTCTCCCGGGTTCGCGAGTTCTTTGTGATCTCGCGGCAATCAGCCTACTCATACAAGGCGCGCTCCGTGGATGCTCGCCAGATTGGGCGTGAGCTCGGCGTAACCTATCTGGTGGATGGTTCCGTAAGAAGGGGAGGTCAGCGCTTTCGCATTTCCGTACAGCTTGTCGATGCCCGCACGGGTGCCCAGATTTGGACAGATCGATATGAGGGAGAAGAATCGGAGCAATTCGAACTTCAGGATCACATCGCTTCTCGGGTCGCCGGAGCAATCAATCCGAGTATTAGGGCCTCTGAGATACAAATCGCAAAGCGTATGTCCCCGTCAAACAGGGATGCCTACTACTGCGTTCTTCGGGCGTTTCCCCATTTCTGGGCTCACCGCAAGGGGGACAACAGGCAAGCTCTGAGCCTATTTGACGAAGCGCTGAAGCACGATCCAAAATATGGTGTGGCCTTGGCCTACAAGGCGTGGTGCCATGCTCAACAGGCTTGTTATTTGTGGTCAGAGGAACCTCTGAAGGATAGAGAGAGCGCCACAAGGACTGCCGAGCAGGCAGCATTAGAGGTCGACGATCATGCAGGAGCGCTGATCGCGATTGGGGCGACATACTCCATTGTTACAAACGAAAGGGAATTGGCGCGCTCGTTCATCGACAAGGCGCTGGAACTCGATCCGAACAACGCATGGGGATGGATGCGGGCTGGCTGGCTTGGCGTGCACTTCGGGAGCCCAGACAGCGCATTGGAGAATTTTGAGCGCTCGATCGCCCTCAGTCCTCAAGACCCCTTCATGTTCAACACCTACTTCGGAATGGCCGCGGCGTACGCGAAGAAGGCGGACTTTTCGACCGCGATTGCACTGGTGGACAAGGGGCTGTTGGCAGGCCCCGGAGTGACTTGGGCCTATAGGATGCTCGCTTCCTTCCACACGCTTGCAGGTGATGACGAACGAGCAAGAGAGGCGCATCGTAAGTTGCTACACCACAATCCGGGTCTAACGATCGAAAAGCTAAAGGCTGGCATGCCACCAGGCTATGTTCTCAGCGGGCCAGAATATGATGGGCTTGTGAAAAGCTTCAGCGTTCCGGAGAATTAGACTTATCACCGGGTATTGCTGTGGGCTCACAGCATCACTGATTGTCACAAGGCGCTTCTATGTGTCAGAGATCGTCGTAAGATCATCCGTGTGAACGCAGCTGACTGAAAAGACACGACGTCCGTAATGGGTCAATCTAAGTGACGCAGGGTTTCATTCTAAATGACGCGCCACACGTCAGAACGAAGAGATCACAAAGTTCTCTTTACGCGGCAGGCGCGCCGTAGGCTCCTGCTTGCCATCGGTCAGCTTCTTCACATTCGCCGTGACGAAATCTGCAAGCTCGCGCAGTTTGATCTGGCGATCTGGTTCCGCATCCGCCTTGCCCGCCAACCCTTGCAGGATTGAATAGGTGAAAACCCCATGGCCCAGCGCTGGGCGCTCCTGGGCCAAGGTCTCCGCATCGGTCGCCGCCAACACGGTGACGAAGGCATCATCGGCATCCTTGATCAACCGCGGGTTATACGCATTGCCGGCCTTGCAGGTGTCCACCACCATGATGCGGCGCCCTTGCGCCTGGTCGATGGCGCTGTGCAGCTGGCGCCAGTCAATCACCGAAGCTTTCTCCCACTTCTTGGCTTTGGCATTGAACTTCGCATCGCCCGGCAGAAACAGATAGTCGGCCCCCTGGTTGATCCCATGTCCAGCAAGGAACAGGATCACCGTGTCCTCCGGCTGGGCATTCTTGAAGATCTGCAGCGCCTTGTGAATGTTGGCTGATGTGGGCTCCAGCGCACCGCCCTGGGCAATCGTGAGTGTTTCAACCCGCGTGTACAGCCCCTGCGACCGGGCCGTAAGCGCCTTGAGAAACGCTTTGGCATCGGCGCCGGCAAACTTCAGATCCTGGTCGAAGTGGGCGTAATCATCGACGCCGACCGCCACCATATAGAGCACGCCCTTCACCGCCTCAGGTGCCTTGCCCTTGCGTTCGATACGCAATGAGGCCGTGGAGGCCCCAACAGCATTGTTGGCCACCAGCTCAATCGTGTTGCGCCCCGCAGCCAAGGGAACCGGCAGCAGCGCCTCAAACGCGGCCCCATCGCTGAGAGAGATCGGATCCAGATTGATCCGCCGGCCATTCACGGTCAATTCAAAGCCCTGAACCGGATCCAGGCTCGCACCGATCTGCACGCGCACCTGAACGGTTGCCGCCTCCTGTCGGTGCCCAGGCTCCGGAGAGAGCACCTTCATCACCGGCGGTTTGCGGTTGAGCAACTGGTCCAACTCAAACGTGACGCCTGGCGCCTCCTTCAACGCTGCCGCCGCACTCATCAACTGCAAAGCGCGGCGCACAATGTCGGGCCGGTAGAAGTGCCGCTTCAGCTGGGCCGCGGTGATCAAGCGAACAGCTTTTCCCGGACCATCGTTCACATGCCAGCCAATATGGTCATCTCCGTCCGGCGAGGCCGCAAAATAGCCTTGTGGCGTCCAGATCACCCATTCGCCCTCGCTGGTATGCAGGAGAGAGACCACGTTCTCTCCGGTCTTGGTGTTCCAGAGGCGCACAGTCTGATCATCACTGCCTGAGACCAGAAGCTTGCCGCCGCGCGAGAGGGCCAGTGCCCACACATCGCCGCTGTGCCCATTGTAGTCGAGCAACTTGCGGCCCTTCAGGTCATAAGCGCTGATCCAGCCATGCCCGCCCGCACTCAGAATGTTCTGTCCGCCCGGCAGGAAGCCATAAGCGTTGTGGGTGTAACCATCCTTCTCGCCGCGCACTGCACGCCCAACCCGATTGGCGCCCTTGTTGATGTCCAGCGTGTCCCAATAGCCGAACAGGCCGAGGCTCTGATGTTCAAAACTCAATCCACCAAGGCTCACTGGCAGATTACGGGCATAGGAGATGGAGGGATCCAGCTTCTTCGGCTCACCAAGCGACCGATCCTGCTCTGGAAGCCGCAAGCTGAACTCCAGAGGTCCCACATCGTTCGGGTTTTGGAATTGGCCGTCATAGCCCCAGGCTATCCGGTTACCATCATCGGAAACCCCAACAGCGTGCACCGCCCTGCCCTTGCCTTTGAGGATGGCCACAATCTTCGGCTTGTTCAGGGTCCACACATGAACTTCGTTGTTCTTGCCGCCCGCTGTGGCCGCAAGCCTGCCGTCGGGCGAAATGGCAACCGCCAGCACGATGTTGTCATGGCCGCGATAGGTCACCTCGGCCTGCCCGCTGGCCACGTTCCACAGCTTAGCTTCAAACGGCGCGCCGCCCACGCCCGACAGCAAGCGCTTGCCATCGGGGGCAAACCGCAAGCGCGGTATGTTCACATCCAACTTTGCAAGCTGGCGGACGAACCGCCCATCGCGCGCGTTCCAGACGCGGATGCCGCCGCCCGTCGCGCTCGTGATCACGCGCTTGCCATCTGGCGAAAGCGCAATGTCGCGCACCAGCTTCTCGTGGCCTTTCATGGTGGCCAGAAGCCGCCCATCGCGAACCCGCCACAGCCGCACGTGTGAATCATCGCCGCCGGTGAACATCCGGTCGCCCGTCTGCGTCAGGCGAACAACATTGATGTCCCCTGCCGGATGACGCACCTGCTTAAGTTTACGGCCATCGGAGACGCGCCACACAATTGCACTGTCATCCATACCCGCACTTGCAAGGAGGCGGCCATCGCCGGAGAACGTCACTGAAAGCACCGGCTCGCGGTGGCCTGAGAACAACCTGACGATTTTCCCGGTCTGCAAATCATAGAGCCGCACCGGATGCACTTTGGCTCCCTTGAGCCCCGTGTGCCCTGCCGCGGCCAGGTAGCGGCCATCGGGCGACAGCGCAATCTCATAAATCTTGCCGCCATCGGCAAAATCTATCTCGCCGCGCAAGATCTGCACGGTCTGCTTCTTCTCTATGTCCCAGATGCGGATGGTCTTGTCGTCGCTGGCCGAAATGAGCCGCCTGCCATCTGCCGTAAACACCATGTCGCGCACCAGCGCCATGTGACCACCGGTATTGAGCTGCAGAATCGGTGCTCTTTTTTCGGCGCTGTAGGCCACCTTCCCGCTGAACACTATGAACAATTGGCACAACACAAGGAGGACCATGAGACCCATCCAGCCTCTACCCTCGATCCTTTCCAGATGCTTTGCCATTGGTTACCCAATTGATTTTATTGCTTTTTCTAAAGTCGCCCTGAGGCAGTCGAACAATAGCACGCTGCCGCTTTCGACGTGAATGGTTTGTGAACGGAAGGTTCAGTGGCAGTTCAACGCGTTCACCATAATGTGTTCCCAACGTTGAGATCGGCAATGAGCCAAAAACAAAAAAAATGAGGATGGGAACAATGAGCAACCGTTTCAAATCAATATTGGCTGGCAGCACTGTAATCATCGCGACCACCGTCGCGCTGACCACATTCGCAGCAGCAGCAGACAATAATGCAAAGCGTAAAAACACCGTGGGCATTCAATCAGTCCTGCCCAAGGCCCCAATCGCAAAGAACGATAACAACAGACCGAAGAGACGCCCCAGGATCGCTCAACCGAAAGCCCCTGAGGCCAAACCGGACCGGAGCCGCCAGATCGTCGTGGTTCCGAAACCTAAAACTGAACAGAAGACCCTGTTCTCCGTCATTCCAAAAGCACCCACCGCAAAGAAGCCGAACCGCAAGGTTGTTGAAGCCAAGCCCCAGGTTGAGCCCCAATTGACCAAGGAAGACGAAGCTTTCATTGTTGAGGCCACGAAGCCCAAAGTTAAGAAGAAAGCCAAGCCGGCCAAAAAGGTGATCAAGAAGGCTCCGAAGAAGGCGAAAAAGAAGATCGTCAAGAAGCGCAAGCACCAGGAGTATCGCACATACCACTACGGCCAGGACGACCACTACTATGAGGCGCCGAGCTACTACCAGGAGAACGACAGCTACTACGAGACAGAGCCCAGCTACAACAATGGCTACGGCAACAGTGGCAGCTACTACTCCGGCTCAAGCTACCGTGAGAACGGCTACAGCACTGGCCACTCCTACAACAGAGGCTACAACTGCAACTAAGCAGAGCTTCTAGACAAGATCAGAAGAACGAGCACCCGGCGCTGCCGCCGGGTGCTTTGTCGTTTGCCAAGCACCTGGGTGAACGCCCTTGCCGGCAGTATGTGACCCACAAATTGGCCGGGTCACAGTCGTTCCTTCACAAGATTGAGCACTTGCTCACAGAGGCTCGGGGATTGAACCGCGTTCCCGTGGCACGGGATGAGAGTATCTGGCAGATCTTGCGTGAGCTGCCGCTCGAGCCAGGGGAGATATTGATCTTTGTCACCCAGCCCAAACTTTGGAAATGGCTTGAGAAGCTCAGGCCCATCTGTGCCGCCATAAAGATCCGGCCCGCAGAACGCGTCCGCAACAATCCAAGCGGTGCTGCCGTTCGTTTGAACCCGGACCCAGCTTTCCCCGGTTTTCAACCCCACGGTGTCGAGCAATGTCGTGTTCTCAGGCAATGCTAACGCGAGATCATCTGGCCCGGCGAATGAGAGACCGGTCACCTCCTTGAGCCGCGGAATGGCACCAGTGGGAGCAATCAACTTCGCCTCCGGATAGGCATGCGAATATTCCTCAAGCCCCAGATTGTGATAATGATTGGGAGCAAAGAGAAAACCCACCGGCCCAAGTTCCGACAGGCTGGCGCGCACCTGTTCCGCCAGGCCTTTCACCGGGCTCACCACGCAAACCTCGCCGGTATTCAACTGCAGCGCAAACATTGAAAGATTGTTCCTTCGCACAGCGAAAACCGAAGGCAGTTCAGGAAGGGGGGCAAAGCCTGCGTGATCTGATTTTGGCTTGTTCTGTGCGTCAGTTGTCCGTGCTGCCATTGCTGCATCCTTTCTTCTCAGGTGGTGCCAATAACGTGTCCACATAGGCCCACAAGCGTGCCGCATCTGAAATCACTCGCAATGCAGACCGGAGGCCTTGTGCGGAAATCGTCAGAAATTCAGCGAACTGCCCTGCATCAAAAGAGCAATCCATGTCATTGCGTTCTTGGCCGTTCGAGAACGCCCGAAACGCTGAAAGTTCTAAGCAGTCGGCATATGGTATCCCGGCGTCGACAGCGACAGCGCCGTCTCATCATCGGTCATGTCTTCAGCGATGCCCTCAAACAGCGGCGATGAAAGATAGCGCTCGCCGGTGTCTGGCAACATGCACAAGATGACGGATCCCGCTTCAGCCTTTTCGGCCAGCTGCATGGCGATGGCGAAGGCTGAGCCGCCGGAAACCCCGGTGAAGATGCCTTCCTTTTGCGCCAGCTTCTGAGACCATTCAATGCCCACCGGACCCGGCACGGGGATGAGCTCGTCGTAGTACCCGTTGTCGATGGATTCCTGCAGCACATGGGGGATGAAGTCAGGGGTCCAACCCTGAATGGGATGGGGCTCGAACGCAGAATGACTTGCCGCCGGCGAATTGGCTTCCCCACGTTCCTGCGCCACGCCGCTGCCGACCAGCTGTGCGTTGGCCGGTTCGCTCAGCACGATCTTCGTGTCAGGACGTTCCTTGCGCAGCACCCGGCCGATGCCGGTCAAGGTTCCACCGGTGCCATAACCGGTCACCACATAGTCCAACCGGTCGCCGTCGAAATCGGCCATGATCTCGCGCGCAGTAGTGTTTTCGTGGATCTTCGCGTTGTCGTCTGTTTCGAACTGCCGGGCCAGGAACCAGCCGTTGGCCTTGGCCAGTTCCACCGCCTTGTTGTACATGCCGAAGCCTTTTTCGGCCCGCGGCGTGAGCACCACCTTGGCGCCCAGAAAGCGCATGAGTTTGCGGCGCTCAATGGAGAAACTGTCCGCCATGGTCACCACCAGCGGATAGCCTTTCGCTGCGCACACCATGGCAAGCCCGATGCCGGTGTTGCCGCTCGTGGCTTCAACGACGGTTTGGCCGGGCTTCAGGTCGCCGCGGCGCTCAGCTTCTTCGATGATGCTGATCGCCAGCCGGTCCTTCACCGAGGCTGCCGGGTTGAAATATTCGGCCTTCACATAGACCCGCACCCCGTCTGGCGCCAGGTTGTTGATCCGAATGCAGGGCGTGTTGCCGATTGTGTCGACAATGCTGTCGAACAATTTGCCTTGCCCGCTTGTCGTGCGATTACCTGAAGCCATGAGATTTCTCCTCGTTTGCAAAAATGCGTGGGGCCGAAGCGCAGGAGATTAACGGCGGTATTTCGTTTTGTATACAATCAAGGCCGGGCGGCAGAAGCGCCGCGTTAAGCTGCTATTCTTGAGCGGGATACCACTGGCTCATGATCTGATGGGCCACGCCAGCCAAGACCGCAGCTGCAGCCATCATCCATAGCGCAGCAAGGGGGGCAGTGCCCTGCCAGGCACCTGTGAATTGCGAGGCTGTGGCGCCAATCGCGATCTGCGTGAAGCCCGACAAGCCTGCCGCTGCACCAATTGTCCTGGGCAGCACGGAAATGGCGGCAGCGGTTCCGTTCGGGATGACAAGGCCATTGCCAAGGGTCACCAGCAGCATGGGCACAAACAGGGTTATGGGCGAGAGCGCGCCGGAAAGGGCAAATCCCAGCATGATCAGCGTGCCGGCAACCGCAAGGCCGTTGCCAACAGTGATCATCCGGTCAATCCCGATAACTTGCGAATAGCGCCCGGACAGGAAGTTCCCGGTCATGTAGCCAACCGACACAAGCATGAACCAAAGCCCGTAATCGAGTGGAGACCGGGACAGAACCTCAACCATGATGAACGGCGCACCGGCGATGAAGGTGAAGAACACCGCGCTGCAGAACCCCAAGGTGAGCGTGTAGCCGATGAACCGCGGCTCGCGGAACAGCGCCGATGCCCCGCGCGCCAGCCTGGCCGCTTCATCCCCGCCGCCTTTCGCTGGTGGATTGGTTTCCGGCAAGCCCCACAACACCAGTACGAACACCGCGCTGCCAAACCCCACCAGCACATAGAACGACATGCGCCAGGTTGCTATCTCGTCAAGAAAACCGCCCAGTGCAGGCGCAAACATGGGCACAAGAACCCATGCCATGGTGATGTATCCAAGAATGCTCGCCGAGGCCTCGCGTCCGTGCAGGTCGCGCACGATTGCGCGGCCCAAGACCATGCCGGCAGCGCCGCCCAAGGCCTGGACAAACCGGGCGACCATCAACGTCTCTATTGACGTGGCAAAGGCGCACAGGAAACTGGCCACCACGTAAAGGCACAAGCCGCCCAGCATGACCGGGCGCCGGCCATAGATGTCGGACAACGGCCCGTAGACCAGCTGGCTGATGGCCAAGCCGGCAAGATAAACCGTGAGCGTAAGCTGCACGGTGCCTGAGGTCGCCGAGAACTCTTCCATGAGCCCGGGTATGGAGGGCACGAAGATGTTCATGGCGAGCGGGCCGTTTGTGCTTACCGCCACCAGGATGACGTAGAGCAAAGGCGAACTCACGCCAGGAGCCGGCGCAGAGGAGCTTAACATTCAGGTGGTGCTTTCAAGGGCAGTATGGGGCGCACTATAGGAGCTATGAACACCGTTTGCCAAGCCGGTCCTCTGTTCAGACCTCCTAAGGGGAACGGCACTCCGGCTCACCCCTGAACCGGGTCACCCAAGTTTGCGTAATCATCGTTTCGCAGGTCTTGGACAATGCCCAGAACCTCATCGGAACTGGTCCCCATCGACGTCATGGCAATGGCCCCCAGCTGCAGGCTTGCCTCCAGGGTTTCGGGCACCGCCTGGGTCACACCCAACCCCTCAAGGTTCCGTCCATGGGGCAGATCCTGGGCGCGGGCAAAGACCGGCAGATCCGGGAAATGCTTCGACAGGGCGCTCGCAATGTGGTCAGCCGTTGCGTGCTGGTCAATTGTCACCACTGCGCCTTTGGCCCGTTCGGCCCCGGCAGAATTGAGGATTTCAATCTGGCTCGCATCGCCAAAGAACACCGGCATTCCCTTTGCGCGGCAGGCCGCAATCCGCTTGGCGTCAAGATCAAGCGCCACATAGGACATGCCGCCTGCCGAGATGATTTTGGCAACGGTCTGCCCAACGCGGCCAAACCCGGCGATCACCACATGGTCCGCCAGATCTTCGCCAATGTCTTCCGCCGATGCCACCATGAGCGGCTCCCGCTTGGCCCAGAACGAAAAGAAACGGCTCCCCGCATATGCCATGGCAGGGGTGGCAACCATGCTGAGCGTAATGCCGGCAAGAAGGATCTGTGTGGTCTCCGTCGCAAGAAGCCCCAGCGCACTGGCGCTCAGGAACAGGATGAAGCCAAACTCCCCCCCTTGCGACAACAACAAACCGGCACGCACCGACACCCCGAGCGACAATCCGAACAACCGGCACAAAACAGCCGTGATCAAGCTCTTTCCCGCCATCAGGCCGACCACCAGCAGGGTGATCTTGAACCATTCACTCTGGATCAAGCTGAGGTTGATCGACATGCCGACGGACATGAAGAAGAGGCCAAGGAGGATCCCGCGGAAGGGCCGGATATCCGCCTCCACCTGATGCTTGTATTCGGTTTCCGACAACAGCAGGCCAGCAAGAAAGGCACCCAGCACCATCGAAATCCCAACCAGCGACATGAGCCAGCCGGTTCCAAGAACAACCAGCAGAGTGGTCGCCACGAACAGCTCAGAGCTGCGCGTATCTGCAATGATGCGATAGGCCGGGCGCAAAATAAGGCGGCCAATGCCGACCACCAACGCCAGGGTCAATCCGGCCTTGAGGATCGCCAAGCCCATGGCGGTCATAAAGGATCCGGAGCCTTCTCCAAACAAAGTCACGAGCATCAACAGAGGCACGATGGCAAGGTCTTGAAGCAGCAATATTGCAAATGAGACCTTGCCGAATGATGTCGCCCGCTCTCCGCGCTCGGTGAGCAGCTGCAACACAAACGCCGTCGATGACAACGCCAGTCCTCCCCCCACGATCATGGCCGTTTGCTCGTTGGCGCCCAGTCCCCAGGCAACTGCGGCAACAACCAGCCCAGTCACAACAACCTGCAACGTACCCAGCCCGAAAACGTAAGTGCGCAAGGCGCGAAGCCGTTCGACGGAAAATTCCAGGCCGATCATGAAGAGCAGAAACACAACACCGAATTCTGCCAGGCCATGCGCACTGTCAGAATCCCTGATCATCGCCAAACCATGTGGGCCCACAAGTATGCCCGCTGCAAGATATCCCAGCACAGGGCTGGTGCGCAGGCGCCGGAACGCAGGCACCACAACAACAGCCGCCACAAGGAATATCAGGACGTCATATAGGATTTCCGAGTTGTGCAACGGGCCTCTCCCATGCCGTTTGAAGCTTAGCGAGTGCCGGTCAAAGTCTGCTTTTGGCGCCGGTTAATGGGACATCAGCACGGGCACGTCCATATTCTTCAGCACATGGCGCGTAGCTCCGCCAAAGATCAGCTGAGACAGGCGCGAGCGCCCATAGCACCCCATGACCAATAGATCGCCGTCCAGCGCCTTAACCTGCTCCAGAAGGGCTTTTCCGGCGCCGGATGATTTGCAAACAACTTCTTCTGCAGCGACCCCGTGCCTCTGCAAGGCGGCAATCAATTGGGCGGTCGTTTTGTTGCTGCCGCCCTCATCCACCGTCACCAGGTACACCTGCTTTGCCGCCTGCAACACCGGCAGGGCATCAAAGACGGCTCGTTCGGCTTCACGGCCCGGCTTCCAGCCAACAACGATCTGCTCGCCACAGGTTTGGGCCTCATGGGCTTGGGGAACCATAAGAACCGGGCGGCCGCCGTTGAGCACCAACTGGGAAGCAGAGTCGGGCACGCCGTCGAAAGGATAATCGATCTCCTGAGACGTCACCACCACATCAGCACATGCCGTTTCCCGCAGAACATGATCAATCAGGTTTTCATCGCTTACCCACTGGAGTTGCCATTCGGCCTGGCCGGACATGCCTCGCGTCGCCTTCGTGAAGCTCTGCGCAATGGCTTCGCCTTCTGCGCGCAGCTGATCTTCGATCCGGGTGTACATTTCGCTGGGCACCGGATAGCGCGGCACCCGTTGCTGCGGCACCGGCGGCACCACATGAAGACCGATGAGATGTGCCTCATGCCGTTTGGCAAGATCGACGGCCATCTTCAACACCTGCGGCGCCGTCTCAATAGACGGTAGATAGGCAATGATTGTCTTCAGCGTCATTGGGGTGGCTCCAAGCTTTCTGATCGGTTCAGCGGAACGTCAGTCTTGCTTAGCCACTTTGGCCTGTTCTGGTATTGACCTGGGTCAAACCCTGTTGCGCCAGCACCGGGGCTCAGCCTCCCGCTGTCGCCCCGCCTTCCATGGGCAGGGCTGCCGCGTTGATAAAGCCGGCATCCTCTGAGGCCAGATAGACGATCGCCTTTGCGATCTCCTCCGGCGTGCCAATGCGGCCCACGGGATATTGCGAACGCTGGCGAGCAAGCCCAGCGTCTTCATCCCCATTTATGGCAAAGGCGGTCCGCGCCATATCCGTCTCCACCGCGCCGGGGCAAACACAGTTGACCCGCACGTCCGGCGCCAGCTCCATCGCCATGGAGCGGGTGAGATTGACTACGGCGCCTTTTGACGCGCAATAGGCTGTCGTCTCCGCATAGCCGTTGAGACCGCTCTCGGACGCCACGTGCACAATGTTGCCTTTCGACGCTTTGAGCGCCGGTAGCGCGGCACGGCTGCAAAAGAACAGGCCTTTCAGATTGGCGTCGAGCACATAGTCCCAAGCCGCCTCATCGGTCTCCTCCATGGTGCCACGGAAGAAGACCCCTGCGTTGGTCACCAGCACATCCAGTCCACCGAGCGCGTCAACGGCTTCAGTCACCATGGATTGGCAAACATCCGCCTTGGAGATGTCGCCAGGGGCAGAAACCGTGTTTCCACCCAGCGAGGCCATCGCCGCATCCACTGAGCTTTGCGTCCGGGCATTCACCGCCACCTGCGCGCCAGCCTTCAGGAACGCCGCCGCTGTGGCATAGCCGATGCCGCGCGAGGCGCCTGTTACGAGAACTTTCTTGCCCGAAAAACCCATCGCCTAGCGGCCTGACGGACTGTCGCCCGTGGAGAGCGACGAGCGGTCGGTGATCTTGAAGCGGTCGGCAGTGCCCCATTCGCCCAGCGCCACACCGGCGGAGAACTCACCATAAACAGGACCGTGTTTGAACAGATGACCAGAGCAGCCGCCCGACAGCAGCACGTTCTCATGCTCGGGATGGAAATCAAGAATGAAGTGTGTGTCCGGCGTCATGGCAATCTGGCAGGCCTTCTGGTCCACCGCCCTCTGGCCCACTAGGCCTGGCAACCGATGGCGCAGGTATTGCCGCGTGCGGTTGAACGTGGCCTTATCAACCACGCGCTCGTCTTCATCCAGATCGATGATCGTATCGGTCCAGGCAATCGCCGCCTTCACCCCATGCCCATTAACCGAAGGAATGCCGTACGCGCCATACCCATGATCGATCCAGCACGGCATGGTGTAGGCATCAAAGGTGGGATCTGAATCCGGTGTGGAGGTGTAGATGATGTTCTGGCGCACCACCTTGGAGATAGGCCGCACGGTGCGCCGGTACATCTCGCCAAGCCAGGGCCCGGTGCACACCACAATCACATCCGCCTCAAGCGGTTTGCCATCAAGCATCAACCGCTCGGCCTCATCACACATCACACGGCCACGTTTGATCTTGCCGCCTTCACGCTCAAATAGCTGAGCGGTCTGAACCACCGCGAGATGAGACATCACCATGCCTGCCTCAGGCTCATACAGCCCCCAAGCCACCTTCTCAGTGGAGAACTGCGGGAACCGCACCCGGATCTCGTCGGTGCTGATCTTGAAGTGCGGCACGCCCAGCTTTTCGAACGTGCTGATGGTTGCATCTTCCCAGTCCGTATGCCCCTCGCCGGCCAGCACCAGCGCACCGCATTCGTGGTGCAGCTTGACCCCCATTTCCTCCTGCAATTCCATCCACCGCAAACGGGCCTCGCGCACCCACTTTGTGTAGAATTCATCCTTGCCGTGGATTGAGCGGAATATCCGGTTATAATCACTGGAAGATGCACGCGGATGGCCAGGTTCCCAACGGTCAATAAGGGTAACCGAAGCGCCTTTCCGCAAGAGGCTGAGGGCGGTCATGACACCAGCGATTCCAGCGCCAACAACAATGGCCTCAGTTTTGAGCGACATAACAAACTATCCCTTGCATAGGAACTGTTTTGAATACAGTATACAAAGAAAAGAAAGCCGACAAGCTAATCTGCCTTAAGGGGTGGCAGAAGTCTTGTGAGTGGGAGGACTTTAATGGCTGATAACTTCACAAAATTGCCCGAGGGGACCCACACAGTTGCGATGGGAGCGGGCGATATGAACGGCATTATGCGGGGCAAACGCATTCCCGCCAGCCACTGGCCAACCATCTGCAAAAACGGCAATGCGATGTCGATCGCAACCTTCGCCATCGACATGACCTGCGATGTCTGGGACACGCCCTATGTGAACTTCGACAACGGCTATCCGGACATGCATCTGTTCCCGATCATGGAGCCTGTTCCGGTGCCGTGGGAAGACGGCGTGGCGTTCTGCATGGCGCGTGCCGAGGGCATGGACCACAAGCCGGTTCCTATTGATCCGCGCGGCGCCCTGGTGGCCCAGGTGGAGCGCGCAAGTTCCATGGGCTACACGGTCCAAGTGGGCACCGAGTTGGAATTCTACCTGCTTGATCCGGAAACAAAACTGCCGCGCGATGAAGGCATCCAGGTTTACAGCCTCGCCCGCGCCGCCGAGCTGGAGCATGTGCTCGGCCCCATCCGCTCAGAGATCAATGAGATGGGCATCCCCATTGAACAATCAAACCCGGAATATGCGCCGGGCCAGGTGGAAGTGAACATCCGTTACGACGAGGCCCTTCTGGCGGCTGACCGGGTGATCATGTTCCGCAATCTGGTGAAGGAGCTGGCGCTCGACAGCGGCTATATCGCAACCTTCATGTCAAAGCCGTTCATCGGGGAATCAGGCAACGGTTTCCACACTCACCACTCCCTTTGGAAGGACGGCAAGAACGTCTTCTCAGATGGCGGCAAGCTCAACAAGACCGGCCTCTCCTATCTCGCCGGCATGCAATCGAAGATGTGTGAAATGGCCCTGGCCTCGGCCACCACGCCGAACGCCTATCGCCGCCGCCAGCCCTACACCTTCTGCCCCATCAACAATGCCTGGGGTCACGACAACCGCACAGTGGGTTTGCGCGTCATTGACGGGGCCGATCACTCTACCCGCGTTGAAAAGCGCGACGGCTCTGCGGACTGCAATCCCTACTACCACCTGGCCTGCGAAATCGCCGCCGGTCTGGATGGCATCGAACAAGGCCTGGAGCCGGCACCGGAATGCACCGGCAATGCCTACGAAAGCGAAGATGCCGAACCGATCCCGACAGATCTGGCCACAGCGGTTGAGCTTGCCAAGAACTCAGACTTCATGAAGTCAGTGATTGGCGAAGACCGGTTGACCATCCTGATCCAGCAAGCCGAGCGCGAGTTGGAGTTCATGGCCAACCAGGTGACCAAAGTTGAAACAGAACGCTACCTGACGAACTTCTGATGAAACTCGCCCGCGTCACGGGCACCGTCACCGGCACGGTGAAAGACATTCCCTTCTCGGCCCAGAAGATGTTGCTGGTCGACATCGTGGATGCTGACGGAAATGTGCTTGAGCCCGCCGTGGTGGCTCTGGATGTTTGCAGCGCAGGCACAGGCGATCTCGTGGTTGTCACCATGGGCTCTGCAGCCCGCCTGCCAAACCAGACCAGCGGCATCGGCACCGATGCCACCGTAATCGCGCTGGTCGATGAACTCACAGTGGGCGGAAAATCCGTCTACAACGCCCCTTAACTTTGAGAGGACATGACCCTAAAATGGCGCAGAAAATAGCTCCCGGCCAATCGGCCCTCGGCATGATCGAAACCCGCGGCATCGTTGCTTCCATCGAAGCGGCCGACGCCATGGTCAAAGCCGCAAACGTCACCATCGTTGGTCACCGGAAAGCCGGCGGCGGTCTGGTCTCCGTCATCGTCAGAGGTGAAGTCGGCGCTGTGAAAGCGGCAACCGATGCTGGCGCTGTGGCGGCCAACAAGATTGGCGAAGTGGTTGCGGTGCACGTCATTCCGCGGCCTCATGATGAAGTCAACGACATGCTCGACGCCATTGGCGGCGGCGGCGACTGACCTGAACCCGCTCCGGGGTCTCTTATGGCTCCGCCCGAATTGAGTGAAAGGTCACGCGCCCGATGAGTACGGCCGACTTTCAGAAAATGACCAGCGCCCTTGGCGGGGACAAACGTGGTCCGTTGACTGACCTGCCCTCGGTGCAGAAGGTCACGGTGCTCGGCGCCGGCGTTGATGCGCAGGCCATTGCCTGCTTATGTCTGTCTGAAGGTGCGGACGTTGTGATGTTCTCAGCCTACCGCGCAGAGCTGGAGCCGCTCCGTGCCGCAGGTGGTATCTCAGTGCGCGGCCAGGGCCCGGTCGGCAACTACCAGATTGACCAGGAGAACAGCCCCTCCATCCGTCTCACCTCTGAGCTCGATGCAGCGGTTGACCATGCGGACGTCATCTTCGTCACCGGACCGGTTCTAAAGCAGCGCACCTATTCGCTGGTTCTGGCAGGTCACCTCAAAGAGGGCCAGATCATCGTGATTGCTCCGGGCCGCAGCCTGGGCGCGGTTGAGATGGCCTGGAACCTGCGCGTTGGCGGCAACACAACCAACGTTTCCATCGTCGAGCCGGGGCAACTGCCCTGGTGGGTCCGCAAGGATGGCAACACCCTCAACCTGAGTGCAATTGGCCCAGCCAAATGCGGCGTCATCCCTGGAAGCAACCAGCGTGTGCTGGCCGCGCTGCAACCCTATCTGCCCAACATGGTCCCAGCCCCCAACGTGATTGACAGCGGTTTTTCAGATGCCAGCGGCTTCATTGAAGTGGGCGCCTTAATGCTCGGCGGCCCGGCCATGCCCTCAGGCGGCCCTGATCTGCCCGTCGGCGGCGTTCCGCTGGACAGCCAGGCCACGTTCCGCAACCTCATCGGCGAAAACCATCGCGCTGTAATGCGCGCCATGGCCGGCGAACGCCGTGCTGTGGCTGAGAAGTGGGGCGTGCGCACCATACCGGACAACAAAGAGCTCTACGAGCTGAACACCGGCGCCGCATCTGGCGAAGGCTCGCGCCCTGTGCCTGCGCCTGAGCACGCTGAAGCTTTGGTGCGCTGCGCCGTCATTGGCTCGCTGGTGCCTTTGCTGTCCGCTGCAAACATTGCCGATGTCGCGGCCCCGACCACAGAGGCCATGGTGTCGACGGCTTGCGCCGTTCTGGGCGGCGATCTTTTGAACGCAGGCCGGCGCCTGGACACCATCGGCATTCCCTCCGTCAATCTTGAAGACGCGCGCCGGGCGCTGGAAGCCATAGCGGCAGGAGAGGCCTAATGGACGCAGATCTTCGCTCCATTGCGGCAGCCCGAAAAGCCGCCGACACGGCCTGGGACGCCTACAACAAGTTCCTCGGCGCAGAACCAGCGCTGGTGGATGAAATCGTGCAAGCCATGGCCCGGGCCGCCGAGCCGGAATGTGGGCGTCTTGGCGCTCTAGCCGCGAAAGAAACCGGCTACGGCAACGCTGCGGACAAGCGCTACAAGAACCTGTTCTGCTCGGTGTCTGTGGCTGATTGGCTGCGCAACATCACCACGCTTGGGGTTTTGTGGCAGGACGATGTGACCAAGGTGGCCGCAATTGGCGAGCCCATGGGTGTTGTGGCCGCGTTGATCCCGGTGACCAACCCAACCTCCACAATCCTCTACAAAGTTCTTTCAGCTGTTAAAGCGGGCAACGCCATCGTCTGCGCCCCTCACCCGCGCGGCTTGCAGTGCGGCCTTGAGACCACGCGTGTACTGGCGCGCGCCGCCGAACAAGCCGGTGCACCGCGCGGCTTGATCCAGTGCCTGGACGAGGTCACCATCGCCGGCACCGATGAACTGATGCGCCACCGCCGCACCTCTCTGGTGCTCGCCACAGGCGGATCTGCCATGGTGAAGGCAGCCTATTCCTGCGGCAAGCCCACTTTGGCTGTGGGTCCCGGCAACGTGCCCTGCTACGTGCACCGCTCCAAGGCTAACGACATTGGCGAGATCGCCGAACAGATCCTCACCTCTAAGGCCTTCGACTACGGCACGGCTTGCGTCTCCGAGCAGGCGGTGATCGCCGATCGGCCCATCGCGCGCGAGTTGCGCAACGAGATGAAGCTGCGCGGCGCCTATTTCTGCACGCGCCAGGAATCAGACCGCTTGGCCGAAAAGCTCTTCACCTCAAACCTGTTAATCCAGCCCGACTATGTAGGGCAATCAGCCCAGCGCTTGGCCGAGGTCGCCGGTTTCGACCTGCCGCCCCGCACCCGGGTTCTGGTGTGCGAGGAAACGGAGGTTGGCCACGCGGTGCCACTCTCAGCTGAAAAACTCAATCCAGTACTGGCCTGGTACGAAGCGCCCGACACGGCACAAGGCATCGCCAGGTCCAACGAGATTGCCCGCTTCGGCGGGTGGGGCCACACAGCGGTCATCCACAGCGACGAGCCGGACGTAGTGGCTGAATTCAGCAAGATCCCCACAGGGCGCGTGCTTGTGAACACGCCGGCCATTGCCGGCGGCATGGGATTTTCTACCGATCTGGAGCCCAGCTTCATGCTCGGCACAGGCACGTCATCAGGCTCCATCGTCTCTGACAACGTTAATGCCCTGCACCTCATCAACATCAAGCGTGTGGCCTATGAATCCCGGCCCTGGCGCGACCTTTACGAGCTATTTGGAGACTGACCTTGGCATCCAACCTCACCATCCGCGCCCTGTTGCAGATCGACCGGCTGCAGCCAAAATTCGCCGCCTATAACGGCGCCACGGTGCGCGGCTCCATCGCGCTGGCTGGAGACAGTGTTCTGGTTGGTGAACTGGCGCCAGGCAACGAAGTGTTCTCCCTCATCGACATCGCCCTGAAGGCCAGCCGCTGCGAAGCCACAAGCCAGATTGTGGAACGCGAGTTCGGTTTCTTCATCCTGCGCTCGCCGGTGAACACAGAAGTTGTTGCAGCTCGCGAAGCCATCCTCTCTGAGCTTGGCCTCAGCCTGGAGGCACGCATCAAACCGAAAGTGGAATCCACCCAGTTGATCAACTCGGTCGAGCCCTATCAGGCCCAGCTCCTGAACCAGTGGGCCTCAGGCTCGTTGATTGTGCCGGGCCAAACCTTGGGCATCGTCGAATGCGCCCCTGCGGCCTATATCTCCGTCGCGGCAAACGAAGCTGAAAAGCGGGCCGATATCGACATTGTCGAGGTGCGCGCCCTCGGCCGCTACGGGCGGTTCTTCATGACCGGGTCTGAGGCTTCGGTAGAAGCGGCCATGGAAGCGGCCGTGGAGGCCATCAATGCAGTGAGCGGTGTTGAGGCCAGCTGATGGCAGCTCGGGTCATAGGCTCTGAACACATCACAGACGCGGCCCAGCGCGGCCGCCGCACCATTGAGATCCTGCCTGGCGACATCGTCACGCCGACAGCGCGCGAATCCGCCGAGCGCCTGCGCGTAAGATTGGTGGACGGCCCCTTGGAGCGCCCTGTGGCCATTGAAGCTGACGGCGCAACGGCCGCCCGCCGCTCCCTCTACCGGCGCAATCCTAAATGGACCTCGCCGCGGCCTCATTCGGCGCGAAGCAACAGCAAGATCAGCCGTCTGGCGCTCGTCGGTGCCGGAGGCGTCGGCACAGCGGTGGCACACCTTGCGGCCAGTCAAAACATTGCCAGCGAAATCGCACTGATCGATGTGGTTCCCGGACTGGCGGAATCCATATCGCTCGATCTCAGCCATGCCTCAGGCATCACCGGATCACAAGCCACCATCACGGGCGGCACCAGCCTTTCCTTGGTGGCCGATGCGCAGGTGGTGGTGGTGACTGCCGGACGCCCGCGCACGCCGGGCATGTCGCGAGCGGACCTGTTGCAAATTAACAGACGGGTCGTGCGCCAGGTGGCCGAAGCAGTGCGCACAAGCGCGCCCAATGCAGTCGTCATCGTCGTCACCAACCCGCTCGATGAAATGACCGTGGAAATGCTCCGCGCCACGCAGTTTCCGCGCAATCAGGTTCTGGGCATGGCCGGCACTCTGGATTCCAGCCGCTTCCGCCAGGCCCTTGCCGAGGCAGCGGGCGTTGCAGCCGCAGACGTGGACGCCATGACCTTGGGCAGCCATGGCGATGAAATGGCCCCCATCGTCTCACGCGCCCGTATTCGCGGCCGGCCGCTGACGGACTATTTGAACGCCGACGCCATCCAAGCTTGCGTCCAGAACGCAATCACCGGCGGCGGCCAGGTTGTCGCCTTGCGCAAGACCGGATCTGCCGCTCTGGCCCCAGCCCATGCCATCGTTGAGATGATCGACCACATGCGCGGAGCGCGGGCCGGCTTGGTTCCGGTATCGATTATGATGGAGGGCGAATACGGCATCGAAGACGTGGTGCTCGGCGTCCCCTGCCGGCTTGGATTGACCGGAATGCTGGAGGTTGTCGACATTCCGCTCGAAGACAGCGAACGCGAAAAGCTTCAAGCGGCGGCACTTGCTATTCGCGCCCGTCTTGCTGATTGACCGTCGCCTGACGGTCTAGGTCAGCCCCAACAGCAGTGAGACTGACGGTCCCACATCCATTTGCGAGATCACAACACCGCCGCTCGTGGTGAAGGTCATTGTCGGCCCGGATGCAGAAATCTGAGAGATTGTCAGGCCTGATGAGCTCCCGTCCCACCACCGGCTGTTCGGCGCTGTGCTGTCGTCAAACAGCGTCACGAAGGGGCTGGCATAAAGATCTTCAGCATCGCCATAGTTGCCCTTGCCTTCCAGATCAAAGCGGCCGTCCGCCTGCTCCAGCGCACATTCATAATGCAGGGCTGGCGTCATCTGCTCATTGTTGTTGCTGCCGGTTTCATCAACATGCCAAATCGCCAACCCAGCGTCCGGCAGCGCCGCATCACGCCCGGTTTGTTGCCGGTTCTCGATGATGAAATACTCCGTTGCATTCTTTGAGTAGATATAAAAATCGTTCTGCCCTGCGGACACAGAGCCGGTTATGCCGGAGGTGATAGGTGTGAGACTGGAGGTCCACCCAGCGGCGTTCTTCAGATAGGCGCCAACATGGACCGGATCCTTGTCAGGACCGCCAAATCCCATGAGACAGAAATGGCCGGGACCATTCGACTCGCTGCCATAGTCATACAGATCAGGAAAGTCGCAGATCATATGACCGTTCTCATGACAGAATGTCCGCAAGGTCAGTTGATTGTCCATGTCGGTGAACTGATAGTCGAAAAACTTCTTGCCGCCACTTATCGGATAAGCTGACGCCAATGACCAAGAGTGCGGCCACAGCCCCTCCGACCAATTGTTGACCACAGGACCAGCATAGTACACGTTCAAGGCATAGATGAAGCCATTGCTATCGCTACTCAAACCACTGAAATCAAAGCCATTAGCGACCAGATCATCGAGCGCTTCGGTAATGAGCTCACGCGCCCGGGCCCCGAAGCTGATAGCTGGATCGGTGTAGTAGGCCTGGTTGTTCGCTGCCGTGTAATAGGTGGTTACGATGCTGGTGTAGGTCAGCTGGCCATCTGAGACGTCCTGAAAATAGTCGCGCACCGAGCCATTGTTCCCGAAACCAGAATACCCAACCTGATTGCAGTAATCGTCCACCTGCGCTTGCGTGATCGTTCCAGGCACATCAGGAAAGTCGATCAGGACGCAAAGGCCAACATAGGTGCCGACGGTCGCACCAGGGGGCGGGGCCGCCTCCGGGGCGCCGGAGGGTGACAAGCTGCGCGACCTAAGCCTCTGGATCTTTTTTTCAGCGCGACGTTCCTCCCAGCGCCGCGGAGTTGCCCCGCGGCTGGGTGAGCGTTCTGGTTGGCGTTTTGCAGCCTCGCGCCTGACCCGTGCGTTCAATGGCAAGCCAAGGCTCTGAGGATCTGCCTCCCCAACGTTCACACCTGTCGGAAGGAGATCGTTCTTGTCGCCAGACAGACGGGCGTATTGATAGAACCCGGAGCTCGGCTCCTTAACAACGGTGAACCCATCCAGGGTTTCAAACCTGGCGGCAAATTGGTTGCCCCAGCCGCGAACCTGAAACTCCGTTCCATCGGGGTTTTTGAATGTAAACAGCTTGCCAGAAAACGGTGTGGGCATAACTCATCCTCCAAATTTCAGCGACTTCGCCGCGATCTCATCGCCATCGCCTGCTTGGGTCACCTCGGGTGCAAATGACCCGCTGAGCATCTAGCTCTTCTTTTTCTTGCGAGCCGGCCGCTTCTTGCTCTGCTTCTTGGCCTTTGCAGGCAGCTTGCTCTTTGGTTGCACTTCAGGGGCCTCATGGTGCCCTGTCTCGTCATGGTCGAGCGGAGGGTTCACAATCGCTGCCCCTTCCCCCACCGGTTCCAACGGGGGATTGACGAAATCTCCTGAGGCGCCCGCAGGTGCATGCAGATGCGTGTCCGAACCACCCCCTGCCCCGTCCCCAGCATCAAGCGGTGGATTGGTCAGGTTGGGGTCATCAGAAGCGCCCTCAAGTGGCGGGTTTACAATTTCAGCGCTGTGCCCGGCCGGTTCGAGCGGCGGGTTGTCATGTGTCGAGGAACGTCCAGGATCGTGCATATAAGGCTCCTCTGCTCAATGTCAGCGTATGCGGCCCGGAAAGGCGCGGCCGCTCAACACCAAGCTTCCTTGTCAGGCGTTGACGTACAGTCGATTAATGGTGGCGTAAGCCGTGGTTGCGGTGAGGGATGCGGTCACATTTTTACCGCCACTCATCGCTGCCAACGCGACCGCCAGCATTTCTTTTTCCATCTGAGGCACGGCGACAAACCAATTGTTGAAGCTGCCCGATGTTGAGCGCAAGGCTATGTAGATCGTGCCATTTTCTGCAGGTCCGGCGCGTGTCACAGTGCAATTTACCCACGGCATTTCATTCTCCCTGATCGTTGGCGAGTTCCAGGACGGATTGAAAGTAAATTTCAATCTCAATATTTTCTAAAAACGTTACAGAGCATATTTTCTCTGCATCTGGGCAAGTGTGAGATATAATTATGCGTATTTTGTGACAATAGAAAATTTTCTATGTTTTGCGTATGTAAATCAAAGTTACAACAGTATTTAGCGCGCTCTTTTCAAGAGAAAATTAAACTTAATCAGAAATTTCGTTTTTCAATCCATTTGAGCAAAGAACACCAAACAAGCAGATCATGTCCCAGCTAACGCTCAACAGTGATCAAACCCTGTTTGGGGTCAACCCGCACCTTGTCACCACTCCTGATCAGGCCGGTTACATCCCCGCCTTCGAAGCGGTCGCACATGGTCATTTGGGCCAATGCTGCGCCTTGCGCCAATATTGTGTTTGCCCGATTGAACAAAATCGCCTTGGGCGCCAGATCACGTGACTTCATTTCGTGCAGCATCCAGGCTGACGCAACGCCGCCCTTGGAGGTGTTCAGCACCAATATTTTGTCAACGTAAGATTGGCCGTGGAGCTTGTGCTGGGGTCTGGAAAACACGCCGTTTATGCGGTCAAGGTCGTAGCGCGCAGAAAAGTCATCGTCCGCCACCAGCGCTTCGCCTTCTACGATCTCACCAATTCCAGGATGGCATTTCAGAGTAATCATCAGACGATCTCTCCTGCACAGGCTGACTCCACACAAGCTTCCATGCTGGCCAGTGCCGGCTGATAACCGTACCCGCCAAGAATGTTGACGATCTTGGCAGAGTTGCTCAGCAGCCGTGTCCACCCATTGGCTTCGCCAATCTCGCGGGCATACTGATTGTAGAAACACGTGCCTTCCAGCACCTTTCCGCCGGCACCTTCGATGGCCTCGACCAAGCCCAGACGTTTGGCCTCATAATAGATGCTCGGCGATGTACAGGCGATCAAAGCCGTGTCGGGATGAACCTTGCGGCCCGCGCACAGATCGGCCACCTGCTGCATTTCCACGAGCGACAATTGGGGGGCTGCAAACACAACCACATCCACCTTGTCGCCCCGGCCGCCAAAACTCGAGCGAAGAGCGTTCAGTTGTACATCCGTCACCTCAATTGCCCCAAGCGTCTCACCCCCAACAGCTTCCAATGTTGGCGCTTCCGGCGTGATCCCCACAAGATGAAACAAGGGTGTGGACCCGTAACTCGCCATGGCTGCACCCAGATGCTTGATCTCGTCAGAGGTGGGAATGGTCTCCAGGCCTTCGACCACCGGAACTTCCCAGTATGATCCAGAAAGCTTGCCGATCACCGCGCCAAGAACGCCCCAATCGGTTAGCTCGTTGGGCTGTTGGCGCACAACAAACCGCTTGGTGGCCTTGCGGTTTTCGCTCAGGTGAAGCCCATAGCGCGGCGTGCGCCCGGTCAATCCGGCAGCCAGGGCCGAGGGCCCGCCCTCAAAGTTGGAACAGGCGCCCAGAACGCTGTTGCAATAAATCACCACGCCCGTATCCCCAAACGCCACATGCTCGCCCTGCACGGGCGGCATGATGGTTTGGTAGTTTATGCAAGTGTTGGTCATCAGAATGCCCATCTTGGAGCAAGCCGCAATGAACCTGCGCTCCAAGTTAGCCATCTCTTCTGTTTGGCCAAGCGGGCGGTAATATTCCAGATCCACGCCTCTTGGATCAGTGATCATCGGAACCGCAACCCTGATCTCATCGGCCGGGTGCGCCGAGAGGACCTCCAGAAAAGTCACGCCGGCATCTCCCAAAGACTCAGGATCGGCCATCATATGGGCCTGGGCGACGGGCACCAGATCTTCTGCATCGAACATCGCCCCGACCCGCATCATATGGTCTATCGCCCAGCGCCTTGGTTCTCCCAGTTCACCGGCCAACATGGCCTGCTCTTCGTCATTAAGTTTCATCTGGTATCCTGAGCGTTTGGTTCTCGTTGGCGTTGGGTGGCAACTTTGGCAAGAAAGAATTAACCCACCTGCTCCATCGTTCATGTTCAACCATACTTCCAGGTCAAAGGGATGGGCAACATGCTGCTGTCACGCCACAATCCAAGTCCGCGCTACACAGAACTGCTGCAAAACTACCGCGAAATGCACGCGAACGGCTATGAGCAGGCACTCGGCAACGGAACCACACGCAAAATTGCCCCTGAGAGAGCCTTTTCGGGCGATCAGCTGCCGAAGCACATTCCGCTCATCAAAGAGCTCATCGAAAAGTCCGGTTCCACCAGCATCATCGACTACGGGGCCGGCAAAGGATCACACTATGGCCGTGTAGAGATCAAGAACCCTGAAGGTGAGCTGGTTGCCACCAGTTTGGCCGAGTTCTGGAACGTGGAAACGATTACACTCTATGATCCAGGTATTCCGGCGTTTGAGGACCTGCCCGACGAACAACATCACGGGCTCATTTCCACAGATGTGCTGGAGCACCTGCCGCGCGCCGATGCGCCTTGGGTGGTGGAAGAGATGTTTTCGCTGGCCACCAAATTCATATTTGCAAATGTAGCCTGCTATCCGGCCGTAACCCGCCTGCCCGATGGCACAAACGCCCATGAGACCGTGCAGCACCCACAATGGTGGGCCGGACTGTTCGAGGCCGTCGGTGCAAGGTTCCCGCATATCAACTACGTGTTGTCTTGTGTGGGGCCGGAAGTAAGGGCAGATGGCCGCATTGTGAACGGCCCCACCACGTTCCGCCGCTGGCCAGACCAGTAAATCAAGCCTGGGGGAGCCGTGCCCCCGCCCTGATCATTGGCACCACGACCAGGCAGGCGACCGCTGCCACCAGATGCTTCAGGCTGTGTCCGCTGATCAGTTCACCGGTCAGCATCAACACCCGCTCATCAAACACCTCCAGGAGCTTTGCCACCCCGTAAAGCCCCACCATCGAATAGATGTACTTGCTCTGGCTGTAGCGCGCCGTTGGGAACACCCATGGCACAATCATCAGGCACAAGAGCGGATAGGCCTGCACCAGGCCGTAGAAACGCAGGTCACCAGCACCTAGCGTCTCGGTCCAGATCCAGTAGACCAATGCGGCAATGCCGGCAGGAATGGCAACTGCAGCGATGTAGACACCTGACCTGCTGTTGATCCGGTCTGCCAGAATTGCGGGAAACAATGCCAAAAAGGCCATTGTGATGGGCAGGCGATCCCAGAACAGACGTCCATTATCAGGATCCAGGTGGTAATATGTTGAGCCTATGCTCACCGCGGTAACAGCGATAAAGAACAACCAAAACAATGCCTTAATCGCCTTTTGCTCCGGCCCGAACAACGCCCGGTCGCGCGCAAGCACCCACAAACCATAGAGCCCGGCGAGGGCAAAGCCAAAGTTTGAATAGACATCGCCGCAATTGGCCAGCCCAAAGCAAGCGCGCGCATCTGCGAAGCGATGATAGTCAAGCGGTTGGGCAATCGGCTCCAGGCCGAACACCACCACGACGAGACACCCCATGAACAAGCCCCCAAGCAGGCCGGTGGCCTGGATTGGTGTGCTCCAGTCTGTCAATTTCAGGTGCTTTACTTTGCTCAGGCTGCTCATGGGTCCACTCATCAATTGTGCATAGTCAAAGCGGTGTAACGTTTATATGAACATCGTTCAATTAAAAAATCAATCACTCCCACAGTTGGTTAATCCGCCCTGCCGCGACGTTGAAACCCTGTTGGCCAATTGCCATCTTGAAACAACGGCATATTGCCCACGCGCAAACCAGCCTTTAAGAGAACGCCATGGCACGAGCACCTGACACATTGAAAATCGCCCTGGCTCAAATGAACCCCAGGGTTGGAGACATTTCCGGCAACCTCAAGCTGGCCCGCAAGGCCCGCACCGAGGCGGCCGGAATGGGCGCTGATCTTGTTCTGCTTTCGGAACTGTTCATCACCGGCTACCCACCGGAAGATCTGATCTTGAAAGAGGCCTTTCAGAACGCTGCCATGGCAGCGATTGAGGAACTGGCAGCAGAAACCAGCGATGGCGGCCCTGCCGTTCTGATCGGCACACCGTGGACGGACGCTGGCGAACTTCATAACGCGGTCGCCCTTTTGGACGCCGGCGACGTGGCCGCCGTCCGCTACAAGCATGATTTGCCCAACTACGGTGTGTTCGATGAAAAACGCGTGTTCGCACCCGGCCCCCTGCCTGGACCGGTAAATTTCCGCGGCGTTCGGCTTGGCGTGCCAATCTGTGAAGATATTTGGACCGACGAGGTTACCGAGTGTCTGGAAGAGACGGCCGCGGAGATCTTCCTGGTGCCCAACGGCAGCCCCTACGAAGCCGACAAGCAGGATGTGCGCCTGAACCATGTTGTTGCGCGGGTCACCGAGACGGGCCTGCCTTTGGCCTATCTGAACCAGATGGGCGGCCAGGACGAGCTTGTGTTCGACGGCGCCTCTCTTGTGCTGAACGCTGATCGCTCCCTTGCGCTTCAGATGCCGGCGTTCGAAGAGACGATTGTTCTCACCAACTGGAGCCGAGGCGACGAAGGCTGGTGGTGTGAGCCGCAGGACCTCTCAACGGTGGAGGAGGGTTTGGAATCCATTTATCTGGCCTGCGTTCAAGGTCTCCGGGACTACGTCAACAAAACCGGTTTTCCCGGCGTTGTGCTGGGGTTGTCGGGCGGGATCGATTCTGCCATTTGCGCCGCCATTGCAGTTGATGCCCTGGGGCCTGAAAAGGTTCACTGCATCATGATGCCTTACCGCTACACGGCCGAGGACAGCCTGAGCGATGCGCAAGGGTGCGCTGAGGCCCTTGGGATGCGCTATGACGTGGTGCCCATCGCTGATCCGGTCGAGGGCTTCATGAGCGCTCTTGAGCCCTTGTTTGACAGCCTGCCGGCCGATGTGACCGAAGAGAACCTGCAAAGCCGGGCGCGCGGAACTCTGTTGATGGCCGTATCCAACAAACTCGGCTCAATGGTTGTGACCACGGGCAACAAGTCGGAAATGTCGGTTGGCTATGCCACGCTCTATGGCGACATGAACGGCGGCTACAACCCGATCAAAGATCTCTACAAGATGCAAGTTTACGCGCTTTCGAGCTGGCGAAACCAGAAGCGTCCAAAGAACTGCCTTGGACCGGACGGTCGGGTTATCCCCGAAAACATCATCACAAAAGCCCCCACTGCCGAATTGCGAGAAGATCAGACCGACCAGGATTCTCTACCGCCTTATGAAGCCCTCGACGACATTTTGGAAGGATTGGTCGAGCACGAGCAATCCATCGATGAAATTGCCGCCCGCGGTCATGAACGCGCCTTGGTGGAGCGCATTGAGCACCTGCTCTATGTGGCTGAATACAAACGCCGGCAAGCACCGCCCGGGGTCAAGCTGACGTCCCGCAATTTCGGCCGCGACCGCCGTTATCCTATCGTCAACGCGTTCCGCGACCGGGTCTGACGCAGCCCAGGACTACTCGGCCGGCGCCGTTTGCGCATCCTGTGCGCTGCGACGCGCGCTACGGCGGGCTTCCAACGGCCCAACCACCAGAGCAAGCATCGGCGGGATCACAACAAGGGTGAAGAGCGCCGACAGCGACAAACCGCCAACCACCACCGATCCTAGGCCCCTATAGAGTTCAGAACCGGCCCCGGAGAGCAGCACCAGCGGCAGCATGCCGAACACGGATGTGAGGGTGGACATGAAGATCGGACGAATGCGGTTGCGCGTTGCCTCCACAATGGCATCGCCGGCAGATTGCCCCTCCTCCCTGATATGATAGAGGGTCTGGTGGACCAGCAGGATGGCGTTATTCACCACAATACCGATCAGAATTATGAAGCCTAACATGGTCAGCATATCGAGCTTCTGAAACACTTGCAGGTTCAACACCGCAAGGCCGCCGACCCCACCAGCCGCCGCGAGCGGCACTGACAGCAGAATGATCAGCGGGTAGACGAAGCTTTCAAACAGTACCGCCATCACCAGATAGACAATGATCAGCGCAACAAGCAATTGCCCTTGCATGGCAGACCACGTGACCGCCAGCTTGTCAGCACTGCCGGACAAGCGCAGTTGCACGCCAGCGGGAAGCCCCTGCTTTTGCAACTCTTCCATAACCTGGGTGCGCACCTTGTCCAGGGCAGTTTCCAGCGGGATCGCGTCATTGGGCGTAATCTGCAGTGTTACGGTCCTCAGGCGTTCCTTGTGGCGGATTTGCGTAGGACCTGCCGTGAGGACAACTTTGGCCAGCGAAGAAACCGGCACGATCTGCCCTTGGCGCGTAACCACCGGCAAGGCTTCGATGCCTTGGGTTTGGGTCACCTGATTGGCTTTGCCTTTGAGCATCAAGTCAATGCGGCTGTTGCCGATGGTCACCTCGGTGACCCGCAAACCATCGTTGAACGCGTCAATGGATTGGCCCAGTTCGAGCGTCGAAACACCGGCATCGGCCAAAAGTGACCGATTGGGCGTCACCCTCAGCTCCGGCTCACCCAATGACAACGCTGGAAGCGGCCGTAGCCGATTGCCTTCTTCGCGCGGAAAGGCGCCAAACACTTGCCCTGCCGCTTTTGCTGCCACATCGTAGATTGGCGCCAACTCAGGCCCGGTGATATCAAGATCGATCCGCCGGCTCCCGCCAAAACCACGGCCAAACAGAGAATATTGCCCGACCCCGCCCAGCATGTCTGGATCCTGGGCCACGATGGCGTTGAGCGGACCAACGAGTTCACTGGCCCGTTGGGGGTCTTGGGCCGCAGCCCCGATCAACGTGCCGCCTGCGAATGCTACGAAGAAAAAACGTTCCATTTTCGGTGGTTCGCCAGGCTTAGACTCTGGGCCTGTTTCACTGGCCCACAAGGGTTGGGTCGCTTTTTCGAAGCGGCCGGCAATCTTCGTCATGGTTTCAAGATTGTAACCCGGTGGCGGCACCAGCCAGCCAAACAGAAGGTTGCGGTTGCCCGTGGGCAGATATTCAAGTTTGGGCAGCCATTGATAAGCCGTCGCGCTGGTGGCAGCAGACACGATCATGACCACCAGAAGGGCCATCACTCTGCTCTTTTGCATGAGGCGTGCATACCCCACTACGAGTGCAACAAAACCGCTGGCAAAATGGTCGATCCCCGGCAAGTAAAGGCGCGAATAGCCACCGCCAGGTTTTTGCTTTTGCCGCGACAGCAGCCCAGAGGCCAGCGCCGGCAGAACCGTGACCGACACCAACAAGGACAGCATCACCGAAACGGAGATCGCCACCGCGATGTCGCGGAACAACTGCCCAACCTCGAGTTCCATCACCAGAATAGGGATGAACACCATGACCGTGGTCAATGCTGAAACAAACACAGCACCCCACACTTGGCGAGCCCCGTCATATGCTGCCCGCGCAGCCGAAACGCCCTTTTCCCGGTGGCGGTAAATGTTTTCCAAAACAACGATGGCCGCGTCCACGACCATGCCAACTGCAAACGCCAGACCGGCAAGCGATATAACATTGAGCGAGCGCCCCAAAGCGGCCATGGCAACGAACGAGCCAATCACTGAAACCGGGATGGCAATGGACACAATCAGTGTGGCGCGCCAAGAACGCAGAAAGATCAGCAGGAGGGCGGCCGCGAGGCTACCGCCATACCAGATGTTCTGCCGGACAAGATTGACCGCCGAGGAGATGTAATCGGTTTCGTCGTAAACCTGCTGCAGCTTCAAACCGGCCTGAGGGATCACGCCATCATTGAGCTCTTTGAGCGCTGCACGGATCCCGTCCATGGTTTCGATAACATTGGCGCCGGTTTCACGTTTGGCATTAAAGGCAATTGCAGAATTGCCCTGTTGGCGGATCAGTGATGTGGGATCCTTATAATCAAACTTTACCTCCGCCACGTCCGCTACCGTCACGCGTCCCACCCTGCCAGTGGTCTGGTTATGTTCGGTGCGCAACACAACCGACTTGATGGCCTCAACTGTGTTCAGCTCGGCATCCGTGCGCACCACATAGCGGCGCTTGCCCTCGTCCACATCACCAGCGCTCAAGGCCGCATTGGCGCGCCGGAGCGCCTGAACCATCTCGGTCACGGTGATCCCGTAGCTCGCGAGCGTCGCGGGCTCAACGATGATCTGCAGCTCCGGGTCCGCGCCGCCATAGGCGGTCACCTCAGAGACGCCAGGCACCCTCTCAAACCGTTCCTGAACCACATCCTTCATGAACTGGCCATACTCGTGTATGGGCCGCTCATTGCCCTTCAAACGGGTTACATAGAACCATGCGATTGCATTGTCCTCAGCGCCCGCCAGCGACAGTGTCGGTTCATCCACCTCTTCAGGATAGCCGGAAACCCGGTCCAGACGGTTGGCCACTAAAAGCAGCGCCCGGTCCATGTTGGTGCCCACCTCAAACTCGAGGGTCACCCGGGCGGAGTTCCGCCGTGACGAACTCACAATGCTCGCCAAGCCATTGATGCCTTTCAGCACTTCCTCCTGTCGATTGGTGATTTCGCGCTCAACTTCGGCAGGGGCAGCGCCTGCCCACGCGGTATTGATGGTGATGACCGGCCGATTCACATCCGGCGTCAGCTGAATGGGGATGGTTTGCAACGCCAGCCATCCAAGAAGAACCGTCATCAGGACGGCAGCAATTACCGCTATCGGCCTGTCGATTGACGTCTTGATAATGTTCATTCAGACCTTCCAGCCTGCGGGTCCAGGTCTCAAGATCCGGTGCGGATTTTCACTTGGGCCCCTGGGCGCAATCGTTCATTGCCGCGAATGATCACGCTTTCTCCGACCTGAAGGCCGGACATGATCTCAATTCGCACGCCGGTGGATTCGCCGAGGCGAACCGTGCGGGCTTCGGCAACTTCGTCAGCAACAATGTAAACGAGGCTCTTGTCTCCCCGCTTGATGATCGCATCTTTGTGCACGGTCAAAACCTTACGGTTCGCGCCTAGCGGAATGTCGACAGACACCGTTTGCGCATCTGCCAAACCGGCAACCGGCGCTTCAAAATTCGGCGTAAAACGCACTGGACGGGTGCGAGTCATCGGGTTCTCCGTGGGCAAAAGCGCTCGCACGACAGCGCTGAACTCCCGGCCGTCCGCAAGGGAGAAACTAACGGTAGCGCCTGCACGCAATCCGCCCAGGCGGGCTGAAGGCACGTCTGCCTCAACCTCAAGGCTTGAGCCAGACACAAGGACAACGATGGCATCTCCCGCCCGCACGTAAGCACCTATCTCAGTCAATTTCTCCGAGACAACTCCGGTGTATGGCGCCCTAATCTCTGACTTGCCCAGTGTGATTTCCGTGAGCCGCCGGGTTGCCTTGCGGGTTTCGATCATCGCTTTGGCGCGCAGGATGTTGGACCTCGCCTTCGCCACATTCTGGATGCCGTCTTCGTGCTTTGCTCGCGAGAACGCCCCACTTTTCTTAAGGTCGTTTTGGCGCTTCATATTCTGCTCGGCCAGCAGAAGTTCCGCCTGCAGAGCGCCCAGTTCAGCAATCCCTTCTTCCACCTGTGACTGTTGGACATCAAGCTGCGCCTTCACCGCCTCATTATCCAGACGGGCGATAAGATCGCCAACTTCAACATGATCTCCCACGGCAACGGCCAATTTGCGAACCGCGCCCCCCACTTCGGCTGACACCTTGCCAGATTGCACCGCGACCAAACGGCCGATAATCGGAATGGTCTGTGAGAGCGGCTCTAGGCGCACCGGATCGACGCCAACCAGAGACGGGTTTTCAGCCGGTTTCTTGGCTTTCCCTTGCTCTTTTTCCTTATCAAGTTGCTTGGTCGGCGAGGTTGCAGCCTCGGCAGCGCGCGCGTGCTGAAACCCTGCCACCGGCAGGAACGCCAGAGCCAACGCTAGGACAAAAACCAGAGTTCCGAACTTCTTCATCGAGACAGAATAACCTTCCATCAGGCCATCACGGCATGGGAATTTCCAGGCCGGAGGTTGGCACATTATACCCTCTTTGCACCGGCTCGCGCTGAGCAAGTTGAACATACCATCGTTTGACATTCGAAAAGGCATTCATATCAACCTTCTGCCACTCAGACCGTGAAATCCAGGGCCATATTGCAATATCGGCGATCGAATATTCGTCAGCAACAAACTCATGATCAGCTAACTGCCGATCCAGAACGCCATAAAGCCTTTGCGCCTCTTTGGAATATCGTTCGCGAGCATAATCTGAAACATCTGGATTAAAATGCACGAAATGGTGAGCTTGTCCCAGCATTGGGCCGGCACCGCCCATCTGCCACATCAGCCATTCCATCGCCCGCCATTTGCCATCACCGGACTCAGGGAACAGCTTTCCTGTCTTCCTGGCAAGGTATAGCAGAATGGCGCCGGACTCCATTAGCGTCTGACCGGTCTCGTTGTCCACTATCGCTGGAATCTTGTTGTTGGGCGAAATCTTCAAGAACTCAGGGGTAAACTGCTCGTCCTTGGTGATGTTGATGGAATGCACCGTGTAGGGCAATCCCACCTCTTCCAGCATGATGGAAACTTTGCGTCCGTTTGGCGTGCCCCAAGTGTAAAGATCGATCATCGTTGTTCCTATTTGTTCGCATTCAAGTCCTTGGAAGCGCGTGTGCCCCCCACGCTTCGCTCAAAAACAGCCCCTTCAGTTAAGCCTTGTTGACCCACACCACAAGTGCTTCACCGGCATACTTGGTAGGCCGGACGCACGTTCAAGGATCGGCAGTGCGGCATCAGTCCCAAGTTATCGGATCGTGCCGCCCATGCAAAGCACCACCTACCTAAAAATGTATTTTGAGATTATCCAATCTTAGGTGAATATGCGGTTCTAGGGGAGTTGAGTTTTTGGGGACTGTAAAGGGGATGTCACCACACCTGGAAAGGTTGGCACGCAGCAAAACCGAGGCAGTGGAATGGCGCACTGTGCGGCTGATTGCGGCCACCTATGCGGCCTATGCTGGCTTAACTTGGTACGCATACATCTTGCCATGGTGGCTGCTCATACCGCTCGGAGGCTACGTTGTTTGCCTGCACGGCTCGCTCAGCCATGAAGTGGTGCATGGTCACCCAACCAGCAACAAACACCTGAACGAAGCCTTGATCTATCCGTCCTTGGTGCTGTGGGTGCCGTTCCGCCGCTATCTATATTTGCACCGCGTCCACCACAACGACGAACGCCTGACCGATCCTTATGATGATCCAGAAAGCTGGTTCTTGACACCGAAAGACTGGTCAGACGTTCGGATGGCTGCGAAGTGGCTCTTGACGGTCAACAACACAGTGGCTGGCCGCCTGCTGCTGGGACCTTGGGTAAGCGTGACGCGATTTGCCGTAAATGAGGTACGGACCGGTCTTGCTGGAGATCGCCGCGTTGTTTCCGCCTGGCTCCTCCACATACCTGCGGTGCTCATGGTGCTGGCCTGGGTTATGCTTGTTTGCGAGATGAGCTTGCTCGAGTATCTGATCTATTTCGTTTGGCCAGGCACATCCCTCACGCTTCTGCGGTCTTATGCCGAGCATCGGGCTCACGAAAACCCAGCCGGACGCACTGCCGTCATTGAAGCAGGTCGGGTAATGAGCCTGCTCTATCTCAACAACAACCTGCACGCAGCCCATCACGCCCATCCCAGCTTGGCATGGTTCGCATTGCCTTCAGAATACCGAGCAAACCGTGGTGCCTACTTGGCACAGAACAGAGGATACCTGATACCCGGCTATGGCAAACTCATTCGCCAAAATTTGTTACGGCCCCATCAGCCGGTGCCCCATCCGCTTATCCGCACCCATCCCAAACACAGTTAACCGAAATAAACTTCTGGTTTGCATTTTCGCTTTAGGCTGATCGCCAGCAATGATTCGCGCTCAACAAGGCTGGGTCTATGGAAAGCATAGTGGTGAACCGGGGACAGACGAAAACGGATGATGGTGCACAGCCTCGTCAAACTGCCGTTGTGCGCTACCGGCCCTCTGCCAAGCGGCTTGCGCAGCAGGAAATGCCAGTGATTCCAAGGCCAGCAAAATATCGCAAAAAGCCCTGGCTTTTGGAGGCTGCTCGCCGCGACCGACCTGATGATTTGACGCGAATACCTGATCTAAGTCTGAACGATGAAGCCGCTCTGAACGCCTTGGGCATTTATCATTTCGACCAAATAGCCATTTGGGACGATGCAAACGTTGCGTGGCTGCAGGAGAATTGGCCTGCGGGTTGCCAACTCCAACCTGCTGAACTGATTGTTGCAGCTAGGAAGCTTCTCTAAAAACATGAGAGGTTAACGCCTGCCCGCGCCCTGCTGCTCGTCGTACAGAGACGTATGCAGGTCGAAAATGCACTTGCATGTGCAGCAGCATCCGTATTCCATCAAACTCGCAAAATTCCTTTTGAGACCTGCTCCTGAAACTGAGCGGGCGATGGAGATTATTCATGAAATCGAGCGCGCAAGTCGTCGTCATCGGCGGTGGTGTTGTCGGATGTAGTGTCCTTTACCATTTGACCAAACGAGGCTGGAAGGACGTCGTTCTGGTTGAACGCAACGAGCTGACCTCCGGCTCGACGTGGCACGCAGCTGGCGGGTTCCACACCCTGAACGGCGACCCCAACGTTGCCAAGCTGCAGGAATACACCATCGAACTCTACAAAGAGATCGAGGAAATCTCCGAACAGTCCACCGGGATCCACGTCACAGGCGGGGTCATGCTGGTCTCCAACCAGGATCGCTGGGACTGGCTTAAGGCAGCCCACGCCAAGAACCGGTATCTGGGCGTTCAAACCGAGCTGATCTCAATCGAAAAAGCAGCGGACCTGTTCCCCCTGATGGATCCGTCGAAGTTCATCGGCGCCTTGTGGCATCCGCTGGAAGGCCACCTGGACCCATCGGGCACCACACACGCCTATGCGAAAGCAGCCCGGATGCAGGGCGCTGAAATCTATCGCCAAAACCGGGTCACAGAACTCAACCAGAGACCTGATGGAACCTGGGACGTGGTAACCGAACAAGGCACCATCCACGCCGAACACATTGTCAATGCCGGCGGATTGTGGGGCCGCGAAGTTGGCCGCATGGTGGGCTTGGAGCTGCCATTGCTGGCTATGGCGCACCAGTACATCATCACCGAAGAGATGGAAGAAGTTGTCGCCTTCAATAAGGAGAAAGGCAAGGAACTCTATCACGTCATCGACTTTGACGGCGAGATCTACATGCGCCAGGAACGTTCCGGCATGCTGATGGGAACGTATGAGAAGAATGGCATTCCGTGGAACGAAGTGGAGAGCCCCTGGGACTTCTCCATGGAACTTCTGCCGCCGGATCTCGACCAGATTGCTGACAATCTTGAACGTGGTTTCGACCGCTATCCACCCTTCCAGAACGCCGGCATCAAAAACGTCATCAACGGCCCCTTCACCTTTGCCCCAGACGGCAACCCGGTGATTGGCCCGGTCCGCGGCTTGCGCAACCACTGGCTTGCAACCGGCGTCATGGCCGGCTTCAGCCAAGGCGGCGGCGTTGGGCTCGCCTTGGCGAACTGGATCATCGACGGCGATCCTGGCTTTGATGTGTGGGCCATGGACGTTGCCCGCTATGGCTCCTACGCCAACCTTGCCTACACCAATGCCAAAGTGCGCGAAAACTACGGCAGGCGCTTCTCCATCACGTTCCCGAACGAGGAACTGGAGGCCGCCCGTCCGCTGCGCACCACGCCGATCTATGACAGGTTGAAGGAAAACAACGCCGTCTTCGGTTCCACGTTTGGGTTGGAGACCGCTCTGTGGTTCCAGAAAGAAGGCAAGGAGCCGATTGACGAATTCTCCTTCCGCCGCTCCAATTCGCACCCCATGGTGGCCGAAGAGGTCGCTGCCGTGCGGGGCGGCGTCGGCATGATGGAAGTCTCAAGCTTTGCCAAATACGAGGTTACCGGCGATGGGGCAGAAAACTGGCTGAGCTATATTCTCGCCAACAAGATCCCACGCAAGGGCCGCATGAGCCTCAGCCCGATGCTCAATCCCAACGGCAAGCTGATCGGTGACTTCACCATCGCAAAGCTCGATGACGAGCGCTTCTTCATCTTCGGATCAGGCGCTGCCCAGGAATACCACATGCGCTGGTTCGAGCAGCACCTGCCAGACACCGGCGTGAGCATCCGCAGCCACGATCTCGATTTGGTTGGCCTGTCCATTGCAGGGCCAAAGTCCCGCGAACTGTTGCAGAAGATCACCCGGCACGACGTGTCTCACGAAGCGTTCAAGTTCATGGAAATTCGGGAGATGGATCTCGGCTTGGTTCCTGCCCTTGTAGGCCGGGTAACGTTTACCGGTGATCTGGGGTATGAAATCTGGATCAAGCCGGAGTACCAGCGCCTGCTGTTTGATACCCTGATGGAAGAAGGCAAAGAGTTGGGCTTGCGTCTATTCGGAGGCCGGGCGCTCAACTCCATGCGCATCGAAAAGAACTTCGGCTCCTGGGCGACAGAGTTTCGCCCGATCTACGGTCCGATCGAAGCTGGAATGGACCGGTTCGTCAACTATACCAAAAACGATTTCATTGGCCGCGACGCCGCCATGAAAGAGAAGGAAGACGGCCCGGAACGCAAGCTTGTGGCATTCACAATCGATGCTCTGGATGCTGACGTGATCGGTGACGAGCCCGTGTGGCACGATGGCGACGTGGTGGGATGGATTACCTCAGGCGGATATGCCCATAACGCCAGCAAATCCGTCGCTATCGGCTATATCCCCACAAAGCTTCTTGAAGACGGAGCCAACGGCAAGTTTGAGATTGAGGTCCTGGGCGAAATGCGCCCGGCCGCACTCCAGCTTGAGCCTCTGTTTGACCCCGAAGCCAAGTGCATGCGGAGCTGAACGCCCCCCTAAAACAGAAGAGGCGGGCCCTGGGCCCGCCTCTTTTTTTGTTTTCAGCTAACTGGACGCTGATTAAGCCATCCACCAGCGTTCGGCGTTCTTGTGACCGTCCAGTTCCCAGTTATTGGCCATTTGCTTCGGCAGTCCGATCTTCTTGGATGCCGCATGGGTGTAAGCCAGGAACATAGGCAAGATCACGCCGCCGTCGCTGTGCACAAGCCGCTGCATTTCCACATACAGTTCGCGCCGCTTTGCCGGATCCAACTCACCACGGGCTTCCACCAGCAGCTTGTTGAACTGCTCGTTTTTCCACTTGGTATCGTTCCAGCTCGCGTTCGCTGCGTAGATCTGCGAGAAGATCCAGTCTTCGGTTGGGCGTCCGCCCCAATAGCAAGCCACGAATGGTTTCTTCAGCCAAACGTTTGACCAGTAGCCGTCGTTGGATTCACGCAAGATATTCACGTCGATGCCCGCAGCCTTCGCAGATTCGGCAAACAGCTGGGTTGAATCCACCGCTCCGTCAAACGCCGTATCGGAAGTACTCAACGTGACCTTGAGGCCCTCCATGCCAGCCTTCTTCAGGTGGAATTTGGCCTTATCAGGATCATAGGCCCGTTGTGGCAGTTCATCGGTGGTTGCACGATAAATGTTTGCCGGCCCGATGGGGTGATCATTACCGAGTTCGCCCTGCCCCTTTGCAATCTTCTGCAGCATTTCTTCGCGGTTCATGGCCAACTTAAGAGCCGTGCGAACATCTACATTGTCGAAAGGCGCGGTGTCCGTGAACATTGGGAACGTCGCCTGCTTGTTTCCGCTGGTCGGGAAGATGTTGAGGTTTTTGTCGCGCTTCAACAGGTGAACCGTCTTCAAGTCGAGGTTTGACATGCTGTCAATTTCGCCAGACTTCACGGCGTTCGTGCGCGCCACCACATCGGCAATGAATAAGTTTTCAACGGATTCAAAAAAGGCCCTGTCAGGCTTCCAGTAGTTGGGATTGCGCTTCACCTTAGTGCTCACACCAGGTTCGAAATTCTCCAAAACATAAGCACCGGTGCCCACACCTGATTGCCAGTCAATGCCGTCATCCTTGGCTGGGCAGACGCACAAATGGTAATCGCTAACCAGGAACGGGAAATCGGCGTTGCCACCGGACAGAGTGAACACAACCGTGTCTTTGCCGTCTGCTTTCAAATCCGTCACCGGTTCAATGATGCCCTTGGCGGCAGATTTGGATTCTTTACCACGGTGGTGATTGAACGTGTTCACCACGTCATTGGCATCCATGGTTTTGCCATTGTGGAACTCAACACCCTTGCGCAACTTGAACGTCCAGGTTTTCGCATCAGGCGATGCTTCCCAGCTCTCGGCAAGCTCGCCGGTCAACTGGCCATCTGGTCCAATTTCGGTGAGGCAGTTGCGCAGCTGGCCGAAACTAACGTTAATCATGAAGGAGTCTAGGCTCTGTGCCGGGTCGAGCACGTCGCTCGTGGCCCCGCCCGTAAGGGCCTGCTTGTAGTGCCCGCCCTTTTTCGGCGTCATTGCAAGTGCACTCTCATACATCGACGTAGCGGCAGCCACGGTCACGCCTGTGGCGAGCACGCGTTGCATGAAGTCGCGGCGGTTCATGCTCCCTTTCACGACTTTGTTCTTGAGATCGTCAATTCCTCTCATTGGCATTCTCCTTGTTGTTTTCAGAGCTCCCCAGCTCTTCGGCATTTCATTTCAGGACCAAGCGGCCACAGCCATCGCTGGCAACTGTTGCCAGACTGGCACATTTCACCACATGGTTCCATGACACAATGTCGTGCTTTTCAACTATAACAATAATCCCATAGCGAAGGAGCAAGCGATGTCCTGGAATGTTTATCTCTCAGGGGAAATCCACACAGACTGGCGAGCAGAAATCGAAGACGCGGTCAGCAAAGCCGGTCTGCCGGTTGAGTTCTCAGCACCCGTCACCAATCACGCAGCCTCAGACGATTGCGGCGTGGCCATTCTCGGGGCGGAGCAGAATAAGTTCTGGCACGACAACAAGGGCGCCAATTTGAATGCCATCCGCACCCGTTCCTTGATCGAAAAGGCAGATGTGGTGGTGGTCCGGTTTGGAGAGAAATATAAGCAATGGAACGCGGCGTTTGACGCAGGCTATGCATCGGCCTTGGGAAAGGCCGTGATTATTATGCATGGGCAAGACCACCAGCACGCACTGAAGGAGGTCGACGCGGCCGCACTGGCAGTAACCGAAACACCTGCCCAGGTCGCCGACATCTTGCGTTATGTGATCCAGGGCAAGCTGGATGGTTATTGAGGAAAGATAATGGTTTGTTTTGCACAGACCGGACTCGACAACAGGCAATTGGCCGTGTAATCGCCTCGCGGGGAACGGTTGGAACAACACTTGCGCAAACTGAACACAGCAACACTTTAAGGCTTCAAGGTGAATTCCGTGAACGGAATATAGGTTGAGTTGGCGCAACCACTTGAAATGAGGACAACATGAGCGAAAGTGGCAAAAAGACTTTTACACATCTTGCAGCCCTCGCTGTTGGGGCGATTGGGTCATATATGTATGCACAGCCGGAAAACAGCCGGCTGAGCCAAACCATAACTTCTCTCAACACAACAATTGATCAGCAGAAAACCAGCGCCAAAACAGCCGCAGACAAAGCGAAGGAACTCTCTGATAAGCTTGCTGCGAGCACGGCCACGCTGGAGGAACAGAAAAAGACGGGTGGCAGCCTGACTGAGAAGATCTCCGGTTTGGAAGCAGCGCTTGCCGAAGGCAAGTCAATGCTCGGCGAAGGCACCAACAAGATCAATCAACTGGGCGCTGACCTGGCAGCCAAGGCAAAAGAACTGACGTCAAAATCGAGCGAATTGAGCACGGCAGCCACAGAACTGAAGGCTAAAACAGAAGAACTGGCAGCCGAAAAACTGAAAAGCAGCAGCCTGGAAAAAAAGGCATCTTCTCTCTCCGCTTCAATCGAAGAGCTCAAAGCTGACGCAGCCACTGCGGCCTCGAAAATCGGCGAACAGAGCAGTGATGCGAGTGCAAAAGCCAAAACCATTCAGGAGCAAGCGTCCAGTATTGAGGGCTTGAACAAGATGGTGACGGATCTGAAGGAACAGCTCAAAGCAGCTGCCTCTTCCACAAACTAAGACGCGCTGCTCGTTCAGCAGGATTATGGCGGACGGGGCAGGCTCCCCGTCCGTTTTTTTATCAATCGGCAGCGGCCAACCTTGCCAATTGAAAGCGCGCGGGGCTAGGAACAAGGATACTTTTGCGCAAGCGCCGCCGCGGTGATCTGCACCGCGGATAAATCCTTGCGTTGCGGATGCGCCCGCATCCAGGCAATCACCACTTCAGTTGCCTGCCCCTTGGTAGCGTCATCATTGAAACAGGCGCGATTGTTCCCAACAGGTTGCCCGGCTGCAAGCACATCTGCCACCACTGCCACATAGGCTCTGCAGGCCGCATACATCTCCAAGTAAGCGATGTTGCCCCAATTGGAAGTGCACATCACCCAAAAGCCTTCACTTGAGACAAACGGTTCTGAGGGGGTGGCTTGGGCCTGAGAACGCGTGCCAATCAGCACGGAGACGATCAGGGCCACTGCGAGCAGATCAATCCTCGCAGATTTCCGCGCCGCGTGTAGGCGAAAGCGGCAGTCGAACGTTGAATTTTTTACATCTGCACACATACGAATCTACCTTGTCGCAGCGCAGAATTTCAGGCAACCCTTTATGGCACCTGGAGGTAGGCTATGGACCAGATTTCCGATCCTCTCATTGGGGAAAAAACCCAATACCTGAACGCGCAGGCGGCCGGACGCCCTCTGAAAAATCCCATCTCTCACGAAACGCTGGTTCGCGCGCGCGGCTATCGACAGCAACGTATTCGCGAGAAGCTGGCCGAACACGACGTGGCCGCGTTGCTATGTTTTGACCCCCTCAATATTCGCTATGCGACCGACTGTTCCGACATGCAAGTGTGGACCCTGCACAACGCGGCCAGATACGCCATGGTCGTGAACGGCGGACCCGCCATCTGCTTTGAGTACCGCAACGCGATGCACCTGGCAGAAAACCTCGAAACCGTGAACGAAGTGCGCCCGGCAACATCATGGTTCTATTTTGCATCGGGCCCCCGCACCATGGAGATGGCGTCTGAATGGGCCGACGAGGTTGCCGACATTTTACGCGAACACGGCGGCGGCAACATGCGGCTGGCAGTCGATAAAATGGAGCCTATGGGCGTCGATATCTTGCGCCAGCGCGGGGTGGAAATCGTGGAAGGTCAGGAGATCACCGAAACCGCCCGCATGATCAAGAGCCCTGATGAAATCGAGATCATGAACTGGACCATAAAGGTTTGCGAAGCGGGGATGTGGCGCATGCGCGATCTGTCGGAGCCTGGGCGCACGGAGAATGAAATCTGGGCTGAACTGCATCATGAAAACATCCGCAATGGCGGAGAATGGGTTGAAACGCGGCTTCTGGCTATTGGCGAGCGCACCAATCCCTGGTTTCAGGAAAGCTCGGACCACGTGGGCCAACTTGGTGACCTATTGTCCTTCGATACCGACTTGGTGGGCCCGTACGGCTATTGCTGTGATATCTCACGCTCGTGGACCATTGGCCACACGACTCCAACCGATGAGCAGAAGCGTCTTTACGCCCATGCAATAAATCAGATCGAGCACAACACGAAGATCATTCAGCCGGGCATGACGTTCCACGAGTTCAACGAAAAAAGTTGGCGGATGCCCGAAGAATTTTGGGACCAACGCTACTCTGTTGCGTTCCATGGCGTTGGCTTGTGTGACGAGTATCCCGCGGTTCCCACCCATGTGGACATGGACCGGGGCCACGGCTACGACGGTTTGATTGAACCTGGCATGGTGTTGTGTGTTGAAAGTTGCACAGGCGTCAAAGGGGGCCGCGAGTGCGTCAAACTGGAGATCCAGGTGCTTGTCACTGAAGACGGCACCCAGCAGCTAGACAGCTTTCCTATGGAGCCCTGGCTCTAGGCACCGCGCAGCCACATTTGCCTCAGGCCGAGACCGCGTTCTGATCTCGGTCGCCTTGTGTCTTTAGATGCCGTTCCAGCGCCTGTTTCAGCCCGTCAACAGATACTGGCTTGGGGAGATAATCATCCATGCCGGCATCAAAACATGTTTCCCGGTCGCCGTTGAGCGCATGTGCCGTGACGCCGATGATGCGCACACGTTCCCCGGTCCCTGCCTCTGCTTCACGAATGGCTTTGGTGGCCTCGTGGCCGTTCATCTCCGGCATCGAAACATCCATGAGAATAATCGCCGGCTTGTGAACCTTCCAACTCGCAACGGCCAAACGTCCGTTTTCGACAATCTTGAAGGTATAACCTGTGGTTTCGAGAATTTGCGTGAACACCATTTGGTTCACTTCATTGTCCTCAGCCACTAGAACGTCGAGCGCATCGGGATGGTCCGATACCCCCACCTTCTCTGGTCCAGACGTTGCGGACACAGCCAAGTCAACGGGTTCGGAACGGCTAAGCTTCTCAGAAATCTCTGTCGCCGGGGCCGCCTGTGTCGGCGAGGGCCAAGCCTCATCCATGCTCTGTGCAAGTTCCATCAACGACGCAGGTTCAGTCATCTCGTTGGCAGCCCGTGCCTCGCTTAACACCTCCACCATGGTGTCCAACATCATGGAAGAGCGGGTTGGCTTAGTAAGATTGGCTTCGAGCTTCAAGTCGCCGATAGCACTGCGCGCTGCGGCGGCATCCACGGACGTAAGCAGGATAACTGGAATGCCGGAAATCAACGGATCAGCGCGCATCTCATGCAGCACTTGGGTACCACTCATCCCGGGCATCTGATAATCCAGAATCACAAGGTCAATCTGAAGACTGTGCTGGGCTGCACTGCGCATTACGGCAAGGCCGGTCTGACCGCAGGAGACTTCTGCGTGTTCAAATTTCCAGGCATCCATCTGTTCGGCCAAAATGGAGCGATTGACCTCATTGTCGTCAATGATCAGCACCCGTGCGCCGGTAACATCAACCGGTGCACGAGGTTTGCGCTTGGCTGTTTCCTCAATGGGCAAAGTGATGGAAAACCAGAAAGTAGACCCGAGCCCAACTTCGCTTTCCACCCCTATGTTGCCGTCCATCAACTTAACGAGCGATGAGGCAATGGATAGCCCAAGCCCTGTACCTTCATGTTTGCGCGTTGCAGAACTATCGATCTGAGAGAATTGTTTAAAGACAGTGGCGCAATCTTCCTCGGGAATACCGACGCCCGTATCTTCAACCCGAAACATAAGGTCGGCATGGCCATTATCGTCGAGGGTACCTGAGACATCGACATAAACATGTCCCTCCTCGCTGAATTTTATGGCATTGCCCATCAAGTTGGTGATGATCTGCCGGATGCGTCCTGCATCTCCAACATAGCTCTCCGGCAGGCTCGGATCGACCCTGACAATCAATTCCAGATTCTTCTCCGCCGCCCGTGCCGAAACTAGCGTAGCTACATCCTCAACGGCTTCGGCAAGCTGGAAGGGCGCTGGCGTCAGCTCAAGTTGGCCGGCATCGATCTTTGAAAAGTCCAGGATATCATTGATGATGGTCAGCAGGGACGCCCCTGACTTTACGATCATATCGGCAAACATCTGCTGCTTGGGCGCCAAGTCAGAATTGAGCAACAATTCTGCCATGCCCATTACCCCGTTCATTGGCGTGCGGATCTCATGGCTCATGTTCGCCAGGAATTCAGATTTGGCACGATCCGCCAACAACGCGGTTTCCCGAGCCTCGCTCAGCTCGGCCTCACGGTTTTTGTGCTCCGTAATGTTTGTTCTGAGCCCGACGATATTGCCCGAAGGGGTTTTCTTGTCTCGCTGCCTAATCCACCGGCCATCATGAGCCTGGAAGGTTTTTTCCAACCCCAGGTCGCTGTGGCGTTTTTCCATCAGGTCGCGAACAAACTCGATTTCTTTGCCCTCAAGGTTCGGTATCATCCCCGACTGGGCGAACTTTAGAGCCTGTTCCTCGTAACTGCTGCCTTCTATTAAAACGTTCCCCATGGGCCCCAGCTGGGCCTTATAGGCTTCATTGAAGGTGACCAACTGGTCTGCCTCATCATAAAGGACAAAGCCGTCATCCAGATTGTCAATTGCATCCTGCAATCTCTGTCTGTCGGCCTGCGCTTGCTTTTGGGCCTCGGCAAGGGTGGCTTCCATTGCCTTTAGTTCATTGATATCGATCGCCATGCCAGCAACGGCACCGCTGGGCACACGAAATTTGGTGATCCTCAGCCAACCGACTGAGGAATTGTTGTGGTCGATCGCCTCGCCATTGGCCTGGCGCTGGCGCAGCAGGCGGCGCTGAACCGTTGCTTCCAGCTCATCGGCAGGCACCTCCCCCACCAGTTCATCGTGCACAATGTCGGCGTAGCTCAAGGGCTGAGGTTCGGCTTGTTCAGCGCGCTTCCTAAAGGCTTCCGGATGCGCTTCCTCATAGGCCTTGTTCCAAAGGATCAGCTTGTCATCTTTGTCGTAGACGCAGTATTTGGCTGGACTGTGCTCAATGGTTTCTTTGAGCAAGCGATGTTCATCAACCAACCGCTCAAGCGCGGCGCGGTCACTCATAAGATCGTCAATCGTATCCATGAGCTCTCTCAATCTCCTTCACAGGCGGTCCAAATATGAACCTGTCTATGAACAAAACAGATGCGAATCGCAGTGTTTTTCAGCTGAACGCAAACCCGCGGAGAGCATCGGGCTTCTTGGTTAATACTTTACGAAAATGTGTCCCAAAACCGGGAAACCAGCCAAGTCATAGGTTTGGTTATGCACCTGAGCAAACTAAGTCACACTATTGGCATGACCTCACCAAATTATTGTCTTCTCTCAAGCCTAGGGTCCAGACCCATAAACCTCATCCAGTTCTGTTTGGTCAGGAGGGTTCGAATGCTGGAAAACAAGCGCAAGACTGGGCTTTCTGCCTTGTCGAGCATTGTTTGCCTGTAGGCGGGGCCCTCCTGGCCAAACCCTCCGGGCGCGCCAGATTTGACCTCTGAGTGCGTTGGACAGGCTTGAAAGCCGTGCGGATATCTGCGCCTGCCCGCCTTCTCAGATGGCA
>JAAEUE010000109.1 GCA_024227565.1 Alphaproteobacteria bacterium
AGAAGCTTGGCAGCCCGCGACATGGCCTCAGCCTAACCCGGATCCGGGCGCCTTTGCATCACAAAGTCGCGGGCCGCACCGCAACCGACCCGGACAAAAGCGCCAGCGGGATGGGCATTTCAGGCCGCAACCCGGTCATTGGCCGGGCTTTGTTCAGATGACAGGAATGCGGACAAGGACGAAGCCGCTGCCGCGGCACTGGCGTTTGTGGCTGATGTAGGGGATGAACCGGAAGCGGTGAGCATTTTGCGATCTTGGTGACCTGCCTGACGATTGGGGCTTTCTCAGTCGACAGAGGAGGTTCCAATGACAGAGGAGAGAACAACCCCGCTTCGGAAGCGGATGACCGAGGACATGCGCATTCACGGGATGGGCGAGAAAGCCCAGAAGGCGCATATCAGGGCGGTCAAGGATTTCGCTGGTTTTCTGAAGCGCTCGCCCGATACCGCGACACCGGATGATCTTCGCGCCTATCAATTGCACATGACCGATACCGGTGTGACGCCGACAACGTACAATGCGAGGATCATGGCGCTGAGGTTTCTGTTCGGGAAGACCTGTGAGCGCGAAGAGATGAAGAAGTACATGCAGTTCCGCACGCAGCCCCGGAAGCTGCCGACGGTGCTGAGTGTTGAAGATGTTTCAGAGATTCTTGCTGCCGCGCCGGGCCCGGGTCTGAAGTATCGCGCCGCGCTCAGTATTTCCTATGGCGCGGGTCTGCGGGCATCGGAGGTCTGCAATCTCAAGGTCGCCGATATCGACAGCGATAGGATGCTGATCCACGTCGATGAGGGCAAAGGCAGCAAGGACCGCAAGGTCATGCTCTCACCCGATCTGCTGGATTTACTGCGGGAGTACTGGCGTGAGGCGCGACCCGAGGGCTGGCTCTTTCCGGGCAAACCAAAGATCAATCCGGTTTCCTCGCGGCAATTGGGCCGGGCATTCAACTCGGCCAAACATCTGGTCGGGATTTCCAAACCCGCGACCCTGCACACCTTGCGACACAGCTTTGCCACGCATCTGCTGGAGGCCGGAACTGATGTTCGCGTGATCCAGGTCTTGCTCGGCCACGCCAAGCTGAGCACGACAGCGCGCTACACCCAGGTTGCCACCAAGACGATCCGGGATACGGTGAGCCCGTTTGAAGCTCTCAAACAATTGAACCTGCAAACCCGCAAGAAGCGACCGGAGTAAGAGGCCAACATTGCCTCGCCCGAGGCTGGAGGTCGCAGACATATTCCGCAAGCATGGCCCCGCGTGGCGGCGGGCCAATGCCGGGCATGTCAGCCTGAGCCAGCTCAAAGTGATGTCGGCGATAGAGGCCTGCCGAACCGAGGCGCTTGGCGGGCATGTGGCGGCCTGTATCAAATGCGGCCATCAGCACATCGCCTATAACTCATGCAAGAACCGGCACTGCCCAAAGTGTCAGGGCCCGGCCGCGCGCGATTGGATGGCGGGACGGGCCGAGGACCTTTTGCCGGTCGAGTATTTCCACCTTGTCTTCACACTGCCAGCTGAGATTGCGCAGATCGCCCTCTGGAACAAGCGGGCGGTCTACGGCTTGCTGTTCCGAGCTTCGGCCCAGACGGTGACAACTATCGCTGCCGATCCCAAGCGGCTTGGTGCGCGGGTCGGTATGACCAGCGTACTGCATACCTGGGGATCCGCGCTGACCCATCATCCGCACATCCACATGATTGTGCCCGGTGGTGGCCTGTCCCCGGATGGCACCCGGTGGATCGCCTGCAAACCGGGGTTCTTTCTCCACGTGCGGGTGCTGTCGCGGCTGTTCAGACGCCTGGTTCTGGAAGGGCTGATGGATTTGCATCGCATGGGCAAACTCACCTTCTTCGGTGATCTGGCTGGACTGGCGGTCGCTAAGGCACTCACCGCTTGGTTGGACCCACTGCGCAAAGCCGAATGGGTGGTGTATGCCAAACCTCCTTTCGGTGGGCCCGAGGTGGTGCTGGCCTATCTCAGTCGATACACCCACCGCGTGGCAATCTCAAACAGCCGTCTCGTCAGTAGCGACGCCGACACCGTGGCGTTCCGCTGGAAGGACTATCGCATCAAGAGTGGCGATCCGTTGCCCGGCAGTGGTTTACCTGCAAACCATGAGAGGGGGCAAAAGGTGATGTGCCTGGCCACGCCTGAGTTCATCCGCCGGTTCCTTATGCACGTCCTTCCCGACGGCTTTCACCGCATCCGCCATTATGGACTGCTGGCTTCTGCACAGCGTAAGGCCAATATCACCAAGGTCCGCACATTGCTCGGTGCGGAAGCGGCCAGGCAGGAAGACACTTCCACCGCCGAGATCATCCCGCTGACACTGCGAGAGCCATG
>JAAEUE010000110.1 GCA_024227565.1 Alphaproteobacteria bacterium
ATCGGCTACGAAGTGGTAACAACCAATGCAGCACTAGCGAACGAAGCGGTGGCGCGTTTCCAAGCTTGGATCATTGCCGAGTGCCATGCTGCGCAGTTATGACGCGCGAACACAAATGTCCGTTGCTGGCCCGACTCCGAAAACCTCAAAAAGACCATAAGCAGTCCGCACCTGAAGGAACTTCGAACATCAGTTCTGTCAGTAGCACTCGTTGTTGTCCGGTTTTCGTAGCACATTGTTTGTCCGCTCCTCTGTTATCTGACAGCTTGCGGCGGGAGCGGGTAACACTGCAATCCGTTTCGACAAGGCGCGTGGGCTTTTCCACGCATCTTAACTCATTTGGCCTTGGCAGCCACTTGGCAGCGCGCGCAAGCGCCGTCAAGATTGGCCGGCACTCTGCTGGCGCGGCAAACGCCTAGGCCGCCAGGCCACATCTTGACGGGGGCGAGCACGATGCCACCGTCGGCGCCACCGAATGATCCTTGAGAGCACCTTGCGCGTCATAGCTGGCGATGCGGCGCGGCCCGTAGAAAATAGCCAGCGTGCCGTCGGGGTATTCATGCACCCGAACACGTGCCTTCACCCAGTGATGCCGCTCCAGGCTTTTCGGGAGTTGCAGTCTTTGTCTGCTCCAGCTCACCGTGTTGTCGCGACTGACCTGACGCTCATGCTGGCCGCACAGGATGTTGCCCAGCAGATCCTTGTCGGCGACCTCTACGAAAGCGCTGTTGGGCAGCTCCGGTGGTTTGGCAAATTGCGCGTTGTGGCGCGGCAGATAATCCTCGGCGATCCAGCGGTTGGCGGCATCGATGTCGGTGATCCTGGCTTTGGCCAGTTCCTTGATCAGCCGGTCTTGAAGCGTACCGAACATGCGCTCGGAACGCCCTCTTGCCTGCGGCGAATAGGCAGCGATATGTTCGATGCCCAATTGCTTCAAGGCCCGCCCCACCTGCGTTAAACGCGTTTTGTCCACCTTCGCATCGGCCTTGGGCGTGTAGAAATAATGGCTGCCGCGATCGGTGTAGAATGACGACGGCAGACCCTGCTTCGTGAACACATCCATGAGCCCCTGGAATGTCGATGCCGTACCTTCTTCGTCGATCAAAAAGGCCGAGTAGATGGTGCTGGTAGCGTCGTCCATGGTCACAACGAGATCGAGCGCGCCGTGGCCTTCGAGCCAGACTTCCTTGCTCGCATCCTGATGCAGCATCATGCCCTCGCAGGGCTTCCTCGGACGCTTCCTGCGATGGGCGCCACGGCGCCGGGCGCACGGCACCAAACCGGCGCCGTGCAACTGCCGCTTGGTCCAGGTGTAGCCCCATTGGAAACCATGATAGGCCTGCAGGCGCTCGTGAAAATGCTTGACGTTCCAGCCGCTATATTCGGTGCGGTAAAGCTCCAGCATCCAGGCAATCTTGTCGGCCGGCACCGCCTTCGCCGATTGCCTGCCCAGCCGCTTGTCGAACAAACCCTCCAGCCCCTCGGCCTCAAAGCGCCGCCGGTAGCGCCGGAACTGGCGCTCCGAGCATCCCAGCAACTCCGCCGCCTCTGAGCACGACAACGAGCGCGCCTGCCAGCGGCCCAACACGTCTTCAAATTTCTGCATCCTTCTGTCCTGTAGCCAATGTGTCCGGTTCATCCAAAGCCCCCGCCGTTAACGAAGACTACGGATTACCGGACAACTCACGTGCTACCTAATCCGGACAGGTCATGTGCTACTGACATAGCCCGTAGCAAACAGATTGACACGGAAGGTATCAGAGGTAAAGCTGACTTCGGTATCGAAAGTGATGATGCTATGTCTGTGTTCGTATTGACGATCGGA
>JAAEUE010000111.1 GCA_024227565.1 Alphaproteobacteria bacterium
ACCTTCGGTGCGAACGACTTCCACCAAGCGCATGAGCTGCACGGGGTTGAAGAAGTGCAAGCCAACAAACTGGCTCGGGCGCCCGGAGGCCTCAGCCATTTCCTTGATCGGGAAGGATGATGTGTTGGAAGCGAAGATGGCGCTGTCCTTGACCATGCCGCCCAGTTCGGCGAACAGGGACTTTTTGATGTCCAGGTTTTCGACGATGGCTTCCACCACCAGGTCGCAGTCGGCCAGGGCGCTCTTTTCGGTGCTGCCGGCGATGCGACCACGGTTCGTGGCAACCCAGGCGCTAGCCTCATCCGCGGTCATCTTGCCCTTGTCCACGTTGCGCGAAGCAAGCTTGGAGAGGGACTTGTCGATGCGCGAAAGGCCTTTTTCAAGGGCGCCCGCGTCGGCCTCAAAGGCCACCACATCGAATCCGCCCTGTGCGGCAACTTGAACGATTCCGTGGCCCATAAGGCCACAACCGATGACTCCAACTTTCTTGATTTCCATAACGTTTTGGATGGTGAGGTTGCCCTGGGGCAACCGGGGTTTGCGCAGTGCGCGGTGGGTGTTTGGTTAGTTGGAGGGACGATGGAAGGCCGTGGCCAACCCCATTCCCCCGGAGATGCAAAGGCTGGCGAGTCCATTGGTGGATCCGCGACGTGCCATTTCGTGGAGCATGGTGACCACGATACGGGCGCCGGTGGCACCGATTGGGTGACCCAACGCGATCGAACCGCCGTTTACATTCACGCGGTCCATGGGCATCGCTAATTCGTGATCACATGCCAGTACCTGAGCGGCAAAAGCCTCGTTGAGCT
>JAAEUE010000112.1 GCA_024227565.1 Alphaproteobacteria bacterium
AGCGAGGTGCCCCAGTTCCACGCGGGAATCCACGGCGTCATCCTCCTCTCCCACCAAACGGGCGGGATCGGTGGTCACCATCACCCGAACGGGGCGGCCACCACGCAAGAGCCTGGACAGGGAGCTCATGTGCTCTCCAGCCAGGGCCTCCGCCGAATCCATGGCCACGATGCACGGCATCTGGCGGAATTCCTCAGGGGAAAAGGCTTGCCAGTCGAAGGCTTCGAACCATGCGTCGTGCACGGCGGTATCGTAGGCATCCGCCAGTTCCAACCGGCCCTGGCGCACGGCACCGAAGAGGCCTGCCAATTCCTTGGCATAGCGGTCGAAAAGAACTTTGGAAGCGGCACAAGGATCGACGGAGTGGTCAAATTCCACGTCACTTAGGTCACCGGCGGCATCGTCGAACAGGGTGATGCCCTCGGGGTGAATCACCGAGAGCACGGCACCGGAATCCTCTTCCAGCCAGGCTCCAATGCGATCGCGTGCCTGGGCAATGCGCAGCCGGCGCGGTTCTGACATGGTGACCGAGCCCCGGTGGGAGCCCACGACCTGGGCCAGGCTTGCTGGATTGACAAAGCTGCTGCCGGCCACGCCGACAGCCTCCCGCATCGCTTCCGAAGAACGCGCCGCATCGGTTTTACCGATTTCGAGCCCTAGCCGATCGCTCAACTGGCCATAGAGTTTCTCCACATCCTCGCGGAAGGCCTTTTGCTCGGCCCCGAACTTGCGGCGGCAGCTGGCCAACAAGAGCAACCATTCCGAGCGCTCTCCAATGTCCACGAAGCGACCGCCCTTGGGCAGAGCGCCCTGAAGCTTGTCGAGTTCATCGGACAGCTTGTCCGCGTTGGAACCGGTCAAGTTGAGTTCCTGCACCAGTCCCCGCTTGGCTTCGGCAAACACCGCTTCGGCGTCCAAATAACCACCACGATCGGCCACCAAGTTCAGAGTC
>JAAEUE010000113.1 GCA_024227565.1 Alphaproteobacteria bacterium
AGGTCGTGATTGAGTGTTCGAGTAGGTCGAATTGTTCTACAACCGAAAACGTCGCCATGGTTACCTTGGCAACATCAGCCCGGATGACTTCGAAAGGCAGTCAGTCGGATCTTTTTGAACCGTCCACTAAAAGCGGGCAAGACCAATTTTCTACCGTGTGCGATCCGCCCCATGACTTCCGTTTTGGGGCAGAAGCGGTCATAAGGTGCAATGACAGTCCACCTTGCAATGTCTTGATGCGTGCGCAAAGTTCATTCGCCAGATGGATGTGTCTCGATTATCATTGCCCACAACTTGAAGCACACCGATCAACTCCTTACGGCATTGGCACTTCATGATTAGGCGACATCATATAAGTCAGGCGGCGATCGTTCTCCTGATCTGTATGTTTGCCGTTCTTTCCGCTTGCTCAGATGAGGCTGAAAACTCGGTAAAGGCGACGGCGGGTGCTGAACTGACAGTAATGGATTTTTCCACGCCGTTCTCACTCGATCCACCGCCGTCTGGCTGGCATCACCGTACGTTTTGGTTTCGGCCAGCCATGAAGTTGAGTTTTGCGACAAAAGAGGGCGTTGCAGCGCTGCGTTGCGAAACCGATGGTGGCGGATCGATCTTCGGTCGTTATGCCGACGTGTCTCTAACCGAATATCCCATTCTGGCATGGGATTGGTATGTTGAAGTGCCGATCGAAAGCGCATTCGACGAACGAACCAAGGAGGGCGACGATCACCCGGCGCGCCTGTTCCTCCGCTTCAAAGATAGCAACGATGATGATCACTTCGTTGAAATCATATGGAGCAACAAGCATTTCTCGCCGGGCGATTACAAAATTATCGACGGCTTCCCCCACTACGTTGCCAACGGACGCAATGAGAATATTGGGCGTTGGCATCAGGAACAAATTGACCTTCTTGAGATTTACCGCGCAACAACCAAGCGAGAAGATATGCCGAAGGTGAAATTGATCGCCATCTTTTGCGATAGTGATGATACCGGCGGCAATAGCGTGGCCTACTTTTCCAATGTTCGGTTGCGGAAGACCCGATAGGGCGGCAGCCCATAAGCACGTCGGCACGCGGCTGTTCCCAATCACACTCCAACGACCTCAGTACTTGGGACCGCAATGGGGCAAACCTGTGCATTCGATTCCTGTGGGATTGTCTCTTTTGCGACATCATTCGAAGGTCTCGAATGGGCTCGAAGCTGCCGTTGAGGACTTTACGATTTAACGGGTCCTGACCCTAGCCGCAGCAGCCTTTGCCAAGAGCCTTCAAGCGCCAGTAGTTGTAGGGCAGGGGCGCCAGGAAGCCGGCAAGCAGCATAATCGGAACCACCCACCAGGTGAGCCGTGCCCCGCCGGTCAGGGCCACATCCACAACGTTCATGGCCGTTTCCATGGCCACCATGGATATGAACGACATGCCGATGGCCGTCTTGAACGCCAGATTAAAGGCCATCTGGCGCGACAGAATGAATGTTTCAAGCGCAATCGAGGTCAGAAGGCCGTTGATGATCGCCAAGCTCATGATGGCCAGTGTGGGCCAGGGAATGCCGCTGATCTGGAAAAACAGAATGGTTCCCATGTCGCCGATAGAACAGCCGAGCAAGCACCACAGCGTGTTAATCGAGGCGCGCTGCCAAGTGTGCTGACAGCTCCAGCTGATGCGGGGAATGAGCGTGGTTTCGGCCATGCTAATGCGGGGTCCAATTTCCAGATATGCACAAATATAATCCTTCCAGCAACAGGAAGGTCAAGCATCTTATTGGAGCCCGGCGTTAGAGCAACCTCCGATCAGACGGTTACGTCTGAGCGGAGATAAGTTGCTCGCCCGTAACGAAAATCTTGGGCATCTTCCGCTCAATGTGAGCGGAAGTTGCCCTAGATGGCCAGGTCAATCCAAACCGGAATGTGGTCAGACGGCTTCTCCCAGCCGCGAACATGGCTGGTGGTTTCGCACTGCTTGAGCCGGTCGGCCGCTTGCGGGGAGAGCAGGAGGTGGTCGATCCTGATGCCGTTGTTGCGCTGCCAGGCGCCGGCCTGATAGTCCCAGAACGTGTAGAGACCCTCTTCCGGGGTCACGGCCCGCAGCGCATCGGTGAAGCCAAGCCCCATCAAGGTGCGAAACCGTTCCCGGGTTTGCGGCAGCGCCAAGGCATCATCGGCCCAGGCGGATGCTGAGTAACAGTCGCCATCCTGGGGGATCACATTGTAATCGCCGGCGAGCACCAGCGGTTCTTCCTGCTCCAGATGGTTCTGCGCATGGGCAATCAGGCGCTCCATCCAGGCAAGCTTGTAGGGGTATTTTTCCGTGTCCACCGGGTTGCCGTTGGGCAGATAGATGGAGGCCACGCGAACCGCGCCCTCGTCACCGGAGATCACGGCTTCCAGATAGCGGGCCTGCTCGTCGCCGTCGTCGCCAGGAAGCCGGGGGGTCAGCTCGTCGAACGGCCGCTTTGACAATATGGCGACCCCGTTGAAGCCCTTTTGCCCGTGCGTGGCCACGTTGTAGCCAAGCTCTTCGATGGGGCCGGCCGGGAAGTTCTCATCAACCGACTTGATTTCCTGCAGGCACACCACATCCGGGTTTGCCTCTTTCAACCAGGCAACCAGCACTTCGATGCGCGCCTTGATGCCGTTTATGTTCCAGGTGGCTATTATCATCAGCTATCTTGTGCATGGCGCCGGGCCATCGCGCAAGCGGGCGCGGCCGGTTGGCTGTGGACGGTTAGCCCGATTTGGCGGCACAGGCCGCAACGGCGCCTGCCAGCACTCTGGCCCCAACCACAAGATCATCACGGGCCGTGTCTTCGGCAAAGCTGTGGCTGATCCCGCCTATTGAGGGCACGAACATCATGGCCACGGGCAGCACAGAGGCTACGTTTGAGGCATCGTGAATGGCGCCGGACGGCATGCGCCGCCAGCGCCCCGGTGCTTCGGCCTCGGCGGATGCGGCCACCAGATCGGCATATTCCCGGTTCATCGGGACAGGGGCCAGAACATGGTAGTTCGAAATCTCCAAGCCGAGGGTCATGGCCTTCGCGGTTTCCTCGGCGAGCTCGCGGATGATGGCTTCCATGCGGTCAAGCCGGTCATCATCGCCGTCGCGCCACTGCATGGAGAACGTCACCTGGCCAGGCACGATGGACGAGGCGTTGGGGTGAACGCTCACATGCCCGATTGTCCACACCGTGGAGGGCACCACAATGTTGCGCAGGCGCTCATCGAGTTTGGTTGAGAAGGCGGCAAGCCCTTTCACCGCATCGCGCCGGGTTGCCATGGGGGTTGTTCCGGCGTGGTTGGTTTCGCCTGTGAACGTGATCGTCAGCTCGCGAATGCCCACGATCATTTCCACCACACCGATCGCCTCGCCGGACAGGTCAAGGTTTGGACCCTGCTCGATATGGGCTTCCAGAAAGCCGGTGAAGCGGCTGGCGGGAACGAATGTGCCAGAATGCCAATCGGCAATTTGCGCCCGCGACTGGGCAAAGGTGACCCCGTTGGGGTCTTTCAGGGCATCGGCCTCAGCCAGGTCCATGTTTCCTGACCACACCTGGCTGCCGGTGATCATGCCGAACCAGCCTTCTTCATCCTGAAACGAGACCACCGCGATGGGCGGTCCTCCGGCTTCAGCAACGGCTCTGGCCGCTTCGAGCCCGGCGATGACCCCATAGGCCCCATCCAGCCAACCGCCCTCTGGCTGGCTGTCAGAATGGGATCCCGTCAGGAAGCACGGGTCATCACCCTCGGGCAACCCGAACAGGTTTCCTGCAGGATCGAACACCGGGGTCAGGCCGGCATCAGCCATGCGCCCGGCCACCCATTGGCGCGCCTCCAGATCGGGTTGCGAAAACGCCGGCCGCACAACGCCAGTGCCCGTGCGCCCGAAATCGCGCAACCTGTCCAGGTCGGACAAGAGGCGCTCTTCATTGATTTTGATGGTTCCCACCTCAGTCATCGCCTGGCTGCGGGCCGTCGTAGCCTTCAATGATCACCGTATCGCTCTGGCTTACAGCCGTGCGCAACTCTATTGCCGCCTGATAACCGGGAGAATTGTAGCAATCTATGGCTTTTTGGTAGCTTTCGAACTCGATCACCACGTTGCGCGACCGGTGATTGCCTTCCTTCTCCTGGCGGTCTCCGCCGCGCACCAGAAATTTGCCGCCATATTCGGCCAGGGGCGCTGCATTTGCTGCGATATATTTCTTGTATTTCTCCATATCGTCTACATCGATACGTGCGATCCAGTATCCCTTCGCCATCTTGACTGATCCTTTCTGAGGAGGTGAGCGTGCGTATAAGATGGCGTGATGAAATCAGACCTCTGAGGAAAGATCAAACGGCATGTGCAAAGGATCAATAACGTGAAGCGATTTGGACGGGTTGTGCTGGGCCTGATCGTGGCCCTGGTGTGTGCGGGGGCACTGCTCGCGGCTTCATGGTATTACGGCGGCACCACGGAATATGCCCGCTTCAAGAGCCCCGACGGTCGCCATGAAGTGGTGGTGTACCGGCATCCAATGCTGTTTGCCATGCCCGGCCAGGGCAGCGACGCGCCCGGCACCATTGTCCTGCTCAATCAGGCGGGACGAGAGCTCAAGCGGACGTCCGTTGGGATGGTCCAACTGATTTCAGACCCGCGCTGGGATGAGGACACAGTTGGCATGAAGCTGCTGTTCAAGTGGAAGCTTCCAGCAAAGTGAAGCAGATGGACCGTGCAAATGGAAACGCCCGTTGAGGCGTTCTGGCTGGCGGCCTACACTTCAGCTTGAACAGGATTAAGGAGCGGCCACGATGCCATCCAGCAAAGTTGGTTTCATAGGGCTCGGGCGGATGGGCGGCGGCATGGCCCGTCATCTCTTGAAAAGCACCGGTGAACTCTTTGTCTATGATCTCAACGCGGCTGCGATGGAGGGCCTGGCCAACGAGGGGGCAACGCCCTGTGAGAGCCCTGCGCAGGTTGCAGAAAACAGCGACTTAATTCTTCTTTGCCTGCCGTTCGCCCCGGAAGTGCGCGAGGTCTTGTTCGGCGCAAGCAGCATCCAGAGCGCTGCAAAGCCGGGATTGACGGTTGTCGATACCTCAACCCTCGACAGAAACGATGCCCTGGCCATCGCTGAAGAGGCCGCCGCGCGCGACATCGCTTATTGGGACTGCCCCATCTCCGGCATGCCGTTCCGTGCCGATAACGGCACGCTGACTGTCATGTTCGGCGGTACTGATGCTGCCTTCAAGGCCGCGCAACCCTATCTGGAGAGTTTCGGGGAAACCGTGATCCATTGCGGTGCCCTCGGCAGCGGGCAGGCCATGAAGGCCATCAACAACATCATCTACAACGTGAATATCGCAGCGCTCTGCGAAGTGCTGCCCTTGACCGTCGCCATGGGGCTTAAGCCTGAGGAGGTGGCCCGCACGGTCACCACGGCCAGTGCGCGGAGTTTTGCCTCTGAATATTTCGTATCGCGTATGCTCGACCGTAAATTCGACACCGATTTTGCCCTCCAGGACGCCTACAAGGACATCGTCAACGTCCAGAACATGGCCGATGAAACAGGAGCCGCCCTGCCGGTGGTGAAGGCCATGATCGGCAGCTATGACGCGGCGATCGAAGCTGGATTTGGCGCCGAACCCAAGAGCGCCATGTTGAAAGTCTACGAACAGGCGCTGGGCGCTGAGTATCGCAGGTCTGAAAAATGAGAGCTGGCGGGCGCAGGTCTATTCTCTTGAGCTGCCTGACTGCGGCCGTCGCGCTTGCCTGCATTGGCCTTCAAAACAGCAGCTTGGCTCAATCAAAAGACTCAATAACTGAAGTCGATCTTGAGTTGGTCATTGCGGCAGATATCTCGTTTTCAATCTCGGTTGGAGAGCAGAACATCCAACGCCGGGGGTATGCCCAGGCCTTTCTCAAGCCTGAAGTGATTGCCGCGGTTACCTCCGGGCCCCATGGCAAGATTGCGGTGACCTATGTGGAATGGGCCGGGCCGGGAACGCAGTTTCAGGTGGTGCCCTGGAGATTGATAGACGGCTCCAAAAGTGCACAGGCTTTTGCTGACAAATTGCGCGCGGCCCCAATCCATCGTGGCGGCGAAACGTCAATTTCCAAGGGGCTGCTTTATTCCTCAGCTCTGTTTGAGAGCACGTCCTTCAAAGGCCTCCGGAAAGTTATCGACATCTCCGGCGATGGCCCCAACAACGGCGGCCCCAGCATTGTGGGGCCTCGCGAACTGCTGCTCTCACGCCAAGTCACCATCAACGGTCTGCCCCTTGTGGGCGATGCGGGCGACAGCTCTGTGGAGATCGATGTTGCCGCCTACTACCGGGACTGCGTGTCCGGCGGGCCGGGCTCATTTGTGCTCCCGGTGTCGTCCTGGCACGAATTTGGCCGCTCTATCTCGCGCAAGCTGGTGATGGAGATTTCGGGCCTTGTTCCAGCCGAACCGATGCCCGTGCATCTTGCAGCCCTGAAACCGGAGACCGATTGCCTGGCCGGAGAAAAGTCCATGCGCGAAAAATACCTAAAGCAACTGGATGACCTGACCCACGGAAAGTCCAAGCGCTGGAAGCCGCGCGAGCAAGACTGGCCCACGCCGAAGTAACCCGGAACTCAGCGGATTGTGAGGATGTCTTTGAGGGTCAAACGGGTTTGAACATAGGGCGCTTTGGGTTCTGCGTAATGCATCTTGTAGCCCTCGGCGATTTTGCGCACCTTGCCCGACGACAGCATCGCCTTAAGGGCCTCATCCACACCCTTGGCCAATGGGGCGTTGTTCTTAAGGAGCGCAATGCCGAGGTTGAACCCGAGCGGATGCCGGTAGTCGCTCAGTCTCAGTTTGGAAATTGGGTTCTGCCGCTTGTGAAAGTCAAAGGCGGCAACCGTCACCAAGGCGGCGTCAAACGCGCCGTTTTCCATCTTCCACAGAAACGCCGGTCCCGGATTGAAGGTTTGCGCCTGGGCCACCATGGCCTGCGTGCCCTGGCGCAGGGTGAGCACACCGGCCAGTGTTCCTTGCTCCACGCCCACTTTGCGCCCATCCAGATCAGCAAGAGATTTGAAGGCCGGGACGTCGGGGCCGCTCACAACGATGCCCATCTCCATCCGCGCATAGGGCGCCGAGGCTGCCACCGGTTTCAGATCAACCTGAAACCCCAAGGGCAGATGATCCGGCTGATCGTCCCAACGGGGCAGGGCGCCGCGCTGGCCCTCCAAACCGGAAAGCGCAGATGCGTAAAGTGCAAACCCCGGCACGATATCGCACAAGCCGTGAGCGAGCATGGCGTAGGTCTCTTTGACCGGATCGCTCTCTTCTTCCTGCTCGCTCTCAAACCAGGTGACCTCAAGCTCAAGGTTTAGTGCCTCGGCGAGGGCCTCCACCACGCCGTAATCCAGCCCGGTTCCTCCGTTGTGCCGCGCCCCGGACATGACCCCGCCATTGCGCGCAACACAGGCCGTCAGCTTGCCCGGCTCCATCGTGGTCACGGGTTCGGGGGCCGGTGCGGATTTCGCTGCGGCCTCAGGGAAGGGTTTTTTCCCGGCGCGCGTGACAACGTAAAACCACAGGAGATCGAGCTCTTCGGGCGTCACCACATCGCCCCAGGCGGGCATGTTGCGTTTGCCTTTTTTGACGACTGTGTAGAATTCGTCCTTCTTCTCTTTCGGCCACTTCCTGAGATCGAATGAAGATGTGCCTGGGTTCACCATGTTGAGCCCATGGCAATGGGCGCAAAACAGCTTGTAGAGCCCCGTGGCCTTTTTCAGCTTGGCATCAGACGCAAGGGCCGGCGCTGTGAGCAGCGCCAGCCCCAGCATGAAACCGACAATCAATCGGATCATGCGGTCTTAGTCTCCAAGTGCGAAGGTCCAAACCGAACCGCCCGCAGGTGTTTTTGCAAGCCGTTCATCGCCGGAGAACAGGACGTAGACCGCACCTGAACCGCTGAGAATGGTGACATACTGCTTGCCATCCTTCTCCCAGGTGACAGGCTGGCCGACAATGCCGGAGCCCGTGTTGTACTCCCACACCTTGCTGCCGTTCTCAGAGTTGAAAGCCTCAAACTCACCGGTTTGCGTGCCTGTGAACACCAGGCCTCCGGCCGTGGAAAGCACAGCGGCCATCCGCGGGATGTCGCTTTCAGCCTGCCACTTCATCTTGCCGGTCATCGGGTCAATCGCCCGCAGCGAACCTCGCGCGCCCTTGGGCCATTCCCAGGCGAACTCGGCCCCGAAGTAGAACACACCTGGCCGGTATTGCGGTTCAACGGCCTTGTATTTCATGCCGATGTTCAGGGTGTTGGCAAAGGCGATTTTCATGTCCGGGTTATAGGCCATGGGCGACCAGTTCTTGCCGCCGAAGGCTGAGGGCCAGTAGACCACTTCCTCGCCGGAACGCGCCTTGGTGGTGATCTCCGTGACGTCGGGGCGCCCTGTGCCCATGTCGATCTTGTTCGCCCAGTTCACGTTATCAACGAACTTGTTGGCGGCTATAAGCGTGCCGTTTGTGCGATCCAGAACATAGAAGAACCCGTTGCGGCTGGCCTGCATCACCACCTTCTTGCCGTCCAGCTCGGTGAGGATCAACTCGTTGGTGCCGTCATGGTCAAAGGGATCATTGGGCGAGGTCTGATAGTGCCACTTGATCTTGCCCGTCTTTGGCTCCAGCGCCAGAATTGAGCTGGTGTAAAGGTTGTCCCCCGGGCGCAATCCGGCGTTCCAGGACGCCGCGTTGCCCGTGCCCCAATAAACGGTGTTGAGGTCGGGGTCATAAGAGCCGGTCAGCCAGGTGGGCCCGCCGCCGCGTTTCCAGGCATCGCCGCCATCTTTCCAGGTTTCCGAGCCAGGTTCACCCGGGGCAGGAACCGTGTAGGTGCGCCAGAGACGCTTGCCGTTTTCCGGGTCATAGCCTTCAATATAGCCGCGGATGCCATACTCGCCGCCGGAAATGCCGGTGATCAAAACGCCATCAGCGATGATCGGGGCCACGGTCATGGAATAGCCGGTCTTGAAATCGATCGAGTTGGTGCGCCAGACCTCCTTGCCGGTCTTTGCATCCAGGGCAATCACATAGGCATCAAGGGTGGTGCGATAGATCTTGCCGTTGAAGATCGCAGCGCCCCGGTTGACGATGCCGCAGCAGGCAACCCGCGGGGTTTCTGCAGGATACTCAATCACCTGCTTCCAGATCTGTTTGCCGGTGAGGGCGTCCAGCGCAACGGTCGAGTTGTGGGTGGTGACATACATCACCCCGTCATGCACCAGGGGGAAGCTCTCTTGCCCACGGGTGTCGGCAAGGGAATAGGTCCACACGGGCCTGAGATTTTTAACCGTGTCGGTGTTGATCTGCTTCAGGGCGCTGTGGCGGGTCAGATCGTAGCCCATGCCGTAGGTCAGGATATCGCCGGGTGTGTTCTTGTCGTTCTTCAGATCATCGAGCGACTGGGCAAGGGCGCCGCTGTGCACGCCCAAAGCAAGCAGAGCAGCAAGCGAAATTTGTTTTAGAGCCATGTGTTCCTCCCGTTTTTTGGTTATATGGTCCAAGCTGATTAAAGCAGCCAATTGTGGCCATTTGGATTTGGCTTTTGAGTTGATAAACGCGTATTCGATCCTAAACAGTGTTGACGAATTTAACCTGATTGTCGACCGTGCATCAATTGTCCTGAAGTGCCATGCCTGAGCACCACCACTAGAGAGAACCAAATGAAGATCTATTTCGCCCCCGATACCCGCGCTGTTCGAATTGTCTGGCTGTGTGAGGAACTCGAGCTGCCGTACGAAGTTGAGATGTACAAGCTGGGCGACCCGCGGATGCGGGCGCCGGAGTATCTGGAAGTGCATCCTTTGGGCCGGGTGCCGGCCCTTCAGGATGGCGATGTGGTGCTGTGCGAGTCCGGCGCCATCGTTGAGTACATTCTGGCCAGGCATGGCGGCGGCAGGTTTGTTCCGGAAACCTCGTCGCCCGATTTTGCGCCCTATCTGCAGTGGCTGCACTTCGCGGAAGGCATGCTCATGCCGCCGGTCAACACGATTGTTGTGGAAACCATCTTGTTGCCGCCAGACCGGCGCAACCAGGTCAACGTCGACCGTGCAACAAAGTTACTGGGCCGCATGCTGGCGGCCGTCGACCAACACATGGCAGGGCGCGAGTTCCTGGCGGGAGACTTCAGCGGCGCCGACATCATGACCGGCCACGCCTGTTCGGTTTCCGCGAGATTAGGCGCAGATATCTCCGACAAGCCCAATGTTTCAGCATATATCGAGAGGCTGAATGAACGGCCCGCTCTGCAACGGGCGCGGGCCTTGGGGGCTTAGGGCGATGAGCGTTCAACACCTTGATACCGGCACAGACGAGCTGCGCTGTTCCACTGAGAACCGTGTCGGCATCATAACGCTCAACCGGCCAGAGAAGCGCAACGCGCTGTCCGACACGCTAACCCCCGCCTTTCGCCAAAGCCTGCTTGATTTGGAAGCCGATCCCGATATCAGGGTGGTTGTTGTGACCGGTGCCGGCGCTGCGTTCTGCGCGGGAGGTGATGTGGGTGGACTAGGCTCCGCCTTCAAAGGCAGAACACCTGGCGGAGACCGGGCCACATTGGAAGACAGCGTGCGCAATCTGCAGCACAGGCAGGACACGCTGGCGCTGCGGCTGCACAATCTTGCCAAGCCCACCATTGCGGTTCTGCCCGGACCTGCCGCCGGGGCGGGCATGTCCATCGCGCTGGCCTGTGACATCAGGCTTGCCGCCGACCACGCCTTTCTGGCGCCCGGTTTTGGCAACATTGGCTTGTCAGGCGATTATGGCGGCAGCTGGTTTTTGACCCAGCTGGTCGGGGTGGGGAGGGCAAAAGCGATCTACTTTACCGGCAGGCGGGTTCAGGCCGACGAGGCGCTGGCTTTGGGGATTTTCAACGAAACCGTGCCGGCCGATCAGCTGAGCGCGCGCGCCCACGAGCTGGCCACAACCATCGCTGCGGGAGCGCCGCTGGCATTGCGCTTCATGAAAGAAAACTTCAACCGGGCCACAAGTACCGATCTTCGCACCTGCCTCGACATGGAGGCCGACCGCATGGTTCGCTGCACCCAGACCGCCGACCATCTTGAGGGGGTTCAAGCGTTCAGGGACAAACGCCCGCCAAAATTTGAAGGCCGATAGGGTGAAATAACCCCCTCAGAAAAGCTCCGCGCAAGGCGAGGCCCCTAAACCTGGGGTCATGTTTCCAGAATCCATACATCTTGCCGCGGGTCTTTCATAATGAGCAAGCAGGGGTCATTGGCTGAAAGCCAAGGCGCAGACGCAGAAAACTTTGCCGACAGGCGCTCAGAGCCTAGAGAGCGCACGTTTCGCATAGCCAACATCGCCATGAAGATGAGGCGGCATCATGTGCCGTGTGTCATTCTTGACATCAGCGCCGGGGGCGCCCGCATTCAAACGCCCCATGCCAAAGAGGTTCCCGATTACTTTGAGCTGCAGAATACGGACCGGGAACTTGATACATGGTGCGAGGTGAGATGGCGCAACAAAGACCAGATCGGCGTCTTGTTCCTGGACGGCCCGCCCACAGAGTTTGCAAGCCGCAATAAAAAGGGTGAAAATCTGGAGAGCGTGTTCCCTGAGCAGTTCATTGAGCCGGCCCCCGAACCGCAAGGGTTCTCGTAGCAGTCCACCAGGCAGCTTCGTTGGGGGCACCAAAGTCCCATACACCCCGATCCGCCGTTTCGATATAAGCCGTGAGGATGAAGGGCCGTGCCAGTCAAAACAGCGAAGTTGCGTGTACATGCCGGTAAGATTGCTGAGTGTTCCGCTCCTCCTCGCATTGGCCTATGCGCTTCTGAGCTCCCCCCTTGCTCTGGCGGACGTCGCAGAGCCCTCAGGCTACAAACTCGATCAGTTCCGCAGTCAGGTGCCAGCATCCCTCAAAGGCGCCACGACCGTTAATTCTGGCGCCACCTGGAAGCTTTGGAGGGGCGGTGAGACCGTTTTCATCGATGTCATGCCCCAAGCGCCAAAGCCGAAGAACCTGCACGAGGGCACATTCTGGCGCGAAAGACCGCGGAACACGATCCCGGGAAGCTATTGGCTGGCCAATGTGGGCTATGGGCGCTTGCACCCTGATGCAGAGCAATGGTTCAAAAACAAACTCCAAATTCTGACCTCCGGCAACAAGAACAAGCCGGTGCTGTTCTTCTGCCTGATGAATTGCTGGATGTCGTGGAATGCCGCCAAACGCGCTTTGTCTTATGGCTATCAGAAGGTCTTTTGGTATCCTGAGGGCACCGATGGTTGGGATTTTGAAAACTATCCCCTAAAGGCGCAATATGCCGACATGTACCTTCGATAGTTTGAAATTAGTGGGCAGTTGAGTTACCAGAGACAGACGGATCAGGCCGGGAGGAGACCAAAGACCATGAAACACAAATCATTAGGACTGGCATTGGCGTTCGTGTCCGTGCTTTGCCTCGCCCAAAGCGGCGCGGTCTCTGCAGAGTCCACATGGTCTGCGATCAAGCCGGCGATATTCCAGGAACGGGTGATCCATCACAGCCGTGAACTGATCAAGCTTGAAGCCCCATACAGAACGCTGGACGACCGCATCATTCCCATCCGGGTGAACACCACCCTGCCTGGCGGGCGCAGCATCAAGTCCCTGACCCTGATCGCAGACGACAACCCCATGCCGGTGATCGGCGTGTTCCGCCCCGCCTCTGACGTGTCCAGTTTCGGCATTGGCCTCAACATCCGGCTTGATGGCACATCGATCATTCGGGCGGTTGTGGAAACCGACGATGGTTCGCTCTACATGACCCATAAACTGGTCAAGACCTCCGGGCAGGGCGCATGCGCCTCGCCGCCGGTGAGCGATCTCGACAAGATTGATGAGACCATCGGCCAGATGGCGTTCAATGATGTCACGTCCAAAGGCGCCGCCACTGGGTTCACCTCAATCGCCAGGCGTGGCCGGTTGAAGCTGATGCATCCCAATCTGACCGGTCTCCAGATGAACCAGATCACTCTCCAGCACATTCCCGCGCGGTACGTGGACAAGCTGACCGTGTGGCAGGGCAAACGCGAGCTCTTCTCGGTTGAGAGCGGGATTACGCTGAGCGAGAACCCGGAGCTTGAATTTGAATATCGCCTGGATGGTTCTGAAGACCTGACGGTGGAGGCTTCCGACACCGAGGGCACGAAGTTCAAATCCTCATTCCCGCTGGGGCCTGCCAGCTAGACCGAATTGTTCCCAAGCTGAGGGCAGGGCGCCATGCCGAGACCGATATGTGCCCTTGTTGGCGGCGGCGAGGGCCTGGGCCGTGCGCTTGCCGGCAAGTTCTCAGCTGAAGGATATGATATTGCGCTGGTCTCTCGCTCCCAGAAGGGTAGTGAAGCCGCAGCGCAGGCAGCGTCTGAGGCCAGCAGCGAGGCGAACGTCAAGTTCTCCAACGCAACCGCCGCCTATCGCGGCTCAAAGTCCCACCCGCTCTATGCAATCGGAAAATTTGGGCTGCGGGGATTGTCGCAAAGCCTTGCCGAGGCCTATTCCGGCGACGGCGTGCACATCGTGCATGTGCGATTGGACTGCGATCTTGATGTTCCCTACATGCGCGCGGCCTATGGGGACCGCCTCAAACCAGGCATGTTGGCCAGTCCGGACGATGTGGCGACGAGCTATTGGCTGACCCATTTGCAGCCGAAATCTGCCTGGAGCAATGAAATCGAGCTGCGGCCTCACACTGAGGTCTGGACGTACTAAGCAAGGCCAGAGGAGAATTCTGTGGGCTACAAACTTTTTACGCGCTGGGTAGTGCGGCGATGGGCGTGCGGGTGCTTTTGGAGGAAATCGGGGCGCCTTATGAATTGATCCAGACCACCATCGACATGGACAAACCTCGCCCAGCCGAACAACTGGCCTTGAACCCGAATGGCTGGGTGCCGGTTCTCACCTGGGGCGACAACGCCATGTACGAGTGCGCGGCCATCACAACGTTTCTGTGTGACCGCCATCCCAAAGCGAACCTGGCGCCCGGCGTGAACGAGGCGGCGCGTGGCCTGTACCTGCAAACCTTGGTTTATTTCTCCAGCTCGGTGCAGAACGCCTTCCAGCTCGACTATTATCCGGACCGCTTTGCAGACATGCCCGCCGATGAGCCGGGCGCCCAGCGCCGCGGTATCCGCCGCTTGCGTGAAACTTGGAAGGTGATCGACGACCAGATCGGTGACAATGAATGGATATTGGGCGACCGCTTCAGCGCGGCTGACATTTATCTCTTCATGCTGACCACCTGGCTGAACACACCGCGTGGGCAGCCTTCAGCCGATGAGTTCCCCAATGTGAAGAGGATCGCCGACGCCGTTATGCAGCGACCAAGCGTGCAGCTTGTGTATGAAGGGTGGATCGCCGAGCAGGCGGGCGGCTAGCGCCGATCTGCCTAGTACACCACCACACTGCGGATGCTCTCGCCGGCGTGCATCAAATCAAACGCCTGATTGATGTCCTCAAGCTTCAGCTTGTGAGTGATCATCGGGTCGATCTGAATTTTGCCGTCCATGTACCAGTCGACGATCTTGGGCACGTCGGTGCGTCCGCGGGCGCCGCCGAAGGCTGTGCCGCGCCAGGACCGGCCGGTGACCAGCTGGAAGGGGCGGGTGGAGATCTCCTGGCCCGCACCGGCCACGCCGATGATGATGCTCTCGCCCCAACCTTTATGTGCGCACTCAAGGGCTATGCGCATGACGTTCACGTTGCCGATGCACTCAAAGGAATAGTCGGCCCCGCCGCCGGTCAACTCAACCAAATGGGCCACCAGATCGCCGTCCACAGTGTCCGGATTGACAAAGTGGGTCATGCCGAACTTTTTGCCCCACTCTTCGCGGTCTTTGTTCAGGTCCACACCCACAATCATGTTGGCCCCGGCCAGCTTGCAACCTTGCAGAACGTTGAGCCCAATGCCGCCCAAACCGAACACCACGCAGTTGGAGCCTTCTTCCACCTTTGCTGTGTTGATCACGGCACCGATGCCGGTGGTGACGCCGCAGCCGATGTAACAGATGTTCTCAAACGGGGCGTCCTTGTTGACCTTGGCCAGCGCGATCTCAGGCAGAACCGTATGGTTCGAAAAGGTCGAGCAGCCCATGTAATGCAGCACCTTCTCGCCCTTGTAGGAAAAACGGCTGGTGCCATCAGGCATAACGCCTGCGCCTTGGGTGGTGCGGATGGCTTGGCAAAGGTTGGTCTTCGGGTTCAGGCAATAGTCGCACTCGCGGCACTCGGGCGTATAAAGCGGGATCACGTGATCGCCGCGCTTTAGCGATTTCACGCCGGGACCGACTTCCTGGACAATGCCGGCGCCTTCATGGCCCAAAATGGCCGGGAACGCGCCTTCCGGGTCCGCGCCCGACAGGGTGAACTCATCGGTGTGGCACACACCGGTCGCCTTGATCTCGACGAGCACCTCGCCTTCTTGCGGGCCCTCCAGATCAATCTCCACAATCTCTAACGGCTTGCCAGCTTCGAACGCAACAGCGGCGCGGGTTTTCATTGCTCAGAGCTCCCTCGGATTGAATTGTTGGCTTTGTTGGGCCGGTTTTGCGGCCTGTTTTCGGGCAAAAGTTTGGCGACCGGAACCGGTCTCTGTCAAGGCTCAGACATTGTACTTTCGGTCGGATTGCTGCGGATTTTTTGCGAATTACCAGATTTGGCCCAGCGGTGGCGTTGACAAGTCTGGCGGTGCCCTGCAGGGTTGCCTGAACCCCGGCATCGGGCGCAATTCTCAGGCGCGGTACAGCGCCCGGCTGATCAAAAAAACAATGAGGAGCACACTATGAGCATCACCGTTACCGTCATGTATCCGAACGATCCTGGATCCAAGTTCGACATGGACTACTACATGGGAACCCATGGTCCTTTGGTGCACAAGTGCTGGGACGACAAGGGTATGAACGGTCTCAAGCTGATCAAGGGTGTGGCAACGCCGGATCCGAACACGCCGGCGCCTTATCAGGTTGTTGCCATTCTCGATTTTGACAGCCTTGAAGCCTTCCAGGGCGCTGTAGCTGCCTCAGGTGCAGAGGTGATGGGCGACATCCCGAATTTCACCGATGTGGCGCCCGTTGTGCAAATCAACGAGAACCTCAACTGATCCCGTAACGCTCTGGGCTCCTTGTTGAGCGGAGGTCTGCCATGTTGAAGATCGTTGTTCTTGGCTCCGGCGCCGGCGGCGGGGTGCCCCAGTGGAATTGCAATTGTAAAGTTTGCCAACTGGCGCGGGCAGGAACCGGTGAGGTTATTCCGCGCACCCAGTCATCCATTGCCGTTAGTGTGGATGGTGAGCATTGGACCGTGTTCAACTGTTCACCTGACATTCGTCAGCAAATTTTAGACACTTCCGCGCTCTGGCCCGCCGACGACCAGTACCGGCACACGCCGATCCAAAGCGTGGTGTTGACCAACGCGGATGTGGACCATTTGTGCGGACTGCTGATCTTGCGCGAGAAGCAGGCCTTCAGTGTGTTTGCCACGAAAACCGTCCTGAGCGTGTTGGACGAAAATCCGCTCTTCAATGTTCTGGATTCACAGTTCGTGAGCCGCAGCGCTCTGCACGATCATGAAGTGACCGCGGTGGGAGAAGGACTTTTCGTGGAGCCGTTCCTGGTGCCTGGCAAGGTTGCCCTGTTCAACGAAGAGCGGATGCTGGAACAAGAGAACAGCCTGCAGATCGGTGAAGAGACTGAACACACTATTGGCTTGCGTATCTTCAGCGCCGAGGGCGCAGAATCCTTCTTCTACGTTCCAGGGTGCGCAGAGATGACCGGCCCGCTGGCCGAGCGTCTCAAGGGCGCCCCCCTGGTGCTGTTCGACGGCACGGTGTGGTTTGATTCAGAGATGGTGTCCGGAAAACTGGGCGCCAAGACCGGTCAACGCATGGGGCACATGAGCATGAACGGCGAGCACGGCTCGATTGCCGCGTTCGCGCCGCTGGAAGTTGAGCGCAAGGTCTTCATCCACATCAACAATTCAAACCGGGTGTTGATGGAGCACTCCGACGAACGCAACGCGGCAAATGCCGCCGGCTGGGAAATCGCCTACGACGGCATGGCGATTGAGCTTTAGAATGTGCGCCCCCATCAAGTTCTCCGTCACGCCTGCGCCCCGTTCTCCCCACCCGCGGCCCGTTCTCTCCATACGCGCCCCGATTCCTCTCCCGCGCCCCTGCGAACGCAGGGGCCCACAGTTCTGAGCGAGCGGATGGCTTTTATGGATCCCTGCTTTCGCAGGGATGCGGGCTTGGTGGCAAATCTGGAGCGCAGTCCGCTAATCGCGGAACGCGCTGCCGAGGTTTTCTGCGTGTTCCAGGTTGCTGTTTTCAGCGCTGACCAGCGCCTTCAACGTGGCTGACGTCATGTCGGCCTTGTTGAAGTTGGTGCCTTTTACGGTTGCCCCCGTCAAATCCGCCCCGCCGAGCTGTGCCGACATCATGTTGGCCCCCGACAGGTTGGCACCTTTCAGCGAGGAAAACTCAAGATCAACCCGCGAGAGATTGGCGTCTGTAAAGTCAGCGCCTTCCAGGTTGGCTGACTTCAGAATGCCGCGCATCAGGCCCATGGATTGGTTGCGCATGTCCGCACCAAGATCGGCCCCAACAAACTTTGCGCCCTTCAAGCTGGTCTTGGTCAGGTCGCTGGCCACCCTGGCGCCCGACAGGTCGGCCCCATCAAGCTTGGCGCCGCGGAACTGGCCTTGGAACATGTGAGCACGGCGCATGTTGGCACCGGTGAGATCGGCCTTCAGGAACCAGGCCTGGTCGAGCACCGCCTCAACGAACTTGGCGCCGACCAACTTGCAATTATTCAGCCTGGCTGAACGCAAAATGGCCTTGCTGAAATCGAGCCCGGAAAGGTCCAGTCCCGAGAGTCGCTTGGCGGTGAAGTCGGCGGGACTTTCGGCCGTTGCGGCCTTCAATATCGTCTCCACATCGGCGCGGGTCATTTCGGCTTGCGACATTTCCGGCGAGGTGAGATCAACCACACTCAAGGGATCCTGGGCAGACGCAGTGCCGGTCGCTGCTGCAACACCAAGCATTGCAGCCAGCAGAACACTGTGGATGCGCATCTTCTGTCCTCCCTCAAAGTCGCCGATACGAGAAATCATCCGGTGCTTCGGCAGAGGCGGTGACGGCAACATTACGCAACTTGTCGTGGTGCGGCGAGAGAATGCAGGCAGGATCGGTCTCGGCTGCATCGCCGGTCACCGCAAACGCCTGACAGCGGCACCCGCCGTGATCCAGTTCCTTTCGCGGGCAGCTTTTGCAGGTCTCGCTCATCCAGTCAAAACCGCGATACTTCTCGAACGTCGGCGATGTCTCCCAGATTTCGGTAAGCGGGGTCTCGGCGGCATTTTCAAAGCTCAGGCCGGAAATGGTTTGCGCCGCATGACACGGCAACACCGTGCCGTCGGGCACGATCACAAAGGCATCTTTGGCCCAACCGCCCATGCAGGGTTTGGGGTAATCGGCATAATAGTCGGGCGTCACGAAGTCGAAATTGAGAATACCTTTCAACCGGTCCCTGGCTTTTTCAACGATCTCAACCTGGCGTTCCACATCCTCAAGTGCCGGCAGCAGGGCCGCGCGGTTGAGATAGGCCCAGCCGTAATACTGCACATTGGCGATCTCAAGACGGTCCGCGTCCAAGGCGAGTGCCAATTCGATAAAATCTGCAACCTGATGAATGTTGTGTCGGTGTATCGGCGCGTTGACGGTGAGCGGCAAGCCGCAGGCGCGCACATGTTCGGCCGTCTGCATCTTTTGCGCAAAGCCCTTCTTGTGCTTGCCGATCAGTTCGGTGACTTCCGGCGTTGCGCCTTGGATGGACAGCTGCACATGATCCAGCCCGGCGTCTTTGAGCGCTTGGATCCGCGCTTTGCTGAGATTGATGCCGGCAGTGATGAGGTTTGTATATACCGAGCGCGAGGACAGGGCGCTCACCAGCTGTTCCAGATCTTGCCGCAAGGTGGGCTCGCCGCCGGACAAATGAACCTGAAGCACACCCAGATCAGCGGCCTGGTTAAGAATGTCGATCCAGGTTTCGGTGGAAAGCTCCCGGTTGGCCTTCAGGAGCTCAACCGGGTTGGAGCAATAGGGGCATTGAAGAGGGCACCTGTGGGTTAGTTCGGCGAGGATGCCTATGGGAGGGCCGGGCGCTGTCATGGTTTATGCGGCTCCTGCGAGCAGACGCCGGTCTGCCCAGTCTTGCAAGAACTCAAGCACGTCCGTGCTGATCTGGCTGCGATCGGCGCCGTAGTCTTTGGCGAGACGTTCGACAATCTGATCGATGGTCAAGGTGCCGTCGCACAGTTTCAGGATATCGAGGCTCACATCGTCGGGCCACAGCACGCGTTCGGGCGCCAGCACGACCCACTTCTGGCGCAAGCCATCAAATTGCAGGCGCACGTGGGGCGGCAAGGCGGGGCGGGCGTCTGGATCGATGTGATAGCGGCTCTGCATTTTCACTTTAATCCTGCTCGGCAGGCCGAAAGGCCCCGGGTGGAATGTGTCCAGGTTCCACATAGGCATGGTAGAGCGCGTCGAGCTGAGCCCACAAGATATCGCATTTGGTGAGCAGCGCCTGGATGGCGCCCTCCTGGCGTTCTTCAGTCGTGGCCCATTCCTTGACCAGTGCCAGGGCGAAATCGGCATCGCGCGGCGCTTGGTGCAGTCGTGGCTTGAAATAGGCGAGCGTGTCTTCGGTGATGTAATCATAGCGCTTGAGCATGGCCGGAACGCGCTCGCCGATGGCGACAGGCGAAAACAGTTCAGTGAGCGAAGAGGCGACCCCAATCATCAAGGGCTCATCACGCACAAGCTCCACATAGGCGTTTACGGCAAATTTGGTGGCCGGCAGGGCAAGCTTCTTGGAGGCCACAACGTCTGCATCGAGCCCCAGGCTTGTCGCTAGATGCAGCCATCTCGCCATGCCGCCCGGGGCATCGTCCCTGCCGTCATGGTCAATGATGCGTTCGCGCCATTCCCTGCGAAACGCCGGGTCATCGGACTTTGAGAGGATGATCGCATCTTTTTTGGGAATGATCGCCTGGTAGCAGTAGCGGTTGAGGGCCCAGGCTTGCATTTGTGATTTGCTGAGCTCGCCCGCATTCATCATTTTGTGGAACCGATGATGGATATGATAGCGCTCTTCGCCAACCGTTCTTAGGTGTTGTTCTAGCTCATCAGGACTGAGAATGCTCATCTGCCTCAACGCACCCTCAAGATGCTGTTTGCGCAAAATTAAACCCGACCACAGGGCGTGGTGCAAGCTTGGCACCGCGACCTCAAGCCGGGTCTAAACGGAGATAGTTGTATTGAGAACTGGGACCAGATTGGCCCCGGTTTTCAAGCAATCAACGCTTGCAAGCGCCGAGTTCTGCAGGCAGGTAACGAGAAATTTCGAAACCAGCTTCTACACTCGTCGTAACAGGTTTGGTCCAGGTTTTCATTGCCGTCACTCCAAATAAATTAAGCTCATCATATCTAGATTCCGAATGGATTGGTGTCAAAACATATGTTTCGATTATTATATTTCCCTTATATTTGAGGGGTTGCTGGAGGTTGCACACAAAGCAATTTGTTTTTGTAGAAGACCGGGCTTTGAAAGCCTGCCGGATGGTTGCAAATAGCTGATTGAAAATTGGCTCTTTTCATGGGCTTTTGGCGCGAAGAGGGATCTTGCGCGTCCAGATCTCCATTGAGATTCCCTCTGGCCCAAGCTCTGTCGGAAAATTGGACCAGATGCCACTGGAGGGGGCATCGGAGGAGGCGCGAAAGGTCTCTCGTCTCCTGGTACTTTAGTACACAGGATTTTCGATTGTAGGAGTATAATACTACATTTTCATACGTCCCACGGGCCCGCCCGTTGCACCTGAAAACACGCTAAGCAATTGAGATTGTTGTCATAAGAGGGGGAGGTGGATCAGGTCGAAGAATAAATAATAATAAGATATTTATAAGAAAATCCTTATGGGCGAATGTTTGCGCTTTTCCCGCGGTCCCGGGCTGTTGCCTAGCAATCATTTATTTGCCACCATCCACGCAATCGGACAGAGCAGATACCAAAAATAACCGTGGGGAGTCACTGTCCCTCCGACAATTAGGGATGATGCGAAGCCGATTCTATGAATGCGGTTTTTGGGCATGCGGCGTTTCCAGACCACAGCACAAATTCTGCATAATTCGGGAGCTTTAGGAGGAAACAAATGAAGCGAATATTACTAGCTACCGCCGTAGCTTTGGGAGTGGCCGCTGGTTCCACTGGGTTTGTGCAAGCAAATGACAGTGTATCACAAGCAACAGCCAACTCCTCAAACTGGGCGATACAGACCGGCGACTATGCCAACCAGCGCTATTCAAATCTTGCTCAGATCAATTCGAGCAACGTGAAGGATCTGCAGGTTGCATGGACCTTCTCCACGGGCGTGTTGCGCGGCCATGAGGGTTCACCTCTGGTGATCGGCAACACGATGTATGTTCACACGCCATTCCCAAACAACGTATTCGCGTTGGACCTGGAAAATGACGGTGCAATCAAGTGGCGCTATGAGCCCAAGCAGGATCCAGACACCATTCCAGTGATGTGCTGTGACACGGTGAACAGGGGCCTGGCCTATGCAGACGGCATGATCTTCCTGCACCAGGCTGACACCACTGTTGTGGCGCTTGACGCCAACACAGGTAAGGTCGTTTGGTCGGTGAAGAATGGTGATCCCAAAAAGGGTGAAACCAACACCGCAACCGTGCTTCCTGTTAAAGACAAAGTCATCGTCGGGATCTCCGGCGGCGAATTTGGTGTTCGCGGCCACGTAACGGCCTACGACATGAAAACCGGCAAGCTGGCTTGGCGCGGTTGGTCCATGGGTCCTGATTCAGACACGCTGATGGATCCTGAAAAGACCGTTCACCTTGGCAAGCCTGTAGGCAAAGACTCAGGCACGGCCACCTGGAAGGGTGATCAGTGGAAAATCGGTGGCGGCACCACATGGGGTTGGTTCTCTTACGATGCAGGCACCAACCTGATGTACTACGGTACCGGCAACCCCTCGACCTGGAACCCAACTCAGCGTCCTGGCGACAACCGTTGGTCCATGACCATCTTTGCTCGCGATGTGGACACCGGCGTGGCCAAGTGGGTCTATCAGATGACGCCCCATGATGAATGGGACTATGACGGCATCAACGAGATGATCCTGGCTGACATCGAAGTTGCAGGCAAAGAGCGCAAGACTCTCGTGCACTTTGACCGTAACGGCTTCGGCTACACGCTTGACCGTGTGTCCGGTGAACTGTTGGTTGCTGAAAAGTTCGACCCTGCTGTCAACTGGGCAACCCACGTTGACCTGAAGACCGGCCGCCCGAACGTGCTGCCGCAATACTCAACCGAGCATCAGGGCGAAGACGTCAACACGACGAACATCTGCCCGGCCGCTCTTGGTTCCAAAGACCAACAGCCAGCAGCGTTCTCACCGAAGACGAAGCTGTTCTACGTCCCGACAAACCATGTTTGCATGGACTACGAGCCCTTCAAGGTGAGCTATACAGCTGGTCAGCCTTATGTTGGTGCAACCTTGTCAATGTACCCACCCAAGGGCGAAAGCCACATGGGTAACTTCATTGCTTGGGATGCAGCATCCGGCAAGATCGTTTGGTCGAACCAGGAGAGATTCTCGGTTTGGTCAGGCGCCCTGGCAACCGCCGGCGACATCGTGTTCTACGGTACGCTGGAAGGCTATCTGAAGGCTGTTGACTCCAGGACAGGTCAGGAACTGTACAAGTTCAAGACCCCGTCCGGCATCATCGGTAACGTGATGACCTACCAACATGGTGGCAAACAATATGTTGGCATCCTGTCTGGTATTGGTGGTTGGGCCGGCATTGGCCTGGCTGCTGGTCTCACAGATCCGCAAGCTGGTCTTGGTGCTGTGGGTGGCTATGCCGCTCTGCACAACTACACAAGACTTGGTGGTCAGCTGACAGTGTTTGCTGTGCCGTAGGCGGCAGCATTCTGACCCGATGAAACAGGGCTTGGCGCGGCACACTCTCGTTGCGCCAAGCCCTATTATTTAGTGAAGCAGGTAGTGCTGCAGCCCCAACAGTTTGAGAGTTGATAATGAAGGCAAGATTGTTTTTCGCTGGCCTCGTGTGCGCGCTTCTGAGCGCAGGTCCGGTTCTCGCGGCCGATGACGGCAAGCGCCTGGAGGACGGCAAGTACATCGATAAGAACGATGAGCCGACCTACAACGTGAAAGAGGACGGCACGGTTGACTGGTACACTTACTCCGGCTTCCGCCGCTACCATTCAGAATGCCACGTGTGCCATGGCCCTGACGGTTTGGGCAGCAGCTACGCGCCGGCATTGCTCGAGTCCATGAAGCCCCTCGGCTACGGTGAGTTCATCTCCGTAGTGGCGGTTGGCAGAGAGAGGGTCACCGCATCGCAGACCAGCAAGATGCCAGGCTTCGGCGAGAACGTGAACGTCTACTGTTACATGGATGATATCTACGTGTACCTGATGGCGCGTGCAGACAAGGCGATCCCGCGCGGGCGCCCGAGGAAACGCGACAAGAAGCCAAAAGAAGCAACAGCTTACGAAAATGAATGCCGTGACGGCAAATGATCCCCACCGGGTAGGGCGGGCTGCATCACTGGGGGCAGCCTTAGCCTTACTTTGCTTTTCCGCCCTCATTGGGACCGCCAAGGCGCAAACCTCCGATCTGGTGCAACGCTCGATCTTGCGTGTGTGCTCCGATCCGGCAAACCTGCCCTTTTCCAATGAAGACCGGGAGGGGTTTGAGAACAAGATTGCCGATCTTTTGGGCGAAAAACTGGATGTTCCGGTGATCTATGAGTGGTTTCCGCAAGCCACCGGCTTTGTGCGCCAGACATTGGCGTCCAAGAAATGCGACCTCATCATGGGCTATGCCCAGGGGCATGAGTTGGTGCAGAACACCAACCACTATTACCGCTCCTCCTACGTGATGCTGATCCTGACGGACGGCAAGCTGAAGGGGCTCAAGAACCTTGATGACCCGCGCCTGAAAGATAGCCGCATTGGGGTCACCGCAGGCACGCCGCCGGCCACAGTGCTGGCGCTGAACGCGCTTTTGGGCAACGTGGAACCCTATCAATTGATGGTGGACCGCCGCCACGATTCGCCCGCGGAGAAAATGGTTGCCGACCTGATCGCCAAAAAGATCGATGTCGGCCTTTTGTGGGGCCCCATTGGTGGTTATTTCGCCCGGAAATCAGGGACTGGCATCACCGTGGTGCCCATGGCCAATGAAACCAAAGGCCCACGCATGGCCTACCGGATCACCTTCGGCATAAGGCGCGGCGAGATCGAGTGGAAGCGCCAGCTCAACAAGCTCATCAAAGATAACCAGGACGGCATCAACAAGATCATGCTCGAATTCGGCGTGCCCCTCCTTGATGAGAGCGGCAAGCTCATCACCCGTTAGGCGTTGAGCTGCCGACCCTCTTTGTCAGGTCCTACGCAAACCACCACCGCTCGGTGTTCTTGTAGCCATCCACGGACCAGTTTCCGGCAATCTTCTCCGGCACGGAAAGCTTATCGCGGGTGACAAAGACCCAGTTGGCAAACACCGGCGCCACAAGCCCGCCGATATCGCGCACGATCTGCTGCATCTCCACATACATGGCACGACGCTTGGCTTCGTCGAGCTCAGCGCGGGCTTCCACCAGAAGCTTGTTGAAGCGCTCATGGGTCCACTTGGTTTCATTCCAGGCAGAATCGGCCGCAAACGCGGTTGAGAACATCAGGTCTTCAGTGGACCGGCCGCTCCAGAACGAAACGCAGAACGGTTTGACGTTCCACACGTTGCTCCAGTAGCCATCGGTCGAGACCCGTTTGACGTCCAGATTGATCCCGGCCTTGGCCGCATGCTCTTTGTACAGCACCGCGCCATCAACCCCGCCAGAGTAGATGTCCCCGGCATAGAGCGTCAGATCCAGGCTCTCCATGCCCGCTTTCTTCAAGTGAAACTTGGCCTTGTCCGGATCGTAGGCCCGTTGGGGCAGTTCGGAGGCATAGTACTTCTGGTTCCGCGCGATCGGATGATCGTTTCCAAGATACCCATGCCCCCGAAGAAGGGTCTGCAGGATGGCCTTGCGGTCGATGGCGTATTTCAGGGCCAGGCGCACATCCACATTGTCGAACGGCGCCTTGTCAATGTGCATGGGGTAGGTGAAGTGCTTTGCACCGGCAGCTTCATGCACAGCCAGTCCAGGGCTCTTCTCCAACCGGTCTATGAGCTTCAGGTCGGGCTCATCGATCACATCCACCTCGTCTGAGCGGATCGCGCTCATGCGGGCGGCCACGTCGGCAACATGAATGGTTTCAACTTCATCGAAGTAGGGCTTGCCCTCCTTGAAGTAGTTCGGATTGCGTTTGCCCGCAGACCTTATGCCCGGCTCCCATGCCGTCAGGCTGTAAGGCCCGGTACCGATGCCCTTGTCCCAGTCCTTGCCTTCTGTGCCCGCCTGCCCAATGGGGAAATGGTAGTCACTCATCACCGCCGGGAAGTCCGCATTGCCCGACTTGAGCGTGAACACAACCGTGTTTTTGCCATCAGCCTTGATGTCGCTGATGCCGGTCACCAGGCCCTTGCCGGTGGACTTTGTGTCCTTGCCACGGTGCACGTTGATGGAGTGGATGATGTCTTCAGCGTCCAGGGTTTTGCCGTTGTGGAACTCCACGCCCTTGCGCAGCTTGAAGGTCCAGGTTGCGGCATCCGCGCTGGCTTCAAAGCTTTCGGCCAGCTCTCCGGCCACGCTGCCGTCGGGCATGATCTTGGTGAGATTGTTCATCACCTGCCAGCTGGTGTTCACGTTGTGGCTGTCGCCGCCGCCGCCGGCAAACAGGCTGTCGGAGGTTGATCCGCCGCGCAGCGCCTGGCGCAGCTTGCCGCCGCGCTTGGGCGCTGCCGCCTTGGCTTCTTCCGCCAGCAGGCCTGCAGGAATGGCCGCAGCCAAACCGGCTGCTGTGGCCGATTGGATGAATTCGCGCCGTGAAATGCGCCCTTCAGAAATTTGTCTCTTGAGTTGGTCGATGTCTGCCATTGAACTGTTCCCATTCTTGATGTGGACCGGAGTGCCGATCTCACCTTGCGCCCGCCCTAAGAAATTTGGTCTTATCCTTGCGCCCGGTCAAGAAGGTAGCCGGAAACTCTGGGCACGGCAAAGGGCAGGAACCGATATGAGAGATGAGCGTGTGTGCTGGGTTGAGTTTGCCGATGAGACGACGGCATCCCCGGAGGTCAAATCCGCCTTTGGCGCGGTGAGCTCCAAGGGAGGAGCTGTCGAAAACCTATACAAGGCGATGGCCCTGTCACCGCACGCCATCGAGCCTGCCGATCAGCTCTACAAACAGCTCCTGCACACTCCAGACTGCCCGTTTGAACCCTGGCTCCGCGAATTGATCGCGCTTCAGGTGGCGATGATCTGCAACAGCGACTATGCCATGGCCCATCACGGCGAGAACTTTCACCGGTTCTATGGAAACCGAAGCGCCTCAGACCGCCTGCAGGAAGCGGTCGGGCAGGGCACCTGGCACGCAGACGTGGACGATGAGAGACTGAAGGCCATCTTGTCGTTCAACGACAAGCTTGCACGCGCGCCGGAGACCATGGTTGAGGGCGACGTAAAGGCGCTGCGCGCAGCAGGCTTGAGCGAAAAGGAGATCGTCTATCTGGCGCAAATATCCGCATCGTTCGCCTACTGGTCACGCATCATCAATGCTCTGGGGATTTCAGTGGGCGATGAGCCCGTTGGCTTGCCTTGACGAACGCTCAGCACCTGTTGAGACATCACCTGACGGGGAGCATCACTTTTGCTTCTGTGTGCGCCTTGAAGAGGGCACAAGCCCTCCCATCGGTGGATCAGTCACCACGGTCTCAATGGCGCCGGCGTGCATTGGCCGATGACAAGCCACACTAACCCACGCGGTCCGCCCGCCTGGGTACATCACCTTCTTTCTTACCCGGTGCGCAAACCGTCTTTGGAACACTGTCAGCTGATCGGTCAGGCCGCTGCGGCGCCCGGGCGTTGAGAGCCTTTTCAGCTCTGGCCACAGGGCCGTGATGCTGCTGGCTTCAGCGCGGAATGCTCTGTTGAGCCCGTTTCCGCCTGTCTGCTGGAATTGAGACTGAAAATTCTCCTCAAGGGTCTCCCGATTGGAGGGCGAGAGTGCTTTTAGTCCGGGGCGCGAAAATTTGATGTCCAGCGGCTCCACATCGAGACCAGTTAGCCAAGTCCAGGCGCTCGCGGACTGGCCGGTTCCGCCCCCCACCATGCCAGCACCCACACGGGCCGGACCATATTTGTAATCGAACTTGGCCCGTCCAAAGCGGCCACCGTTTGGCTTGCGCAGGGTTTGGTTCACCTCAAGCCGATCTGACTTGAAGGCCACCGATGCATCTATGCGGTCAATGTTGACGAATTCTGAGAGTCTCTGACCGATCCAGCCTCCGGCCGGGTCGGAAAAGAAGCGCTGCCAGTAGGCCTTGTCGAACGAATTGAGGTTCAAAAACCCGATATTGCGCAGAAGACGCTCATGATCCTGCCCATCGGCTTCAAGCTCTTGCTGAAGCCGCATCAGGGCGTTTGTCCAATCGTCAACGAAGGCGATTGTGAGCTTCTTGACATGCCTGGTCGGCCCTGGGGTTCCTGTTGGCGTCCGGAGCAGCCAATGGCCGTGCTTGGAGATGCTGAAAGTGGTGCGCAGTTGGAAAAACAGATCGTTTGGCTCCAACTCGGCGCCGAACAGGATAACCGGACTGCCGTAAAATCGTTTGGGAATGTCGAAGGTGACCTCCGAACGGCCTCCCATCAGCGGCAATATTTCCACCAGATTGCTCTCGGCGTTGCGCTCCCAGATTTGAAGAATAACCTGCATGCCGCCTTTGTACTCGCCGAGCCCTCGGCCGCCTCTGAGATACTTCAGAAGTGAGGTTACGCGTTTCACGGAGATGGTGATCTGGGCCATGGGGACGTCCTCTCACATTGAGCCTGATCCATACGTGGAGCGGCACAGACCCGCCACCTCACCCTATAGCGGCAGTGCAGCGCTGCAAAGCGCGCGCGTGTGGAGCCACCTGAACCCAGCAGGTCAGGTCTGAGAAAGCTTATGGGCTTAGAGAGTGCAGAACGCTAAACGCACTGAAGGTGGGCAGAATGTTGACCAGAGTATTGATCGCCTCCTTGTTCCTGTTCCTAAGCGCCGGATTGGCCAGCGCGTTCACCAACCCGGATGCAGACTTTCGCAAAGCCCGAGCGAAGTTCCAAACTGGGGACTATTCAAAAGCGGCCTCCCTGCTCATCAGAGCCGTTGAGCACGGCCATGAAGCAGCCCAAGTGCCTTTGGCCGCCATGTACCGGTCCGGCCAGGGGGTGAAGCAGAACCTTCCCAGAGCTTTTGAGCTTTTCACCAAAGCGGCCTACCAGGGCTATCCCAATGCCCAGTTCACCCTGGCCATGATGTACCGCCTGGGCCAGGGCACGCAGCCCGACCACGCAGAGGCGGGGAAATGGTTTCGCCGGGCCGCCGAGGTTGGGCATGCGGAAGCCCAGAACAGCTTGGGCGTGATGTTTGAAACCGGCCGGGGGGTGGACGTGAATTATGTGTCCGCGGTCATGTGGTATCACGTCGCCGCCTCAAGCGGCAGCCGCCGGGGGGTGGATAATCAGAAGAGATTGTCGAAAAAGCTCAGTGTCAAAGAAGTGGCCCGCGCCAAGCGACTGGCGCTTGCCTGCATGAGAAGCCGCTACAAGAGCTGCGGCTAGAGCTTATTCCGCTCAGATTGAGCGGAATAAGCTCCAGATTATCGTTACGAACGAGCAACTTATCTCCGACCAGACGTAACCGTCTGATCGGAGGTTGCTCTAGGAACGCCGCCCCTATTCAGAAAGCTGATTGGCAACCTCGCGCGCCAGTGCGAAGGCGCGCTGTTCCAGGATCACCGGGGATTCGCAGACGAAGCGCAGCGAGCGCTCTCGGTCCTGGTGGATCCGGCTCTGCCAGCTCAGTTTCCGCTCCAGTTCCCGCACCGCCTTGCGGCTCTCGTCCGTCTTCGGCTTAACCTTGAGCGCCTGCGTGAACTCTTTGCGGGTTGTGCGGATGGCGTTGGCCAGCTCCTGCTGCTTGCGGGTGAACTTGGTTATGCCCTTCATGATCTGCGCGCGCTCTGAGTTTATGGTTGAGAGCACACCGGCAAACAGGGCCACCAGTTTTACCGGCTTTGAGTGCGCATCCAGCCCGCCTGCATAGGCCGCAATTTGGGTCGCGGCCTCATCAAGCGTGGTGCGCCGGGCGGAGATGCGGGCCACCAGGGCGCCGAGCTCATCATCCGCGCTCCACACCTTTTCAGCCTTTTCGTCAACTGGCGGGCCAGCCCACATCATCCCGGCGCTGAGCGCGGGGATCTTGCGCTGGACGCACGGCCAGTCCGGATCAGTGTTGCCGGCAGACAGGGCAGGCCCGGTCAGGCACACCATCAAAGCGGCAGCGGCAGATATCTTCAAGCAACGCATACTATCCTCCAGGGCCGCCGCGGCGGGCGATCAGGCCCTTGGACGGGTTGTAGGCGAACACAGCCAGCGCCATGAACGCAAACGTGCATCCTGCCGCCACCAGCGCTGCCTGCAGGTTCAGCTGCATGTAGAGCGCATGGCGGATGAGCTCCACCGCATAGGTGAACGGGTTGAACGAGCACAATTCATAGAGCAGGGGACTTGATTCCTTCATGCGCCACAGGGGGTAGAGTGCCGATGACATGAAGAACATGGGGAAGATCACGAAATTCATGATGCCGGCGAAGTTCTCCAGCTGCCGGATAACCGAGGACAACAGCAGCCCCAGCGAGCCGAGCATGAGCCCTGAGAGCACCAGCGCGGGGAACACCGTCAGATAGCCCCCAAGCGGCGGGTCCACTTCCCAGAACCAGGCAATCGCCAGGAAAACATAAACCTGGGCAATCGAGACGATTGTGCCGGCCAGCAACTTGGACCCAAGCAGGAACCAGCGCGGGAAGGGGCTCACCAAAAGGGTGCGCATGGTGCCCATTTCCCGGTCATAGACCATGGCCAGGGATGACTGCATGCCGTTGAACAGCTGGATCATGCCAACCAGCCCGGGCGTTATGTAAACCTCATAGAGCACGTAGGTCTCATAAGGCTCGATGATGGAGACGCCGAGTACGGAGCGGAAGCCGGCGGCGAAGATGAAGAGCCAGACCAACGGGCGGACCAGAGCGGCAATGAACCGGCCGCGCTGCTGCAGAAACCGCAGGCCCTCGCGCCAGATGATGCCGGTCATGCAGCGCAGATAGCCCGCGGCACCATATTGCCCCACGGCACCGGTCATGCCGCTTTTCCCTTGGCCAAGCCGGTCATGGCATCAAAGGCTTCTTTCAGATCCCCAACCTCGTGCCGGTCGGCAATCTCCTGGCTGGTTCCGGTTTCAATCACCTTGCCCTGGTGCAAGACCACCACCGCATCATCAGTGTTGATCTCTTCCATCAGGTGGGTGGCCCACAGCACGCTGAGGCCGCCTTGGCCCACAAGTGCCCGCACATGGCTGATGATGTCCCGGCGCGCGCCCACATCCAGGCCCACCGTGGGCTCATCCAGAAGCAGGAGCTTGGGCTGGTGCAACAAGGCGCGGGCAATCTCCACCCGGCGCATCTGGCCGCCTGAGAGCGATCTGACCGCTTCACCCACCCGGTCCGCCAGGCCGGCCCGCTCCAGCTCGGCCACCGCCCGCTCCCGGGCCTGGCGTCTGGGAATACCGTGCAAGGCAGCGTGATAGGTCATGTTCTGCAAAACGCTGAGATCTGGATCCAGAGTGCGGTTCTGGAACACCACGCCCAGGTTCTGCAGCGCCAGCTTGGGCGCCCGGCGCACATCGTGCCCCATCACGCGCACATGTCCGCTTGTGTTGTCGAACAAGCGGGTGATCAGCGAGAACAAGGTTGTCTTGCCGGCACCGTTCAGACCAAGCAGGCCGCAAAAGGCCCCTTGGCCGACAGACAGGCTCACACCCTCCAACGCCTGACGCGCGCCGTAAGAATGGCTCACGCTGCTCACGTGAAGCGCCGGGGTGGTGTCGTTACTCATCAGGTCAGTCTAGCGGTCGCCGCCCTATTTGACGACAAAAACAGCCTTTTGACTGTCGGCGCTGGTTCCTGGGATTTTCAAGGTGAAAGTGCCCGGCCGAATGGTGACGAACGAGATGGTGGCCTTGCCGTCATCGTCGAATTCCAGGCTGCTCACGCCCATGGGCCGGATCTCGATATCATTGATGACGATCTCGTTGACCCACACATTGCGGAAGAAGTCAGGCCCCTCAATGGCCAGCTCGGCCGACCCGTCAGACACCAGGTCAATGCTGTAATATTTGCCCGACTTCAGCTCATAAGGTTTTTCCGCCAGTGGCTTGCCGGAGGCGAGCGTAATCGGCGCCAGGCGCTTCTTGCCGGTGAGCAATCCGGCAAAGCCTTCAGCATGAACAGGGGCCGCGTGGCCGGCGATCATGAGGGCGGCGCAGGCGCCGAGAACAAGGGATTTCAGTTTCATTTTAACTCTCCTTGAAATATTAAAATAAGCAGGTCAATCGGGCGTGGCAACCACACCCCATGGGAACCGGCCCGTGCGGACCGATTTGATGACTTTCAGTTTCGCCACATCAATGATCGAGATGTCGTTGGACACCCCATTGGTGGAAAACAGATGTTTCTGGTCCGGCGAAAAACCGAGCTGCCACACCCGCTGGCCCACCAGCAGATACTTCTCAACCTCAAGGGTCTTGGCATTGACCACGGCAACCCGGTTGGCCGGCCCCAGCGCCACGAAGGCCTTGGCACCATCCTTGGTCACGCGCACGCCCACAGGCTGCAGCGCCTCTGGGGTCACGCCGGGCACATCGAAGGTGATCTTCTTGATGATCTTCTGCGTGGCCGGATCGATCACGGCCACGTTGCCGCCAATTTCCGAGCTCACCCACAGCTGGCTGCCATCATAGGAGAACTGCGCGAATCTGGGCCTGGAATCCACCAGCACGTTCGCCGTCAGCTCATAGGTGGTGGTGTCGATGAAGTGGGCCATGTTGGTGGTTTCAGAGGTGTTCACCAGAACCTTGCCGTCAGGGCTGATGCCCATGCCTTCGGGCTCAACACCCACGGGAACCTCCGCCAGCACCTTGTTGTTCACGATGTCCACAACCGTCACCAGATTATCGTCCTCATTGGCAATGTAGAGCGGATTGCCCGAGGGGTGCAGGATGAAGAGTTCCGGGTCCGGACCGGACGGCAGGGTCTTGACCAGCTTCAGGGTGGCCACATCGAACACCTGAACCGCGTCGTCATCGCTGGCACACACCAGCAGATACTTGCCGTCCTTGGTCAGCAAGATGCCGCGCGGGCGCTGGCCCACGTTGAGGGTCTGCTCCACCTTCCAGCCGTCCGAATTGATCACCGTAACGGTGTTGTCTTTCTCGTTGGTCACATAGATCTTGTAAGCCTCAGCGGAGGCTGAGGCGCAGACCAGTCCGATGGCAAAAACTCCGGCTTTCAAGCCCTTCATCAAACTCATTTCTCGACCACTCCCTAAAAGGCGTAAGCGTTCAGTTCAATTTGCAACCGGTTTCGCGCCGGTCTTCGCCAAGCGTGTCCAGCACTGAAACCTCATGCAGAAAACCTTCTTGAGGCGAAACGGACACCAGCGCTTGTGGCTGGATCAGCAAGATGGGCTGGCGCAGCTGCCAGTTCCAATTGCGGAAGGTGAGGGGCAGGCCCTTGAAGCCGGCAAGCTCAAAATCATCGCCCTTCAAATAGGCGGTCATCTTGCCGAAATCGCCTGAATTGGTCCGCGCGGCGGCCTCGCCAATGGAGCGGACCGGCGCCCACACCTGATAGTCCTTGGCCCGCATGCGCCGCTTGAAGCGCTTCACGAACCGGCTTTGCAACTGGGCAGAGCCCCACTGCTCATGGGTTCTGTGCCAGGTGGAGGGGCTGAGGCCTTGCGTGCCCACAATCAGCCGGGGCTGCCAGGTGCGGTAGGCCAGATATTCGCCGAAAATCCCGATTTCATCGGCCACCAACAGAACGTCATAGTCCACGTCTTGTGTGAACGCCGGCACCTCGGCCTGGGCCGTTCGCCGGGCATCGGGGCCGAAGGCCCATTCTTTTTCCGCGACAATCTTGCCGCCGAACTTCTTGGCAGACTTCTTCATGGCCGCGGCGAACAAGACATCGCCCGGCCGCTTGCCCGTCACAAGAAACAATTTGCGCCAGCGTTTGCGGGCCAGAAACTGGGCCAGCGCGTCGGTGTACATGGACCGGCTCGGCGCAATGTGCATCACATTGGCCCGGCAGTCCTGGCTGCGCAGCCGGTTGTCCGTCGCCGTTGCGTTGAAGAACAGGATCTCACGGCCCTTGGCTGCGTCCGCCATCTTCAAAAGCGCATCGGCGCCCACATCCAGAATGAAGAAATGAATGCCCTCGGCCGCCATCTCCTCCATGGTCTTCAGAGGATCGGCGTCCTTGGGCAGTATTGCAGTTTCCAGCGAAAACTCCTGCTTCAGAAACCGCCCGGTAGTATTGTTGTCGCGAATGGAGATCTCGCCGCCAGCAATCCCCTCGTTATCTGGGGCCACGTCCAGATTTGACAGGTTGGGCGGTGTCTCAACTTGCTGGGAAATGTATCCAATTGGAATTTTCGCGATATCGTCTGCTGCGTTGGCGTGAGTTGAATACATGAAAATACCAACTGTAAGCCAGCTTCGAAACAATATTAAAAGAATAGATTTAAAAAATTCCATGATCTTGTGAGTATTTATTTGGATGTTGATCCAGGGGAGGTTGGCACTTATAAATTTATTATTATTTGAAATCATGCAATCATATCATAGACTTCTCTACGGTTGCTATTTGCGAAGTATTGCGCAGTTTTGGAAAACTGTCTAGGGTGATTGGGATCTAAACCAAGCTCGGCACGTTTATGGACCAGATGCGACTGCGGGATTTGAAGTTTACGGCCTGCATTTGCCTGCTCCTCGGCTGTACGATGCTGACTGGCCCGGCCCGGGCAAGCGAGCCCGAGCTCAAGATCGCCGCTTTGAAGTTCGGCACGGTCAACTGGGTGATGGATGTGATCAAGCACCATGGCCTGGACCGCCAGAACGGCTTTTCCCTCAAAACCCTCGGCCTTGCGTCCAAGAACGCAACCACGGTGGCGTTCCTCTCCGGCGAGGTGGATGGTTTCGTCACCGACTGGTTCTGGGTTTTGCGCGAGCGGGCGCGGGGAAGCGACATTGTGCAAATTCCTTATTCTGCGTCTCTTGGTGCGGTCATGGTGGCAAAGGAAGGCCAGATCACCTCATTGGACGATTTGGCGGGCAAGAAAATCGGCGTGGCCGGCGGGCCCATCGACAAGAGCTGGCTCTTGCTGCGGGCCCATCAGCTGAAACGCGGGAAGGGGGATTTGGCCAAAACGGCCTCGCCAATCTTTGCTGCCCCGCCACTGCTCAACCAGCAACTCGTTTCGGCCAGAGCCGATGCGGTGTTGAACTTCTGGCATTTTTCTGCCCGCCTGGAAGGGGCAGGCTACAAGCGCCTGGCCAGCGTGAGCGAACTGATGTCCGCTCTTGGCATCCCGGTGGCCGTGCCGTTGGTGGGATTTGTGTTCCCGAAATCCCTGGGTGAGGCCAAGCCGGGGATCATTGCCAAGTTCGTCAACGCCCTGAAGGGCGCCAGCGCCATTCTGAAGACCTCGGATGCGGAATGGGAGCGGCTGAGGCCGTTGATGAAGGCCAAGACGGACGGCGAGTTTGTAACGCTTAAGAAACGCTACCGCGAGGGGATATTGAACGAATGGACCGATGCCCACCGCAAAGCGGCAATGGCCATGTTTGAGGTGCTCAAACAGATCGGCGGCGACAAGCTGACCGGGGCTGGCACCCGCTTTGATCCGGCGATGTTTTGGTCATCTCCCTAGGTTCGTGATGTCCGGCTTGAATTTGCATTTTCATTGGGGCGCCTTTGGCGGCGATTACACTCTTTCGTCATCCCCGCGAAGGCGGGGATCCAGGGCGGAGCGCTCAGGGTCTTGCGGCCCCTGGATGCCTGCCTGCGCAGGCATGACGATGGGAGAGACCCCGCATCCCTGCGAAAGCAGGGATCCACTCACCCTTTCAGCACGCTCAGAGCTATGGGCCCCTGCTTTCGCAGGGGCGCGGGAGAGAGCGTCATCCCCGCGAAGGCGGGGATCCAGGGCGGATCGCTCAGGGTCTTGCAGCCCCTGGATGCCTGCCTGCGCAGGCATGACGATGGGAGAGAGCCCGCATCCTTCCGAAAGCAGGGATCCACTCAGCCCGTCAGCACGCTCAGAGCCATGGGCCCCTGCTTTCGCAGGGGCGCGGGAAAGAGTGTCATCCCCGCGAAGGCGGGGATCCAGGGCGGATCGCTCAGGGTCCTGCAGCCCCTGGATGCCTGCCTGCGCAGGCATGACGCTGGGAGAGACGCCGCGTCCATGCACATTCGGAGCCCATGACCATGGGCTCTGACGTCTTCAAATCCCTCACCTGGTCCATCGCCTCCCTGGCGTGCCTGATCATTATCTGGTGGGTCGCGGCCGGCTGGATAGACAGCAGAAACCTTCCCGGGCCCCATGAAGTGCTCAACGCCTTCACCGCGGCGGCGGCTTCCGGCGAGCTGTTCTATCATGTGGGCGTCACGCTCGCCCGGGTCGTGGTGAGCTTCTTCCTGGCAATGGCCATCGGCAGTGTCACCGGAATTGTCCTTGGCCGCAACGTGAAGGCCGACACGTTCTTCGACAGCTGGCTGGTGTTGGCCCTCAACCTGCCGGCCCTGGTCACCATCATCCTCTGCTATATCTGGTTCGGTCTCACCGAGGTTGCGGCGATCACTGCGGTGGCCATCAACAAGATCCCCAACGTTGCGGTGACCGTGCGCGAGGGCGCAAAGGCGGTCAGCAAAGAGCTGCAGGAGATGGCGCAAGCCTACCGCTTTGGCCGGTGGAAGACCCTGCGCCATGTGATCTTGCCGCAGCTCAATCCTTTCATCGCCGCCTCGGCGCGCAGCGGCCTGGCGCTGGTGTGGAAAATCGTTCTGGTGGTTGAGCTTTTGGGCCGCAGCAACGGGGTCGGGTTTCAATTGCATCTGTTTTTCCAATTGTTTGACGTGGCCAGCCTGCTGGCCTACGCGATTGCTTTCATCATTGTGGTTCAGTTGATCGAGCTGTTGATCCTGCAGCCCTGGGAACGGGCGGCAAACAGGTGGCGGTCATGAGCGCGATCACCATCAACATCGCCGAAAAGCGCTATGCCAGCGCGGCCAGGAACGGCGCTGACCATCTCGCCTTGTCGCAACTGAAGTTCGACGTTCCGGCGGGCGAATTCGTCTGCGTGCTCGGCCCCTCCGGCTGCGGCAAGACCACGCTGCTCAATCTTATTGCCGGCCTCGACACCGCCTATGACGGTGAAATTGCGCTGCCGCCGGGCACCCTGGAACATCTGGCATACGTGTTCCAAACTCCCAGACTGTTGCCCTGGCGCACGGTGCAGCAGAACGTGGATCTGGTGGCAGAAGAGCAAGACGACGGGGCAGGGCTTGCCGCCCGCCTTTTGGAGGCCGTGGGGCTTGGCGCCTTTGCAAACAGCTATCCTGGGGAGCTTTCCGTGGGCATGCAGCGCCGCGCCGCGCTCGCCAGGGCCTTTGCCTGCCGGCCCGAACTGCTGCTCATGGATGAGCCCTTTGTCTCCCTCGACCCGGCCGCAGCTGAGGAACTGCGCAAGCTGTTGCGCGCCATTCTGGCCGAGCGCCGGGCAACGGTGATCTTTGTCACCCACGATCACGCCGAGGCGGTGCAGTTGGCCGACCGCATTCTGGTGCTCTCAGGGGCGCCGGCCAAAATTGCCGCGGAAATTGACGTGACCCTCGATGCAAAGCAGCGCTTTGACAGTCGGGCGTTGCGCGAGTTTGCCGAAACCCATCTGCTGGCGCGCGATCTTTGAGGCGCTGGCACCAGTGGTGATGTCGTCCTCGGGCCTGACCCGAGGACCCACTGCGGATCACTCCGTGTTCTACAGCTCTGGGCCCTCGGGTCAAGCCCGAGGGCTACATGGGGGAGGTTGCCGAGCATGGGGGAGGTTGCCGAGCATAGGGATGGTTGCCGAGCATGGGGATGGTTGCCGGGCATGGGGATGGTTGCCGAGCATGGGGATGGTTGCCGAGCATGGGGATGGTTGCCGAGCGTGGGGGAGTTTGCCGAACAGGGGGGCGCTGCCGAAGGGATCAAAATCGTAGGCCGTTGGTCTCAGATGGTGGGCGGTTGAGCACATGTTGTCCTTTTGTACAGTAGGCATTTTGGCGATATTCCTTGATTATGCTATAGGTTTGGCGTGAATCGTGAACCGTCACAGGTTGCCGGAGGGTCTTGATGCGTGCTTTGAAACTCTTTGTTTTCGCTTTCAGTCTTATGGCTTTGGTCAGTGGTCAGGTGTTCAGCGCCAATGCCGCGGACAAGCGCGAGAAGGCCTGGGGTGATCTCAAGGAAGAATTCTTTGAGAACGTCCAGATTGCCGACGGCAACGCCCTTCTGTCGATCGAGGCGCCAACCCGGGCGCACGATGCGGCGGTGGTTCCGGTGAAAATCACCGCAAAACCCGGCGCCAGGTTCAAGCGGCTGGTGTTGTTCGTTGATGAAAACCCCATCCCCATGGCGGCTGACTTCATCTTCGGAAAGGCTTCGCCCAGCGTCTCGTTCTCCACCCGGGTGCGCGTGAACTCCTATTCCTACATTCGCGCAGTGGCCGAAGCCGAAGACGGCAAGCACTACATGGTCAAAACCTATGTGAAGGCCTCTGGCGGCTGTTCGGCGCCCGCCAGCAAGGACCTGGCCGCAGCCAAGGCCCAGATCGGCCGCATGAAACTGCGGTTTTTCAAGCCCGCAGCCCCGGCCACCTCCACCCCTCAGCAGAGCGGGTTGCGCGAGGCGCAAATCATGATCCGCCATCCCAACACGTCCGGCTTTCAGATGGACCAGGTCACCATGCTCTACATTCCGGCCCACTATGTGGACCTGATCGAGGTGCGCCAGGGCCAGGATCTGGTGATGAAAGTGGAGGGCGGCATCTCGCTCAGTGAAGACCCGAACCTGCGGTTCTACTACCGCGACACGGGCAAGGGCGAGATTACGGTGAACGCCAGCGACAACGAGGACGGAAAGTTCTCCCGCAGCTGGCCGATTACCGGGTCATAGGTCTCAAGTGAAAGTTTTGGAGGGGTGAGGGGGCCGCTTGGCGGGGGTGCCTTTGTGCCCAGTTGTGTTAGCGTATTGTTCTATACGCGAACCAGCGTGACGCTGTCAAGCAAAAAATCACACATTTTGTGAAAAGTCTCAAAATATACGATTTATCAGAGTGTTACGAGAGGGGGAAACACGGGTCCGTTTTGCCACTAAATTAGTGTCTTTGAAAAAATGTACATTTCCTCTGGCTCTGGGTCCCGGATATTTTGCTGCGCAAATTTCCGGGATGACGGTGGAAGGGGAACTTATCCACTTTCTTCATGCCTGCGCAGGCAGGCATCCAGGGGTCGGTCACTCAGATCCCGGGATGACGGTGGTTAGATCGCCCCCGTGTTCCCCCCCCACACCTCCGCGCTTCCCCCCGGCGCCTGTGCTTTTCCTCCCGCACCCCTGCGAAAGCAGGGGCCCATAGCTCTGGGCGTGCTGATTGCGCTGAGTGTGGATCCCTGCTTTCGCAGGGATGCGGGGAAGATGGCAGGGATGCGGGAGATGGCACGGATGCGATGGAAATGGATGTAACTGCCACTAAATAGGTTATATCGCTCCATCCATAGCCCAAGGTCTGTTCATGTTGGTTGGCGGAAAATCGGCAAAAACTACGATTCTGCGAAACGAACCCAAATTCGCGCAACCCCCTGATCTAAAGCCCAAATCAGCGCTATATGGCCTTTTTGAGTGACAATTTTTGTTCATGTTCCCCCGGCGGGCCCTCAAAAGCAGCGGAACTCCGCCTCCACCTGGGCACGGCGCAGATCGGCGACGATGTTTTGCATGGCGCGGGAGGTCTTGAACATCGATGTCTTCTCACCGCCCACCTGGCTGGTGCGCAGAACGGTTTCCGCCTCCACATACCGCTCATAGGGCAGGATGGTCGCCACCAGGTCGATCGAGCACACACAGCGCTCCAGCACATCCCGGGTCTGCCCGTTCGCTGCCATGCAGCCGAACACATAATCGGCCCGGGCGAGGGTGGGATAGTCGTTGATGAGCCCCTGGTTGACCTGATTGCTCTGGGCGCTGGCCAAGCCCGGCAGAAGGGGCGTTGCCAACAGAGCCGCGCCAACAGTGAGCCGTTTGATAAGGGAAAGGGTCATCTGTCTGTTCTCCTCAAATCCCTATTCCATGTTCGCATAGGTCAGTTCGTCCTCAACCAGCGCCTTGCCGCCTTCGCCCTCCGGCGGAACCGAGGAGCGCACCTTGTAGAACCCGCCAGGCACCGCATCGGCCACCACAAACTCATAGCTCTTCTTTAAAAACCGCTCCATCCGGCGGTTTTTGGTTTCGCCGATAAACGGTATGATGGTCACCTTGTGCCCTGGCACCGTCTTGCCTTCAAAGGTCACGTCAATCGGCTCAACCTTGGCCGCTTCGCGCAGGGCGCGCCTGATCTTGTTGCGGTAGAAGATGGGCTCTCCGCCGACCCGCCGTTTCATCTCCCAAAGGTCGCGCTCCAGGAAGATCATGATGATCGGATTGCCCTTCATGTCCACGTTCGGCCCAAGCTCGCGGCTGCGCTCGCCGGTAAAGATGCGCATGGACACCGAGTTCACGTGGTCGGGATTGTCCGGTTTCACCAGATCAATCGCGATGGTGTCGGTGAACGGCTTGCCGTACTGCTTGGTTTCGGCAGCCTGGTGCCGGTAGGTGTAGTTCAGAGAGCTGGGCAGCTTCAGCTGGGTCAGATAGGGGGTGTCGAACAACAGCTTTTGCGGCGTGTCCGCCGCCTGGGCCAGCGCCGCCCCGAGGGTCATCAGCACGCCCGCGATCAATGCGCCCGCCTCAGTGCGCAAAGATCCACGCCTTGCAATGTTACGTACCATTTGCATACTCATTCCATTAGCCACCTTTTGATTGGATGATTCTCATAGGGCTGAACCAGCCCGGAGTCTTTGCACCCCATGTCAAACCTCAGCGCCCTTGCCTCCGACCTGCTCGCCGGCATCCTGGTCATGCTAGCCCAGGAACCGCTGGACACGCCGCGGATTGAGGTCCTCGAGCCTGCCAAGTTGCAGCAAAGGGTGTGCGGCAGAAAGTGCCGAGTGTTTGCGTGGTATTCTCCGGAAGGGACCATCTATCTAGACAAGCGCCTGGACATGAAGCGCAACCTCTATGCGCGCAGCATTCTGGTGCACGAGCTTGTGCATCACATCCAGCGGCTGCGCACCGGCCACCGGGCCCAGAACTGCGGCGACTGGAGCAGACGCGAGCACCGGGCCTATGCCATTCAGGCTTACTGGCTCAAGGTGCACGGCGTGGTGTCCCACGACCTGATGCTTCAGGCGAGGCTCACATTGCGCTGCAGAATGGCGCCGGCAAAAGGCAAAGGCGTCATTGCGGATCATACATGAACCCCTTGCCGCGCACCGTTTTCACCAGCGATTTTGAGGGCACGCCCAAGGCTGCCAGCTTGCGCCTGAGATAGCCCACGTAAACATCCACCACATTGATCGAGTTGCCGCCGTCGCCGGCCCATAGCGTATCGAACAGATCCATTCGAGAGAGCAGCTTTCCGGCATTGTTGACGAACAGGTTGAGCAGGTCCGCCTCGCGCTCGGTCAGCAGCACAGAGTTGTCGTCCGCCTCCAACTTGCGGATGGCCGGGTCGAACAACAGGCCAGCGCCCACATCAATGCGCTCGTCATCGGCCCCGCGCATGCCGCGCCCACGGCGCTCATGGGCTTTCACCCGGGCCAGAAGTTCGGCAAACTCGAACGGCTTGATCACATAATCGTCGGCGCCGGCCGAAAGGCCCTCGATCCGGTCGGGAACCGCGTCTCGGGCGCTGAGCATGATCACCGTGAGGTCGTTTCCCGCGTCGCGCACATCCTTGCACACTTCCAGGCCGGACTGGCGTGGCAGCATCACATCCAAAATCATGGTTTCGTAGGGTTTGGCTGCGATTTTGCCCATGGCCTCTTCGCCGGAGCCCGCGCAATCCACCTGATAGCCCTCCAACTCAAAACCGCGTTTGAGAAGGGTCGATATGTCTCGATCGTCTTCGACGATTAGAATGCTCATCATGGGCTCACTTTAACATCAATGGCAGTTTGAGTTTGAACTCAGTTCCGGGGCTTTTTTGTGATTTCTTGGTTTTCAATCCTGAGGGCGGGCTTTCGGCGCTGATGGATCCGCCATGCTCTTCCGCCACCCATTTGATCAGCGACAATCCGATCCCAAAGCCGCCGGCCCGGGCGCCGCTCTCATCCTTGCCCTTGTAAAAGCGGTCGAAGATATGGGGCAGATCCTTAGGCGAGATCCCGTGGCCCTGGTCGAGGATGGAGATCACCGCATTCTGGTCTTCAAGGCTTGTGGTAATGGTGATCTTGCTTTCCGGTGGTGAATGCTTGATCGCATTGGCCAGCAAACCCTCAATCGTCTGGCGCATCCATTCCCTGTCGCAGTCCACCTCAAGGGGCTGATCGCATGGTTCAACGCTGATCCCCACATTGTGCGCCTTGCCGGCAGCTTGGGTGTCCTCAGCGGCTGCAACGATCACCCTGTTCAAATCGGTCCTGCTCAAATCAAGGTCCAACCGGCCGCTCTCAGAACGGGCCACGCGAAGAAGGTCATCCACCCGGCGCTTGAGGTTGCGGGCGCGCCCGTGAATGGTTTTGAAGGTTGCCATGGTGCCTTCATCCAGACTGTCCGGTTGGCGCAGGCTCACCTCGGTTTCACCAATGATGACGGTGAGCGGGGTGCGCAGCTCATGGCTGATATCGGAGAAGAAACGCCGTCTGTAGGCATCAATCTCCTCCAGGCGCGCATTGGCTGAGGAGAGATCCTGGGTGCGCTCCTCAATGGTAGCTTGCAAATCGTTCTGCATGGCGAGCAGGCGCGCCTCGCGCCGCGAGAAGCTGTCGGCCATCCGGTTGAACCGGGTCATCAGCAAGGTAAGTTCGTCGCGCCCGGCAGGCTTCAGGCGGCGCTTATGGTCGCCGGAGGAAATCTCGGTTGCCCCTTCAACGGTTTGCGCGATGCGCATCAGGATGGGCCGGCCGGCAAACCAGTAGAGCAGGGCAGACACGGCAATGGCGGCCAGCACCAGCGCGCTGGCAAAGGCCACCACCTCGCGCCGCAGCTTCGACATGTCCTGGCGCGCGTTGCGGGCCTCGGCGCGCTCGTCCTCCACGGCCTGGGCCAGTTGCGGGGCAAAGTGCAAGCCGAACACGTTCATGGCATTGCGGGCAAATTCGGCCCGCGCCTCAATGCTCTGGCCTGCATCGGGCGATTTCTGCATTTGCCGGTGCAGAGCGCCGAATTGCGCCTTCATCCTGGCGTTTAGCAGGCTTTTGGTGGCTATGGCGGTTTGGGCATCACCGGCCGGCAGCAAATTCACTTGATCCGAGATGGTCTTCTCAATGGCGCCAAAAACCGCATCCACCCGGGTGCGGCCGGCAGCCAGCTTTGAGATGTCGGCCTCTTGGCTCTGCACCGCGTCCAGCACCACCAGCCCATAGTCGGAAATGCGCCCTGACAACAGCATCAAAAGCTCCAGATGGGTTTGGGCGGTTGAGGCACGTTCCAGAAGGTGGTCGGACTGGCGCGCCACCAAAATCAGAACGGCGCCGGCGATGGTCACGATTACGGTGCCGCCGGCCAGAATGCCCAGCACCTTTGCCCGCAACGACAATCCTCGTCCAAACAGCCTGAAAGCGGCGTTCATCAGTTTACTCACCATACTCCGGCAATGCGGTCCTAATCCTTCGAGGGCAGGAGCCCTTGGGGCGCCTCAACGAACACAACTTCATCGGGCTTGATTTCGGTCTTTGCGGTGCCCGTGCTTGCCGTTGGAACGCCGCTGGTTGTCTGGATTTCCACAATCATGTTGATCCCCCGCCGCATCTTGCTTCCGGCTTTGGAGGCTTTCTCGTGCAACGACTTTGAATAGGACAGCTGGTAGGCCCGCGGCCGGCGGTCGCCAAAGCCTGTGCCCAAATCCTTGGCCCAAAGGTAGACGTTGTCGGGCTCCTGCACCTCTATCGCCACAAGATAGAGCTTCGGGGGCAGGGAGCTGCTGGGAACCGGCCAGCCCAGGAGGCCGGGGTAGGACTTATAGGTGACCGCGCACAGGGCCAACACCAGCACCGTCACCGATGCCTTGATGCCAAAGCTCCAGCGCGAATAGATGTGCAGGCTCAACAGGACGAAGGCGAGCGCCACATAGGCTGCGGTCAGCCCCCAAATGTCGAGATTGAGTAGCTCCATTCAGTTCTGTCCCCTCCCAAACGTTCCAGCCGGCACGGCGGCCTTCAGAACGACACCAGCTTCTTTGCGAGCTGGTTTATGTTTGTCACCTCGCCGCTTGAGGTGAGGGAGAACCGGAGTGCGGTTTTCTCAGCCCCTTTTTGCGGCAACGATATTTTGTCGTAAAATACGATCTCATAAACCGGATTGATACGGGCCATTCGTACCAGCACATCCACCGGGTTCTTGGTCTCGGTTTCATAGTAGTGCAGGTTCACCGTGTACTCGCCCGGCACGATGCCCCGGATCGCCACAACCTCCTGGTTCAAGGGGTTGGCCACCTCTTTGCCGTTGATCGTGATCTTGTCGTTCAGCATGCCGCGGTCATCCCGGTCCAGATGCACCAGGCCGGCGTTGCGGTTGCGGTACCAGGCCACTTGGCCTTTGGGGTCTTCAATCCAGGTGTCTATGTCGTCTGGCACATTGTCGGGCCAGGTGATCGTGATCACATATTGCGCATCAAGATCCACCTTGGCGCTCTCCTTGTCGGGATTGAGGAACAAGATCGCGATGAAGAACATCAGCACGAACCCAATCAGGGTGTTGAACAGCAGGTCCGTGAACGGATCCGACCGACTGGGGCCGGTGGCTCGGGGGCGTGAGCCGGTTCGGATGGCCATCAGCTTGTCGCTCCTGCATCCACATCGCGGCTGGTGTTGATCAGGACGGCCACCAGTTCTTCAACCGAACGGCTGAGGATCATGTATTGCAGGCCCAGAATCGTGGCGCAGAGCAGGCCGAGAAGGGTTGTGTAAAGCGCGGTGCCCATGCCGCCGCTCATGGATATCAGAAGCTCTTGAATGTTCCCGCTTTCGGGCTTGGGACCGGTGCTCAGCGAGGCAAAGATCAAGATGAACCCAACGATGGTGCCGATGAGCCCCATGCGGATGAGAATGTCCACAAAGAACCAGCCAAGCTCAACCGGGCTGCGCAGCCGGTCGGCGTAGATTTCAATCACTTGCTGGATCGAGCTTTCCTTGTTCGCCTGACCTGAGGTGGCATGGCGGACCTCTGCCATGAAAGGCCCGATTGTCTCGCGCGGGTGCAGACCGAAGCGCGGAAGGCCCGAAGGCGTTTCAGCCTCGTCTGATCTGGCAGATTGGCCATCGGCCTTGCCGTGCGCAGTTTCCAGCTCGCGGGCGACGCTGCGGGTGTGCAGTCCGGCATGGCAGCTGAAGAACACAAAGAAGATCAATATGACGATACACAGATAACTGCGGTCGGCGGCAAACATGGCCGCTGCATACTGTTGATCAACAGCCACCATCGTAGCCAGGGCCGTTGCCCCCATGAGCAGTATCCAGAGCAAGGGGAATTGGTGGTAGTGAGCGGGGGTGGAACGCATGTCACGGCTTCTCTTTTTTGGGCAGCAGGCTTTGCAACGTGCCGTATTTGTCTCGCGCCAGTTGAATCTGGTTCGGCCCCAGCGACAAGCTTCCGGCAATCCAGCGCATTTGGTTCTCGGCTGCCTCGCTGCCGTTTATCCGGGCTTGCATCAACCAGGCAAAGGCGCGGATGACATCTTGCTTTACGCCATAGCCATGGCGGTACATGCGGGCAATGTTGATCTGGGCGGAGGCATATTTTTGCCTGGCCGCTTTGAGATACAGTTCTACGGCCACCCGGTGGTCCCGGTCGCCCCCCAGTCCCAAATAGTGCAAGTTTGCCAACTCGTTCTGCGCCTTGGCCGAACCGGTTGCCGCCGTCTTGCCCAAATAGGTGCGGGCGGCGCCATAAAATCCCCGGTTCATCGCCTCAACGGCGTCTTTGGGGTAGGTCAAATAGGCGCCGAGGCTTGCCAGCGCCGTCACCCCGATGAGGGCGCCTGCGATGAGCAAAACCTTGGTATTCGGCCGTTTGAAATGTGATCCCGAAGTCATCTGCCCAGTGTGCAAGCATATTTGTGCGTTTGCAATTGTCCGAAAGTCCGCATCAGCTTTGCCGGCGGTCACAAAAATCGCAAGGAATGGAATGCCGGCTCAAATGAGATCGGCTAGATTTACCACTCCATCAGCTTTTCAGGGAAGCGTTCCATGCTGGTTCTGCTGAAATCACGCGGCGTTCGTTGCCTGTCCGGGCTGGCGCTTGCCTTCTTGTGCCTGGCCCTCCACAGCCACCCTGGCGCTGCCCAAAAGCGAGACGGCGTTCTGACAGGCAAGGAAAAGCTTGCCGGTAAGGCCACCGACGACCAGCGGGTGAACAATTGCAAGGTTCCCGCTGAGAAACGCGGAACCAAGGCCCGGCCCGACAAGTGTGGGGCAAAAGACGCCTCCACCCTGCAAAAGGCTGAATGAACCTTCCGCTCTGGCATCGGTGCCGAAAGTTCAGTAGTTTACCCTGGCTTATTCCCGAGCTGGGCGGCTCGAACTCGGACACTTGGACCTTCACATGGCGCAGGCCACTGTTAGTTTCCTGATTATTGATGACCACCCGCTGTTCCGTGATGCGTTGCAGAGCGCGATCGCACCGGCCTATCCAACTGCTGAAACCATTGAAGCCTCATCTGTTGAAGAAGCGATTGAAATCCTGGTGCGGGTGCCTGGGGTTGATCTTGCCTTGCTTGATCTGAAGATACCGGGCGTGCGCGGTTTTGACGGCCTGCTGCAACTCAGAACCCAGTTTCCCAAAGTGCCGATCGTGGTGATTTCAGGGGTTGAAGAACACCGCATCGTCAAAGAGGTGATTTCATTCGGGGCCGCAGGGTTCATCCCAAAATCGTTCAAGAAGACCGAACTTGCGTTTGCCATCAAACAGGTGATGGACGGCGTCGTCTACCTGCCACCTGACTATAGCGAGAAACAGGACGGCGAAGCCGAAGAGCATCATGCCGACATGATCCAACGGATCTCCCAGCTCACCCCGCAGCAGCTAAGGGTGCTGCATATGTTGCAGGACGGGCTGCTGAACAAGCAGATTGCTTATGAGCTGCAGGTGAGCGAAACCACCGTGAAGGCGCACGTCTCGGAAATTCTGCGCAAGCTGAAAGTCATCAGCCGCACCCAGGCCGCCATGGAGGCTGCAAAGCTTTCCGGCGAGGAACTGATGAGAGCAGCTGAAGGGTTCCCCGCCGCCGAAGCTTGAGGCGGCTGCGGCTAAGCCTGCGCTGAGGGGCTCTCCTGATTGGCCAGCATGTGATGCATGAGCGCGCGCAACTGCGCCGGCTTGATGGGTTTGTGCATCAGCTCTGCGCCCACCTCCTCGGAGCTCGTCACCACCGCATCCGCCGGGTCTGCAGTGATCACGATGGCCGGGATTTTCCGGCCTGAGCGGGTGCACACTTCGCGAATTGTATCTGTACCCAAACCGCCATAATCCAGATGCTGATCGGCGATGATGAGATCAGGGCTCCAGCCTTCAAGCTGGCGCAGGGCTTGGGTTTTCGTTCCGCTTATGCGCGGGCTGCAACCCCAGGACACAAGCAGGCCCGACATGGCTTCAGAGACGGTTGGCTCGTTTTCAATCAGCAGCACGCGCGCACCGCTGAGCTGGCTGGACGCTTGGATCAACCGGTTTTTGGCCTTGGGGTGATCCACTTCTTCGCGCCGCGCCGCAAGCGGTGCTGTCAGGCTCATGCGGGTGCCGCGGCCCTCCTGGGTGGTCAGGGTGAGGGAGTGCTTCATGGCGCTGACCAGGCGCTTGACGATGGCCAGCCCCAGGCCCAATCCGGCGTTCATGCTCTCTTCAGAGCCCTTGGCAACGGCGCCGCGGTGAAATTCCTCGAAAACGTGCTCTTCCTGGTCGGGGGGGATCCCAACGCCGGTATCGATCACTTCGATGACAACCTTTTCGCCGCGCTTTCTGGTGCCGATCAAAACGCTGCCCTCAGAGGTGTAACGGATTGAGTTGGAGACCAGGTTCTGCAACACGCGCCTGAGCATTCTGCGGTCCGACCACACGGCCAGGTCCTGGGTGCGCGAGCGCAGCTCAATGCCTTTCTCTTCGGCAATTGGGCGGAAGTCGGAAAGCAGCGACGACACCACGGAGCGCAGAGAGACGCTTTCAAAGTTGGGCACAACCACACCGGCATCAAGCCGGGAGATATCGAGCAGGGTTTGCAACAGCTCGTGCATGGTGTCGAGCGAGCGCTCCACCTGGCCGATCAGCCGTTGGCCTTGGTCGGAATCTTGAATATCAGCCAAGGTTGAAACCACAAGCTGTGCGGCATGCAGCGGCTGCAGCACGTCATGACTGGCGGCGGCCAAAAACCTGGTTTTCGACAGGTTGGCCTTTTCAGAGATTTCCTTTTGCCGGGCCAGTTCAATGTTGGAGATCTCAAGCCGGCGCAATGTGGCGCTGAGCTCGTCGGTTCTCTGGCGCACCTGGCCTTCCAGTGAAATTGCCGTCTGGAACAACGAGAAGGCATTGTGCTGCTGGTCCATGGCGCGTTCCACCCGGTGGATCAGCGCTTCGTTGATGCGCTGAAGCCGGTCGACGTCGTCGATCTTGTGCTGGCTCATGGGCGCACGCCGCTCTTGTCGGGGCTTTCGAACGCTATGCCCGTGAACGTCTGGTTCAGGTGCATCGAGATGTATTGTTCTCCATAGGTGTTGAACCCAACCACATTGTTGGTCTGATAGATCTCAGAGACCCGCCTGAGCACCTGCCGGCTGCTGGCGTCGACTTTCCGCAGCACACAGTCGAAGCCCAACACCATGTCGATTGCGCCAAGTTCGCTGCGCAAATCGTCAAATGCGGTTTCGGTGCGCTGCGCCATGCCCTCAGGCTCGGCGATGGTCAGAACGATACCATCGTCAATGGCGCACAAAAATGACAGCGAGCCATCATCGTTCATTTTTTGAATGGAGCGGCAATAATACTCCCCGCCAACCCGCACCACCAGCGGGTGGGAGGCAAAGCTGCGCGGGGTGAGGGACGCTGCGTCCTCACCGATGTTGGCGGCATATTCCTCAACCGCCGGCGCGGCGTTGAATTCATAGACGATCCTGCGGTCAGGGTCTGATCTGGTGACCACCAGCTTGTTGCCGGTGGGCACGAAGTTGTCGGTTTTGAAAATCCGGAAGGGGATTTGCGACTGGCACAGCATGAGGATGGCGCTGTTCTGCAAGATCTCGCCGTTCAGGATGAGCTGGGTGTCGACAAAGTTCATGTCATCGCCGGCGGATCCGCCCAACAGCGGAATGTCATCCAAGCCCCAGTGCAGGGCCGCTGTCACGGTCTCCTCGGAGAACGACATGCCGTCCATCAGGCACACAGCATAAGAACGCCCGGTGTCTTGATCGCCGGTCTCTTGCAGGAACCGGCGCTTTTCAGAGGAGACCTGCTCGACCACCTTCTCAAACCCAACCGTGGTGACATTTGCAATTTGCACCGGGTTGATTTTGAAGCTGTCGGCAGGAAACAACACGCCCACAAGGTGGCCATCGTCCACCCCCTGAGGCGTGATCTCGCCGGCGGTGGAGCAGGCCGCATAGGGGATGTCGGGGCACTCAAGGGCCATCCGTGTGGCAATGGCTTCTGCTGAAAAGCTCTGCTTGGAAAAGAACAACAGGCCGAACTCGACCTTCAGGTCCTCGTCCGCGCTTCTTATGGCGTCCCAGAAGCACATGTCGTTCGGATTGTCGGTCCAGACCGACACGATCCCAGACGAAAACCGCTTGCTCACATTTGGCACGAGTTCCCAAGCCTCCCAAATTGCCCCGGCCAATGGCCGTGGCGATTAAGACTATGGGTTCAAGTCTCGTCCTGCAAGGTGGCTTGCGGCAGAGGATCTCTCAGATGGGGTGGCCAGCGCACTGAACTGCTTCACCAGTTCCTGGTAAATCTCCCGCTTGAAGGTAATCACCAGGTCAGGCAAGGCCTCCAGCTGCTCCCATTTCCAGGCATCAAATTCCGGTTCGTGATCATCCGGCGTAATGTTGAACTCGTCATCTGAGCCTTCATAGCGCATCACAAACCAGTGCTGCTTTTGCCCGCGAAAGCGGCCCTTCAGCGCGATGCCCAGGGCATCGTCGGGAATGTCGTAGTGGAGCCAGTCTGTGGTCCTGCCGATGAGCTTCGCCTTTGTGGCGCCGGTCTCTTCTTCCAGCTCGCGCCAGGCGGCTTCCTCGGGGGTTTCTCCCTTGTCGATGCCCCCTTGCGGCATCTGCCAGAGCTTTGCAGACAGATCGCCATGCCACTTGGGTATGCGCTGGCCGATCCACACCTTGCCTTCGGCGTTCAGCAACATGACACCGACGCACGCCCGGTAAGGCAAGCTTTCGCGATCAATCTTCGCCATGGGTTCTATCTCGCGTAAAGTTCACTCACGGGGACCAAAACAATCCCTTTTTCAGCCAGGGTATTTGCCCACTGGCTGACTTCCGTAATTGTTTCGGGCAAACCGGTTCCAACTGCAACCGCTGTTCCCTTTCTAAGGGCAATTTTCTCCAGCTTTTCCAGGTTTGCCCGGATGGCGACAGGGTCATTGGACCGGTCGATCATCTTGTCGGCCCGCGCCACGCCCAGTTTGAACAGCTTGCCCACTTGTTCAGACTTGCTACGCCCGGACGTTCCGTCATCCAGATAGGTGAGCCCGCGCCTTTTAAGCTCGCCCAGAACCGGGCCAAGCGAGGCCACTTCGCTTGTGAACTTGGCGCCCATGTAGTTGGTCACACCGGCGTATCCGGTGAAACGGCCCATATAGTGTTTGAGCCGGTTCAGGTTTTCCTGCGGCTGCAAGCTTGTGAGCAGCGGGTTGGGACCAGGGCTGGTGGCCGGATAGTTGAACGGCTCCATGGGCAGTTGAAGAAGGATCTCATGGCCGCGCCGCCGCGCCTTGGTGATCCAGCGCTGCAAGCCTTTGCCGTAGGGCGCAAATGCCAGCGTGACGGGGCCGGGCAGGGACCGTACGGCCTTTTTCGTGCTCTCTGACGAGAGCCCCATGCCGCCGATCACGATCGCGATCTTGCCCTTGGATTTGTTGAGCTGCCTGCGGTTGACCGGCCGGGCATAGGCTTTGGCCGGGGTGCGCTTGCCCGACACCTTAGGCAGGGGGCCGAACGATGTTCTCTCAAAAAGGCCTTTAATGGGCGCGCGGCGCAACCTGAGTGCAGGCGGCGAGGTGTTGATGGCGCCTGTGATGATCACATCTTCTTCAGGTGCACCTTCCGGTGGCACTTCAAATTGGCGGTCCAGCGCCGTCAATTCAGTAGACCCTTGAATACGGGTCATTCTGGATATGCCGTCGGTGGAGTTGGTGGTAACGCCGGAGCTCAGCTCAACGGGCTCATCACCGCTGCCATAAACCCGCATGGTGCCCTTGGTGGGGGTGTTTTCCGGAAGGTCGGTGGCAGCTGCCGCGAGCACCGGATCACTCGGCAGCATCTGCACGGTTACAACCGGCTCTCCGCCAAGCGGATCATTGTTCAAGCTGAGCCAGCCAACCAGACCGACGCCCAGCGCGACAACCGTAAAGGTTGCCGCCTGCAGCGCGGACACGGACGACAGGCCGAACCGGCTTTTCAGATGTTGCCGCTGAAGCGGCGTCCTTAGGTCATCATCAATCATGGCTGCGCTTTACGCTACGTGATTCGTTCCATTTCGGCCCCTTATGAATTGTTACGATTTGCGCCCTTAACACTTTGTTTACGTCACAAACAAAAAGCCCCGGAAAATCCGGGGCTTTTCGAAAAATCGAAACTGACGCAAGAGGTTAGTTGGCCGTTGCCTTCTTGTCCTTGTCAGCGTCCTCTGTGGCTTTGTTTTCGTTGATCTTGATGCCCCTGAGGAGATTGAAGGCATATTGCAGCTGTTTGTCCTTGGCCTTGTCGGCTGGCACGTAGGCAGAAGACCCAGATTCTTCCTTCTGTTCCTTCTCCTTCTTTTCGTTTTCCAGGTGGCCGCGCAGGTTTGCTTCTCCGCGTGGTTTCGGGGCCTTGCCCTTCAGTTCATCAGGCAGTTCTTGTTCCACCACCACGTCAGGCGCAATGCCCTTGGCCTGAATGGAGGTTCCTGCCGGTGTGTAGTAGCGGGCCGTGGTGAGGCGCATGGCACCATATGAGCCCAGAGGGATGATGGTTTGCACCGAGCCCTTGCCGAATGAACGGGTTCCCAAGATCGTGGCCCGCTGATGGTCTTGCAAAGCACCGGCGACGATTTCGGAGGCCGAGGCAGAACCGCCATTGATCAGAACCACAATGGGTTTGCCCTTGGATTGATCGCCGGCTTGGGCGTTGAAGCGCTGCGTTTCTTCCGCGTTCCGGCCACGGGTTGAGACAATCTCGCCGCGCTCCAAGAACGTGTCGGATACGGAAATCGCCTGGTCCAGCAGTCCACCAGGATTGTTCCTCAGGTCAACCACAAAACCTTTCAGCTTGTCGCCGAGTTTTTCATTGAGGGTTTTGAGCGCTCTGCTCAAGCCTTCTTGCGTCTGCTCGTTGAACGTGGTGATGCGCACATAGCCAAGATCATCTTCTTCATTGAAGCGCACCGACCGGATGCGGATGATGGCCCGCACGATCTTGATCTCTATCGGCTCGTTTGCCCCTTTGCGCGCAACGGTGATGACAATGGCGCTGTTCACCTTGCCGCGCATTTTGTCGACCGCTTGGGACAGGGTCAAACCGTGGATCTGTTCGCCGTCCAGATGGGTGATCAAATCACCAGCCAGAACGCCGGCCTTTGCAGCAGGGGTGTCGTCGATCGGGGCAACAACTTTCACCACCCCGTTTTCCATGGTCACCTCAATGCCCAATCCGCCGAATTCACCGCGGGTTTGCACCTGCATATCCTGGAAACGCTTTGCGTTCATGTAACTGGAATGGGGATCCAGGGAGGTCAGCATGCCGCTGATCGCAGCGTCCACCAGCTTTTCATCGTTGGGCACTTCGACGTAATCGGATCTGATCCTGTCGAACACATCTCCGAACAGATTGAGCTGACGGTAGGTGTCGGCATTTGAGCCGCCCACCGCAGACATCGGTCCGATAATATGCCAGCCGATGGTCGCCGAAATGGCGCCGATCACCAAAAATCCAGCACTTGAGAGCAATGTTTTGCGCATTATCCGCGTACCTTACTGCTTGATCCGGCCCACCATGGCCGAGAATCTATTGAATTTCCGTTCCTGCGAAATTCTACATACAAAATTGGGCGACTTAAATCAGCCCCTGATCCGACAACTCCCGATGCGGCTTTCTCGCCCATAGTGCCAATCGGTTCTCCTGCGCGGACCGTCTGTCCAGCGGAAACCGATATAGTTCCAAGGCCAGCTAGAAGCAAATGATACCCTTCTCCGGCATTGATGATCAAGAGTCTGCCATAGCTTCTGAACTCTTCGGCATATACCACTGTCCCGTCTGCCGGCGCAGTCACCTGTGCGTTACTGCGTGTTGCAAGTGCAACCCCTTTGGCCATCGTGCCATCGGGCTTTTTGTCACCGTATGTATAGAGTCTTTCACCTTGCGCCGGGTAACTTATTTTACTGTGGCTTCTACTAAAACGCGTTCTGGGCGCTTTTAGGACAGCCAAACGGCGCTTTTCTTCTAGCTTGATGCGCTCTTCGGCTGCGAGCTGTTCTTTTGCGAGCTTTTCCGCCAATTTCTGCTCAGCTCTAAGTCTCTGTTTTCGTTTCTTTTCCAGAGCGCCAATGAGGCTGCGAAGGTTTTTGGCATGGCCGGACAAGGACGCAGCCAAACGCTTGTATTCTTTGCGCTCGTTGCGGGTTTTTGCCGACATCGCCTGCTTTTTCGACAACAGGGTCTCAATTTCTTCGCGCTCCTGCAGCAGGCGCGCCACGTTTGATTCCAGACCCTTGCGCTCACGCTGGATCGCTGAGCGCAGGTCCACCAATCGGGAAAGGTTGCGCGAAATCGCCGTGGCTTCGGCTTTCAGCTCCGGAACAATCGCCCCCAGCAACATTGCGCTGCGCAATGCGGCAAGTGCGTCATTTGGCTTCACGATGAGGGCAGGGGGCGGGTTCTGCTCCAAACGCTGCAACCCGGCGAGCAGGTCAGCCAGGGTTTTGCGCCGTCTGCGCAGTTGGTCCTTGTGGGCCCGCTCTTCCAGATCGAGCTGGACGAGCCGCTCTTCGCCTGAGGTGATCTTGGCTTCCCGGGCCTGAACCCGTGCAGCCATGGAGATCAAGCGCTCAGACAACACCCGGGTTTCGCGTTCCAGCGCAGAAATCGCATCGCCCAGTGATTTTTCGCGCGCTTTGGTGGCCTTCAAGCGGTCTTCAAGGCCCTTGAGCTCGCCGGTGCCTGCTTGGATGGCCTTTTCTTCGGCCTGATCGTCAACCGCATAGGCAAGGCCGCCAACGCCCAGCGCCAGGCAAGCGGCGAGCGCAGCTGTCTGTGTCCAGTGCGACATTCGTTTGATCGAAACAGGTGTCATCAGCGCCTTTCATACGCGATGATAGGGATGATTCACCATAAGTGTGACGGCCCGGTAAATTTGCTCGAGCAACATCACCCTGGCCAGCCGATGCGGCCACGTCATGCGCCCGAAACATAGCGTTCTTGTGGCAGAGGAGACCAAGTGCTGGCTCAGGCCGTCCGGACCGCCCAGAAGAAATGCAAGCTCAGCTGTCCCGCTGTCGGCGGCGTTCTTGATTATCTTTGAAAATTCCTTTGAATCAACATGTTGCCCATGCTCATCCAGGCAAATGACCATTGCACCAGGGGACAGCTTGGCTTCCAGAGCGCCGGCTTCTTGGGTTTTGCGCGCCTCTGCTTGGGCGCTTTGAGATTCAGGAACTTCAATGATTTCGGCTTTGGAGAGCCCAACCTGGCGGCCAAGTTTCTCGGCGCGGGCCAGATAGTCGCTGCAAAGTTCAGCTTCAGGCGCGCGTTTCAGGCGGCCCACAGCGCAAACGGTTATGCGCATGGTCTATAGTTTCATCACTGCGGCGCCGGCTTAAACGGCAATCTTCTCGTCAGGTGCCTGGGGCGACCAGAGTTTCTCGAGATTGTAAAAGCTGCGCACTTCGGGCCGGAACAGGTGAACCACCACATCGCCGGCGTCAATCAGCACCCAGTCGCAGTGGGGCAGGCCTTCTGAATGGGCGCCCTTGATCCCGGCTTCCTTCAAGGAGCGCGAGAGCTGGTCTGAGATGGCGCTCACATGACGCTGGGAACGGCCCGACGCAATCACCATGTGATCGGCAACAGAAGTCTTCTTGCCAACATCAATCGAGATGACATCTTCTGCTTTTGCGTCTTCCAGGCATGCAGTTACGGTTTTGAGGAGTTGTTTGGACGCCTTGCGGCCAGCCGCAGCGGGGTCCTTGGGAGCAGCCTTTTTCTTGGTGCTCGTCTTGGGTTTGTCCGTCAGGGTCTAAGTTCCTTTCGCAAAAGAGCAGCCGCAACGGTTATCGCTCGACTGCCGGTTGGAGATGCAAATTGTTCAAGGGTCACAGGGGTTATATCTGGTTCCTCTAGTCTTCAGCTTGCGACTCGAATGATACCCCGGACTTCATCCCAGTTTCAACAATCATCTTAACTGTGATTTCTGAGTGCTGTAGAGCTTTCTGCGCGCAAAGGCCAGGTGATAAAGGACCAGGCCGGAGGCGCGCTGCCCGGCAGCTGCGCTGCGTCCGTGGCATCAATGCGCGCGTGGGTGTACTTCAAGGCGGCCGGGCTGGCAAGGGCCCTGAGACTGTGCCCCGGCCGATCGAACACACAGAGGGGCAGGGTGTGGGGAAGATCCTGCCAGTGATACCAGCGGTGCAGCTCTGAAAAAGAGTCCGCGCCCATGATCCAGACAAAACGGCCACGGTCGATCACATGCCGCAAACCGCGCAGCGCTTCTGCGGTGCAGCTTGAGCCGATTTGCTGTTCAACGTCGGTCACCACCATTCTGGGATGACGGACGAGCCGCTGCGTCTGCTCCATTCTCTCTGCAAAGTCGGCAGTGTCGTCCTGGCTCTTCAGAGGGTTCTGAGGAGACACCAGCCACCACACTGCATCCAACCGGAGCCTCTTCAGCGCGGCTTCAGCGATGGCAACATGGCCCTTGTGCACCGGGTTGAACGAGCCACCGTAAAGGCCAATGCGTTGGCCTGGGGAAAATGCGGGAAGGTGAAGCACGCCGGTTTTTCTGTCTAGCCCGGCCGCGTCTGGCCGGAACCGCGCACGGCATATTTGAAGCTGGTAAGCTGTTCCAGCCCCACCGGTCCGCGCGCATGCATCTTGCCCGTCGCGATGCCAATCTCGGCGCCCATGCCGAATTCTCCCCCATCGGCAAATTGGGTTGACGCGTTGTGCAGGACAATTGCGCTGTCGAGCTCGCGCAGAAACCGCTCGGCGGTCTCGTCGTCCTCGGTGATGATGGCCTCGGTGTGGTTGGAGCCATAGGTGCGGATGTGCTCCATGGCCTCGTCCACCCCATCGACCTCAGCCATGGAGACGATCGTGTCGAGATATTCCGTTGACCAATCTTCCTCCGTGGCAGGTTCCACCCGGGGGTCGGCGGCCTGAACGGCTGCGTCCCCGCGCACGGTGCATCCGGCATCGATGAGGCCCTCGATGAGCGCTGCCAGATGGTCACCGGACCCGGCGCGGTCCACCAGAATGGTCTCCGCCGCGCCGCAAATGCCGGTGCGCCGCATTTTGGCGTTCACCGCAATATCCACCGCCATCTGCGTGTCGGCCTTCGCATCCACATACACGTGGCAGATGCCCTCCAGGTGACTGAACACGGGCACCCGGGCTTCGGCTTCAACGCGGCCCACCAGGCCTTTGCCGCCGCGCGGCACGATGAGATCGATGGTGCCGTCCAGCCCGCTCAACATGAGACCAACAGCGGCGCGGTCTGTTGTGGGCACCGACTGGATCACCGTTTCGGGCAGACCTGCAGCTTTGAGGCCTTCTTGCAGACAACCCAAGATGGCTCCGCTGGAATGATAGCTGTCTGAGCCGCCGCGCAAAATTGCGGCGTTGCCGGCTTTCATGCACAGCGCGCCAGCGTCCGCCGTCACGTTGGGGCGGCTCTCATAGATGATGCCGATCACGCCGATAGGGGTTCTCACCCGCGAAATTTTCAACCCGTTGGGCCGCTCCCATTCGGCGATGGATTGCCCAACGGGGTCGGGCAGGGCGGCGATATCGTCCAGGCCTTTGGCCATGGCCTCGACCCGGTCGGGTGTCAGGGTGAGCCGATCAACGAAGGAGGCGCGCAGATCAGAAGCCTTGGCTGCCTCCAGATCTTGCCGGTTGGCAGCCAGGATGGGCTCCACATTGGCGCGCACTGAGGCGGCCATTGCTTTGAGGGCGGCGTTCTTGGTGTCGGTATCCGCATTGGCCAATGCCTTGGCCGCGTCTCGCGACCTTCGACCCAGCGCGCTCATTTCGGCCCTCAGGTCGCCGTCCAACTCATATACCGCGCTCATCTCACGTCCCCTTCAGCACCAGGTCATCCCTGTGGATCAGCTCATCGCGACCACGGTAGCCCAGAATGTCTTCGATTTCAGCACTCTTTCGTCCGGCAATCTTGCTGGCCTCTTCCACGTCATAAGCCACAAGTCCGCGAGCTATCTCTTCGTTTGCGCTGTTGAGAATGGCCACCGCATCGCCCTTGGCAAAGCGCCCCTCAACACTGACCACGCCAGCCGGCAGCAAACTGCGGCCCGAACTGAGGGCCTTGCTGGCCCCGTCATCGACCTTCAGCCGGCCGAGCGGGTCAAGCGTTCCGGCAATCCAGCGCTTGCGGGCGGCAGCGGGGCTGGCGCCAGGCTGGAACCAGGTGCAGCGCGCGCCATCAATCACCTGCCTGATGGGGTTCGGCACACGGCCTGAGGCGATCACCATCGCGGCGCCAGCGTTCATGGCTATGCGCGCGGCCTTTACTTTGGTTTCCATGCCGCCGGTGCCCACATCGGTGGACGATTGCCCGGCCATTCCCGTGATTGCGGAGGTGATTTCGGTCACCAGGCCTATATGCTGGGCGCCGCTGTCTTCGGGCGATTTGGTGTAGAGCCCATCCACATCCGAAAGCACCACCAGGCAATCGGCCGAGATCATGCTGGCCACCCTGGCCGCCAGCCGGTCATTGTCGCCATAGCGGATCTCCGATGTGGCCACCGTGTCGTTCTCGTTTATCACCGGAACGGCGCCCCGCGCCAGAAGCGCGGCAATGGTGCTGCGGGCATTCAGGTAGCGGCGGCGTTCTTCTGTGTCGTTGAGCGTCAGCAGCACCTGGGCTGCGATCATCTGTTCGCTGGCCAAAGCCTTTTGCCAGGCATGGGCCAAGGCCACTTGGCCAACAGCGGCGGCAGCCTGGCTTTCCTCCAGCTTCATGCGGGTTTGCTTGAAGCCCAGAACGCGGCGACCGAGCGCGATGGCACCTGAGGAGACAATCGCAATATCTGCCCCACCGCGCTTAAGGTCAGCAATGTCGGCGGACAGGGAATTGAGCCAGTCCTCGCGCAGCTTTCCCGACTGCATGTCCACCAGCAGGGAAGAGCCGATTTTCACCACAATGCGTTTGGCCGTTTCGATCTTGAGTGTGTGAGACATGGCTTAGGGCCGCCATCCTGCAGAAGCGGCCTCGCCTTCATCTTCTTTGGCTTCCCGGGCACGGTGCGCCTCGATCACGGCCCACAGCGCCCCCATGGCCTCACGCACGCCCTGGCCGGAAACACCAGAGATGATGAGGGGAGGCGCGCCCATCAGCTTCTCAAGCGCAGCGGCTTTCTCGGCCAGTTCATCGTCCTGCAAGGCATCGGCCTTGGTGAGGGCCACCAGTTCGTTCTTGCTCTCCAGCCCGTTGCCATAGGCCTCAAGTTCACCGCGAATGGTTGTGTAAGCCGAAGCTGGATCTTCCTGTGTTGCGTCCACCAAGTGCAGCACCACCGCACAGCGTTCGATGTGGCCAAGGAAGCGGTCGCCAATGCCGGCGCCCTCGTGGGCCCCTTCAATCAGGCCGGGAATGTCGGCCAGCACAAACGATGAGGTGTCGAGCTTCACCACACCAAGACCTGGGTTGAGGGTGGTGAAGGGGTAATCTGCTATTTTTGGTTTGGCAGCTGAAACAGCGGCAAGCAGGGTAGACTTGCCCGCATTGGGCAAGCCAACCAGGCCGGCATCTGCAATCAGCTTCAAGCGCAACCAGATAGAACGCTCCTGGCCTTCCTCGCCAGGATTGGCATTGCGCGGGGCGCGGTTGGTTGAGGATTTGAAACGGGTGTTGCCAAAGCCGCCGTTGCCGCCGCCAAGCAGCAGCACCCGTTGGCCAACTTCCGTCAGATCTGCAATGAGGGTCTCATTGTCCTCATCAAGAACCTGGGTGCCCACAGGCACCTGAAGGGTCACATCGGCCCCGGCCGCGCCGGTGCGGTTCTTGCCCATGCCGTGGGTGCCGGTCTTGGCTTTGAAATGCTGGCGGTAGCGGTAGTCAATCAGGGTGTTGAGCCCATCGACGCACTCCACCCACACATCGCCGCCCTTGCCGCCGTCGCCGCCGTCCGGGCCGCCGAATTCGATATATTTCTCGCGCCGGAACGAGACGCTGCCGCCTCCGCCGTCGCCTGAGCGGATAAAAACCCTGGCTTGATCTAAAAACTTCATGCTGGGCTTTTATCCACTTTGACGCTGATAACAAGAGGCAGTTGCGCGTTTACACACGCTCGCGCCGTCTCCATTTAAGCCCCTGGTGACGGGGACGGGTGAGGGCGAAGCGGTCCACGGGGACCTCTTCATCGAGCGCGCGGCTGAAGGTTTTGCCAAAGCCTTGGTACTCAAACCCACATTTTTCCAAGACCCGGCGCGACGCTGTATTGGTGATGCGTGCACCACCGAGCAGGGTTGTCACCTCGTCTTCTTCGAAGGCGAAGTCCACCACCGCCTTGGCCGCCTCAGAGGCATAGCCAAAGCCCCAGTAGGGCTCGCCGATCCAGTAGCCGATCTCAGGGTCTGCGCCCTCCTGCATCGGGCCATAACCAATGACGCCGATGAACTTGTGGCCTGGAATGTCCAGATGGACGCTGAAACGCTGACCCCCAATCCGGTTGTCCGCGTGTCCTGCGAAATAATCCAGAGCATCCTGCTCACAGTAGGGGTAGGGCATGGTCGCCAGATTCTCTGCGACCGCCCTGTTGTTCGCCAAGGCCACAAGCGTCTTGGTATCCACGTCCACCGGCGATTTGAGAACCAGCCGTCCGGTGCGGATTTCTGTGGCAGCATTCGCCGCCGCCTGTTCAGCTGCTGCTGGGCGTTCGGTGCAAAGTGCGTTCATGACGAAACTCCTTCCAAGGACAAAAAAACCGGGAGATGGCATCCCATCTCCCGGCTTTTTATCTGTGTCCCTTGGACTGCCGGTCTGATGAGGTGCCGGCAGGTGGGAAATTTCCTACTTGCCGCTAACTTTCCGCTGCCACCATCGGTACTACCGATACGTACGTGCGGTTGCCGCGTGAGCGTTTAAACTCGACGGTCCCAGCACAGGTGGCAAAAATCGTATGATCTTTGCCAAGCCCGGTGTTGAGACCGGGGTGCCACTTGGTACCGCGCTGACGCGCAATAATATTGCCGGAGAGAACGCTCTCGCCGCCGTATTTTTTGATGCCGAGACGGCGGCCCGCTGTATCGCGCCCGTTACGGGAAGAACCGCCTGCTTTTTTATGTGCCATAGCTAAACTCTAGCTTTCCTGATTCTGAGGTTAGTCTTTTGCCCTAAGGGCACCCTATTGGTCAACCTTTGCGCGAGGCGGCTTGCCGGCAATCAGCTCTTTTGCCTGTTCAATCCACTCTTCGCGGTCAATGCGACCTTTAAAACTCAGCGCTTCGTCGACCTCGGTAACCTGCTCTGGCGTCATGTCGGCTATCTGCTGCAGAGAGGTATAGCCCAAGTCTGACAGTTTTTTGACAAGAACAGGGCCAACGCCGCTGATTTTGGAAATATCGTCCGTGCCGGCCTCTGCAGCCTTTGCCTTCGGGGCTGGTGCGGCCTTTGCCTCATCGGCTGCGGGGGCCTCTTCTTTTTTGGCTGCAGGCTTTTTGGCAGCCGCTTTCTTGGCGGGTGCCTTGCCGTCTGTGCCGATGCCGGTGATGCGCACGCAGGTCAAAAGTTGGCGGTGGCCCTTTTTGCGCCGATAGCCCTGGCGGCGGTTTTTCTTGAAGACGATGATCTTGTCGCCGCGGGTCTGTTCAATGACCTCGCCGGCAACGCTCGCGCCGTCAACCAGAGGCGTACCGATCTTCGGGCTGTCTGTTCCGCCCACCATGAGGACATCGTTGAACTGAACGGATTCGCCTTTTTCGCCGGCGAGCTTCTCTACGTAGATGATTTCGTCTTCGGCAACTTTGTACTGTTTGCCGCCAGTGCGGATCACTGCATACATGGTCTTACAACCGTCCTTTTTTGGTTCCGCGCCCTGCGGCGCCGCTAAATTTCGCGGACTTTTTGTAAAGCTTGAAGCTTTGCCTCGGGCAGCGCATTAAGCGCGGGCAGCTCTTTTTGGCCATCCGCGCATTCGGCGGCGCAATATAGTCGCAAAAGGCCTTGTGTCAAGCGCGTGTTTCGCCCGGTTTTTTGCCGCCAGGCGGGCGGCTTGGCAAATGCTTTCTCAAGAGGACTTGGCAGCGGACCAAAGGAAGGCTATCTAGCGCGTCTAGGCCATGAGCCTTTTCAGCGGAGAGGTGCCGGAGTGGTCGAACGGGGCGGTCTCGAAAACCGTTGAGCGCGCAAGCGTTCCGAGGGTTCGAATCCCTCTCTCTCCGCCAATTTATTTAATTTTTTCACTAGCTTACACCCTAAGAAACAAACTGCGAACCTTTTGGAAGATTCGAATTTTGCTAACCGATTGCTAACCGTGGGTGTTTTGAGCTTTTTCGTCTTACCTGGAATCTACGGAACCGCACGAAGGGAGATCGACCGTTTTGGGG
>JAAEUE010000114.1 GCA_024227565.1 Alphaproteobacteria bacterium
CCGGCACCCTCAGCCGGGTGGCAGAGTTTCCCGTCATCGCCCGCCAGCCGGCTTTTGCGCTGCGTGGGGAACAGATTCATGTACCACAGGTCCCTGCCAGACTCCGAGCTGACTACCTGGTCGAAGGCACCGTACAGCGGGTCGGCGAACGGGTCCGGATTTCGGTGCAACTGGTCGAAGGCAACAGCGGGCGCACGATCTGGGGGGAACGCTTTGACGACCACCTTGATGACCTGTTTGATCTGCAGGACCGAATTGCCGCCCGCGTTGCCGGACAATTGGCACCGTCGCTGCGGCAGGCGGAAATTGCCCGCGCCGGCCAGCGCCCACCGAATGATCGCACAGCCTATGATCTGGTGCTCACCGCCCTGCCGCATTTCTGGGCCCACCGCAAAGAAGAGAATGCGAATGCAATCAAGTTGCTGGACGCCGCCCTTGCCCGCGACCCGGATTATGGCCCCGCACTGGCCTTTCGGGCCTGGGCCCTGGCACAAAAGCCGGTCTACATGTGGTCTAACGACCCGGTGGCAGACCAGGAAGACGCGGCGGCGGCAGCGGAACTCGCAGCGGAAAAGGCCGGAAACCACGCGCCTTCACTTGTCGCAGTCGGTGCTGCCCTGTCGCTTGTCACAAGCGAAATTTCAGACTCACGCGGCTTCCTCGACCGCGCTCTGCAACTTGATCCCAACAATGCCTGGGGCTGGATGCGTTCCGGCTGGACCAGCATCTACGAAGGGAAAAGTGAAGCGGCTCTGGAAGATTTCGCCAGGGCGGATGCGCTGAGCCCGATTGATCCGTTCCACTTTAACATCCTTCTGGGGCGCAGTGTTTGTTACCGGTTCCGGGGTGACTTTGATGCCTCCATCCGGTTGATCCGCGAAGGCATGCGCGCCAACCCCGGCATCACCTGGGCCTACCGGATGCTGGCAGGCGATCTGAGCCTGGCGGAACGCGATGAAGAATCCGCA
>JAAEUE010000115.1 GCA_024227565.1 Alphaproteobacteria bacterium
GCGTGGCAGCCCCACAGCCTTGGCGGCGATGCTGCTGCGCCGGGGTGAGGCGGATGCCACGATCGCCGGTCCCGTCGGCACTTTTCATGACCAGTATCGGCCGGTCATGGATATTATCGGCCCGCGGCCCGGCGTGCGCTGTCCCGCCGCCATGCAGCTGTTGATCCTGGACAAGGGTACCTACTTCATCGCCGACACCTACATCAACTACAAGCTGGATGTGGAGCAGATTGTGGAGATCACCCTGATGGCCGCCGCCGAGGTGCGCCGTTTTGGCGTGACGCCCAAGGTGGCACTGGTGTCACACTCCAGTTTCGGCAGCGTGCACAGCCCGTCGGCCCAGCGCCTGCGTCAAGCGCGGGAGATCCTAGCCCAGCGCGATCCCGAGTTGGAAGTGGAGGGGGAGATGCAGACCGACGCGGCGCTCTCCGCCAGCGTGCGTCAGCGCGTGTTTCCCAAGTCGCGCCTCACCGGCGCGGCCAACCTGCTCATCATGCCCAGCTTGGATGCCGCCAGCATCACTTTCAATGCGTTGAAGATCATCGGTAACGGCGTTTCGGTAGGACCGATTCTGCTGGGCACCGCCAAGCCGGTGCATATTCTCAATCGCACCGTGACCACGCGGGGGACCGTCAACCTATGTGCGCTCGCTGCCGCCGATGCGGCGATCTCTTAATCGCGATAAAGCGTCACGAAAGCGGCAAGCCGCGGGCCTTGATGGGCACGTCGCTACGCTCCTTTGCCCATATATGGACCCATCCCGTTTTGCAAGGAGTCGTAGGTTGGTGACAAGGTTAAGGTTGCTGCCATATATCCGGCCTGTTGATGCGGATGTTGCCGCTGGCCCTGATGAAATCCGTGCGCCTCGACCTCAGCATCCTATCGGCTTCTTTAGAGCCCATGGGCAAAGCAGGTATCCGAGGCACCGGTCTGACCTGTCTTGTCATCAATCGCTAGCGTCTCCTTCGCAACCTTGTGATGGGTTAACCTAAACGTGTTCCACTACTTGACTCTGGTTTATAGCAGGCTTTTCCACGCACTGTCCACGGGCGCCGTACCTTGCACGGGGATACGCAGCCGGTGGGCAGGGGGTGGGAAAGCCGGGCCATTGCGCAGCCCTCGCCCAAGAAGTGGGATGGGTCCATTTCACTATCCTACATTTCTCAGGTTAGTTTAGCGGCGATTTTTTGCACCTCATCCAACACCTCGGGATTGGCCAGGGCATCCTTGTTTTTGACTTCTTTGCCTTGGAGGATATTTAGCACCGCCAGTTCCACTTTTTTGCCGCTGATGGTGCGGGGGATGTCGCTGAGTTGAAATACCCCGCGCGGCACATGGCGGGGGGTGGTGTTGTCGCGGATCTGTTTCTGGATTGTCTTGGTGAGGGCTTCATCGAGTATCAATCCGGGAGCCAGCGCTACAAAGAGTACGATCTCCACATCGTTGTCCAGAGGTCTTCCCACCACTAGCGATTCCACCACTTGTTCC
>JAAEUE010000116.1 GCA_024227565.1 Alphaproteobacteria bacterium
CACCGCAGCGTCATAGAATTCGCCTTCGATGGTGAAGGCCTGACGCTTGGCGAACGCCATGATGGCGTCACGCTGACGCTTGTCGCTGTCCTTGTCCGCCCCGACATTGGCGGCACTCGATGTGCGCAGGTAGGCCACTGCGGGCGTCTGTTTCCTGGCCATCTTTCTCTTCTTTCTCATGGGCTTAGGTTGTTATCATATAACCTATTCTCAAGAAAAAGTAACAGATAGGGTGGAATCAGGCAAGAAAGACTCAAACGAGGCTTGGGGGGATTAGGCAGGGACGGCGCATCCGGCCAGTGGCCGAAGATACGGCGCGGCCGCTAATGCTGAAGCCCAAGCGGTGTCGTGAGGACCATGCCCGTTATCAGAGTCTGGTCTCAACACACAAGGACAGTTGGCCCCTCGCGCTTAGAGTCTGATTCAAAATTCGGTGGCGACATTTACCTTGCGATGAGTCGTGGCGCCCTTCGGATGGCTGCGATGTGCGGCCATGCTTCGGATGAAGTGATTTTGGTCCAGGACATCG
>JAAEUE010000117.1 GCA_024227565.1 Alphaproteobacteria bacterium
ACAGGCCTGATGCAGCGCCGCATGGCCCATTTGTCCGCCATAGCGGTCGCTAATCCAGACTTCAGGCTTTGCCTTGTCAAGGAAATCCTCTACCACGGCCTTGGCCCGGGAGGCCGCGATGCGGTGGCAAACCGCCGTGGATGAGGCGAAAACCCACTGCCAGCAGGTCTGGCCCATAACCCGGGCCGAGGTTTCATCCGATGCGATGACCAGTGATTTGCGCACTTGTGCTTCTATGCGTTCGGCTTCGCCGGCGAAGCAATCGGATGAGCGCATCAGCATGTTGGCGATGGCCCCTTCGCTGACTTCAAGCCCGAACAGGCCGTGCAAAACTTCAGTAAGGCGCTCATAGCTGACCATGTGCCTTGTGTGCAGATAGACAACGACCGCCACGATGCCGGGGCCGAACGGACTGCCCATGGGCATGTCGCCGGGTGCCTCGGCCTTGATGCGCCCGCCGCAGCACGAACATCTGCCCGAATGCAGCTGCACGCGGGTCGTGACAGGCCTGACCGGCGGCAGGTCGATGTGATCATAGGCGTGAATATCCGGCTGGTCGGCGGGCGAGGCGGGTGCCTCGCAATGCGGGCAGGTTGCGGCGAAAACGTCGCGCACGTGATCGGGGTTTTCGGCCAGCTTGCGGCTTGTCCCGATACGTCCCGTGCGCCGCTTCTTCGCGCTTGGCGGCCGGCTGGCCTTCTGCCCGCTTGATGGTGGCATTGAGGAATTGTCCGGCGTCTTGGGCGGCGCGCCCAGCTTCGCCTCCAATTGCGCGATGCGCGCCTGCAAGGCCTCAATCATCTCAGCTTGTGCCAGAATGATCGCAATCAGTTCTTTTTTGCTAAGCGAATCAAGAGCTTCGGGAGTCATCCCAAGCTTGAATCATGGCCAGATTCTCGAGTCAATGTCCAAATCGCTCGACAAATGTGTGGGGGGGGGTGAGCAATTACAATTCTTCCATCCCCATCATTTCTCCCCTTTATTTTCGGCTAAAATGTATTTAGATCGGCCCCTTCTATAGGGACGCGAAAATACTATTCAGTTCTACTGAATGGATCAATGCGGCATTAATTGCAGACTTACTCAAACGTCCGCTTCCAACTCCGCCGCCATTTCCGACGCCTTGAACCCCAGGATCTTAGCAAGCTCGAGCAGCTCCACCACGTCCACCCGCC
>JAAEUE010000118.1 GCA_024227565.1 Alphaproteobacteria bacterium
CGTCCGGCGCTTTGCCGCGCCACATCCAACACTGTCGACACTGTCGACACTGTCGTCCTCGGGCTCGACCCGAGGACCCATAGCTCGGAGCGTGCGGTGGTGGGCCCTCGGGTCAAGCCCGAGGGCGGCAGCATTCTCCTCCCGCGCCCCTGCGCAGGGATGACGGGAAAGGGTGCAGGGATGACGATAGGTGGGAAGCGCGAATAACGATGAGAGGGATGCACCCTCCACACACCCGCGCCCCTGCGAAAGCAGGGGCCCATAGCTCGGAGCCTGTGGTTGGCTCCCGGTGGTGGATCCCTGCTTTCGCAGGGATGACGATGAGAGGGAGCGGGGATGACGATAGGAAGAGGACAGAGATAATAATGAATGAGAGAGGCGCCAGGCATGCGGGAGTAAAGGACGCAAGGCATGCGCGAGCCGGAGGCAGCCCACACTGGAAACCACACACAACACGCAATAAGGTTCATCCGAAACAACCCTCCCCCACATCCAAGGACCACCAAATGGCCGATATGAACGAAGGGCTGCAATCCTGGCAGCTCAAAACCAACCACAACCGGATGCTGGAGTTTCAACGCAACCAGAGCAGCGCCACAGAAGGCCCCGTGGAACTGGCCTTCTTCGGCAGCTCAGCCTTTCGCATCACCTCGCCTTCAGGCCTCACCATCATGTTCGACCCCTGGCGAAACCTGCCCACCCGCCGCTGGGACTGGTACTTCTATGACTTCCCCCACACCGCGGTCGACATCGGCGTCTCCACCCACGCCCACTTCGATCATGATGCCCTGCACCGGCTTGACGCCAGCGTTCTGCTCGACCGGTTGATCGGCACCTACCAGTTCGGCGACGTGACCATCACCGGCATTGCCGACAAACACGCCACCGACAGCTCCAGCGCCACCTATGACTTCAAGATGCTCACCAAAGAGTTTGGCGGCATCGATATTGAGCCGCCAGGCAACCCGCGCTCATGGGACAACTGCCTGGTCATCGTGGAAACCGGGGGCTTGCGCATTCTCCATTGGGGCGACAACAGGCACAATCCGCCTGAGGAGGTGTGGGACGCGCTGGGCAGGATCGACATTGCCCTGCTGCCCGTGGACGAAAGCCAGCATGTGATGGGCTTTGAGAGAACGGCTGAAATCATCGAGCGGCTCACTCCCTCCGTTGTCGTGCCACACCACTATTACATCTGGGATGTGGTGGCGCGCTCAAGCACGCTTCTGCCCGCCGAGCCCTGGGTGAACCGCCAGCCCCACAGCCGCTTCATCGAAGGCGCCTACACCAGCTACATGCCGCAGACCCTGCCCTCCAAGACCCCCACGGTGGACTATTTCGGCGACCACGTGGCCTTCGACAAGAAGGCCTGGCACAAGAGCAAGGGGGTGTGATGAAACACGTCACTGCCGGCGTTCTGGAGATCGCCTACCATGAGTATGGCCCGCAAGATGGCACTCCGGCTGTGCTGCTGCACGGCTTTCCCTATGACACACACTCCTACGACGAGGTCGCGGCGCAGCTTGCAGACAGCGGCATCCGGAGCATTGTGCCCTATCTGCGCGGCTACGGGCCAACCCGCTTTTTATCCGCTGAGACACCGCGCTCCGGTGAACAGGCCGCGTTGGGCGCAGACCTGCTGGCGCTCATGGATGCGCTCTCCATCGATCAGGCCTTGCTTGCCGGTTATGACTGGGGCGGGAGGGCCGCTTGCATTGTATCTGCACTTTGGCCCGAAAGGGTCATGGGGCTGGTGAGCTGCGGCTTGGGCTACAACATTCAAAACATTGCCAAGGCGGGCATCCCCGCAGCGCCGGAAGAAGAGGCGCGCTTCTGGTATATGTACTATTTCCACACCGAACGTGGCCGCGCAGCGCTGGAGACACGGCGGGATGAAGTGTGCCGGTTCATCTGGAACCTCTGGTCGCCAAGCTGGGGGTTCGACGACGCCACGTTTGCGCAGTCAGCACTCTCATTTCAGAACCCGGACTTTGTGGAGATCGTCATCCACTCCTACCGGCACCGTTTCGGCGGCATACCTGGGGATCCAAATGTGGCCTGGATCGAGAACAAGCTGGCGCGCCAGCCGGACATCTCAACTCCTGCAATTGTGCTCCAGGGCGCCGACGATACTGTTGACCCGCCTGCAGAGAAGGATTTTGCCCAGAGCCATTTCACCGGGTCCTATGAGCGCAGGATAATTGCAGGTTCCGGCCACAACCCGCCACAGGAGGCTCCGGCCGCATTTGCGCAGGCGGTTTTGGATTTAAGGCTCAGCGCGAGCGCCTGAAACAATTGAAACGCCAAGGCTGTTTTTGCGGACATCAGCCTGAAACGCATCGCCCATATGACTGGTTCTCAAGCAGTGCAGACATGCGCCCCGCTCAGCAAACACCAAGAGGACCAAGACTATGACGAACACACAAATGATGGATACCGAAGTCAACAATGGCGTAAACGTTGAAGCCCTTCTGGGCGCGCGTGAAGCACTTGATGCAACTCCGGAAGCAGCTCAATTCAAATGGCGCGCCAGCAGCGCCTGGGTCAACGGCACCCACACCACAACGAAAATCGACACGTTCTTCGGCCTCGGCGAAGAGCAGTCCCGCGGCAAAGAGTTTACGGTCGACACCGATCACCCGGAAATCTTTGCAGCTGAAGACAATGCAGCAACCCCGGTTGAGCTCGTACTGTCCGGCCTGGCCGGCTGCCTGACCGCAGGCGTTGCGACCATCGCCCAGAACCGCGGCATTCAGCTGAATTCGGTTACCGCAACCATCGAAGGCGACATGGACCTTCAGGGCATCCTCGGCATCGACGATGAGGTCCGCAACGGCTTTGGCACCATCCGCGTCAACTTCCAGATTGATGCCGATGCCAGCGAAGATGACATCAAGGCGCTCGTTGCCCAGTCGCAGAAGCGCTCTGCCGTCTTCGACATCATCACAAACCCAACCAATGTCTTCGTGACGGTGGACTAAGACATAGACCGAAACGAGCAAGTGTCATGAAAAATACAACGACCGTCATCATCGGCGCCGGCCAATCCGGGCTTGCTTTCTCCAAGCACCTCACCGCGCATTCAGTGGACCACATTCTTCTGGAGCGTGGTGAGGTGGCCAACTCCTGGGTTACCCAGAGATGGGACAGCCTTCGGCTGCTCACCCCCAACTGGCAGACCCGGATGCCCGGCATGGCCTACAGCGGCAATGATCCGGACGGATACATGACCGCAACAGACGTTGCCGGCTTCATCAAGGATTACGCCGCACACACCAGCGCCCCGGTACACGGCAACACTGACGTTCGGTTGGTGTCGCCGTTTGCGGATGGCTACAAGGTTGAAACAACCCAAGGCGACTGGTTTTGCAACACGGTTGTAGTGGCCAGCGGTGCCTGCAACATCGCGAATGTTCCAGGCTTTGCGGGTGCCCTGCCCCAAGCTATCCAAAGCCTTGATCTGTTGACTTACAAAACGCCAGATCAGATCGGGGACGGCGGCGTGCTCGTGGTTGGCGCATCGGCCAGCGGTGCCCAGCTCGCTAAGGAAATCCAGGCTGCCGGACGCCAGGTGACATTGAGCGTCGGCGAACATGTGCGCCTGCCACGAGTTTACCGGGGCCGCGACATTTGCTGGTGGATGGATGCCATCGGACTGATGGACACCCACTACAGCGAAGTGGACGATCTCAAGCGCGCCCGCAAAGTGGCCTCCCTGCAGCTCATGGGCTCAGAGAGCCGTGCAAACATCGATCTCAACTCCCTGGCCGAGGCAGGGGTGCGCGTCGTCGGGCGGCTGCAGGCTCTGGATGGCCAGAAGGGAGTGTTGTCCGGCGGTTTGCGGAACCATTGCGCATTGGCCGACCTGAAGATGAAGCGGTTGTTGCAATCTATCGATCAGTGGATCGATGCTGAAGGCGCCGCGGACCAGTTCGAACCTTCCGAGGCTTTTGCAGACACGCACCTGGAGGACGACACCCCGCTGTCGTTTGATTTGAACGGCGAGAGCATCAAGACGGTAATCTGGGCGACCGGATACCGGCCGGACTATTCCTGGCTTCAGGTGCCGGTGTTCGACCGCAAGGGCGCCATCCGCCATGAGGGCGGCAGGGCAAGCGATGTGGACGGCCTCTATGTCATGGGCCTGCCATTCATGCGCCGGCGCAAGTCGTCCTACATCGACGGCGTGGGCGATGACGCTGCTGACCTTGCCGCCGATCTGGTGTCCAACCTCAGGCGCAGAGCTGCCTGACGGTCAAGAGATTTGTTCCACGCCCTGGCCTTGGTATCTGTCCATAGCCGCCAAGGTTTCATCCAGCGAGCGACGTGCGCCTGTTTGCAGATAGTCCATGGCACGCAGCGCGCCCTCGTGAGCCTCTTCGCTGGAGCCGGCGACGCAGCCTTCGATCACCGGCAGAAATAGTCCGACTGGTGACCATCAACGAAGGTGTAGTGCACGCACACATCGGTCAACCCGCCGCAGAGTAACAGCGTGTCAACTTTCAGCCCTTTAAGTAGAATCTCAAAGTCGGTGCCGAAGAAGGCTGAATAGCGCCGTTTTCGGATGTGGTAGTCGGTGGGGCGAAAATCCAGCACTTTGGCTGCAATGGCGGTGTCCGGGTCATTTTCCAAACAATGCACATCCTCCGCACCATCCAGTTCGCGGCCGAAGTCCACGAGATCGGGGCGATGCACTTCCTGGATGAAAATCACCGGAATGCCCCGCTCGCGGGCCTTGTCGATGGGCTTGCGCGCAAGCGCCATACGCTCATCGAAATTGGGCATCTCAGGAATAGGCCCCGGTTCGCGCTCGGCAAAAAGCTCGCCCTGGATATCAATAACGATGAGCGCAGGGGTTCCTTCAATCAGATCCCGCTTTGGCCGGTGTCGCTGCAACATCGCTGTTCTCCCTACTGTATTACCGTCAGCGGTAACCACCCGGGCCCACCGGGTCAACAGACGCCGGTTGATGCGCCCGGGGATCACCAGCACTCTTGACATGCCACCTTTTAGTCCGTTGACTGATTTCCAACGAAGGCGAATACGCCTCAGAACGAACAAAATGCGGAGGCCTAAGGTCATGGAAAGCTTTCTTCCCCTAATCATTCAACTTGCCAGTGGTGCAGCAGGCGGCAACGTTGCCGGTGCGCTGCTGAAAAATCTCAGCCTAGGCACATTGGGCAACTCAATCGCCGGCATCGCAGGTGGAGGCATTGGCGGCGTCATCCTGAACATGGTTGCCAGCGGCGCAGCTGACGGCATCATCGGCCAAATCGCCGGCGGCGGCGTGGGCGGTGCCATCGTGATGGCCATTGTCGGCTTCATCAAAAACTCCATGGGCAAGTAGCGGCCGGAAGATCGGCTGCGGAGATCTCGGTGCTGAGGTGAACTGAGCGGACAGGACTTCCGCCCTATCGCTGCGACCGGCTTCCAGTGTCCGGGCGCGGCGCTGGCAAAGGGTTCTCAAGCTCAGTTGCCGTGCCATTTGCGCAGCGAGTTGAAGATTAGTAACCTGTGGCCGATGCCCACCAGTGGGCGGACGGCAGCGGCCCTCTCACATCCTCTTAATCTGGTTTCCCATACCCTCCAGCCCCCGGTGTCTCGATGATCACGCAGTGACCTTCCGGCAAAGGCAAGCTGAGGGATTTGTTTGCAAGGCGCCGCTTGTTGCCGTCGTCATCCACCATGTGGAACTCGCCCATGGCGCCAGGTTCGCCGCCGTCAAAGCCCCAAGGCGCATGACGGAAGCGCTCGCCAACACCTGAGAACACTGCATCGTGGCCCACGGGCGTCACAACCCGGCGCAGGCCCATGCCGCCGCGGTGCCGCCCCGCCCCGCCGCTGCCCTCGCGCAAGGCATATTCCAGAACCCGCAAAGGATACTCCATCTCGATGGCTTCGACCGGCAGGTTTGACGTGTTGGTGATGTGGACCTGAACCCCGTCCTTGCCATCCTTTGTGGCGCGGGCGCCCATGCCGCCGCCCAGGGTCTCCAGATAGACGTAAGCTTCTCCGGTGTCCGGGTCGTTGCCAGCAAACACGGCTGACGTGTTTGCCCCGTTGGCCGCAGCGATTGCGCGCTCTGGGATGCCCGGTGCCAGCGCACCGATGACCACGTCCACAACCCGCTGAGAGGTGTTGGCCCGGAGCGCCACCGCGGCAGGTGGTTGGCAATTCAGCAATGAGCCAGGCTCGGCAATGATCTCCACCGGCGCAAACACGCCCTGATTGTTCGGCAAGTCAGGGTCCAGCAGCGCTTTGAGGCTATAGAACACCGCAGACTGCACTGCGTTGAACGTCAGATTTATGTTGCCGCGTGCCTGAGGCGAAGAGCCGGTGAAATCAAACCTCATGGTGTCGGCCTGCTTGGAGACTTTCAAGCGGATCGGCAGATCCTCCATGCCTGCACCATCATCATCCAGCACATCTTCAAAGCCATACTCACCATCTGGAAAGGCAGAGATGGCCGTGCGCATGCGTTGCTCGCTGCGGGTGATGATCTCATCGTAGACCACGAACAGCTGTTCGGAGGTCAGCTCGCCGGCCATCTGCCGCAAACGCCCTTCAGCCAGACGGCAAGCGGCGATCTGGGCATTCAGGTCGCCCATGCGTTCCTGGGGCAACCGCATGTTGAGGAGCATCAGATCAAGAATGTCGGTTTGCAGCTCGCCTTCAGCCACCAATCGCACCAGGGGAATGCGCACCCCCTCCTGCCACACTTCGGTGAGGCCGCCGGACATGGAGCCCGCCGCAGTGCCGCCCACATCTGCATGGTGGGCAATGTTGGCAACGAAGCCCACCAGCTCATCGCCGGCGAACACCGGGGCGGCCAGATTGATGTCGGGCAGATGGGTGCCGCCAGCCACATGTGGATCGTTGGCGCAATAGATGTCACCGGGCTTCATCCGGTCGCCATAACGGGCGACCAGAATGTCGATCATGCCGGTCATGGAAGCCAGATGGATCGGCAGGGACATTTCGGCTTGGGCAATCAGTCTCCCGCCCGGATCGAGCACAGCGGTGGAGTGATCGTGCCGCTCTTTGATATTGGTGGAGAATGATGACCGCATAAGCGACAGGAAGGCCTCGTCGCAAATGGACCTGAGGCCGTTCCAGGCGATCTGGAGGGAAAAGGCATCCATGCTCATGATTGTTTCTCCAGCCTCACATTGCCCGCCTCATCAAGCACCGCATTCCACCCCGGCCACACCAAGGTTGTGGCGTCGGCCTGTTCGATCACTGCGGGCCCGGTCACCTCCGCACCGACGGCAAGCTGTTCCCGCCACACCACCTTGGCGGGCTCAGCGGCGGTGGCCGCGAACCAGATATCCCTCACCGGCCATTCATCGCGGGCCTCGCTTTGGGGCATTGCGCTGCGAACCTGTACCGGTTCTGCAGGCACCCGCGCGGTCAACCTCAAGCTCACGATTTCAATCGGCATGGCAGCGTCCGCATGGCCATAAGCGCGTTCGTGCTCGGCGTGAAAGAGCTGCTTAATTGAGTCTAGTTGTTCAGGTAACCATTTGAAATTGCCCGGAACGTCGATTGAAAGCTCATAGTTTTGCCCAACAAAGCGCATATCCGCACTCGCCTCGGTTGTGCCGGCCCGCCGCTGGTTAGAAAGCCAGACGTCGGCTTCCTCGTTGAGGCCATTATGGAGCTTCCGGATCTCCGACAGATCACCGTCCAAGTTGGTGCGCCGGGTGGCGAGGAAGACTTCGCTGCGGTCTGCCACCATCAGGCCTCGGGCACACAGGATGCCCGGATCAGGCGGCACCAGAGCCTGGGTCACCCCTAACGCCTCCGCCACCTCAATGGCATGCAAACCGCCAGCCCCGCCATAGGGCACCAGCACGGCTTGGCGCGGATCATGGCCGCGCTCAACTGAAACGGCGCGGATGGCCCGCACCATGTTTGACGCCACAATGCGAAGCGCGCCGACCGCCGCTTCTTCAACGCTCACGCCGAACTTTTTGGCAACCGGTTCCAGGGCCCTCCGGGCGAGCGCCACATCCAGATGCATGTCGCCGCTTGCGATCTCCTCGGGCAGACGCCCCAGCACCAGGTTGGCATCGGTCACCGTGGGCAGGGTCCCCCCTTTCCCGTAACAGGCTGCGCCCGGATCAGCACCAGCGCTGAGCGGTCCAACTTGCATGAGCCCGTCCGGGCTTGCGTGGATAAGTGAGCCGCCGCCAGCCCCGACCGCGTTCACGTCCACCGAGGGCAGACGAATGGGAAACCCGGCCACATGCCGGGCAAACGACAGGGGCACGGAGCCTTCCCGCGCCAGGCACACGTCAGTGGAAGTTCCCCCCACATCCAGGGTGATGATGGCGCCGACACCGGAACGGCCAGCCGCCTCAATGGCCCCCACAACGCCGGCTGCCGGGCCAGACAGCGCGGTGCGCACGGGAAACCGGGCCGCCTGGTCCACGGTCATCAGGCCGCCGGAGGACTGGTTGATGCCGATATCGGCCGACGGAGCGTGGTTTCCTATGATCCCGTCGACGGCATGGATGTACCGGCTCATGACCGGCTGCAGATAGGTGTTCAAAACAGTGGTGGAAAAGCGCTCAAACTCACGGAACACCGGCTGCACTTCGTGGCTGGTGGAGAGATCCGCGTCCGGCAGGCGCCTTTCCAATGCAGCCCGCAGGCGCTGTTCATGCTCGGGATTGAGGAAAGCAAACAACAGACAGATCGCAACCCCATCGGGTTCAAGCGCGGCAACTGCGCCGGCCACGCGCTCGATTTCCTGATCGGTCAGCTCGGTCAGCACCTCACCTTTTGCCCCGATGCGCTCGCGCACCTCCACGCGGTCCGCGGCCGGGATCAGAGGATCTGGGTAATCGGCCTGCAAGTCATAGATCAAGGGCCGCACCTGGCGGCCGATGGTCAGGAGGTCCTTGAAGCCTGCCGTTGTGACCAGGGCAATTTTTCCGCCCTTGCGCTGGATGAGCGCGTTGGTGGCCACGGTTGTGCCGTGGCAGAACTGATCGATCTCGCCCACTTCAACGGAAAAGCGCGTTTTCAACAGGTCCAGCGCATTTGCTATGGCGACTGAAGGATCGTGCGGGGTTGAGGGCACTTTGTGGGAGACCAGCCGGTGCGTGCCCACCTCGCAGGCAAACACGTCGGTAAACGTGCCACCCACATCAACGCCAACTTGCCACATGCGGCGCGGCTAGCTGGCAGCGGCGCCCGGAAGGGCCGCTCCCAGCTCGGTCATTTCCTCTTCAACCCCGTGCTCCATGCCTATCTGCAGGGCATCGTTGAAACGGTTGAAGAAGCCGCAAAGGGCAATGCGCAACGTGAGTTCCACGATCTGCTCCTCGCTGAAATGCTTCTTCAGCTCAACGAAGATGCCGTCGCGCATGTATTGGAAATTGTTCGTGACCTCTACGGAGTAGTTGCGCACCAGCAGGTCAACTTCATCGAAGCCCGGCACCTCTTCGTCCAAAATCTTGTCGGTGGCTTCCGGATCAAACCCCTGTGCCGCCAGACGGGGAGCATGATGAGCCACGCAGTATTTGCACTCGTTCAATTTGGAGACCACCACCAGGGCGATTTCCAGATAACGCTTGGGCAGCACCGCTTCGTCAGACAACTCGAGCAACAGGCCCATGATGTGACGCAAGGCCGGTGGGCGATGGGCGAAAATTTTGGCCTGATTTTCGAATGGGCCGTATTCGGTGGTGTAGCGCCGAAAGATCTCGCGGGCATCTTCGGCTAGGCTTTCAGAACCAACTTCGCTGACACGTGGCATTGCTTAACTCTCCGGAATGTGAGGTTTATTTCCGCTGATCGCCTTGACCGCCCCTCAGCCAATACGCCATACTTCTTTCGGCCAATGCCTGGGGTTGAGGGACCCAAGCGAAAATGCAAAAATCTAAGACGCTTACTGGCCGTGGAAACAGCCAGAACTGAGCCTACAACAACAACGAAATCAATCAAAACATAATTGGGAGACGACGCATGCATAAGGGACGTAAACTGCTTGCAGGGGCGGTGGCAGCCGGCCTCATGGCCATGGGCTCCATGGCTGCGAAGGCAGATGTTCAAGAATACAAATTCGACGTGGTTGGCACCTGGGGCTTCCTGGAGAACTACAAGCAGTTCGAAAGCAAATTCTGGAACGAAACCTTGCCCAAGGCCTCCGGCGGCAAGCTGAGCGCCAACGCAAAGCCCTACACCGAGCTTGGCCTTAAAGGCTATGAAGTGATGTCCGGCCTGAAAAAGGGTGCCTATGACGCCGTTCACGCGCTGACATCCTATAGCGCCAAAGCCAGCCCTGCGCTGGAAGGTATCGACCTTGCCGGCGTGATCCAGGATTTTGATACCTACAGGAAGGCTGTTGATGCCTACCGCCCGATCATCGAGCGGGAAATTGCCGAAAAATACAACGGCAAGCTGATCAACATTTACACGTTCCCAAGCCAGCAGCTCTGGTGCAACCTGAAAGACAAGAGCGTGACCAAAGTGTCGCTCAAGGATCTTGCAGGCAAGAAAATCCGCACCTACAGCCGCACACTTGGTGACTTCATCGAAGGCCTCGACGCCAGCGCGGTGACCATCGCGTTTGCTGAAGTGGTTCCAGCCCTGCAAAAAGGCGTTGCCGACTGCGGCATCACCGGCACCATGCCGGCTTACAATGCCAAGTGGTGGCAGGTCGTGACCCATAACATCCGCGTTCGCGTGGGGTATGCAGCCACGTTCACAGCCATCAATCTGGACACCTGGAACGGCCTGAACAAGGAAACCCAGGACCTGATCATGTCTGAAGCCAAGAAGCTTGAAGAAGAGATCTGGGCCTTTGAAAGCAGCCTTGACCAAAAGGGCATGGACTGCAACGCAGCCGGTCCTTGCGACAAGGGCGACCCAGGCGGCATGGTTCCGATCACACCATCAGCTGACGACCAGAAAATGCTGGCAGACATCGCCCAGAACGTTGTTCTGAAGCGTTGGGCCAAACGTTGCGGCAAGGCATGTGCTGATGAGTGGAATGCCACCATCGGCAAAGTTGTCGGCATGACGGCATCTGAATAGGCTCAATCCGTTAGGGCGGATGCTTGGAGCGTCTGCGCAGAGATTAGGTAACAGTATTATCTCCGCGTGGACGCCACCGAGCCTCTCCTCGGTGAGGCGACACCTTTTTCATGTTTGACAAAATCCACGACGGCCTGTTCAGCATTTCGCGCGTTGCGACTTGGTTCGGCGGGCTGGCGCTTCTGCTTTCAGCGATCATGGTGACGCTCGACGTTACCGCCCGCAAACTGTTCTCCATCACCATCTCCGGGTCCGATGAGATTTCCGGCTACGTGTTTGCGGCGGGCACCACCTGGGCTTATTCATTCTGCCTGTTGTCGCGCGCAAACATCAGGATTGATGCGCTCTACAACCTGCTCAGCATCAGGGCACGCGCCCTCCTCGACATGCTGGGGCTGTTGTTGTTGCTCTATTACATTTTCCTGCTCACCCGGAATGGGTGGTCAATGTTTGCCGAAAATTGGGAGCAAAACGCCACAGCACAGACCACCTTGGCCACACCGCTCTGGATCCCGCAGATCTTCTGGATTTCCGGGCTCGGGTTCTTCCTTTTGTGCCTTAGTTTTCTCACGCTTTACGGCATGGTCAGCGTCTTCCGGCGCGACTGGGCCACCATCAACCGCATCGCCGGCGTCAAATCGGTTGAAGAAGAAATCGTCGAAGAAACTCATGTGTAATCTCCGCGCCCTCTTTAGCTGCGGAGGCTTGGCATGCCTCTTCTGATCGTCGTTGTTCTGCTCGGCCTTGTGGTGTCCGCAGTTCCTGTGGCCGCTGTTCTGGGCATATTGAGCCTGTCTCTGGACGAAGTGTTCATGCGTGGGCGGCGTTCGCTCATGCTGGGCGATTTCGTCTGGGAGCAGAGCGTTGAATACATCCTGGTGGCCATCCCCATGTTCATTCTGTTGGGGGAGATCATGCTCAGGGCGGGCATTGCGCTGCGCATGTACAACGCCGTAATCCAGTGGATCTCCTGGCTGCCGGGCGGACTGATGCACGCCAACATCGGCTCCTCAGCAATATTCGCAGCCACTTCTGGCTCATCGGTCGCCACTGCCGCAACGGTTGGCACTGTGGCCTATCCGGAAATCGAAAAGCGCAAGTATAACGAAAGCCTGTTCCTTGGCTCCCTTGCCGCCGGCGGCACGCTGGGCATTCTCATTCCGCCATCCATCAACCTGATCATCTATGGCCTTTTGACCGACAGCTCGGTGCCTGAGCTCTACCTGGCCGGCATCATTCCCGGCATCCTTCTGGCGCTCTTGTTCATGAGCATGATCGCCATTGCCTGCCTGCGCAACCCGGAATGGGGCGGCGACAAGGTGGAAACCAGTTGGGAGAGGCGCATCCAGGTTCTGCCGGATCTTCTGCCGCCTGTGTTGCTGTTCCTTGCGGTTGTGGGCTCAATCTACGCTGGAGTGGCAACGCCCACCGAGGCAGCGTCCATCGGTGTGGTCTTCGCGCTGGGCATCGCAGCCTGGAACAAGGCGCTCAATGTGGAGATGCTGAAGCAGGCGTTTGAGGGCACCATGCGCTCCAGCGCCACCATCATGCTGATCATTCTGGCGGCGGTGTTCCTGAACTTCGTTCTGGGCTTCATGGGCATCACCCAGTCGATCCTGGCTGCGATCGAGGCCATGGGCTTGACGCCCATGCAAACCATGCTGGTGATCGTGGTGTTCTACTTGCTTCTCGGCATGTTCATGGAAACTCTCTCAATGATGCTCACGACCATTCCGGTGGTGTTCCCGATCGTCACCCATATGGGCTTTGACCCGATCTGGTTCGGCATCATGATCATCGTCCTGATGGAAGCAGCGCTCATCACCCCTCCTATCGGCATCAACCTCTACGTGGTGCACGGTATCCGCCAGCGCGGGGGCAATTTCAACGATGTGAGCGTGGGGGCCATCCCGTTCGTGATCGCAATGCTGGTGATGATCGCGCTACTGCTGATCTTCCCAGGACTGGCGACCTGGTTGCCGGGCTTGTTCTACTGATCCCTCAAATTGTCATCCCGGATTTTGCGCAGCAAAATATCCGGGACCCAGAGCTGCGAAACTCGGAGCCAGCCGCCCCTGGATCCCCGCTTTCGCGGGGATGACGAGGGAGTGAGAAGCGGGAACGACGATATTGTCTTGTGGAGAGCGCCCTAGTCTTCCAGCCGCGAGTCAAACGCGCTCGGCAGGTCCGTCACCAGCATGGAGCCCGGCTTGTGGGTGATGCAGATTTCCGGCTTGGCCTGGCGCACCGCATTTTGCGGGGTCACGCCGCAAGCCCAGAACACGGGGATCTCATCAGCTTCGATGCGCTGGGCATCCCCCCAATCAGGCTTGGAAATGTCGGCGATGCCGATCTGGGACGGGTCGCCAAGGTGCACTGGCGAGCCGTGAGTGTGAGGGAAGCGCGAGGTGATCTCAACCGCGCGGATTGCATTGCGCGCCGTGAGAGGCCGCATGGACACCACCGTGCCGCCGCTGAAGAGGCCGGACACTTCGGTCTCAATGTTGGTGCAATACATGGACACCGTGAGGTCTTCCTCCCAGTGCCGCAAGGCCACGCCGCCATCCACCAACGCCTGCTCAAACGAATAGGAGCAGCCCAAAACGAATGTCACGAAGTCATCGCGCCACAGATCGGAAATATCGGTGACCTCGTCGTCAAGCTCGCCGTTGCGGTAGACGTTGTAGCTTGGCACATCGCAGCGAATGTCGATGTCGCGGCCAAGGGTGGGCAGGAACGGGTCGCCAGTTTCGGACACGCCAATGATCGGACACGGCTTGGGGTTGCGTTGGCAGAAGCGCATGAAATCAAGTGCAAGATCTGCCGGCAGAATGGCCAGGTTACCTTGTGTGTACCCGGGCGCGATGCCAGCTGTGTTTCCGGTGAAGGCTCCGGTGCGGAAGGCACGGCGCGCCTCGGCGGGATCGCTCATATCATGATTGGGATCTAGGACATGGGTGTCGGACATGGGCGCTGTTTCCTCGTGGTTCGGCGGTAAGCTTTGGCGCAATGTACCCTTGGAGCAAGACCGGGTCAAAATCTCTCATGCGCCAATGAGGGCAACCTTCTCCAGAGCACTGCGGATCTCATCTGAAAGGGGCGTCGGGCGGCCTGTCTCCTTGCCGATATAGACGGTGATGACCTCTGAGTTGGCTACACAGCGATCGTCCTGAAAGAGGCCTTGGGTCAGGGTGTAGGACGTGTTGCCGAGCCTGGATAATCCAGTCCCCACGCTAACTTCGCCCGGAAAGTGCAGTTCGAAGTTGAATTGGATACTGAGCTTGGCCAAGACAAATCCGGTGAGAATGTCATCGCCCAGTTGCGCCAGATGTTCATGGCGCAACCGTACCCGGCCATTCTCGAAATACTCTGCGATCGAAGTGTGGTTCACATGCGCATTCGGATCCAGATCACGGTAACGGATTATGTCGGATGTCCAGGCCGGATAGGTATCGCGGGATTTGAGATCGACCGTCATGAGGCCTGGCTCCTGGGAATAATTAGGGCGTCCAGTGCCAGCACGCCTTTGTTGCGGACAAGCACCGGGTTCAGATCAACCGTCTCCAACCGGCCTGCATTTGCAGCGGCGAACACTGAGATCCGTGCCAGGGTTTCAGCCAGAGCCTCAACGTCCGCCGGCTTGCTTCCGCGGGCGCCTTGCAAAACTTTTGCGCCTTTGATTTCGGCAATCATGCGCCTGGCTTCATCCACACCAAAGGGCGCGAGCCGGAAGCTCACATCTTTCAGAATTTCAACAAAGACCCCGCCCAGGCCGAACATCACCATGGGCCCGAACGTGGGATCGTTCTGAACACCGATGACCGTCTCAACCCCCTCGCCGGCCATCTCGGAGACGATGACCCCGTCGATCTTCGCATCTGGCTTGGCGCTGCGGCCGCGTTCCATCAGGGTTTCAAAACCGGCACGCACATCGTCCATGCCCTCGACATTCAACAACACGCCGCCGATCTCCGTCTTATGAGCAATATCGGCTGACGCAATCTTGAGCGCGACCGGGCCGGAAATTGCGGCAGCAGCAGCGACGGCCTCATCGACCGTGGCGGTGATGCTCTCAGCCACCGTATCAATGCCCCAAGAGCGCAAGACCGCTTTTGCCTCAGCTTCATTGAGCGGTTCCCCATCAACCGGCTCTGCGCCTTCCGGCGGCGCCGGCGGCTCTGATGCATCCGCTCCATCGAACAGGTTGGCAAAGCGGCGGAGAATGGCGCAAGCTCGCACCGCCTCGTCAGGCGTGTCGAACACCGAGATCCCAGCCTCCTCATAAGGCCGCTTGACCTCGCGTGAAACCGGAGCACACAAGCAGAGCGGCATGCGGCCGGCCAGACTTTTCGCCCAGTTGGTCAGACCGTCCATAACCTCTTGCCGGGCAGCAATAGGGGTCAGGAATGAAGCAATGGCGTCGCAGTCGGCACGGTCTGATACCATCTGGAAGGTTTTGACCATCAGTTCGGGCTTCTCCACCACGATGGCCGTCATGTCGACAGGGTTTGTGGTGGCCGCGAGAGGCAGCATGGCCTTCAACTCGGCCTGCAGGTCAGCAGGGAATTCCGGCACCTGCAATCCTTCTGCATCGCACCGGTCGGCCATTTGCACGCCGGCGCCGCCTGAAATGGACACCAATCCAACCTTGTCCCCAGTCGGGAACACGCCGGGCTGGCAGGCATAAGCACATTCCACCATTTCGTCGGTTGTGTCGGCCCTATAGGCGCCGTGCTGTTTTAGAAACGCATCACAGGCGGTGTCAGAGACTGCGAGCGAGGCGGTGTGGGATGCTGCCGCCTTTGCTCCCGCTTCGGTGCGTCCCACCTTAACGAAGATCACCGGCTTGCGGTTTGCCCGCGCCAGCTGGAGCGCGGCGGCCAGACCTTTCGGATCGTTGATGCCTTCGGCATAGACCATAATCGTGTTGACCGACGGCTCTGCGGCCATGAAGCCGATGCATTCGGCGATGGTGATGTCTGCCTCATTGCCGGTTGTCACCCAATAGGAGATGCCGATGCCCCGGGCATCGCACAAAGAATAAAGATGGGCGCCGAAGGCCCCGCTTTGGGAGACGATGCCCACCCTGCCCGGCTCAGGCGTCTTGTCCATGATGTTGGAGCTGAAGGTGCCCATGAGGCCGGAATTGGCGTTGAACGCCCCCAGACAATTGGGCCCCAGAATGCGCATGCCGGTTTCGCGGGCCACGGCCACCAATTCATCCTGCATGGCACGGCCCTCTTCGCCCAGCTCGGCAAACCCTGCGCTGAACAGGATCGCGGCTTTGACGCCTTTGGCCGCGCAGGAGCGCAATGACGGGATAACGGCCGGGGCGGGAACTGCGAAGATCGCGCAGTCGGCGGTGCCTGGAATGTCCTCAATCTGCCGGTAGGCCGGAATGCCCTGCACCGTGTCGCGCCCGGGATTGACCGGGTAAACCGCGCCCTTGAAGCCAGCGCGTGCGATGTAATGCAACACCCGGCCGCCGATGCGGTGTTCACCCTCAGTTGCCCCAACGATGACAACGGCCTCAGGGTTCAGGAGATGTTTGATGGCCTCGCTCATGTGGTGGTCTTCCGCCCCTTTTTACTGTGCATCTCGGCCCAGGATCATCGTGCAATGAGAGGACAGAACACCGCCCTCATTGTGAACCAAGGCAATATCATGTTTGGCCACTTGGCGAACCCCCTCGCCGCCCCTCAGTTGGCGCACTGCCTCCACAATGCCATGCATGCCGCCGGATGCCCCGGCCTGGGCGTAGGACAGGAGCCCCCCATGAGTGTTGATCGGGCAACGGCCACCGATGCGGGTTTCACCGCTTTCAAACAGCTGTCCCCCCTCGCCTTTCGGCGCCAGGCCCAGTTCTTCGGCCTCGATGATGGGCACGATGGTGAAGCAGTCATAGAGTTCGGCGAAATCCACGTCAGCCGGGCCGAGGCCTGCCATGGCATAGGCTTTAGCGCCGGAATGGGCGGACCCAAACGCGGTCAGGTCTTTGGCCATGGTCACGTGTTCATGGGTGTGACATTGGCCGATGCCCAGGAGCCAGGCGGGCCGGTGCGGCAAATCTGGCGCGCGCTCCGGCTTTGTCACCACAAATGCGGAAGCTGCATCAGAGATCAGACAACAGTCCAGCATGTTGAGCGGAGACGAGATCGGCTTTGACGCCAGAACATCGTCCACACTTAGGGCTTCTGCGGCAGGGGCGGCCGGGTTCATGCGGGCATGGGCCCGGGCGGCCACGGCTACGTGGGCCATCTGCTCGCGGGTAGTTCCATTTTCGTGCATGTAGCGCTGCGCAATGAGAGCGTAGAATGAGGGGACAATTGGTCCATAGGGCATCTCGAAATACGGATGGCCCACATGGCTCAAAGCCTTCACCGCATCATCCCGGCTTTGGCCGGTGGCGCGGTTTTCGCCTGCCGTCACCAGCACCACTTCGGCCTCACCTGTGGCCACCGCCATGGCGGCCTGGTGCAGGGCAATGCCAGGGGTTGCGCCGCCGACGGTGAGAGAGGCGCAGAGCGACGGCGTGATGCCGAGATATTCGGCCAATACCGAGCCGAGCATGAAGTAGGGCTCGGTCATTGAGTAGGCGGTGATCAGGCCGTCCACATCGCTCAAGGCCAGCCCGGCATCGGCCAGCGCCCGCTGCGCGGCTTGAGCGTTCAGGGCGAGACCGCTCATCTCGGGCACTTTGCCCACATCGGAATCGGCTGCCCCGGCAATGATCGCTTTGTTGCGCAGCATCTCTCAGGCGCCCGCCAGCTTGAACTGCGGGACCTTGGCGTCCGTGCCGCGGGCTTCGAAACAAACCTCAACGGCATCACCGATGGCAGCCTCATTGCGCCCCTCGCCCACGATGTTGGTCATCATGCGGGGGCCCTCTTCCAACTCAATCAAGGCGACGGTGTAGGGAACGATCTTCCGGAAGGCCGGAGACGGCGCGCGGTGGACGGTTGTCAGGCTGTAGATCGTTCCGCGGCCAGAGCATGGACCCCAGACCTGTTCCTCAGAGCCGCATTCTGGGCACAGCAAGCTTGGGAAGAAGCGGTAGGTGCCGCATCCATAACAATTTTGCATCACCAGGCGGTCTTCGCGGGCCGCCTGCCAATAGGGGCCAGCGTCTGGCGCTTCGCGCGGCGCAGGAAGATCTGTGGGGCCGTCACTCATTGTTGTCGGCACGCTGCTTGGCCACTTGCGCGCGTCTGGCTGGCGCATAGCCCGGTGTGCCATAGGTCTCGAACAGGCGCTGGCTCACCTCGTAATGGTGCACCAGCCCGCCGCGCTCCACCCGCTCAATGGGGCCATCGGCATAGCCCAGGCCAAGCCTGCAGGTCAGATCAATATCGGCCGCCGCCGCTAAGCCCTCGTCAAGAAAGCGCAAGGCATCATTGTATTTCGGCCTCACCAGCCGGTCGATGATGCGGCCCTGCTGATCGGCCGAGATTGCAACCTGGAACCCAGCACCTTCGAAAACGGCGCGTGCTGCATCAAGAGCCGCCTCGTCGCTGTTTGGCTGTCGCACCAGCTCAATCAGGTTGCTGGGCGGATCGTCGCCATTCCGGTAGCGTGCAAAGCCCAGCATGTTTGAGCCTTCTTTGCCCGCATCTTCACCGGTGTAAACACCGAGGCATTCGGTTGTGAGCTCAACCAGAACGGCGGTTTTTGCGGTATCTGCCTCTGCGCCGCCGCCCACATGGACCGTGATGGAGGCCTCCCGCACAGCATTTGTCAGAAAGTCATCGCCGTCAGGAAACGAGCGGCTCGGGCCATGGCTGATAATTGCGTAATCCATCCCGTCAGCCTCCAAACATCGCGTTGTCGTCATACTGATAAAACCCCCGGCCCGCCTTGCGCCCCAGATGGCCGGCAGCCACCATCCGGCTGAGCAGCGGCGGGGTTGCTGCGCGGGGATCGTGGGTGATGGGGTAGAACGCCTCACACAGGCGCACCTGGGTATCCAGGCCGATCAGGTCGATCAGCTCCAGCGGGCCCATCTTGTAGCCCAATCCCTGTTTAATGGCCGTGTCGATGTCGCCCGCCGTGGCAACGCCTGCCTCAACCGCCCGGATGGCATCATTGTTGAACGGCACCAGAAGGGCATTCAGAATGAAGCCCGGCTTGTCTTGGGTCCTCACTGGCATTTGGCCAACCTGAACTGTCCAGTCCCAAGCGGCCTGGAAACTTTCATCGGATGTGTTGAGACCCGGCGACATCTCAATCAACTTCATAAGCTGGGCCGGAAGGCAGAAGTGCATGCCCACCACTTTGTCTTGCCGCGCGCAGCCTGATGCGATCTCGGTGATCGACAAGGTGGAGGTGTTGGAGGCGAACAGAGTGTGGGACGGGCAGACGTCGTCCAATTGCTCAAGCAGGATCTGCTTGGTTTTCAAATCCTCAAACACTGCCTCAATCACAAGGTCGCAGTCTGCAAGATCCGCAATCTGCGTGGTCGCTGAAAGCTTGGCCAGAGCGGCAGACTGATCGGCCTCAGTCATCTTCGCGCGCTCGACCGACTTTCCGAAGAAGCCTTCGGTTTGTTTACGGGCTCTGGCCAGCGCGTCCTCGCCGGTGTCAAAGCAGATGGTTTTGAACCCGGCGCGCGCGGCCACAATGGCGATCCCGGCGCCCATGGTTCCGGCGGCCCCGCACACGCCAACGGTTTTGATCTGGGATGTCATTTCTGCGCAAAACTCCTGCCGATCAGTTGGCGGTGCACCTGGTTGGTGCCTTCCCAGATCTGGGTAATCTTGGCATCGCGCATCAGACGCTCTGCCCGGTAATCGCTGATATAGCCATAGCCGCCGAACATTTGCACCGCATCGGTGCTCATGCGCATGGCAAGGTCGGAGGCCCTGAGCTTGGCCACCGAGGCCTCCTGGCCGAACTGCTCTGCGCCGCCGTCGATCAGGCCGCCCACATAGTCGACCCAGCTTTCCACCAGGGCAAGCTCGCTGGCGAGATCGGCGATGAGGAATTGGTTCGCCTGAAAATCTATGATGCGCCGGCCAGACTGCACCCGCTCGTTCATGTAAGCGGTCATGTCGTTGAAAGCGGCGCGGGCGATGCCGCGCGCGTGGGCTGCAATGGAAGGCCGTGACTTGTTGAGGGAGGCCAGGAGGATTGAAAGCCCCTCGCCCGGTGCTCCGAGCAAGTTGGCACGCGGCACCCGCGCCGTGTCGAAATTCAGGGCAACGGTTGAAGCTGCCCGGTGGCCCATTTTGTTTTCTTTTGGCCCGGTGGTGAAACCATCGGTGCCCTTCTCCAACACAAGAGCGGAGATCGCGCCCTTGGCATCGTCGATCTCGCTCCACTTGCCGAAGAGCAGGATCCGGTCGGCCACATCCCCATTGGAGATAAAGATCTTGGAGCCGTTGATGACGATGTCATCACCGTCCGGCGTGAAGCTGGTTTTCATGCCCGTGGCATCGGAACCGGCATCCGGCTCGGTGATGGCGAGCGAGCCAATGCCGCCCTCTGCAATGGTGGGCAAAAGACGCAGTTTTTGCTCTTCTGTACCGAAATCTATCAGCGGTTTCATGCCGTGAAAGTTGGTGGCGTAGATGATGCCGGTCGAGGCACAGGCTTCAGAGACAATTGAGACGCATTCCAGGTACAGCCGGTACGACATCGGGGCGCCGCCATAGGCCTCCGGAACGAAGATCGCGTTCAGCCCCATGGCGTTCAGGGCGTCCATGCTGGCGCTTGGATATTCGCCCGACGCATCGTAGGCCGCCGCCTGGGGGGCAATCACCTCTTCAGCCACCTTTTGCAGCTGATCGAGCACCAATTGCTCTTGTTCATCCCAGATCCGGTTCTGCGCATAGCGCTCCAGCAGCGTCATGTGTCTTTGAACTCCGGATCGCGTTTTTCCTCAAAAGCAGCCATACCTTCCGTGGAATCGCTCAACTGGAATGCCAGGTTATTCAGGTTGGCCTCAGCCTCAAATCCAGCTTCCAAGGGCCGATCCAGCGCGCGGCTCACTGCTTCGCGGGCAAACCCCAAAACCGGCAGGCTGAGCTTGGCCAGCTGGCCCGCAAGCGCCATGGCCCGGGTCATGGGGTCACCCTCAATAACCTCCTGCACAAGCCCCATTGCCAGGGCTTCCTCAGCCCCCACAGGGCGCCCAGTTGTGATCATTTCCATTGCCCGCCCCTCACCCACCAAACGGGGCAATCTTTGGGTCCCGCCATAGCCTGGAATGAGGCCCAATTTGATTTCAGGGAGCCCCACTTTTGCGTTCGCTGTGGCCATGCGGAACGTGCAGGCCAGGGCAAGCTCCAAACCACCCCCAAAAGCGTAACCGTTGATGAGCGCCAGCGAGGGCACCCGCAGCCGGTCCAGCTTGCCGAAGGTCTGTTGCCCGCGCCGCATGCGTTCGCCCATTTCAAGGGGCGTGGCCGCTCGCAGTTCCTTAATGTCAGCGCCAGCGCAGAACGCCCTTTCCCCTTCCCCAGTGATGATCAGGAAGCGGCTGTCGTCCTTCTCAACCTCATCCAGCGCAGCGCCAATTTGTTCAATGATCTGGAACGACAGTGCGTTCAGTGCCTCGGGGCGGCGCAAGGTGAGGATGCCCACATCGCCTCGCCGGGTTAGCTCCACGCTCATGCTGTCTCTCCCCTTGGCTTGAACCGAACCGCTTCGGGTTTCAGCTCGCCGCGCTTCACCATGTCCACCAGCTCGCGCTTCAAGATCTTCCCACTGGCCGTGAGCGGGAAGGTGTCCAGGTTCAGATAGTATTCCGGCATGTCATAAACCGACAGCCCCTCTTCGGCCAGATGGTGCAGCAAGGGCTTGGCCTCAACCTCGCCAGTGATGGCCAGGCAGACCCGCTCGCCCAAGCGCTGGTCTGCCACCGGGAAGGCGGCCGCCTTTTCGATGTCTTTGTGGCGCAGCGCGATGGCTTCAATCGTGGTGGGGTGGATATTGTGGCCACCGCGAATAATCAGATCCTTCAGGCGCCCGGAGACTGTGAGGTTGCCGGCCTCGTCCAACTTGCCCAGATCGCCGGATAGGAACCAGCCTGAGCTGTTGAAGCTGCCTTCCGTTGCTTCCTGGTTGGCATAATAGCCCAGCATGAGGCAGGCGCCACGGCCGCCGATTTGCCCGATCTCACCTGGCCCCAGGGCGCGGTCAGCGTTCTCGCTGTCGAATATACAGACCTCATAGGCCGGACCGCCACGGCCGCAAGTCTCTGTAATTGTGCTGATATCATCTTCTGGATCGGTAAACTGATGGGACGAGTTCTCCGTCATCCCATAAACGTTCTGGGGTTTGATGCCCTGATGCACAAAGGCCTCTGCCACGCTTGGGGGGATCGGCGCGCCGGCCATGTAGAAAGTCTCAACCGCCCCCAACCGGCTTGCGCCTTGCGCCCTCTGCTCGGCCAACAGGTCCATGGCATGGGTGGGCACCCCCATCACATAAGTGGCGCCCGTTTCGGTGATCCAGTCCAGGCGGCTTATTCCCTCCGGCGGATCATCGGTGATCAACTCGCCGCCGCAGAGCAGCCACTGGGCCACGGCCACCCAGGCGATGTGGTGCGACAGCGGGCTCAAGCTGAGGATGCGCGTAGCCGGGCTGCGCTCCCATGCGGCCACCATATCGCGGGCATTGGAGAGCAATGTGTTGGCCGAATGCATGACGCACTTCGGGGCGCCGGTAGTGCCGGAGGTGAAGGCAAGATAGACCACCGCATCCGGATCATCATGGGGCGGGGTGTCCGGGCGGCGGCCCGGTTGCGGCAGAACGCCCAGAGAATAAGTTTTCTTCAGTGTAGGGACGGTTTCCAACATCGCCTCTAAATCGCATGCCTTCCGGTCGGCGCCCCATCCCGGCTCGGTGAGGAGGGCTGCAGCATTCAGGCGGGTCAGCAACACGGTAATGTCTGCACAAGTGTGTGTGCGGTGCAGGGACGGATTGCACGCAATCGCCTGACGGGTGCAGGCCAGAAACATGATCACCGCATCAATGCGGTTGGAGAGCCAGAGCGAAACACGGTCGCCGGTAACCAAACCCTGTTCGTGAAGGTCGACAGCCAAGGCATCGACCCGCTGACGCAGCTCTTGCCAGGTCAATCTCTCATGCCCGTCGCGCAAAGCATAAGAAACAGGCCGGTTGGAGGCATGGCCTTCCAGCAATCCGTAGAATGTGTCCTCCGTCCACAGTCCGGCCTCATAAAACGCCTTGGTTTGTGTCGGGGAATGGAGGGTCAGGAAGGGCCGCATGGGGTTTTTAGTGCCCGAACGTGTCAGTGTCAGGACTGCGGCGTTCCCGGAAGGAGGCGCTCAGTTCTTTGGACTCTTCGGTTTCCAGATACCCCCGCAGCAACAGGTCGTGAGCAAGCCTGGAAAGGCCACCGACTCCACCATGACGTGCACCAAATGCCGCTTTCAGAGAGGCCAAGGCAAAAGCCCCGCGTTCTGCGACTTCGAGCGCAAATGCACGGGTTTCTTCAACCAATTTCTCATCTGCAACCACCCTGTTGACGAGGCCTAAGTCCTTGGCCTCGCCGGCGCTCATCTTTTTGTTGCAAAACCAGATCTCCTTGGCCTTCTTCTTGCCCACCAGGTCTTCCAAAAACCAGGTGCCGTAGCCCGCATCGAACGATCCCATCATGGGGCCAACCTGCCTGAACACCGCACTTTGCTTGGCAATGGTCAAATCGCAGACCATCTGCAGCACATTGCCCCCACCAACAGCAAAACCATTGACCGAGGCGATCACCGGTTTCTGACATTTGTCGATGGCATCGTACATTTCCAACGTCGGAAGCACCCCGGCATAGAGCGCCGTGTCCTCCATGCCGTCCTTGCGCCCACCAATGCAAAAGAACTTCTCGCCCGCCCCGGTGATCACCAGCACACGGGTGCGGGTTTCGCGCCGCACCTGGTTGATGCAGTCGCGCACCTCATGACACATGGTCTCGTTGAACATGTTGCCATCGTCCGGGCGGTTGAGAGTCAAAGTGCCCACCGGCCCATCTTCAGAATAGAGGATGGTTTCAAAACTCATGGGCAAGGCACTCCTGTTGCTTGCGGCGAACTAGTTCGGTTCAACTTCAAAGCGGGTGCGCCCGCCCCCCTCGGCTGCGATTACGTTCAGCCGTTTTATATCCTCCTCCGCATCCACCAACTCCTGCGGGCTGATCGAGGCGGGTTCGTCGCCGGCCTGGCCGTTGAGAATTTCGAAAGGGTCGCGGTGATCGGCGAACCCGAGCGCGGAGGCGCCGAGAGAATAGCCCATCAGGCGCTGCACCTCTTCGGGCATCTCGCGCGCTTCGTCCCGGGTCATGGTGAGCATCTGGTTTTCTTCCTGGCGCAACCAGCCGAGCACGTAGTGCAGAGCCACGCCATAACGCGGCGCGTTGGCTCTGTTGGCCCCGCCGCCATGGATCACGTTGCCGGTGTAGATCAACACCGAACCTGCCGGCATTTCGGCAGAAATGATTTCATCAGGCTCAGGCTGGCGCGCATCGTCCCAAAGATGGCTGCCGGGCACCAGGCGTGTTCCGCCGTTGTCCGCGGTGAAATCCGACACGGCCCACATGGTGGCCACAGTGAGCGGCGGGGCCGGATTGTTGAACGGCCACAGGTTGGTGTCGCGGTGCAGGGTCTGCGCACTCTCACCCGGTCCCAGATGCATGACGCCGGTATAGTTGCCCCAATAGCGCGCGCAGAGTTCAAGCAGAACCGCATCGGCCACGCCCAGGACGGCGGGCGCGAGCAACATCTGTCGCGCAATTTCCGATTTTCCAATCAAGGCGCCGAAGCGCTTGGTGTGATGGCCCCAGAAGTCTTCGGTCCCAACACCGGTGTCCTTCAGGTAGGGCTCTAGCTCCGCTTTCAACTGTGCGATCCCGGCATCGTCAAGCACGCGTTCAACAATGGCGTAGCCGTCGCGGCGCACGGCCTGGACTATCTCCTCCTGGTCGGCGCCTGCTGGAAACCTGTTGGCCATGGCCAAAATCCCTCTTGTTTCATCCGTTGTCCCCATATTGATGTACGTGCCCGTGAAGGGCAAGGTGGCTAAGCGCAAGAGGAGGAGAGTTTATGAAGGCGGTTATGGTGGAGGGCTTCGGGCCCATCGAGAATGCTGCGGTTCGCGATGTTCCTGAGCCCGTGCCCGGCCCCGGCGAAGTGCTGGTCGCCATGAGAGCTGCCGACGTGAACTTTCCCGACATTCTGGTGATGGAAGGGGCCTACCAGGTGAAACCGCCCCTGCCGTTCTCGCCAGGCAAGGCGGGTGCGGGCATTGTGGAGGCGGTCGGCGCGGGCGCCACCCGCTTCAAGCCAGGCGACCGGGTGGCGGCCGAGGTGGAATATGGCGCCTATGCGGAGAAGATGTTGGCGGCAGAAAACCTTTGTTATCCGCTGCCGAAGGACATTTCGTTTGAGGACGCAGCCGCCCTCTCCCTGGTTTATCAGACAGCCCATTTTGCCCTGTTGGAGCGGGCTGGTTTAACCTCCGGTGACCGGGTTCTCGTTCTGGGGGCAAGTGGCGGGGTTGGTCTGGCCGCGGTGCAGCTGGCACGCGCCCTGGGCGCTGCAACGGTGATCGCCGGCGTGCGCTCCCCTGCCAAGGCGCAAGTGGTGACCGACGGCGGTGCAGATGTAGTGGTGAACTTAAGCTCCGAGACCCTGCGCGATGATTTGCGCGACCAGGTGCATGAAGCAACCGGAGGACATGGCGCCGACATCGTGATCGACCCGGTGGGCGGCGCGGCGCATGCGGCGGCATTGCGGGCCATGGCGTGGCGCGGGCGCATGGTGATCGTGGGATTTGCCTCAGGAGAAATCCCCCAGATCAGATCCAACTATCTGCTGGTGAAGAACATCGCCGTCTCCGGACTGCAGTGGTCCGATTACCGCGACCGTGAACCCGAAGCTGTCGCGAATGTGCAAGCTGAGATTTTTGCACTGTGCAAATCGGGTAAGCTTGTGCCACATATCAGTCGTGTTTTCCCATTGACCGGCTTCGCAACAGCACTGGGGATGTTGAAGGCGGGAGAGGCGGAAGGCAAAATTGTACTGTCCTTTGGTGCGGGAGAGGGCGAATGAATACCGCGAGGGGGGTTGCGCTGGTTACAGGCGGCGCGAGCGGCATAGGCGAGGCCTGTGTCCGGCGCTTTGCCGCTGACGGCCATCGCGTCGCCATTCTGGATATGAACGCAGAACGCGCCGAGGCCGTTGTCGCCGACTTGGGCGGCGCCGAGCATGCGCTTTGGCGTTCTGTTGATGTTTCCGATCACAAAGCCGTTGAGGCTGCTGTGGGCGAGGTGGCCGGCGAGTGGGGCAGGATCGACATCTGCGTTGCCTCTGCCGGCATTCTGGAAAACAAATCAACAGTTCTGGACGCCGACCCTGAAGCCCACGACCGGCTTTGGCAGGTCAACTACAACGGCACCGTCAACACCTGCCGCTCCGTGGGCAAGGTGATGCGGGAGCAAAATTCAGGTGCCATGATCACCTTGGGGTCGATCAACAGTTTCGTGCCCCTGCCCCTTCCGGCCTACTGCCCAAGCAAGACCGCCATCACCCGGCTGACCGAATTGCTTGCCGTTGAGCTCGGGCGCTTCAATGTGCGGGTCAACGGCCTGGCACCGACCTATGTTTTGACGCCGGCTCTGAAAGCCCGGATTGACTCAGGTGACCGGGACCCGGACCTGATCAAAAACTCCGGCGTGCTCGACATGTTCGTGTTGCCGGAAGACATCGCAAACGCTGCGGCCTTTTTGTGTTCCGATCAGGCACGTGCGATCACAGGCGTCATGCTGCCGGTCGATGCCGGACACCTGGCGTGGACGCCTTATCAGAACTACGCAGGAGGGGTACCGTGGCAGGACTGACGAACGATCAGATTGGGGTGCTTGCCGTATGGAACGACTGCACGCCCGGCGATGAAGAAAAATATGAAGCCTGGTACCAACGCGAGCATTTGCTGGACAGGCTGAAGGTTCCAGGCTTCCGCGTGGGGCGGCGCTATGAAGCGATGGACGGCACGCCGCAGTTCTTCACCTACTATGAGACCGACACCGTCGATGTGTTGAACTCAAACGTGTATCAGGGGCAGGTCAACAATCCCTCCCCCCTGACCCGCACGATCATGTCGAGAACCTTTATCAACATGAACCGCACCGTGTGTGAGCGTATTTGGTGTGAAGGCTCAATGACGGCTGGGTACGCGGTGACCGTGCGGGCACAGGATGATGCCGACGGCGTGGATGACGCCGGCATGCGCGCCCTGGCAAAAGACCTCGACGTGGCGCGGGTGGAAAAATGGTCCTCGGCGGCGCAGCCCACAGACCCGTCAACTGAGGAAAGCATCCGCGGCGGCGATGAGCACATCGCAAACTGCATTATTGTGCATGTGTTGCGCGAGGAACATGCTCGCAAATTGAGTCGGAAGCTCCGCCTAAGTTTGGGAAACAAAACGGAAATCGGCTTTTACCGTCTCCTGTGTGAGCTGCGGTCCGAAGCGGGTTGAAGATGAAGGTTCTGTTGCTTCAGGGGGCGAATATGGAGGCTCTGGGCCGACGTGAGCCAGAGCTTTACGGCACAATAACCGCTGCGGAACTGGACGCCTATCTCATTGGACAACACCCTGGCGACGAACTCGACATCCGCTACACCAACGTTGAAGGTGAAGCGATCAGCTGGATCTACCAGGCAGATCTGGGCGACCACGACGGGCTGGTGATGAACCCCGCCGGCTTCCTTCACGAGGGCATCGCATTGCGCGATTGCTTGAAAACAATTACGATGCCGTATGTGGAAGTGCACATGACGAACATCGAGAAACGCGGCTTCCGATCGGCCACTGCGAGTGTGGCAGACACCATGGTGGCGGGCCTTGGCGCGCACGCTTACGTGCTTGGACTTGCCGCCTTGCGGACAATTTTAAACCGCTAGCGGTCAACTTCCAGATTGCCCGGCGCGCGCCAATGTGATTTCACTATCACCTCAAGTGTATGCACATCCGGAGGCGACTTACGATCATGGCCACTTTGTCTTTTTATGGAGCGGCTGGAACCGTGACCGGCTCCTCCTCGATGGTGGAAACAGACGGCAAGCGGATCCTGATCGACTGCGGCATGTTTCAGGGCAACAAGACCGTATCGGCCCTCAACGAAAACCCGTTTCCCTACGAGCCTTCGAGCGTCGATTGCATGGTGCTGACCCATGCCCATATCGACCATTCAGGGCTCATCCCGAAACTGGTGAAGCAGGGCTTCAACGGACCGATCTACACAACCGAGGCCACGGCTGACCTTCTGGATTTCATGCTGATGGATTCAGCTGCCATCCAGGAATCTGAAACCGAGCGCAACAACCGGCGCCGGAAGCGCAAAGGCAAAAAGGAAATAGAGCCGGCCTACACCAAGCAGGATGCCGAGAAGGCACTCAAGATGCTCAAAGCCCGCGAGTATGAGGACCGTTTTGAGATCATGCCGGGGATTCAGGCGCGGCTGTGGAACGCCGGGCACATGCTTGGCTCTTCCTCGGTGGACCTCAGGATCACTGAAGATGGTGCCGAACATCCGCTGCGCATGTTGTTCTCCGGCGACATTGGACCTGAGGAAAAGGCGTTTCACCCGGAACCTGATGCCCCCCAGGGCTATGACTATCTCATATGCGAAAGCACCTACGGCGACCGCGACCGTGCCGAATACACGCTGGAGGCCCGCCGCGCGGCGTTGAAGAAAGAGCTGAATGACGCTCTTGCCAGGGGCGGCAATGTGGTGATCCCCTCGTTTGCGGTGGAGCGGAGCCAGGAACTGCTGCACGATATCGGCGTGCTTTTGGCAAATGGCGACATCCCCAACACAACTGTTTTTCTGGACAGCCCGCTGGCCAGCAAGGTCACACGTGTGTTCATGCAGCACACCGAGGACATGGCCGATATCGACCTGCCGGCAGAAGAATTGTTCCGCCACCCCAGCTTCCGCATCACCCAGACCGTGGATGAGAGCAAGGACATCAACAAGATCCGCGGCGGCGCCATCATCATTTCGGCCAGCGGCATGTGCACCGCAGGCCGCATAAAGCATCACCTGCGCAACAACATCTCGCGCAAGGACACCACCGTGCTGTTCGTGGGCTATCAAGCCCCCGGCACTTTGGGGTCGATCATCCGCTCGGGCACCGAGGAGGTGCGCATCCACGGGCGGCATGTGAAGGTTCGCGCCCAGATCCGCAGCTTGGGCAACTATTCTGCCCACGCCGACCAGGCCGAACTGCTGGAATGGATTTTCGAACGCTGCCCGATCCCCGGTTCGATCTTCCTCAACCATGGGGAAGACGATGCCCGTGCTGAACTGAAGCGGTTGATCGCCAAGCGCGGGGTTGATGACGACAAGATCTTTCTGCCAACCCTGGATGAACGTTTTGAATTGACCGCCGGAACGCCCGCCTCAAAAGGCCGGGCCGCAACCCGCATCGCCATGACGCAAGTCACCCGCGATTGGCAAAACGAGCATGCCGCCCTGTTGATCGCGCTTGGCCAAAAACTGCGTTCGACAGATGATCTGGATGAAAAGAAAGACCTGTTGGCAAAACTGAACGAAGTACTGGAAGGCTAAGATGGACGACATCCTCAATCTGTCCGACTACCCCCTCAACCAGCTGGAAAGCGAGGCTGGCCGGGCGCTCGTGGCGCGTTGCCAGGCCGATCTGGCCGAGACCGGAATGTTCAACCTGACGGGCCTGGTGCGGCCAGCGGCGCTTGCAGCGTGTGTGAACGAGGTCGTGCCTGAGCTTGAGGCAAACGCCTACAGTCACGCCCAGGAGCACAATATCTACTTCAAGAAAACCGTCGAGGGGCTGGCCTCAGACCATCCTGCCTTGAAAACCTCACGCACCAGCAACCGCAAGATCTGCGGCGATCAGATGGATGGCTTCGTGCTGACCAAGATCTATGAGTGGCCTCCGCTGGCAGCCTTTCTTGCCGCTGTGATGGGCAAGCCGCGGCTCCATGTGATGGCCGACCCGTTGGCGCGGGTGAATGTGATGACCTACACCCACGGTGAAACCTTGAATTGGCATTTTGACCGCTCAGAGTTCACCACAACCCTCCTTTTGCAAGCGCCTGACGCGGGCGGCGAGTTTCAGTATCGCAGCGGCCTGCGCAGCGACGATGACCCCAACTACGACGGGGTTGCCAAGCTCTTGGCCGGAGAGGATGACGAATTGCGCACCATGCCGCTCAGTTCGGGCACGCTCAACGTGTTCCGCGGCAAGAACACGGCACACCGTGTCAGCACCGTGGAGGGAAGCACAGAGCGCATCCTCGCAGTGTTCTCCTATTATGAGCGCGCCGGGGTGAACTTCAGCACGGAAGACCGCATCAAGTTTTACGGCAGAGCGGCCTAGCGCATGTTCAAAGACGAGCGCAAACGGACCTATCTCAACCCTGAAGGCGCTGACAGGCCGCTTAAGAGCCCTGTTCCGCACAGTGTCTTGGAAGCGGCCCGCACCTACCGTCTGGAGCGCTTTCGCCAGCAACTTGCCGAGCACGACTGCGCCGCCATGCTGCTTTACGACCCGCTGAATGTCCGCTATGCGCTCGACACCCCAAACATGCAGGTCTGGACCGCCCACAATGCGGTGCGCTATGCGCTGATCTTCCGCGATGGTCCCGCGATCATGTTTGAGTTCAAGGGGGCGTTTCATCTTTGCGATGGCAAACCGGCCATCACCGAGGTGCGGCCCGCGATCGCCTGGATCTACATGAGCGCCGGCACACGATCTGAAGAACGGGTCGCGGAATGGGCTGATGAGATCTTTGATCTGATGAAGACCCATGGGCGCGGCAACATGCGGCTTGCAGTGGACAAGCTTGAACCGGCCGGCTTGTGGGCGCTGGAAGCCAAGGGGGTCAGTTGCATTGAAGGCCAGGAGCTGACCGAACGGGCCCGGGCCATCAAGTCAGCCGATGAGCTTGAGTTGATGGGGTGGACCATAAGGGTGTGTGAGGCGGGCATGGCACGGGTGTATGAGAACTCGCTTCCTGGGAAAACCGAACAAGAGCTCTGGGCCGAGTTGCATTACGAAAATGCCCGGTCCGGCGGCGAATGGATGGAAACCAGGCTTTTCCTGTGCGGAGATCACACAAATCCCTGGTATTCAGAGTGTTCTGATCGGGTGTGCAACGAGGGCGAAATGATCTCCTTCGACACCGACATGATCGGACCCTACGGCTACTGCGCCGACCTCTCGCGCTCATGGACCTGCGGCCACACGGCCATGAGCAACAAGCAGGCCGAACTCTACCGCAAAGCCGTGGACCAGATTGAGCACAATCTGGGTTTGCTGAAAGCAGGATTGAGTTTCCGGGAATTCAACGAGAAGTCTTGGCAAATCCCCAAAGCCCACCAGCCCTACCGCTACACCCTGGCCCTCCACGGGGTTGGCATGGCCGATGAATGGCCCGTGGTGCCGCTTCATGTGGATTTTGCCCTGGCCTATGACGGGGAGTTTGAGGAGAACATGGTCATCTGCGTGGAAAGCCTGATGGCCGAGGAAGGCTCAGAGAGCATCAAGCTGGAGACCCAGGTGCTCATCACGGAAAACGGCGCGGAGCGGCTCGACAGCTTTCCCTGGGAAGATGTTTAAGCCTGTCTTGAATCGCAGACTTGCAATAAGGCGCGCACCAAGTCATTTACAACACCAATGACTACAATCCACGCCAAGAGGTCTCCCAATGAGATTATGTACAGCCCTAGCCTTCTGGATCGCACTTGTCTCGCCCGGTTCTGTCCAGGCAGATGAGGCCGTGCGCTACAAGCTTGAGCTCAGCATATCCTGGAGCAAGGCTAACCACCCGCATGACTGGCCGCAAACAGGTGGCCATATGTCCGGTCTGGTCGTTGTGGCCCATGGCCCGCGCTACGTGTTGTTTGAAGACGGACGCACCGCGTCAAGCGGGCTCAAGCTGGTGGCGGAAAACGGCCGGTCGACAGTTCTGGACGCGGAGTTCAGCGAAGCGCGGCGGCGCGAGCGGATCGGCGAGGTGGTGAAAACCGAAGGGCTGAAGAGGGTGCCCGGCACCATGAAGGCGGAGTTCATTGCATCAGAGAGCCATCCCCTGGTGTCGTTTGTAACGATGCTGGCGCCGAGCCCCGATTGGTTCACCGGAGCCAGCGCGGTTAACCTGCGCGCGAACGGCAAGTGGGTGAAGCGCTTGCGGGTGCCCCTGTGGGCCTGGGATGCGGGAACCGACAGTGGCTCGTCGTACACTTCGGCCAATATGGAGACACAGCCGGCGCAATCAATCCGCCTGCTGGCAACGCCTCACGTGCTCAGCGGGAGAGGACTGGCTGAAATTGGCTATGCGCAAATCACCAAGATAAGCGAATAGATCTCGCTCTTAGGCAGCGATGGCGGAGCGGATCGGTGACCCCTTCGGGACGCTTTTCTCTGGAAACTCGATAACCACCTCGGTGCCGGCATTCACCTTTGAGCGAATTTGCATGCGTCCGCCGTGCAGGCGCACCAGACCGTCCACAATCGGCAGGCCCAGGCCAACGCCCTCTTTGGCCATATCGAAGCTCTTTGAGCTTTGCCCGAATGAGGTCAGCACCTCAGGGATCTCTTCTTCGGCAATGCCAATCCCGGTGTCGCGTACAGAAACCTGCAAGGTGCCCAAACGTGTGATGGAAATGGTCAAGGTCACACGGCCGCCCTCAGGCGTAAACTTGATGGCGTTGGACAAGAGGTTGAGACAAATTTGTTTTACTGCACGCTCATCCGCCATCACTCTTGGAAGCCGCGTGGGGGTAATGAGCTTCAAGGTCAGGTTGCCTTCATCGGCCTTCAACTGGACCAGCCCGATGCATTCTTTTGCGATCTTGGCAATTTCGATGGGCTCCAAATGCAGCTGATATTTGTTGGCCTCTAGTTTGGTGTGATCCAGGATTTCATTGATCAGGCCCAGCAAATAGGTGCCCGCTGAATGGATATCAGCTGAGTATTCTCTGTAGCTGTCGACCTGGTGGTTGCCCAGCATCTCTTCTTTCATGATCTCTGAGAAACCGATCACTGCATTGAGCGGGGTTCTGAGCTCGTGTGAGACGGTGGCCAAAAAGCGGGTCTTCGAATTGGCGTTGTGTTCCGCCCGGCGGCGGGCTTCATCGGATATGGCATTGGAGCGTTCCAGCTCCGCGATCAGCGCATCTTTCTGGGCGCGGTAGGCCAGCATATCGCGGGCGGTTTGCTGGATGCGCTTGGCCAATTGGACAAAGTAGAGCTCAACCAGAACGGCGATCCCCGCCATGGCCAGATACAGGGGCTGGCCTGCAAGGGCACATTTCAACACGATCGCAAGGGTGATGGGCACCGTGCCGGCAAAGATGATGGGCAGAAAATGCGCCGACACCACCAGGCGCACAGAGGTGACAACGATGAGGGTTGCCACCATGAAGGCCCGCTGCACGTCGTTTGCAGGGTCCCAGAAAACGAACAGCAACGAACACCAGGCCAACGCATAGCCGAGCTCCGAGGAGGCCAACCGCGACCCCCACTTCACCAGATCTACTTTCCGCGGATCTTCCATGCGGTAGTTTCTGCACAAGATGAGCTGAATGCCCTGACAGATGAAAATTGTGCTCAGCCAATAGGCAACAGAGACCACCGAAGACCACATAAGGGCCGCAGTGGCCATGAGCACGGCCAATGCCGGCATGGCAAGGGAGAGATTGCTCTGCTGCGCCACGAAGAGGCCCAGCAGCTCCTGCTCGTGGGTCAGGCCATTTTTGCGGCTTTTGACAAAGCCCAGGCGGCCGCCGAACATCGACTTCGGCCAGGACGCGCGCCCGGTCGTCTTCTTGTTCTGTACCTCGCCAATGCTGGTAACAGCCATAACCCGTCCCTGTGAGCTGCGTCCTTAAACGCGCAGCTTTCCCTGAACGGTGGAGACTAGCGGAGAAAAATTAAGATCGGCTCAGCCAGAATGGTGAAGCAGATCCTAACCGGATTGATACAATCTTGTCATTTTCTGCGGCTGCTCGAGCCCGGCAAAGTGTTCAACCGCCTGATCCATGGAGGCAATCGCGTCCCAGTTTGCCGCGATGTCCTCAGCGCTCGCGTCAGGCCCAAGATAGACGCCCGGTGATTCCATCAATGCAGCCCGGGCAAAGCCGCCAGCGCCTGCACACAAGATCGTGCCAGAGGGCGCATCAGGCCCAGCAAGGTAGATCACCGCCGGTGAAACCTTCTCAGGCTTGAACATGTCTTCAGCTTCCGGAGGGAAGATGTCCGCTGTCATCTGCGTCCACGCCGTGGGGGCGAGAGCTGCGCAGCGGATGTTGTACTTTTCACCCTCGAGCTTCAGGGTTGAGATCAAGCCCAGAACACCCATCTTGCCTGCGCCATAGTTTGACTGTCCGAAGTTGCCATAGAGCCCGGACGATGAGGTTGTCACAATGACCCGGCCATAGGCCTGCTCACGCATGATGGGCCACACGGCATGGGTGGCCGTCACGGTACCCATCAGGTGCACATCGAGCACCTTCTGGAAGCCTTCAAGGGTCATGTTGTGGAAGGACTTGTCGCCCAGGATGCCCGCATTGTTCACCAGAACGTCGATCCGGCCAAAGCGCTCCATCACCTCCTGCACCATGTTGCCGACCGCCACCTGGTTCGTCACGCTGGCGCCATGGGCCATGGCCTCGCCGCCCATGGCTTCAATTTCAGCCACCACAGCCTTGGCGTTTTCCGATGGTCCTGCCGAGCCGTCTGGTTCCGGGCCCAAATCGTTGACCACAACTTTGGCGCCGCGGCGGGCGAACTCCAGCGCATGACAGCGCCCAAGCCCAGCGCCTGCGCCCGTTATCATCACCACTTGACCGTCAAACCGGATTTCCATGCCGTAAAGCCCTTTTTATCTGCACCCTGTTCCAGCGGCGCATAAATGCGGATAGGCTGGTGTGGGTCAAGGGACAAACGGACGCGAAAGCCATTATGAAAATCATTGAAGACGGTAGAGCCCCGAATCCACGCCGGGTTCGGATCTTTCTGGCCGAAAAAGGCATCGACGTTGAGTATGAGCAGCTCGACATCATGGCCTCAGATCACAAGACCGAAGCCTTTACGGGTTTGAACCCCATGCAGCGCATTCCAGTTTTGGTTCTGGATGACGGCACCGCGATTTCAGAAACCATTTCGATCTGCCGCTACTTTGAGGCGCTACAACCCCATCCGCCACTGATGGGCACATCGCCGTTGGAAAAGGCGACAATCGACATGTGGCAGCGCCGGGTTGAAGAACGGCTTCTGACGGCCGTGGCCAACGTGCTGCGCCACACCAACCCCCGCATGGCCGTGCTGGAAGACGCTCAGGTGCCCGAATGGGGCGAAGCCAACCGGCCCCGGGTGAACTGGATGCTGGATGTGCTGGACGCTGAACTGGCCACGCGCAGCTACATTGCCGGCGACGAATACAGCCTGGCCGATATCTCCGCGTTGGTGGGTGTGGACTTCATGAAAGTCATCAAGATGGATATGGGCGAACGCCACAATCTCAGGCGTTGGCACGACCGTGTGTCGGCCCGGCCCAGCGCAACCGCCTGACGGCGATGCCCGGGGGACTGAACAAACTTGTGGCAGACGTCCGTGCCTGCCGGATTTGCCGGGAGACAACCAAGACCACCCCCCTGCCCCATGAACCAAGACCGGTTGTGCAGATCAGCGGCACGGCCAAGATCCTCATCGCCGGCCAGGCGCCAGGCACCCGTGTGCACGCCTCCGGGCGCCCGTTCACAGACCCATCTGGCGACCGCCTGCGCGCGTGGATGGGGGTTGATGAGCTTGTGTTCTACGACGCCAGCAAGATCGCCATTGTGCCCATGGGGTTTTGTTTTCCAGGCCTTGACGCAAAGGGCGGAGATCTGCCGCCACGCAAGGAATGTGCGCCCAATTGGCGGGCAGCGCTGATGGAGCACCTCAGGGAAGTGAAACTGATCTTGCTGATTGGGCAATATGCGCAAAGTTGGCATTTGGGAAAGGCCCGCAAGAAAAGCCTCACCGAAACCGTGCACAGTTGGCGGGAATATGCCGACCAGTTCGACCCGCCCGCGCTGGTTCTGCCCCACCCCTCGTGGCGCAATAACAAATGGTTGAAGGACAATGTGTGGTTTGAAACCGAAATTCTGCCCCATTTGCAAAGACAAGTGAAAGAACTTCTGGGCTAACCTCTCGAACCATGAGAGCCATGCGTGCACATTTGATCGGATTTGCTCTGCTCGTTCTGGCGGCCTGTGCGTCGCCTCAGATCCAAGAGCTCGGGCTGGCCATTAACGAGCCGTTCTTGGAAGGCGACACCGCCGTGATGGCCGATGGCGCCCGGCTGCCCATGCATGTTTGGACGGCGAAGAAGCCAAAAGCGGTGATCGTTGCGGTTCACGGCATGAACGGCTATGCGCAGGATTTTGCCCTGCCCGGCCCTTGGTTTGCCGCAAATGGCATCAGTTTTTACGCCTACGACCAGCGCTCCTTCGGCCGCACGGCGAAGGAAAAGCGCGGTCTTTGGCCCGGCGGCGAGGTCATGGTGAGCGATTTGAAGAGCATCCATGCCCTTCTTAAGAAGAAACACGGCAAACTGCCGGTTTACGTGGTGGGCCTTTCCATGGGCGGTGCGGTTACCATGAAGGCGCTGGACAATGGGCTGGCGCCGGATGGGGCCGTTCTGGTTGCGCCTGCGGTTTGGGGCTGGCGGGCGATGAACCCGTTCTTGAAGTCCACCTTGTGGATCACCGCCCACGTGGCGCCAAGCTATGCCCCCACAGGCCAGAGCCTGGACATTTGGCCCTCTGACAATATCGAGGTGCTGCGCGCCATTGGCCGCGATCCGCTTTACCAGTCCAAAACCCGCACGGAAACGATCTATGGTCTGGTGACGCTGATGGACGACGCTTATGACGCGGCATCCCGCTTGAAATCTCCCATCCTCTATCTCTACGGCACCAAGGATCAACTCGTGCCGGCAACGCCCACCTATGATGTGATCGGTCGCATCAAGGCGCCAAAGCGGGTGGCGGTCTACAAGAACGGCTGGCACATGTTGCTGCGCGACAAACAGCGCAAGGTGGTGTGGAAAGACATTGCCGCCTGGGTGAAGAACAGAACTGCGCCCCTGCCCTCAGGCGAAGAGCAAAAGCCCAAAAAGCTGGCGCAGAAGTGACGCTCAGCCCTTAAGCGCGCGGGCTTGCGCCTTGGTCTTGGAATAATAGAGAAACGACAGCCAGCCCACGGACCGGAACCCGACGCGCTCATAAAGAGCTTTGGCCTTGGCAACGGCGATGAGGCCGGCAGAGGCGGCGCCTGCCGTTTTGGCCTCGTACAACACATGCTTGAGCAACATTCCCGCATAGCCGCGCCCGCGCGCGGCCTCCAGGGTTCCCACATCATAAATTCCGGCCATCTCACCGGTTCTGAACACGGTCACCGTGGAGGTGGGCACATCATCGACACTCAAAACATAGGCCATGAAATCTTCCGGCCGCTCTTTGGCCAACACTCCGGTTGCCTGCAGCGCGCGCTTGCGGTTGGCGGTGGTGATGGGCCCGATATAGGGATGAGGCACGGACTTTGAGAACCGTTCCATGGTGTCCAGGCGCTCTATGCGCATGCCCTTGGGCCGCTTCACCGGCGCCAACTTGGCAAGGTCATGGGCAAACACATCAAAGCGCTTGGTGTGCTGAAACCCCGCCGCCTTGAACCGCTCCACCGCATCGCCCGGGGTCGCGTACGCGCAGACATAGGCCCAGATGGCCGAACCATGGGCAGCCGCATCGTCCTGGCACTGCCTCAGGGCGTCTTCCAACCCGGCTTCCGTCTGGCGCACCCGGTGAAGGCTGCTCGCCCCGCCGGCCCGGTCCAGGGTCCACCATAGGCCGCGCGTGCGGTCAGCCTCGCCATCAACGGCGCAAATGTGCATCTCCCACCATTCGGCGAGATTGTCTTCATAGGCACAACTGAGATCCCTGTCGCTCAACGCTCACCCCTCAAGGCTCGACCACATGCAACGCCACCGGAACCCCACCACGATAGTAAACCCGCGGCACGAAGGGGTTCAGGTGGTTCAGCAGGCTGTAGACCATCCAGCCGGCGGTTTCGGCTGTGGTCACCAGATTGTTCACACCCTCCTTGGCGATGACCTCAACCACCTCGCCAATCTTGGCGTCCGCACCGGTGGCATCGAACAGGCAATGGTTGAGCGAGATGGACCCGATGGTGGGGCACGGCTTGCCGCCCACCAAAATGGTGCCCTTGTTGGCCAACTCCCGCGGCAAGGCATCAAAGAAGCCCACATGGAGCGTGCCCACCTGCATGTCGCGCGATGCTGTGTAGGCGCCGAAATAGGTGACCGTGTCTCCCTTGGGCACTGGTTTCAGTTCCTCAATGCGCGCCTTGAAGGTGAGCACTTGCTCCAGCTTCAAGGCGCTGTTGCGATCCGCCTCCCATGGGTAAATGCCAAACAGGCACATGGCGGGCCGCACCATGTCCAGCCAACCGTCCGGGGTGTGGAAGATGCCGTGGGTTGAGGCCATGCTGCGAAAGCCTGGATCAATGCCTGCTGCGGCCATCTGGTCGAGCACCGCCTGAAAACGCTCGAAGATCACTTTGTCCTGGCTATCGTCCTGCATCAGGGTTGAGAAGGTTCCCTTGATCTGCAGGCTGGGCATTGCGGCGATTTCCGTGATCAGCTCAATGGCGTTCTTATGGTCAACGCCCACCCGGTGGAGCCCGGTGTCGATTTTGATGAACACGCCGGCGGCGCGCCCTTGAGCCAGCGCAGCGGCGTTCAGACGGGTTGCCAGATCGCTGGTGTACACAACTTGCGTCACCCCCTGCTCGACCACTTGGTCGAACTGCGCCTCCGTATAGAGCGCGTCCATGTTCAGAACATCGCAGTCCATGCCCCACGAGGAGATCGCAAGGGCCTCAGACAGCTTGGCCACCATCAGCCATTTGACACCGTCCTGCACCAATGCAGAACAAATCGGCCGCAAGCCGTGGCCATAGGCGTTGTTCTTGATCACAGGCATCACCTCAACCCCGGTGCGCGCCGTGATGGCGGCGAGATTGGCCGACAGAGCATCAAGGTCAATCTCAAACCAGCCGCCGTAGCCGGCCATCTTTTGCTGAATTTCGGCACCCGAGGGCTGAGTCTCAAAATATCGTGCGGGCATCTGGGCTCCTTAACGGATATCGCTTGCGGTGATCAGGCTAACATTGTTGTGCGCGAACGCCTCCCGTGTGGCGGCGGCCGAGCCTGCCATGTCGATGGCGCGGCAGGCATTCTCGACCACCATACAGTCAAAGCCTTGCGCACGGGCATCTTCTGCTGAAAAGCGGACGCAGAAATCGAACGCCAGCCCGCAGGCAAAAACCCGGGTGAACCCGCGCTCGCGCAAATAACCGGTCAGGCCGGTGGGGGTGCGTTTGTCGTTTTCAAAGAAGGCGGAATAAGAATCGATCTCCCGGCGAAAACCCTTGCGGATCACCATCTGTGCCTTGCTCCAGCGCAGGGCCCGGTGGAAGGCGGCGCCCTCTGAGCCCTGGATGCAATGGTCCGGCCACAGGGTTTGCGGGCCATAGGCCATTGTGGTTTGGCTGAAGGGTTCAGCGCCGGGGTGGGATGAAGCAAATGAGTTGTGACCGGCCGGATGCCAGTCTTGGGTCAGCACCACATGGTCAAACTGCTCGATCAGCCCGTTGATCACCGGCACTGCATCGTCACCGCCGGGTACGGCAAGGTGGCCGCCGGGGCAGAAGTCGTTCTGAACATCGATGACCAAAAGCACATCGCCGGGTTGGCGCGCAATGGCAGGCATGGGCGATCCTCCTCCAGGTGCACCACAGCTATCATAGATGGTTGTGTGGGGGCCAGAACGTGCGTTCAGAAGCCGGCAACCGCGCTGCGGATCCAACAAATTGTATCGTTGTTCCCGGCGGAAAAACATGTCTTATCTAGGCGATGCATGCCAGGAACTTTCAGCCCAACAATCAGGAGCACCTGCAATGAACAAAGAGGGGTTTGAGGGGCTCAACGATGCCGCCTTCACCAGAACCGATCTTAAGGGCACAACCAACGAAGCCAGCTATGCCGGCGCGCTCAGTTTCATGCGCCGCAAGTACACCAAAGAGCTGAGCGGCGTTGACGTTGCCGTCACCGGCGTGCCGTTTGACCTTTCGGTGAGCAACCGGCCCGGCACACGATTTGGCCCCGAAGCCATCCGCAGGGCCAGCGCCCAACATGCCTGGGGTCCGATCTGGCCCTGGCGTTTTGATCCGTTTGACGCCTTGGCGGTGACCGACTACGGCGACTGTGTGTTTGACTGGGGCCAACCGACCGAAATACCCGGCCGCATCGAGCAGCATATCGCCACAATCATCGAGAACGGGGCATCAACCTTGATGCTGGGGGGAGATCATTTTTCCACCTACCCCACATTGCGCGCCTACGCCAAGAAATACGGGCCCTTGGGACTGGTGCAAATCGATGCGCACCGGGACGTTGAAGCTGACGCAGGAGGCCGCCTCGACCACGGCAGCATGTTCACCTATGCCCTGCAAGAAGGCGTCATTGACCCTGCGCGGTGCATCCAGCTCGGAATCCGCACCTGTTTCAACGACGAAGAAAGCCACGGCATGAAGGTTGTGTATGCCGACGAGGTGCACGCCACGCCGGCCGACGACATGGCCGCGATGATCAAAGACACCATTGGGGATGGCCCTTCCTACCTCACGTTCGACATTGACAGCCTGGACCCGTCCACGGCACCGGGCACGGGCACGCCTGTTCCCGGCGGCCTGACCAGTTTTCAGGCCCTTTCCATCATCCGCGCCTTGAAGGGGGCTGATTTTGTGGGAATGGACGTTGTGGAGGTGTCCCCGCCTTATGACCATGCGGAGATGACCTCGAACGCAGCCGCGACGATTGCCATCGAACTGCTGTGCCTGAAAGCCTGGGCGCGCGGGGCGCGGCCAAGAGAGATGACAAAGTAGCGCGCTAGGAATGCTCAAAACCGGGCGTTCGAATTCTGGCACACCTCCTTTGCAGCAGCCGTCAGACCATGGAGGCGGTTCCGGAGCTGACCTTGCCGATGCCGAAGTAAAGCCCTTTTGAAGGCGCCGCCGCACTATTCTGGTAGCGTGCTGCGGCGGTCAATTTCACGGCAAACCAATAGTCACCGAAGCTGTTCGATGAGACCGCCTGAGTTCGGGTTGTCTGTGTTGCGCCTGAAGCCTATCGGATATCCGCCCCCGGCATGCCGACAGAAGTTCAATCGTGCTTCTGGAATACGTAAGCTTCCTCGCACCGTATATGCTGCCGCTGCCAGCTTGTTGAGGGCATTGCACCAACTGACCCGCCCCCCTTGAGCTCTGGTCAAGCGCGGTCGGTCTCCGGCTTGGACAACAATCACCTGGCCCGAAGATGCTCTTTGAGAACGACGGTCGGCGGTCGTGACCGTGACATTTCCGTGGAGCACAAAGACATAAGTGATGCCGCCAGCTGAACCAATGAACACCGATGAGGCCAAAACAATTTCGAGCGAATTGATGGAGAACACAAGCTTTTGGTCGCTTGAGTTCAAGATCAACAATCCGCCTGGAGGCCGATCTTCGTTGGTGCATTGTTGGCTTTCGGCGGACGGCACATTCTCCAGCCGAAATTCCGTTGCGACCGGCGATGCCACTGTGCGCTGGAGCAGGTCCACGATTACACTGTCATGGAAAACCGGGAGCTGATCGAAATTGCAGTCGGACAGATCGACATACCTTGAAGAAGATGTGACCCAGCCTGTTGCATGGTCATTGTGCACCAACACCGCATCACCGGCACTGTTTCTCCCCTTCACGCCGATGCTCTCACCCTCCTGAACGAAGTACAGAAGATTGTTCTTGTCATCACAGGGCGACGTGGCGCACTCAATGCGGAAACTTGGGTCAGGCAGCGCCCGAATGTACGTGCCGCCAAAGCTTGTGGAGCCCCGCACAACGCTTGCACTGCATCGATCGCCCTCCTCAATATTGATCATCTGACTGCGGTTTTTGATCTGCCTGAGAGCAGAGTTGCCAAATGCGATGAGGATTATGGACTGGCCGAACGGGACATTTTGAACCCGGTCGCCGGTCAGAACCTTCAGAAATGAAAATCCGCCCACTTCGCCGCCGGCCAGCGCCTCGATCGACTTTAAGTCAGTGGTAATCGGCTCCATGTCGCCAGCGACCTTAAACCGATCATAGGGAGGATCTACCTTTAACGGATCATGCGCATAGCACATGGTGTTGGTGGCAATCGTGTCATTGCAGTCCTGAGCCATGACGCGTTGTGCATTTTCCCAAACACGTGAGCATTCCGCTGCGGTTGAAGAGCCGGCGGCGAAACACATTGCAAGCACGAACATAAAGGAACTCAGACCACACGTTCTCATCTCTTCCTCCTCCAGTTATCGTCCGATTGCGCGACCAATGCGCATTATCAGTCTCGGGATTTGACCTTCTCTTTGGGTGGCGTTTCGCCAAATTTCCGGCAGGAAAGCCGGTACGGTCATCGCCGCAGCAATGACCCACGCCTGCTGGACACACTGGTCAGGGTGGAGCGTCAGCAATCTGGCGTGCAGAAGCGACCAGTCACAGGGAAGCCGGATGGCCAGGAAAACACCTGCAAAAGCAATGGAAGTGCGCAGCAGCGCGGCCAGCACGCTGTTTGGAGGAATGAAGCTTGCAGCCGCAAACCCACAAATCAGCATAAAGCTGAGCCCCGCGATGTTCGTGAAGTTGTCCCAGGTGTGCGAGATGCGGGTGTTGAACAGAACGTTCATGCCCCAAAAAGCCAGGAAGACAATCGTCCACCCTACCAGCGGTCCGAGCACATATTGCCAGTTCCGAAGGATTTTAAGCCGCGGCAAATACACCAACGTTAGGGCAATTCCGACGCCGATCGGGAGGCCGTATGAAATTCCTGATGAAAGCGTATCGCTCCATCGCCCAAGAATTTGCACGCCCACCGCCCCATCACCGAAGTTCATGTAGATCGTGAACATGATGGCGAAGCAGCATCCAACCGCGATTGCACCCAAGGTCGCCCACTGAGGGGGCTTAGAGAACTGGTGCAAGGCGATGGCGCGCCGAGCTGTCGAAATTGCGCCGGACAGCTTTCCACTGGGAAGACCATCGGGCCGCGTTTCCCAAATGGTTCTAAAGGATTCCAAAACCGCTCCCCGGCTTCGCTCTTCGGTTAAACCTGAACCCAGTTCCCGGAGCGCCGTGAGATCGCCGGTCCTTGCAATCGTCTGGGCCGCATAGGCGATAATCTGCGGGTCGCGGACATCTTCACCAGTCGCCAGGGTAACCAGTTTTCCCGCCCGTTCTTTTCGATCTGTCTCGGCCCACTTTGGATTCTCACTGACTTGACCCGCATTGATTTCGTCGAGCCATTTATGTGCAGACACTGTGTTCCGCCGTATTTCCTCTACATGTTCTTCTATTCTGGCTGGCCCAAGGCGCTTGCTGAGTGTCTCAAGAGCAGCCGGGCACGCAGGATGAGATGTGTGCGTGTCAATGGCCTTGATCAGTTCAAACATACTTTGATCGAACCGGTCACCATCTTCGCGGTTTACAAAGTCGATCCAGTGGAGATCCGGGAATCTGTTGTTTTTCAGGTCAATTGTCGAGATCAGAACCGGGACTATGGGCTTGTCAGCATTCGCGGCCCGATCACATTCCTTGGCCGTCCACACCGATGCAATCGCTTCAGGGCTTTGCATGAACAGCAACAAGGCGCACTTGTCGATGCCGTCATTGATTTCTTCGGCAAACGCGGTTCCACCGATAATGCTGGTCCCGTCAAACCAGGTTTCAAAGCCGTATTTTCTGAGTTCACGGTCAATTCGCTGGACCGCTTTGACGTTTTCCCGGGCGTAGCTCAAAAAAACTGTATTATTTTTCGATTTTACCATATTAAAAATAGTGATTTATATTTTTCTTATCCACCTCTCCATTTGGAACGACCCAATTTCCGAATAAAACTAAATCATATTACTTTGTATAGGTTTTTTATTTTGTGATATTTCTCACGCCGTTTGAGGAATGAATGAACCACAAAGAAAAGAACGATGATTTGCGTCGAGTCGTGATCCGGATCTGGGCAGCGATGGACGAACGTTTGGCGAAAAATTGATAACTTCAGCCGAGCTTTCAAACGGTCACAATATGTCGGCTGTTTTAAGTCTCATCCTCATCATCCAGCAGGATACGCTCAGCGGCGCCGTCCAGATCGTCGAACTGGCCTGATTTAAGCGCCCACAGGAACGCAGCCAAGCCAACAAGGCCCAGAAACAGCGCGGCGGGGATGAGGAAGATCAGAACATTCATGCTGCCGCCTCCGCGTCATCTTCAGGACGCTTGCCGGGTGCTGAAGTGGCAACCTGATTGCTCGGGACGCTGTTGCGCCCGTACAGGCGCAGCGCATTTGCCGTCACCACGATTGAGGAGGAGGACATGGCAATGGCGGCAATCAAAGGCGAGGCAAAACCCAGCACCGCGATGGGTACGGCAATCAGATTGTAGAGCGCGGCCAATGCGAAGTTCTGGTGCACCAGACGGCGTGCAGACCGGGCCACTTGAACCGCATATGGCACCGCTGCCAGCTCAGGGCTGGTGAAAACCAAACCTGCCGCCGTGCGGCCAATATCCGTGGCGCTGGCCGGGGCCATGGAGGCATGGGCGGCCGCCAAGGCGGGCGCATCGTTGATACCGTCGCCCACCATCAGAACGCGCTGGCCCTGGCGCTCCAGGTCCGCAACGAAGACAACCTTGTCGCCCGGCCCTGCACCGGCCTGCCAGCGGGTAATGCCGGCCTGATGGGCAGCGGCCGCTACGGCATGCTCCCGGTCGCCCGAAAGGAGAGCCACCTCCAGACCGAGCGCCTTGAGCTGCGCAATCGCCGCTCCGGTGTGCGGGCGCAATTTGTCCTGGAACAGGAAACACGCGATGTGCTCGCCGTCCAAAGATGCGTGCAGCATCGACACTGCGCCGGCTTCTGATTCTTCCGGTTTACCCAAACACCACTGGTGCGAACCAAGCTTCAACAGCTTTCCTTGATGGCGCGCCGAAAGGCCCGCGCCGGGCACCTCGGTGACCTCTTGCAGTGCGCTGTTCAATACAGCCACGGGTTTTGACTGGGCCACCAGCGCCTTGGCCAGGGGATGCAGGCTCTCGCGGGCCAGGGCCAGGATCATCGCCCGGTGGGGACCGCTCAAATTGGGCTGGGCCACCAGTTCGGGTTGGCCCAGGGTGAGCGTGCCGGTTTTGTCCAGAACCACCACATCGACCTCGGCGAGCCGCTCCAGGGCGCTGCCGTCCTTCACCATGATGCCGCGCCGGAAGAGGCGCCCGCTCGCCACCATCTGCACCGCCGGCACCGCCAGGCCAAGGGCGCATGGGCAGGTGATGATCAGAACCGCAATGGCGGTAACCAACGCCAGATGCCAGTCGCCGGACCACCACATCCAGCCGGCGAAAGTGGCGGCCGCGGCAAGGTGCACAAGGGGCGCATAGATTTGGGCCGCCCTGTCGGCCAGGCGCACGTAGCGGTCCTTGCCTTGTTCGGCGGTTTCCATCAGTCCGATGACCTGGGAGAGGAAGCTGTCGTGACCGGCCGCGGTCACTTCGATCTGAAGCGGTCCGGTCAGATTGAGGGTTCCTGCCTCCACTACGCCCATCGGTCCGATGGCCTCCGGGGCGGCTTCGCCGGTGACGATGGAACGGTCCAGATCACTGGTTCCGCTGATCACCCGGCCATCCACAGGCACCCGCTCGCCCGGCGCAATGGCCACCACCATGCCGGCCTCGATTTCGGCCACCTTGCAATAGCGCCGTTCTCCGTCCGGCCCAACCACCTGGGCACCCGTTGCAGAAAGAGACAAGAGCTGAGTGACCGCAGAGCGCGCTCTGGCCCGCATCATATGATCCAGATAACGACCCGCCAAAAGGAAGAAGCACAGCATCAAGGACGCATCGAAATAGACCCGGACGCCGCCGGTTGCCGTCTCAAACATGCTCAATGCAACCGCCAGCACAATGCCCAGGGAAATGGGGACATCCATGTTCACCCGGCCATGGCGCAGGACAGAGGCTGCAGAGCGGAAGAACGGGCGTCCGGCATAGGCAGCGGCAGGCACAGCGATCAGCGCGGAAATCCAATGGAACAATTCGCGGGTGGTGTCCTCTGCGCCAGACCAGACCGAGACGGACAGCAGCATCACGTTGGCGGCGGCGAAACCGGCAACAGCAAGCGCGCGCAACAGGCTGCTGGCACGCAGGTCATCTTCGCGCTGGCCCGACTTTCCTGCATCAAACGGGCGTGCGGCAAAACCCAACGCCTCCAGCGTATCCAACACCTTCCGGGCATCGACCACCGGCGCGGCCCATTCCACCAGAACACGTTTGGTGGAGAGATTGACCCGGGCGCGCGAGACGCCGTCGATGGCGCCAAGCCCACTCTCAACCTTCCGGATGCAGCCTGCGCAATGAAGATCGGGAACCAGCAGGTCCATGCGCCGCCGTCCAGCGCCCAGATCCTGGACCCAAACATCCAGCGCACCGGGCGGACTGACGGGGGTGGTCATTGCGTCCGATCCTTGACGATGAAGCGGAAGATCTGCTCATAGGTTCTGTCGCCACGGTCCGTTGCCAGGACCGAAACTTCCCAAAGCCCGGCGCCCAGACCGACCTTCGCGCCATAAGCGCCGGCGCCTTGCGCGGTGAGCGCCACGTCGTGATCTTCGGCCTCGGCAACCGGCCTGTAGACCCGGGCGACAACGTTGAGTGCGTTGAGCGGGTTGCCTTCGGCATCCAAGATCTTCAAGGAGAGCTCGCGCCCGTTCAGCGCCGCGGTGCTGGTCCAGCCCAAAGCGTCCTGGGTGCGGGCTTTTTCCAGCTTGGCATTGAAATCCTGGCTGGCCACATAGCTGTTCTTCACGATCAGACCGGTCCAGGTTGACGATGCGAACGTGGCCATGATCAGGTTCACGCCGATGACGACGCCGAAGAACGCCAGCATCATGAAGAGCATGTGCTTGCCAGTGAACTCTGTGCCGGAGCCGAACATCATTTCTCCTCGCGTGCAGGGCCGTTGAAATTGGCCGAATAGGTCGACTGTTCGCCGTCAGTCTTGTCGGACACTTTGAACTCCATGTCGCTGCGTTCACCGGACAGGTTCGCCGGAGACGCACTGACATAGACCTTCAGGGCCACAAGCTTGTCGGGTTTAAGCGCAACCTCAATGGCATTCCCCGCTGCGGCGTCCTGTCCGACCACTGACATGGTGGCCCCGTTGATACCGGACAGACTGAGTGTGATGGCGCGCGGCTCGGCCTTCATATTGAGTATCTTGATGGTGTAGCCGTTGCGGATGCTGCCGTCAGACAGGCGCACATAAACCGGATTGCGGTCGTGCAGCACGTTCACATCAAGCCGGTCACGGGTCAGAAGGAAACCCAGCATCACCAGGCCGATCAATGCCCACACACCAATATAGATGTAGGTGCGTGGGCGGATGAACGAGCGCCAGGTTGTGGGGCTGTCCACGCCTGCGGTGTTGGCATTGTAAGTGCGCAAGGTGGCATAGGAGATCAGGCCTTTGGGCTTACCGATCTTCTCCATCACCCCGTCGCAGGCATCAATGCACAGGGCGCAGGTGATGCACTCGAGCTGCTGGCCGTCGCGGATATCGATGCCTTGCGGACAGACCGCAACACACAAGTTGCAGTCGATGCAGTCGCCGAACTTCTCTTCGCCCTCCGCACGGCGCTGCTTCTGGCTGCCCCGGCCCTCGCCGCGCCAGTCGTTGTAGGTCACCACCAGGCTGTCTTCATCCAGCATGGCCCCTTGAATGCGTGGCCAGGGGCACATGTAGGTGCAGACCTGTTCGCGCATGAATGCGGCGAATACATACGTTGTGGCTGTCAGGATGGCCACGGTGGAATAGGCCACGAGCGGGGCATCGACGGTGATGAAGCTCCACAAGAGGGTCGGTGCGTCGGCAAAGTAGAAGATCCAGGCGCCGCCGGTGGCCACCGCGATGACGATCCAAATGGCGTGCTTCAACAGCCGCTTACGCCACTTGTCGAAGGTATAGGGGCCCTTGTCGAGCTTTATGCGGGCGTTGCGGTCGCCTTCCACCCAGCGTTCAACCACAAGAAAAAGGTCAACCCATACGGTTTGCGGGCACGTGTAGCCGCACCAGGCGCGGCCAACCGTTGAGGTGACCAGGAACAGCCCGACGCCGGCCATGATCAGCAGGCCGGCTATGTAGAACAGCTCCTGGGGCCAGATCTCGATGAAGAAGAAATAGAAACGGCCATTGGCCAGATCCACCAACACCGCCTGGTCGGGCGCATGGGGGCCCCGGTCCCAGCGGATCCAGGGCGTCACGTAGTAGATGCCCAAGGTGATCAGCATGATCCACCATTTGAGCGAACGGAACGAGCCGGCCACCCGCTTGGGGAAGATCTTTACGCGCGCCGCGTAGTCGACCCGTTTCTCCTTGGAGTTGACGGCTTCGGCGTCGACGCGCTCAACACTGTTGTAGACCGTGACCATATACCGGCCTAGCTCCTACTCGCCACCGCCGAGCGAATGGACATAGACGGTGAGCTTCTTCAGCGTGTTGTCATCCAGGCGGTTGATCCAACCTGGCATCACACCGTGACGGGGACGCGCTATTTGCTGCGCAATCTCCTCCTTGCTGCTGCCATAGAACCATATAGCATCTTTCAGGCTGGGTGCGCCCTGTTCGCGGTCGCCCTCGCCTGTGTCCTTGTGACAGGCAGCGCAGTGTTCCGCATAGGCCTTGGCACCCCAGGTGGCCGCTTCTGCGTTGTGCTCAAGCCCGGCAAGCTGGCGCACGAACTCAGCCACGTCGTTGATCTGGCCTTTCTTCAAAAGCTCGTCTGCGCCGAATGCAGGCATTTGCGAGGTGCGGGTGTCGTCGTCCCACTGGAAGCGGATTCCGTGTTTCAGGGTGGTGTAGATGTCTTCCAGCTTGCCGCCCCAGATCCAGTCATCATCGTTGAGGTTGGGATAGCCCGGGCTGCCGGAGGCCCCTGCCCCATGACACTGCACGCAGTTGACGAGGAAGGCTGAGCGCCCACCGGAAACCGCAAACTGCAGCAGAGTTGGATCTTTGCGGATCTCCTCCAGCGAACTGGATTCGATTTTGCTGAGGAGACCGGCCTGGGCCACTTTGGCCTTGGTGAGCTCATCAGCCACATCCGCCCGGCTGGAATAGCCCAGAAAGCCGGCCGTGTTGCCCTTGATCAGCGGGATTGCCGGATAGGCAATGGCATAGCCCAGCGCCCATAGGCAGCAGGCATAGAAGGTGTAGAGCCACCAGCGCGGCAGCGGATTGTTCAGCTCCTTGATCCCATCCCACTCATGTCCGGTGGTTTCGATGCCGGAGATTTGGTCGACTTCTTTGTTGGCCACGGGCTCAATCCTCCTTCAGCGGGATTTTGGCGGCATCATCGTAGCGTTTGCGCGCCCAGGGGCGGAAGGTGAAGATCACCACTCCAATAAACACGATCATCAGGTAGAGTAGGCCCCAACTGTCCGCCATTTGGCGCAGGATTTCGTAGTCCATTTGTGCGAGCTCCCCTAGCGCAGGTTGTCTTTGGCACGGTAAGACTTGAAGTCCACCAGGGTGCCAAGCATCTGGAGATAGGCCACAAGGGCATCCATCTCGGTGAGTTTCTTCGGATCGCCATCGAAGTTTGAGACTTGCGCCTTGGGATAGCGGGCGGTCACGTCTTCGGCCCCGTCACTGTCCGGATCGGCCTGCGCCAACAAGTCGGTCTTGGCGTTCTTGATCATCTCATCGGTGTAGGGCACGCCCACGGTGCGGTTGGCCTTCAGGTGCTTCTCAATGTCGTCCACCCTGATTTCAGCGTTCATCAGGAAGCTGTACTTTGGCATAACGCTTTCTGGCACCACAGATTGCGGGTTGATCAGATGCTGCACGTGCCAGTCATCCGAATAGCGCCCGCCGACCCGGGCCAAATCGGGCCCGGTGCGTTTTGAGCCCCACTGGAAGGGGTGGTCGTACATGCTTTCCGCCGCCAGAGAATAATGGCCATAGCGTTCCACCTCATCGCGGAACGGGCGGATCATCTGCGAATGGCAGAGATAGCACCCCTCGCGGATATAGATGTTGCGGCCCATCAGCTCGAGCGGTGAGTAGGGCCGAACCCCTTCCACCTTCTCAATGGTGTTCTGCAGATAGAACAGCGGGGCGATTTCCACCAGACCGCCGATGGAGACGACAATCAAGCTCAGCACCATCAGCAGCGTGGCGTTGGTTTCGATCTTGGCGTGATCAAATTTGAACATGTTCCTGCGTCCCTCTCTCAAGCTGCTGCGATCACAGGCGCGCCCATGGGGGCTTCATCGCGCTTGCGACCTTTTATGGTGCAGTAGATGTTCCAGGCCATGATCAGCGCACCGGCGAGATAGAGCCCGCCGCCGAAGGCACGGATCACGTAGAACGGATGCATGGCAGCTACGGATTCAGCGAAGCTGTAGACCAGGAAGCCCTGGGCATCGTATTCACGCCACATCAGCCCTTGCATGATGCCCGACACCCACATGGCAGCCGCGTAGACAACGATGCCGAGGGTGGCCAACCAGAAGTGCCAGTTGATGAGGCGCAGAGAATAGAGCTGCTCGCGGCCCCACAGGCGCGGCACCATGAAGTAGATGGCGCCAAACGAGATCATGCCGACCCAGCCAAGCGCACCTGAGTGCACGTGACCAATGGTCCAGTCGGTGTAGTGGCTGAGGCTGTTGACCGCCTTGATGGACATCATCGGTCCCTCGAAGGTGGACATGCCGTAGAACGCAACCGCCAGAACCATCATGCGGATGATCGGGTCGGTGCGCATCTTGTCCCAGGCGCCAGACAGGGTCATCAGGCCGTTGATCATGCCGCCCCAGGAGGGCATCCACAGCATGATGGAGAACACCATGCCCAGGGTTTGGGCCCAATCAGGCAGCGCGGTGTAGTGCAAGTGGTGCGGACCGGCCCAAATGTACATGAAGATCAGCGACCAGAAGTGAATGATCGACAGACGGTAGGAGTAAACCGGGCGTTCGGCCTGTTTGGGCATGAAATAATACATCATGCCCAGGAAGCCGGCAGTGAGGAAGAAGCCCACTGCGTTGTGGCCGTACCACCACTGGGTCAGCGCATCTTGAACGCCGGAGAACAGCGAATAGCTCTTGGAGCCCATGAACGACACCGGCACGGCCAGGTTGTTGACGATGTGCAGCATGGCGATGGTGACGATGAAGGCCAGATAGAACCAGTTCGCCACATAAATGTGGGGCTCCTTGCGCTTGAACAGCGTGCCCAAGAACACCAGAAGGTAGACCACCCAAACCAGGGTCAACCACAGGTCCACATACCATTCGGGCTCAGCATATTCGCGCGACTGGGTAATCCCCAGCACGTAACCTGTGGCGGCCAGAACGATGAACAACTGGTATCCCCAGAACACAAACCAAGCTGCATTGCCCAGGGCAAGCCGCGCCTGGCAGGTGCGCTGCACCACATAGAAACTGGTGCACAGCAACGCATTGCCACCAAACGCAAACACAACCGCAGAGGTATGCAATGGCCTCAGGCGACCGAACGAAGTGAACGGAAGGTCAAGGTTCAAAACCGGAAAGGCCAGTTGCAGCGCAATGACAAGGCCTGCCGTAAAACCGACAACCCCCCAAAACATGGTCGCAATCGCGCCGTAGCGGACGACGCCGTCCATGTATTTCTCTTCTTCAGCCGCGCCATGATCGCTGTGGCCCGAACGGCGGGTAATCACAAAAATTGCGATCAAACATGCAATCACGGCAATCCAGGCATGCGCCGCAAAAAGGCTGTCATGCGCTTTGGCCGCCCCTAGCAAGGCAAGAATGCCAGCCACTGCAAAAATTCCGATGGAGGACAGGGTCGTCGCCATAGGTGTTCCCTCTTCGCAAATAACCCGCCGCGTCCCAAGGCGCAGAAACGGGTTCAATCTCGAGACCTTCTCAACCATCATTGCCCCCCGAGCCTTGATCTAGATCAAGGTTCAAACAGGTCGGTTCGTGGTCGTCTCTGCCACGGCTTGAACAGAGGCCGCAACCATGGCGGGCCGTGAGACAAAAATGGTAGATTTGGATAGCATTCTACGAACCGAGCCAACAATTGTCACGGCCTTCAGCGCCCTCAATTTCGTCAAGCTCAACCACGATCAACATCTTCAACTCTGTGATTTGCTTGAGGAAATTGCCGATTCCCTTCCCGATCGGATCGATGAGCGTCAATGTGTCTATGCTGCCGCTGCCTTGCGCAACCGGGTCAGCATCCATCACCAACTGGAAGAGGACGTGCTGTTTCCCCGCCTGATGGCGCGTGCGGGCGATGATCAAGAATTGCGTGGAATACTAAACCGTCTGGCCGACGAGCACCGCACCGATGAGGGCCATTGCGAAGAAGCCATCGAGCTTCTGGCGAAGCTGTCCCAAGGCATGCCGCCGCCAAACGTGGAAGCTGCCGGCTACATGTTGCGCGGATTGTTTGAGGGCTTGAGACGCCACATCGCCTTTGAGAACGATCATGTGCTGCCCATGGCCCAGGCGCTTTTGCAGGAAGATGATCTGGAGGCCCTTGCCAGCGAGATCAGGCGCACCGATCAGCCCCCTTACCCGGCCAGTTCCTCACACTGAAATGCGGTCACGAGCCTGCAACGTTGCTCAGCCAAGACAGGTTGGGGATCGACACATGGCGGTTGTTCTCAACCTCAATGATGCCTGCCTTGCGCAGCTTGGTGATCTGGCGGCTGACCGTCTCGATGGTCAGGCCCAGGAAATCAGCAATGTCTGCCCGGGTGAGCGGCAGTTCGAATTCAATTGAACTGTCGTCTTCAAGCTCAGCCTCTGGGTCCACGTGCAGGGCAATCAGGTAGAGAAAATGGGCCACGCGTTCAGACGCAGTCTTGCGGCCCAGGGCCACCATCCATTCGCGCGCCTCATCCAGTTCCTTCAGGCTCTGCTCCAAGAGCTTGTGCTCCAGTTCCGGCGTCTCGGCCATGAGCCGTTCCAACGAAGCCCTGGGGAAGCTGCACAGTTCAACTGATGTGGCCGCCTCGGCGGCGAGCTTGCTTTCAGATTTGAGGGGACGACCCAAAAAGTCCGGAGCAAACTGCAAGCCCACGATCTGCTGGCGGCCGTCTGCCAACAGTTTGGTCAGCTTGACCACTCCGGATATCACATTGGAATAGGTGCTGACCGGTTCAGCATCGCGCACCAGCTCCGAACCGGCATCAAACGTCCGGCGGGTTGCTTGCTTGTTCAAGGCAATCAACTGACCCGAATTGAGCGCACCGCAAATCCCGCGGTGCCGCGCTTCGCACGAGCGGCACAGCTCAGGAATTTCGGAGTTATGTATATCCTTGCGTTCGCTCATGACCACCACCCTTCTGAGCAACACTTAGTGTATCATTTCAGCCAACAAACGCGGTGAATTGATGCAGGCCCAATTGCAGACGGAAAATCGACTGCGGGCGGAGTTATCCTGGGCCAGAACCGCTACCTTTCGCATTGCTCGTCAGACCCCAAACCAGATGAAATCATGAAACTTCCATGCATACGTTCATAATTTAAACAAAAACACTGTCAAAATTGCCAATTTAAGATCCGCCTCAAGAACAGTTCCGCGGTTGATTTGTACCTTTTTCTGAAAAGAAAAACGCGAATTACAACTCAACGTTTATCCGCTGCCAAGGTGATATTGACCACATCTCTGCACAAGCAAACTCGATACAGTCGATGGAGAATAATCAACAAACCAGGAGATCAATCCCATGAAAGCTGCCCATAAGATGTGTTACGACCGCATCCTGCCCAAAAATATGACATCCGTTCAGCGCACCCGGAGCATTGGCGGGCGGGATCGTGCCATAAGCCTCATCGGAAAGCAGTGGCAAAACGGCAGTACCTTGCGAATCCGGTTTCTGGGCGGCACCCAGGCGCAGCAGGACATGGTCAGGGAAATTGCGCCACAGTGGACCGAGCACGCCAATCTGAACTTTGAGTTCAGCGATGACCCGCGGGCGGAAATTCGCGTGAGCTTTGATGAGAATGACGGTGCCTGGTCTTATGTTGGCACCGACAATTCCGACATTCCCTTGCACGCGGCCACCCTTAATCTTGGGTGGGTCGATCAAGGGGTAATCCTGCATGAATTCGGCCACATGATCGGTCTCAGCCATGAGCATCAGAACCCTGCGGGGGGCATTGAATGGGACGAGGCCAAGGTGATTGCCGACCTTGCCGGCCCTCCGAATTTCTGGGACGAGGCCACGGTGCGCCACAACGTGCTGAACAAATATAGCGCAGACCAGGTGCACGGCACGGATTTCGATCCGGATTCGGTCATGCTGTATGCGTTTCCCGACAGCTGGACCACCAATATGGGCGGCACCAAGGACAATCCCGACATGTCGGCCCAGGACAAAGCGTTCGTGGCCGGCGCCCTGATGTATCCCGGCCGCACCGGCGGCGGCGGGGGGGCAAAAGACCCGACGCCGATTGAAGTGTTCCGCGGTGTGCAAGCGGAGATCTCAGACAGCGGCGAAGAGGACGTGTTCTCCTTCAAGGTTGAGGAGGCCGGGCGCCACATTGTGGAAACGGCCGGCTCGACCGACGTTGTGCTGGTGCTCTTCGGGCCCGACAGCAAGACCAAGAAGGTTGCCGAGAACGACGACGGCGGCCAGGGGCAGAACTCGCGCATTGCCACTGATCTTCAGAACGGCACCTACTATGCCGCGGTGCGCCACTACAATCAGGACAATGGCACCGGCGCCTACCGGATCATGGTGTCGGCCGGCTAGTCTTAGCGGCGGGACCCGGTCCTCCTCCCCCGCGCCCCTGCGAAAGCAGGGGCCCATAGCTCTAGGTGTGCTGCACGATCGCATGGATCCCTGCTTTCGCAGGGATGCGGGAAGTTTGTGGCCCCCCTCTCCCCCCAACACCCGTGCTTTCGCAGGGATGCGGGTCCTCACCTTCGTTAAATTGCCACTAAATAGTTGATTTAAACATCCGAATCTGGAAAATCTTGTTCATCTTCAACGGCAGAAAACTGCGAAAAAAGGCGATTCTGCGAAACGAACCCAAATTCGCGTAACCCATTGAAACTAAGCGCTGACTAACGCCATTTGGCCTTTTTGATTGTGTTTTTTGTTCATCTTCACTGGAGCTTCGGCTTCAGAGCGCCCCCTTCTGACGCAATGGCTGGTCTGCCGGAGCCAACTCTCCGCCGCCCAGGGCCGCCCCCACCTTCAAGCCCTCCAGCACAGCCTCCTCGCAGGTGCGCGGAGCAACCGCGTCGCCGGCGATCCAAACCTCCCCGGCCCAGTCTGCCAGCTCGTGCTCCAGGCCCAAGTCGGTCTGGGTGCCGGTTGCCGTCACAAGGGTGTCCACGTCCTCAAACACGATCGGCTCGCCGCTGGTGGTGTGCTCAAAATAGGTTGCCGTGTCATCGCCCCCCACCAGCCGGGCAAAAGGTGTGATCTCAACCCCCAGCTTGTGCAGCTCGCCGATCCAGCGGTCGCGGGTATATTGCTGGATCGACTGGCCGGGCATGTAGCCGTTCACCGCAAGGCGCACAAAGCAGCCGTCGCGCGCCAGCCGTTCCGCCAGACCCAACCCCACCCAGTCGCAGCGCCAGTCGGCAATCACGACCCGGGTGCCCACATTGGCGCCCTCCAGCACCTTGGAGGCATGGACCACGTGGCCGCCGTCCAACAAAAGATGATCCGGCGTGTGCGGCGCCGAGCCGGTGGCGATGATCACCGCACCGGGCTGCTCGCGCTCCACAGTGGTCCGGTCCAGCTTGGCCTTCAGCCGCACCTCCACACCGTGCCGCTCCATCTCGGCGGCAAGGTTGGTGACCAGACCGCCAAACTCATCGCGGCCCGGAAGCTGACGCGCCAGCGTCACCTGGCCGCCCAGTTCGGCGCCGGCCTCGCACAAGATCACCTGATGGCCCCGTTCGGCAGCCACCGCAGCGGCCTTCATGCCCGCCGGTCCGCCGCCGGCCACAAGCACCTTCATCGGCGTGGCGGCCGCCTGGCGGGTGCCGAAACGTGCTTCGCGCCCGGTTTCAGGGCGCTGAATGCAAGAGATCGCAAAGCCTTCCTGCATATGGCCGATGCAGGCCTGGTTGCAGCCGATGCAGGCGCGGATGTCGTCGAGTTGGTCGGCCTCCGCCTTGCCCGCCATGTCCGGATCGCAGATCTGCGCCCGGGTCATGCCGCACATGTCGGCGTGTCCCTGGGCCAAGATGGCCTCGGCGCTGCGCACGTCATTGATGCGCCCGGCCACAAACACCGCCGCCGAGACGGCGCGGCGGATGCGCGCCGACATGGGCGCAAGATATCCCGGCTCATAGTTCATGGGCGGCACCACATGGACCGAGCCTCCCAAACCCGACATGGAGCCACCGCAGACGTCGAAATAATCCAGGCTGCCATCGCCATCTAGATCCTGGCAGATCTGAAGCACTTCGGGCGTTTCCAGACCACGTGCGTTGAGCTCGTCTGCGGAGATGCGGATACCCAGCACAAGGCGCCGGCCCACCGCAGACCGGATGCTTGCGATCACCTCGCGGACAAAGCGCAGGCGGTTTTCGCGCGAGCCGCCATATTCGTCCTCGCGCAAGTTGGCATCGGGGTTCAAAAACTGCGCCAGCAACAAGCCATGGCTGGCCATGATCTCAAGGCCCTGGTAGCCGGCCTTTTCGTAGGCCTCGGCGGCGGCTCCAAATGCACCCGCGATATCGCCGATCATGGCCTTCGACATTTCCCGGGGCATCACGTGAAAGCGCTCGGTGGCGATGGCAGAGGGGCCGAAGGCGACCGGGCGCGAGCCGTCGGTGCCCGAATGGGTTTCGCGGCCGCCGTGCCCAAGCTGGCCGAAGATGGCGCAGCCGTGGCGCTTCACCCGGCTTGCGGCATCGCCGAGAAAGTCGATCACGGCCGGGTTGGTGAGTTGAATGTTGTAGGCGTTGGAGGTGGTGTGAACGGCGGCGGATTCGGTGATGATCAGCCCGCACCCGCCTGCCGCCCGGGCCTCGTGATAGTCGCCGAATGCCGATGTGGGCACACCCGCCGAGACCATGCCGGTCATGTGGCCTGTGGACAGAACGCGGTTTCGAATCTTCAGTTCCCCAAGTGTGATGGGACTGAAGAGGTTGGGAAGGGTTTGCGACATGGAGCGGCTCTCGCGATGGGTGGGAGGGGAAATCTAGCTCGATCCATGCGAACCGTCACCCCCTGTCGGCTGCTGCACCGTCGTCCCAGCAACCACACCGTCCTCCCCGCGAAGGCAGGGCGGAAGCTTCTGAGCGAGCGGCTCTGGATGCCTGCCTGCGCAGGCATGACGGAAGGGGAACGGCGTATCCACAGTCGCCTCCCAATCCCCCGCATCCCTGCGAAAGCAGGGATCCACCCTTCAGGGCAAGCAGCACACACAGAGCTATGGGCCCCTGCTTTCGCAAGGGTGCGGGGCAGGTAAGCAGGCGCACGGGATAGGCGAGCAGAGGGGAGGAAAGAGCGTCAATTGCCGCTTGCCCTATTTGCCGCCGCAGCGATAAGCTCATCGCCTGATCGACGCTGCGAAAGCTTCCACCAATGACAGAGGCCCAACCGCTGTATAGCGACAAGTCTCTCCCCCTGTTGATGACCGCAGGCAACGGGGTGGGCGATCTGTGCGCCTGGGCGGCGGACAACCGCCCGGCCATTGCCGCCTGGCTCAATCGGTCCGGCGTGGTGCTTCTGCGTGGGTTCGGCATCACCACGGCCGCCGGGTTCCGTTCTGCCTGCGCTGCCATATCGCCTGAGCTCCGCAACTACGTGGGCGGAGATTCGCCGCGCCAGAACGTGGATGATCAGGTCTACACCTCCACGGAGTATCCGGCCGGCTCGGAAGTCTTGCTGCACAACGAGCTCTCCTACGCGGGATGGTCTCCAGGCCGGGTGTTCTTCGGCTGCATGGTTGCGCCGGAAACCGGGGGCCAAACCCATGTGGCCGATGGGCGGCGGATTTGCACCAGGCTGGACCGCGAAGTGAGAGAGCGGTTTTCCGCCCGGGGCGTCACCTACCTCCAACACCTGTGGGACGGCGACGGCGAGCCTGGTCCGGGAAAGAGCTGGCAGGAAACCTTTGAGACAAGCGACCGGGGCGCAGCGGAGGCCTACCTTCGAGCTTCAAACATGAGCTTTGAGTGGACGGATCTTGGGATCCGCACAGCCGCCACGCACCCGGCCATTCTGGAGCACCCAGCGACCGGCGAGGCCTGTTGGCACAATCAGGCAGATCAGTGGCACCGCGATATCGCGAGCGTGAAGGACACCGTCCCCGGGTCACCAGATGCGGAGAAGGGCACGAGCACCGCAGGCACCGAGAGCCTCGGCAATCACGTCACCTTTGGAGATGACAGCGAGATTGAGGTCGCCGACCTGATGCACGTGCGCGAGGTCTCAGCAGCCTGCGAAGTGCTGTTTGACTGGCAGCCTGGAGACCTGATGGTGATCGACAACATTATGGCCATGCACGGGCGCAAGCCCTTCACCGGCGCCCGCCGGGTGCTTGTGGCCATGGCTTGAGGAGCAGGGCGGAATGGTCCACTCCCTCGTATTTGTCTCCGGCATGCGCATCCCCCCTCCTGCCCAGCGCGAAGCTCCTGCCCGCCGCGGCTTTGCCATGGCCCTGATGATTGTCAGCTCTGTGGTTATCAGTTTTGGCGGGCTCATTTCGCGCTTGATGGAAGACGCCGATCCCACCCAGATCAACTTCTACCGTTCATTGTCCTTGTGCGTGACGTTTGGCCTGGTGTTCGCCTACAACCACCGAGCCAGTACGGTGCGTGATTTCCGCAAGGTGGGCTGGAGCGGAGTTTTGGCCAGCTTGTGCCTGATGGTCGCCGGCATCGCCTTCATGCAAGCGCTCGCCCACACTACGGTGGCCAACACCATGTTTACACTGGCATCGATTCCCTTCCTGACAGCGGCGCTGGCATGGGTGTTCCTGCGCGAGAATCTCACCATGCTCACGGTAATAACCATGTGCGCTGCAGCTGTAGGCGTTGCCCTGATGGTGATGGATGGCATCGGATTGGGATCGATCTACGGCAATCTGATGGCCTTGATCACAGCTCTGGGCTTTTCCGGATTTGCCGTGATCGTGCGCCGCAACCGGCACATCGACATGATGCCGGCCTTGCTCATTTCCGCGGTGGCTATCGTGGTGATCTCCCTGGCGCTTCGATATGACGATCTGACCATCTCCTGGTGGGACATTGCAATGTGCATCATCTGGGGCGGCGCCCTATCGGGCATCGGCAATTGTCTCTTCATTATCGCATCGCGGCATTTGGTGGCCGGCGAGCTCACCTTGTTCATGCTCTTGGAGTTCGCCCTCAGTCCGTTGTGGGTATGGATCGTGGTGCGCGAAACGCCAAGCCATTGGGCTCTGGCGGGCGGGAGTTTGGTCATTCTTGCGGTGGCGACGCGGGCTCTGCTTGAGATGAACGGCAAAACCAGCCTATTAAAGCGCGGGCGACCCAGTCCGATATAACTCCAGACCTAACAAGGAAGAGACGGCTTGATGGCAAACGAAGGCAAAGTTGCGTTGGTAACCGGTGCAGGCACCGGGGTCGGGCGGGCAACCGCAGATGCATTCCTGAAGAACGGATATTCCGTCGTGCTCACCGGACGCCGCAAGGAACCGTTGGAGGAGACCGCCGCATTGGCCGGCGCGGGCGACGACAAGGTTCTGATCCACACCTGTGATGTGGGCGATGCGGGCGCGGTGGCTGACCTGTTTGCCGCCACCAAAGCCAAGTTCGGGCGCCTCGATGTATTGTTCAACAATGCCGGTGCCGGAACGCCGCCGCTGACCATTGATGAGATGACGCCGGAGCAATGGCAGATGGTTGTGGATGTGAACCTCACCGGATCGTTCCTGTGTGCCCGTGAAGCCTTCGCCATGATGCGGGCCCAATCGCCCCAAGGCGGCCGCATCATCAACAATGGCTCGATGTCATCGCAAGTGCCACGCCCCGGCTCAGCGGCCTACACCGCCACCAAGCACGCCATCACCGGCCTCACCCGCACCATCTCGCTGGACGGGCGGCCCTTCGACATCGCCTGCGGCCAAATCGACATCGGCAATGCCGCCACGCCCATGACAGAGCGCATGGTGGAGGGGGTTCCGCAGGCCGACGGCTCAATCGCACCTGAGCCGCGTATGCTGGCTGATGAAGTGGGCGAGGCGGTGTTGCACATGTCCAACCTGCCGCTCTCCACAAACGTGCAGTTCATGACCATCATGGCCACCAAGATGCCCTTTATCGGGCGGGGCTGATCAGCTCCCCGCTGTCAATTCCCAGTGCCGCGGCAGAGGTCTTAAGCTCTGCAACGGCGCCGGGGCTTAAGGGAACGCCGCTGCGCTTGCGTTCCTCGCGCAAGGCATTCTCGCGCTCGCCGGGCACTTCCACCTCGTCAAAGCCCGGCGCAGGCGGGCAGGTGCGCAAGGAGGCCAGGCATTCCTCCGCCGCGGCCTTGTAGCGCGAGGGGTTGCGAAAGCGTTTCAGGTCGATGCACACGCAGATCCAGTTCAAGCCGTCCATCACCTCGCCGAACACGGCCTCCCCCAGCAATTCGGCCACCACGGCCATGCCGTAGCCCTTGGGCCCTGCCATGGGCAGCAAGGCGCCCCCGTTGAAATAGTCTCAGGGTGGGTGGTGGGATTGCCGGCCGCATCAATGCACAAGCCTTCAGCCAGCGAACGTCCGGAGGCGCGCGCCGCATAGACCTTTCCCCCTGCCCCTGCGGCGGTGGCGAAATCCAGCACCACCGGACCGCGGTTTCCACCAGGAATGGCAAAGGCGTAAGGATTGGTGGGCAGGCGGCCCTTGGCGCCGCCAAACGGGGCCACCTGAGGCCATTCGTGCCGGGCGCCGCCGCCGAACATTATTGCAAGGCAACCTTGCTTTGCTACGGTTTCCGCAAAGGCGCCCATTCGTCCAGTGTGATGAATGTTGGCAACCCCCACTGTGCCGGTGCCTTTCTCGCGCGCCAGGCGGACCGCCTCCTGTGTGGCAAGGCGCATGGCCGGAATGCCAAAGCCTTCCTTCCCCAGCACCAAGGGCGCGCCGCCCTCAGCAGACGTCAGGTAAGGTTCGCCGGAAGGTTTGAACCGCCCCGCTTTGGCATCGTCAGCATATTGGGTCAGGCGGAAAATCCCGTGGGAATAGACCCCGCACAGGTCTGCATCCACCAGATGCTCGGCCACCTCGGTTGCAATCGCCGGAGCGCATCCGATCCCGGACAGGAACCGGCTGGCAAACCGGGTGAGAGCATCGGCTGGGAAACGATGGTCGGATTCAAACATAGGTACGCACCAGCTTTCAGTTTTGAACCGATATGTTGCACAAACTTTCCGCAAAATCACACGCCGATTGGACGAACAGGCGTTGCAGCACGGGGGCGCACCGGCTAACGTTCGAGCACAGTTAATTGCTTCTTTGAAGCACAAGATGACAGGGAATTTTCAGATGACAATCAAACGGATCAATCCCGGTGACCGGATGAGCCAATGCGTGGTTCACGGCAACACGGTTTATACCGCAGGCCAGGTGGCGCAGAACGCTCCAGGCGGATCGGTGACCGAACAAACCACAGACATTCTGGCGGCCATCGACCGGCTGCTGGGCGAAGCGGGCAGCGACAAGTCCAAACTCCTGTCTGCCAACATCTGGCTGGCCGACATCGGCGATTTTGCCGAAATGAACGCCGTTTGGGATGCCTGGGTTTCCCCCGGCAACACGCCCGCGCGCGCTTGCGTGGAATCGAAGCTGGCCTCGCCCAAGTTCACCGTTGAAATCGGCGTCATCGCCGCTCGCGACTAAGGCAGATACCTTATCAATGCCGTCCTCGGGATTGACCCGAGGCCCCACTGCCGAGAGCATCAGGGCCTGCGCATGGGCCCTCGGGTCAAGCCCGAGGGCTACGTATGGGAACGCTGATTAGGCGCCCAGCGCCTCGGCCAGTTCGGGGAAAGTGTCGACGATAATATCGTTCGCCGGGTTCGGTTCTGGATCCGGCGGGCCTTCTTGGCCCCATTCATCGGGCCGGCGCACGAAAGCGGTCTTGAAGCCGACGGCGTGCGCTGCATCCAGATCGAAGTTGTGGCACGCCACCATGCAGCATTGGCTCACATCGAGCTGCAGGCGCTTGGCCACCGTCTGGTAGGATTCAGGCAGCAGCTTGTACTTGCCGATCCCTTCACAGGAAAACACCCCGTCCCACGACAAGCCGTTCTTCTTGGCCGTGTCGATGATGATCCGGTAGCTGAGGATAGTGAACGACACGGTGGTGAATTTTGCGCGGAGGCGCGGCAGCACATCTGGAAAGTCTGGCCAGCACGTGAGGTTGTGCACGGCCTCATAGGAAATGGCGCGCACGTCTTCATCCGTGAAGGCCTCAAGGCCGTTCTCCTGGATCAACGCTTCTAAGGTGAAGCGGTGGGCATCGTCGAAGTTATAGCCTGGAGGCGCGTGCTCCCCCAGATTGAGCATGGCTTTGAGGGAGCGGCGGCGCAGCTCGTTGGAGAGCGCCGGCCAGTCCTTCTCGACACCGTGGCGCCGGCCGGCGGCGGCGAGCGCATGGTTGAAGCCGGAGTGCCAATCGAGGATGGTGCCGCCGGTGTCGAATGTCAGGGCCTTGATGTCGCCTAAGCTCATGAGCCTCTCCCGTTGTGATTTGCAGGTTGGATTAACCGCTTAAAGGAATTTGCTCAATCGGTCCGCTGACAAATAAGTGAGGTCGTCGTCTCCGAACGCAAACCCGGCAAAGCCCGCCTCGCCGTTCCTGGGTGCGGTCACCTGATCGGCCACCTCCAGATGCTGCAGTTCAAGCAGGGTGTAGGGCCGGGCCCACAACCATTCCCGGTTCTCCACCGCTTCCAAATCCGGGTCCGGCAGGGGCTCGTCGTTCCAGCCGTAGAAATAGAGGCAGAAGCCGCGCCCAGGCACCGGCTGAACCGACATGAGACGCATGCCCAGTTCGCCCTCACACAGGCCTTGCGTTGCCTCAAGATCAGCAACCCTCAGGGTTAGATGCGCCAATGTGGCCTGCCCGCCGATGGGATGCCCGGAGGCGGCAGGAGAGCTGTGATTGCCCTCAAATCCCTGTTGCAGCAATTCAACCTGGAAGCCCTCAGGATCCTGCAGATGGCAGAGATACCCGATATCGCCGAACTGCCGCGGCGCACTCACCGGCCAGCCTTGTGCGTTGAGATATTCCACTGCAGAATCAAGATTTTGCAACGTGATCCCAATCTTCCAATAGAGGTCGTCAGACACAGGTTTGTAGAGCTGAAGTTCGGCCTCATGAAACTCCAGGAGGCATTGCCCCTCATCATATCCAAAGGCGGGACTGTCTTCAGATCCCAACTGACGCATGCCCAGAACGGCAGTGTAAAAATTCGACAATCCGGCAGCATTGCGCACGTTGAGGCAGGTTCTGGAAAGCTTCATCAAAGGGCGCTCGCTGATACCGGTTGGGGGACGGCATTATAACACAATCCAAAGGAAATGGATTTCCCATCGGCACAATCGTGCTAAAGCGAATGCTTCGCGTTCGCCAAGCCAGGTGGCCTTCCAACGATGCAAGGTTCAGACTTCGATATTGCCATTGCCGGGGCCGGCATCGTGGGGGTGTCTTGCGCCTTGTGGGCCCAAATGCGCGGACTGAAGGTGATGCTGGCAGACGGCAACGCCCCGGGGTCCGGCACCTCGTCTGGCAATGCGGGCACCATCGCCACCTATGCCTGCGTGCCTGTGAACAGTCCCTCCATTGTCTCCGGCCTGCCGTTCTATCTGTTCTCAAAGGAAAGCCCGCTCGGTTTTGATTGGCGGCATGCGCTGACCAACATGCCCTGGATGATCTCGTTCCTGCGCAACTGCTCCAAGGACCGGGTCAGGACCATCTCCGATCACCTGGGAGATTTGCTCAGCCATGCCGACGCTGGGCTAGATCCGCTGATCGAAGCGGCGGGGGCAGAAGACCTGATGGTCTCCAACGACTGCCTCTACGTGTGGTCGACACAGGCCGGGTATGAGGGCGCCAAGGTCTCCAACGAGGCACGCAGGCGCAATGGGGTTGCGTTCGATCTGCTCAGCGCCGATGACATTCGCGGCCTGGAACCTGCGTTGCAAATGCCGCTGCACAAGGGGCTGCTCTACAAGGGCGCCCGCCATGTGCGAGACCCTCTGGCCCTGACCGAACGCCTCCATGCCAAGTTCGTTGCAATGGGCGGAACCTGGGTGCAGCAGGACGTGACAAACACGGAGGCGGACCCGGCCGGTGTAACCCTCAACCTCGCCAATGGCTCAACAGTGCGCGCCGGCAAATTTGTGGTTGCCGCTGGTGCACACTCCAAAGCCATCAAGGGATCAGGGGCTGCCAGCACGCCGCTCGACACCGAGCGCGGTCACCATCTGCTGTACAAAGATCATGGCCATCTGATTTCCAGGCCGGTTGGCTGGGCTGATGCGGGATTCTATGCCGTGCCCATGGACCCTGGCCTCAGAGTGGCCGGAACGGTGGAACTGGCCGGGCTCACCAAACCCAAGTCAAAGGGCCGGCTCGCCTATCTTGCCCGCAAGGCGCACGAGATGTTCGGCGACATCGGAACGCCTGATGAGGATTGGCTCGGGTTCCGGCCCACATTCCCCGACGCCCTGCCGGCCATCGGCCCCTCGCCTAAGTCTGCCAACATTCTGTACGCCTTCGGCCATCAGCACATCGGCCTGACCCTTGCGGGCATAACCGGCCGCATAATCGCCGACATGGCAGAAGGCCGGGCGCCGAACTTTGACGTGTCACCGTTTGACCCGAAACGCTTCGGCTGAACGCCCTGGCGCTGATTGACCTTGGGCGCGCGGCTGCCTATCAAAGCAGTTCTGTTCAACAATGCCAGCGCACCCCCATGACATCAGCCCCCTACCCCCGCCTCTTCACCCCCATCGCCGTTGGGTCACACACATTGCCCAACCGGGTGATCATGGGCTCCATGCACACCAACCTGGAAGAGAAGGGTCCTGAAGGATTGGCCCGGCTCGCGGTGTATTATGCTGAGCGTGCAAAACATGGCTGCGCCCTGATGGTCACCGGTGGCTTTGCACCCTGCCCTGAAGGCCGCCTCGGGGGCGAAGGCGGCTTCCTGGTGGACTCCGATGCCGACCTGCACAAGCCGGTGCCAGCCGCAGTGCACGAACATGGCGGACGCATTCTCCTGCAGCTGATCCACGCCGGGCGATACGGCTATCACGCCGAGATCGTCGCGCCCTCGCCTCTCAAATCGCCCATCCACCGCAATGAACCCCGCGAGCTGACCGAACCGGAGATCGAGCGGATCATCGCCGACTTCGCCCACGGCGCCACGATCGCCCGTGAGGCGGGATACGACGGTGTGGAGATCATGGGCTCTGAGGGCTACCTCATCAGCCAGTTTCTGGCCCCCCGCACCAATCAACGCACAGACCAATGGGGCGGTTCGCTTGAAAACCGCATGCGGTTCCCGTTGGAGATCATCAAGGCCGTGCGCGCGGCGACCGATGCGGACTTCATCATCATGTACCGCATCTCCGTGCTGGACATCGTTAAGGGCGGCTGCCCCATCGATGAGGTGATCATCTTGGCGAAAGCTGCTGAGGCTGCCGGCGCAGACATTCTCAACACCGGGGTGGGCTGGCACGAAGCACCGGTGCCCACCATTGCGCAAGCTGTTCCCCGAGCAGGGTTCAGCTGGGCCGGAGCACGGCTCATGGGCCATGTGAGCGTGCCTGTTGTGAGCACCAACCGGATCAATACGCCGGAAGTTGCTGAGGGTTTGGTTGCCACCGGCGAGGCCGACATGGTGTCCATGGCCAGGCCGTTTCTTGCCGATCCGGCGTTCGTGAGCAAAGCAGAGAATGGTGAGGCGGACGCCATCAACACCTGCATTGCCTGCAACCAGGCCTGTCTCGATCATTATTTCGCCGGCCGCGAGGCCACGTGCCTGGTCAATCCACGGGCCTGCCGCGAGACGGAACTGGCGCTGTTGCCGACGGCACAGCCTAAGAAGGTGGCGGTGGTTGGCGCCGGGGTCGCAGGGCTGTCCTGTGCCGAAACCGCAGCACAACGTGGCCATCACGTGACGCTGTTTGAGGCCAGCAACCAGATTGGCGGACAGTTCCTCTTGGCACGCCACATCCCCGGCAAGGAAGAGTTCAACGAGACCTTGCGGTACTTCCAAAACCGGCTCGACGCTCTGGGCGTCGCGCTCAAACTGAACACGCCGGCTGGTGCTGATGTGATGTCAGACTTCGACGAGGTTGTTCTGGCCACCGGTGTGGTGCCGCGCACACCACCGATTGAAGGGGTCGACCACCCCAAGGTCATGACCTATGAGCAATTGCTCTCAGGCGCCAGGGAACCAGGCCGGAAAGTTGCTGTTATCGGCGTCGGCGGCGTTGGTGTGGACGTGGCTGTGTATCTGGTGGAGCGCGGCCACGGCAGCCATCTGGATGCCGAGGCGTTCCGCACAACCTGGGGCATTGACCGGGAAGCGAGCCCCGGAGCGCCGAGCCACGACGTAACGTTGTTGCAGCGCTCTGAAGGCCGAATGGGATCTGGACCCGGCAAGACCACGGGCTGGGTCCATCGTTCAGTTCTATTGCGGGCGAATGTGGAGATGCTTGCAGGCGTTGCATACCGCCGGATCGACGATGAGGGGCTTCATGTGTCAGTGGGCGGCGAGGACCGTGTGATCCCCTGCGACAGCGTGGTTCTCTGCGCCGGGCAGGAACCGGTCAATGGGCTGGCGGAAACACTGAGGGTCTCCGGCCGCGCACCCCATGTGATCGGCGGTGCAAAACTGGCAACGGAGCTGGATGCAAAGCGTGCGATTGAGGAAGGTTTTCTGGTGGCTGCCGCCCTTTAGGGCATAATTTGCAGAATGGAGCGCATCTTGCTGGTTGAACGGCCGGAAGCCCAACTCTAGGGATCGACGGTGGGCTTCCGGCCTGACGATGCACCCAGGAAACATCATTGGGGGGCTCGACATCCCCCGGGTGCAACACGAGCCAAATCAATCAGGTGAAACTGTTTCGGCCTGTGCGGCGCCTAACGAGGCGCAACTTCCCATTTCTTGGCGTCTGAATGGGTTGGAACGGCAACAACGCAACTCACAATGAGCAAGATCAGATAGAGACCGTGCTCCCTCAGCTCGGCGCGGTCGCCGGCGATAACGTCAAATCCGCTGAAGGCAATCAGCGTCAGGCCGGACAGCACGAAGCCGGTTGCCAGCAGTGTTTTGAAGAGCGGAACCGAGGGGGAGGCGAACGCTAAAATCAAGCCTCCGAGAAACGGCATGCACACAATCAGTTCCCAAAGGCCTGCGAAATGCAAGACCGGGTCTATGTAGTCCGAGGGCACGCCCATACGCGAAAAATATTCGGTGAACTGCGGTATGCGGTCCTTGCCGTACCAGGCGAACAAACCAAGGTCAGACCGGTTCAGGAACTTGTCGAGGCCGTTCATGCACCAGAACACGAACCAATACCCGATGGCTACCGAAGACAGACCAGTTGATACAGCCAAAACCCCGCCCACATTTTCGGCCGCCTTAGTTACGAATTTTGCCGCATCTCTCGTGAGTGCAGGTGGAGGAAGTGTTGCTCGCAGGTTGTGATTTGGGTCGAGAGCAAGCGAAGAGCTATTCATATCTGCTTCCTTGAATTGTTGGTTGAAATGCTCATGCTTGGCACTCCTAGAGCGGTCGGCTGAGAGGAACCTGAATCTAGCGTTCAGGTTCAGTTCAGCTCTTGGGTTCATGGGGTATTGCATGAGTATGAACGGGTTGGTGAGGCTGATGGTCATTGCGGCCTGGCTTGCGACGCCAACACTTGAGTTGGCGGCGCAAGACCAGGATTTCGCACGGCAATCGCGTGCGAGCGGCGTCACGGTTCCATTTCAGAGATTACTTTCCAAAGCGCGATCGCAAGTGGGCAGAGACGCGCGATTGCTCGACGCGAAAATGTATCGGCGCGAAAACAAGGTGATCGTCGATATTTATCTGCGGTCCCGCAAGGGCGGCCTCTTTACGGTACGCCTGAATGGCAGAACGGCAGCCGTGCTGAAGGTCATGACACCTCGCACAGGGCAAAAGAGGAGCCAGCCGACAAACATGGTGGACTTTATCAAGGGCTTGTTTAGCAAGACACAACGAGGTTCGACCCGCAAACACGACCGTTCTTTCGGGGCTGAAGGCTCCGGCTCCGCGCCTTCTGGTGGACGGGGTGGACAGGCTGCCGGCATCGGCGGAGGCGGTCGCGGCGGAGGCGGTCCCGGTGCTGGTGGTCCCGGTGCTGGTGGTCCCGGTGCTGGTGGTCCTGGCGGTGGCGGCGGTGGCGGCGGCGGTGGCGGCGGTGGCGGCGGCGGTGGCGGCGGCGGTGGCGGCGGTGGCGGCCAATGAAGGTATTGCTGGTTGAAGACGAATTGCCATTGGCCCAACAGGTTCAGTCGGAGCTCCATGCGGAAGGCTTCACGGTGGACCACAGCGTAAATGGCGAAGACGGGCACTTTCTGGGTGCAAACGAACGATACGATGCCATTGTTCTGGATCTGGGCCTGCCGATAATGGATGGCGTGAGCGTGTTGAGGGCGTGGCGGGAGGACGGCATCACAACCCCAGTTTTGATCCTAACGGCTCGAGGCAGTTGGCAAGACCGGGTAGACGGTCTGAACGCTGGCGGTGATGACTATCTTGCCAAACCCTTCCACATGGAAGAATTGGTTGCACGCATGCGCGCACTGATCCGCAGATCTGCCGGAGTTGCAGCCGCAACGTTGAATCATGATGAGGTGACCCTCAATCTACAGACCGGGAGGGCGTATCTGTCCAAGCAGCCCCTTCCCCTGACAGCTCACGAACTCAAGCTCCTGACGGCTCTTATGCTGCGCCCCGAAAAGGTTCACAGCAAGGAAGAGCTGTCGGAAAAAATTTACGGCTATCATGACGAGCGCGACTCAAACACCATGGAAGTCTTCATTGCCCGCCTCCGGCAGAAACTGGGATCGAGTTTCATCCGGACGATAAGAGGGCGCGGCTACACATTAAGCGGACAATGATCGGCAAATCTCTCACGCTTAGAACCGGCATTGCGGCTCTTCTGTGGATAACACTCGCGCTGGGTACGGGCGGTTGGGTTATTCTGAATGTCTACAGCGCTTCTGCCGCCCGTCAATTTGACCAGCGCCTGGAAGCCCACCTTGATCTGCTAACGGCCGCGCTGGCAGCTTCGCCGAGCTCTCCGAATGCCCGCATGGCAAACCCGAAGTTCGACCGGATATTTTCCGGGCTTTACTGGCAGGCGGTGTCGCAAAAGGGCGGGGTCTACCGGTCCCGTTCACTTTGGGACAGTGAACTGGTTTTTGAGATTACAAACTCAGACGAGATCCACATCGACGCCTCAGGACCCGACGGCCAATCCTTGCGCCTCCTGGCCCGAAATCTGGAGGGTACGCAAAACGGACCTTGGACCCTCGCCGTCGCTGCGGACCGATCTGAGCTCGAAGAGGACTACCGCGCATTTCAGCGCACATTGCTCATCTCATCCGCCATCCTGGGTCTGGCGCTTCTTGGGGCAGCTATTCTCATGCTTCGGGCCGCTCTCTCCCCTCTGAACAAGTTGCGGCGTGCCGTCAGCGATCGGCACTCCAACGGCAGCGGCCACATTGAAGGTGCGTTCCCCAGCGAGATTGAACCCTTGGTGACCGATCTGAACACGCTGCTTGAGCGCAACGAGCGGCTTCGGGAAAAGGGACGCGTTCAGGCCGCAAACCTTGCCCATGCCTTAAAAACACCGGCGGCGATTTTGCGCAATGAGTTAACAAAGGCCGCGCGCGGAGACCAGCTTAACGTCGCGTTGGCTCAAGAGGCGGTGGAAAATGTGTCCGCAGCCGCAGACCGTCATTTGAGCCTCGTTACCGCCGGGCCCGATGATCGATTGCCTGGTGCCCGCAGCGACGTCGTGTCAACCGCCGCAGAGGTCATACGTGCGCTCACGCGGCTCTTTGCCGACAAGCAATTCACTCTGGATGCACCCACCGAATTGAAAATTTCGCTCGCGCGCTCCGAGCAGCTTGAGGTGCTTGGAAACCTTGTCGAGAATGCCGGCAAATGGTCCCAGGCAAGTGTTGGGGTCAAGATTTCCGAAACGCCGGAAGGTATCACGATCACTGTCGACGATGACGGTCCAGGCGTTGCGCCGGAAGATCGCGTGCGCATTCTACAACAGGGGGTAAGGTTGGATGAGAGCGGCGCAGGATCGGGACTGGGACTTACCATTGTCAGCGATATCGTTGAACGCCACAAAGGCAAATTGGAGTTGGAGGCATCCCCTCGCGGCGGACTGGGCGTCCGGCTTTGGTTTCCCAGCTAGGGCGGTTGCATCTTTTGAACCGCTGGCGCACAGTTTCGGGTAATCTAGCATGGAATTGTCTCGGGGTTTGGGCGTGGTACCAGCGGTTTTGAAGTTGCGGCATTTGCTTGTGGTGTGTTTCACCGCGGCTATGTTCGCGCTCGCGCCGACGGGCAGTGCAATGGCCGCCCCCAAAATCTCGAGCAAGACGATCTACTTCACCGTGAGCGGCTCAACACCATCAGCCGTATTGCGCAGCATCCTGCGGAACGGCGCCGGCGGGCAAACCGGCGTTGCCATGGCCACTACACAAGCCAATATCTCGCAGACGGTGAAGCCCAGAGGCAAACGTGGCTGCAGATATTCCAGCAAGGCTGAGATCACAACCCGGCTGCCGCGCCTGTCCAAGGCATCGCGCAAACACAAGGCCGTGCGGGCCGTCTGGCGCAGCTTTGACAAATACATTCGGGCCCATGAGGCGCGGCACAAATCCATCTATCTGTCTTGTGCCCGGAAGATCGACAAGAAAGCCCGCGCCCACTTGCGCAAGAAGGGCTGCAAGAATGCGAAGATCGAAGTCACCATCATTATGCTTGAGGAACGCTTGCGGTGTAACCGCCTGAACCGGAGGTACGACAAGCGCGAGCGCAAGCGGATCAGGCGCCTTCCGCTGATCAATCGGGCAACCCGGCAGGCCGGAGGCGCGGTTGTGTTTGGCCGCCACAGCAAGAAGACGTCGAAGCGCCTTGCACCCAACAGGAACTAGGGCAACTTCCGCTTTCGATGCGAGTTTCTCCGTAGGTGCCACGCCGCAGAGACGGTAGAAAATGACCCAAATGCGACTCTCGGCCTCTCAATTCAAAGGGTGGAAATGCGCTACGAGTGGTCGGGGTCAAATGACTGTCTGCGCTTCAGAAAGCGAAGGCGAGAACGAAAGTTGCGTCGGAAACGCCTGCATTCTGGGATCTAACGCAACAGCGGAAACTCAGTCGATTGCGGTTCAGAAAAACTGGCCCAAGATAGCAAGCACCCAACCGAGGACGCCAAACCACAGAGCAATATTTTGGCGTCTGTAAATTTTCAATCCGTACTCAGTCAAATATCTTTCTGGATTCTGTGAGAGGCGAAGCGCAATTAGATCGGGCACGGGTACGAAGTAGTTGGCTGGACGTGTTGGATGGGGCTTGCAAAGACGATGCACATACGGCTCTAGGAACATAACAACTAGCAAACTGATCCCAAAAACTGATGTTCCAAATAGCTCCAAGAGATTAAATTCGCTGAAATGCATACAAGAATGCTTACCTGAAACTGGCCGCAGGTCAAGATTGTGGGCTTGGGTAACTAGCTCCACCTGTTTGCGAGCACCGTATAGGCAATGAGAAACTTTAAAGACGACAACAAAGTTATATTACTGAAGCGCGACGCAAGAAAATGGATGTGGACCTGGCTTTGCGCGGCTCTGTTCTTGATCGGGACGCAACTCCTTGGAACCGATATGAAATTCGGGGTGTGGGGGTACTGGGCTTCGACCGCTTTCTGGTCTGTTGGTATTTTGATTGCAACCGTTCAACTCATTCCCGGATCTTCAAGCCTCAAGCTTGATCGCGCAGGAATTACAATCACGAAGCTATTCAAAAAACGATTTGTCAGTTGGGACGATTGTAGCGAGTTCAAAGTCTGCACCTACGGATATGCAGGCTATTGGCCACTCACCATGAAACTTAATGGTGTTGTGTTTTCGTCTGGGCTCAGCGGTTGGCTCGCTGAAATGAGCAAGAAGCGTACCGGCGAGGATGACGGCCTCTCTGGTACGTACGGTCTGAGCGCAGAGGAGCTCTGCAGTCTGTTGAATGAATGGCGCCGGATATTAAGGGGCGCAAGTTGATGTTTTCGCCGCCACTGTCCCAAGGCTTGAAATGCCTTGATCGGGAACGCCACGCTCATTGCGGAGCGTGCCTGTCGATAAGCTGTCCTGCATTGGCTAATTTTGGCGGGTCAATGGGCAAATTGTGCAATGAGCCACTCCACCTTGCGGCGACTAATGGCACAAAACGCCCTTGCAGAGCGGTCGTGGATCACGGTGATTGTTGGGGTTAATCCGGACGTTTAGAGCCTCAGCTTCCGCTTTTAGAGGTACTTTCTCCGTATGCTGAAGGGCCGGGAGATGGTCAAAAGTGACCC
>JAAEUE010000119.1 GCA_024227565.1 Alphaproteobacteria bacterium
ATAATGGATTTGCCCGCAGCTCTCGCACCAATAGGCATGGGCGAGGTGCTCTTCGTGCACCACGACCTCTTTGATCTCGGCCTGCTGAATCACGCGCGGCGGCTGATCTTCGAGCAACAGGATGTCCGGGGTGTGACAGCACGGGCAGCAGGTCAATTCGTACGAATGGGTGTGATCGATGGCCTCGGGTGGATAGGGTGGGCGCGTATGGCGCTCATGGCCCGGTTGTGCGCCGATCTTGCCATTCTTTGCGTCCGCCCCCCGGTTGTTCTTGCCGCCTTTGGGCTTGGTGATATCGTCCGAAGAGGGGCGTTTACTGGAATTGGACGAGTCCTTCGACAGCAGGGCGATCTTGTGTTGCAACGCCTGGTTCTGCTGCTGCACTGCCGTCACTTGCGCATCCAACGTGCACAGGTGCGTGACGACGGCATCGCACCCCGCAAAATAGATCGCCTGCGCCTGCTCAGGTGTCATCACACAACCGGAGCCGGAAATCCCGGGCCAGGGGATGGAGGTAAATGTCTTTCGCCGGGACGCTCAGGCGATGATGGCGGTCATTTCGCCCGCGTCCTGCGCTTTGACCGACCCAGCGCCAGTTGGCGGCCCGATAGCACACACCGCGATAACGGCTGCGATCCACGAAGGTCTCCAGGCAATAGAGGGGGTGGGCATACTTGGCCAGCCAATCGGCTTGGATGAGTCGCGCAATGCGTGACAGCAGATGACTGGCCAAGTGCGCAACTTTGACCCAGGGCAGGACGACAAAGCGCGAGTTGTTCACCACATAGTGCAGGTTGTGCGCGCGCACCGGCGTACTCCAACCGATCCAGGCATCGCGCGCGCCACACTTCCAGGCCGCGGCGGCGAACACCAGGCAGGCCAGTGGCCGTCCGTCCCGGCTGTGGACGAGGTACTTCATGTTCTCGCCCGCCGTGTTTGCGAAGCCAAGATAGTGGTAGGCGCACAGCAGGCAGCGAAACAGTCGGTCCTGCTCGCTACCATTGATCACACGGGTGATCCGCAGCGGTGTCAGATCCGTCAGTGCGCCTGCAATGGGCTCGGTGCGGTGGGGCACCCATACCGGGGAGCGGTTGCGGTACCCGTTGGGGGATTTGCGTTGGCGCGCAGGCAGGGTGATGTGTTCGGTTTTCTCCAACCGCAACAGCAGGTTCCGGCACGCCATGTCCTTGAGCTGGCCATTGGGGGCGCGCCAGTCCCACAACTCGCAGAGCTTGAGCGAAAGCCGACTACGCCCCCAAGCGGGATTGTCCGCCAGCAGCTTCTCGATCAGGCCGATATCGGGACTGAATCGCCGGCCTTGTATCGTGACCATGATCTGTTCCATGGCCCATAC
>JAAEUE010000120.1 GCA_024227565.1 Alphaproteobacteria bacterium
GAACGTCTTGAAGTATCCGAACGCACAATTTACCGCGATATCGCCGACCTGCAGGGTTCCGGCGTACCCATCGACGGTGAGGCCGGCGTCGGCTACCTGTTGCGCCAGGGTTATGATCTGCCACCGCTGATGTTCAACCGTGATGAAATGGCCGCCCTGGTGATCGGCGCGCGCATAGTGCGCGCCTGGGGCGGCGTCAAAATGGCGCTTGCCGCCGAAGAGGCCCTGGTCAAGATCGAGGCGGTGCTACCGCGCGAAGCCCAGGGCAGCCTCACCCAGACCCCGGTCTACGCCATGGATTTCCAGATGCCGGAAAAACTGCGCCAGAGACTGGACCTGCTGGACGCCGCCATCAACGCCCGCACATTACTGAACATAACCTATTCCGACGCCGCAAAAGACCAAACCACCCGCGCCATCGAGCCTCTGGGGCTGTATTACTGGGGCAAAGTCTGGACTTTAGTTGCCTGGTGCCGCAAGCGAAACGACTTCCGCTCGTTTCGTATTGATCGTATAGGCGAGCTGGAAGCGACCGGTGAGCAATTTGTGCATGCCAAAGGCAAGACCCTAACGGATTATCTGGCGAAGATGGTGAAGGAGGAAGGGGTGAACCTGCCGGATTCGATCAGACCGGGTGGGGTTTGAGGTTTGGGGGTGGGGCTGAGTTGGCGGTATTGGCA
>JAAEUE010000121.1 GCA_024227565.1 Alphaproteobacteria bacterium
CAGAAGGCTGAGCAAGAGCGGCTGCCCGCGGTGGGTGGCAAGGTTGATGTGGTGTGGCTGGCGCTGCAATTGTTTCTGGTCGCGCGGATTGGGTTTCGCGCGGTGTCGCGCGTGCTTGGGGTTTTGAGTGCTGAGCTTGGACTGGCTAAAGCCCCGTGCCCTCAAACGATTATTCACTGGGTCACGCGGCTGTCGATTAGCCGTATGGCGCAGGTCGGCCCGGTGGCGAATGCGGGTGCAGGCGAGGGTGGTGATCGGTTTTCCAATGGCTGTCTGTGGTTGCTCGATATCAGCATCGCCTTGGGAGCCGGTAAGATTCTAGCGGTATTGGCGTTGGATGTGCGTCATCACACGCACAACTCCGGTGCCCCATCGCTGCACAACGTGCACTGTGTGGCGGTGGCGGTAGCGCCCACATGGACCGGTGAAACCATCGCTGCACTGCTGCAGCGGGTGATCGCGGTGTTGGGTCGTCCGGCGGGGTTTCTCAAAGATGGTGGGGCTGATCTGGGCAAAGCGGCCCGGCTGTTAGGCGAGCGTGGCTGGCCCAGCCCCTGCATGGCCGATATCTCGCATGTGATCGCCAACCTCTTGAAGCATGAGTATGGCCAGCACCCGCTGTTCAATACCTTCCTCTCGGCTTGTGGTAAAGTCTCGCAAAAACTCAAACAAACGGTACTGGCCTGTCTGGCTCCGCCCAAGGTATCGAGCAAAGCCCGCTTCATGAATCTACATCGTCTGGTGCGCTGGGCTGAGCAATTGCTCAAACACGCCCCCGTGGAGCACGACGCGGCTGAATCACTCACCGCAAAACTGCGCGCCAGCCTGGATCAATTGCCCGCTTGTAACGACTTCATCGATCATTTCCTGCGCGATGCCACCCCGCTGCTGGCCTGTCAGAAACTACTCAAGACCCAGGGACTGAGCCACACGAGTGTGGCGCAATGTAAAGCACTCATTGAGGTCATCCCTCACACCTCAACGGTGCGCCTTGGCTTCACTGACGGGCTCACCGCACAGTTACACCTCGCGCAAACCCTCGGCGTTGCCGACACCGGGCTGCCGATCAGCTCCGATCCCATAGAATCCCTGTTTGGGGTCGTCAAGCATCACGGTAGCGGTGAGATCAAAGATGCTTATCGCC
>JAAEUE010000122.1 GCA_024227565.1 Alphaproteobacteria bacterium
CCATTGCTTTGGCGCCTAGGGAATGAATAGCTGCTTTGCTACATTAGTCGCCATCGGCCTCATTGAGCAGGGTGGTAATTTGTCCGCTCTGCTGCCATTTGGTTGGCAATATTGCAGCCGACCGTTAATGGCTGCTTGAGAGAAAATCAGTCTTGAAATTGCTTCAACGAACCTTCGCAACTGGCCGTGAATGCTGATCGCTTGTTGGAGCGCGCCCGGCCCCGAGGGTGGCCGCGGTGCCATCTGTCCCGCATTAAAACGTCCACGGACCAGCCAGCCGCACCGTTCCAACGCTCCGCGCTCACGGCTTGACAGAGGCCGAACACCTGATGTTCAATTGTACAGGGAGCCCAAATGCGCAAAGCCATTTACATCATCGCCGCTGCACAGGCCGCATTCCTGATCCTGATGATGGCCTGGCCGGACTCGCCGGGGATAGACGCAGCCGGGCGCGGCATGGCGATGGGTTTTTTGATGATCTTCTGCGTGATCACGGCGCTTTTTCTCATACCGGCGCTGATCCTGGCCTTGAACAACAAGGCGCTTAACCTCGCGCTGATCCTATCGCTGGCTCCCCCCG
>JAAEUE010000123.1 GCA_024227565.1 Alphaproteobacteria bacterium
CCGGATTCCATCGGGTGACGCATAAGCACCTTCACGGTGATGACCTCGCCTGCCTGTGCTTCCCGCGGCACCCGGATGAGCGCTTTCTGCATGGCGGCTACAGGCTCACAGCACCGGATCCAAACAGCCGCCGAGCGTTACCACCCCGCGCGTCTGCCCGGTCCAGACGCTGCCGTCACTCATTTCGGCAAGCGCCACAACCTGTTGCGTGTCAGCCAGGCGTACGCGTGTTTTCACATAGGCTGCGCCGGAATAAGGGCCAAAGTGAAAGCGCGCCACAGTTGGGATGGGGTTCTTACCTGCAAAAACATGTACCGAGCGGACATAGTCGGTCATGGTCATGGGGCTTTCCACTTCAAGCGTGAGCGGTACAGAGCGTCCGTTTTCTGCAAGCTTTGGCATGGTCAATATCACCCGCCCCGCTGAGACCCTCGCGCCACCAGTCAGTGCCTCAATGGCTGCTTGCGTAGATTCAGGTATTTCCGGTGCGGCATGCGCCACAATCGGCATTGCGGCCAGCGCGAGGGCATGTGCTATAAACTGGCGGCGGTCGATGCCCAGCAAATCAATGCTACCTTGTTCCAACTGTTCAGATTCACTCATCGATGAGCCCTCCTGTCAGCGAACATCCAGTGTTTGCAAGTAAGCGATAACGTCTTCGATCTCCAGTGCGTTCAGCACCGGGCGCCCAAGGTACTCCGCGGCCACGCGGTTGAGGTTGTCCACTCGGTAGTAGGCCGGCATGATGCTGTTTGGACTAATTTTCGTGCTGTCCACCAAGCGCAAGCGTAGACTTGCGATTGAAAGCCGCTGCGCAACACCGGCGAGCGCTGGGCCAAGGTTGCCCTGAACCTGTTCTTCCGGTTCATTTGGCACGCTATGGCAGGCGAGGCAGTTTCCGCGCCGCATATCGAGCACGATCTCGCGTCCGCGC
>JAAEUE010000124.1 GCA_024227565.1 Alphaproteobacteria bacterium
CAACATGTGAGTGACCACTTGCCACTTAAGGCGCGCGGGACGGTTGCCCGAACCTACACCCCGCGGGGCCTCAACGGTGACCCTTGAGGCTTTCCCAACGTGTCTTGCCGGGTCTCTCTCAAGCATCATCTGCACATGTCACGTGAATGACGGTCTAGACACGCCCCCGGTACACGGCAGTGGGGAACATATAGAGAACACAACCATTCATGTCAAGGACTATTTTCATGTACTCAGGCGTGCGGCCGGTTGTGGAACCTTTGCCCTCAACGTCCATTGGCAGTCAAACGGATGGACCCCGGCTTTAAGTCAGTTGAACCGGTCCCACAGGCTGTCAAGGTCGCCCTGCACTGTGCCGGTCTGGCACTGCTTGGTGGCGATCGGCGTGTCGTTGCCGGGCTCGTAGATGTCCAGGTACCCCTCAGGCGGAGAGGCTCCGCCTTTCTGGATGCTGCGGCCCACATCGTACAAATAGCCCTTGTTGCGGAAGCCGAGCCGGGCCCAAATGGCGCTGCCCACGCCGTTCCAAGGGGTGTAGACCACGTCTTTCTGGCTGCTCTGGATTTGCAGTTCCGGCGTCTTTCCGGGCTTGCCGTATTGGTAGAGGTACTGTTTGTTCGGCATGTCGCAGATCGTGATCTCCCGGCTGGACCCTTGGATCTTGCAATGGAACAGGACCTCTGCCTTGAACGGCGCGCAGTTTGGCGCAGCTTGGACTGAGGAGGCGGCGAAGAGCAGCGCGGCGGGGACGATGGGAATACGCAAAGAAACCTCCCAAGAAATTCGCTGGAGAGTAAGGACCTTGCCAGTGGGATTGTAAATCCCTATCGGTCTTTTTTGCGAAGCTGGCCAAATAGACAGGAGCCGACCCGAATGCGCAAAGCATTGTGCCTAATGCCTCTGCTTTTGACCGCAGTTCTCGTGCTTGGCCTCAGCACCGTGGTGCGCGCTGAGGAGGACAGCCCGCTTGAGGCCATCTTCGCCGAGCTTGCGCCGTCTCCGGCCAAGGATGCGCTCGATCAAATACCAGACCTGGGACGCCGGCTTCTCGCCCTGCGCAGCTATGCGCGGTCCAGATCACCCTTGGTCAAACGGTGGAGCTGGACGGAAACGGAAATCAAGGCGTTCCACGGCTCTGCTGAACAAGAAGCGTTGCTCTCGGAGGTTGGGGAGATTGCCGCTCATTTTGCCGCCGCCAATCCCGGATTTGAAATTTACGCAAGAACCAAAGTGAGGAGCCTCGATCTCCAGATCAAAAATTGGAATGCCAACCGGTCCGTCGGCGCCGCGGGCAAAGAGATCCTGGAGGTCTGGATGGAAAAATTCGGCAGCGAAGAAGAAGCTCCGGCCAATGGGGCGCCCAAGTCGTTTTGGCGCTGGCTCAAGGGCTTCAGGCCATCTCGGCGTGCCCGGTTGGCAGCCCCTGGGCTTTCCCGCCATGGCCAGGCGCGTGCGATCGACTTTCAGCTGAAAAAGGACGGCAGGATCTTTGCCGGCACCAGCGCCCGTTCCGTCAAAGAGGTGTGGCGCGCGGAAAAGTGGGACGAGAAGCTGAAAGCCAGCATTGAGGCCGCCGGCCCCTCCTTCAGCGGCCCGCTCAAAAACCCCGATGAGCCCTGGCACTATGACTACGATCCGAAGGCCCAAACCGCGGCAAAGAAAAAAGCTTCGAACTGAGGGCAATGGCGCTCAGTCTTCAGGGTCGAAGATCTCCACGTGGGCATCGCGCGGCTTCCCGTCGCCACCATTGATCGGATAGACATCGTCCGGGCAGGCGGAGAACGCCATCAGGCAGTCTGTTTCCGCGACAATCTCCACATAGTCGCCGGGTTTTGCGGTTGGGCAAACTATTCGATGCGCCGGTTGTCGATCACCGGCGCCAGCATGAAGAGGTTCCAGGGACTTGGCGTGAAGGCCAGTTCACGGCCATGGGCAGCCAGGCGGCAGCAAGGTTGTCTGCGCCGCCGGTGTTGGGAGTCAATCCACGCGGGGCCTCAGCATTCAAGCCGTTCAGACTTCGTCTCTGATTGCCAGCCATTGCGGCGCAATTCCGGGGTATCATGCCCTTCTGCCGGAATGTCAGTCATCACTGCCTCGCCACATTGTGTAGGCGCCTAGCAATTTCCGGTTCGTGTTCTAGAGCCTCTTGGCCACGATGTACCGGCTGGGCGGTGCGGCGGGATAGTTGCCCGCTTCCATGATCTCAAAGCCTTCCGCGCGGATCATCGCCTCAAGCTCTTCGATCTCCATGAAGTTCACATACGGCGCCTTGCCGAGCCATTGCATAATGGGCAGAACCATCAAGATGAGCCAGAACTTAAAGGGCAAACCGGCCCCCGGGGTGCACACGGTTTTGGAGATGAACAGTCCACCTGGCTTCAGCAATCCGCCAACCCGCTGGATCGCCCCCTTGGGATCCTCCAGCAGATGCAGAAGGTTGAAAGCCATGACCGCATCATAGGGCCCCTCGCCAATGGCGCTGCCCATCACATCTGACTGCACAAACGTCACGTTCGAAATTTCCTGACCGGCCGCTTTTTCCGTGCCCACCTTGAGCATGTTTTCCGACAGGTCACTGGCGGTGATATGACCTACGTTCCCTGCCAGCAGAAGGGCGGTTGAACCGGTTCCGCAGCCTAGCTCCAGCACTTGATCGTTGGATGATAGGTAACTCCGGGTCCGACCCAAGGTGTACGTGTAGGCGTCCATGTCCGAAATCTCGGACTTGGCGTATTTCTGAGCGGCCTTGTTCCAGAAACTGGCGGCATTTTGCATCGATGTGTCTCCTTTGACCGGAGAGATATATATGCATTTTTCAAATATGAATTGCCGAAATACGTTTGACAGATATACAAATATGCATGAATTGGAATTCCGTCTCCTTTGATTGGAATCAGGCCCGGGCCTTTTTGGCCACGGTTGAGGAAGGCTCCTTGTCCGCTGGCGCCCGGGCGCTGGGCGTAACCCAACCCACCCTTGGTCGTCAGGTCGCCGCGCTCGAGGCTGCGCTGGATGTGGTGCTGTTTGAACGGGTGGGAAAATCGTTGGTGCTCACCCCCTCGGGGCTAGAGCTGGCCGACCATGTGCGCGTCATGTTCGAGGCCGCCAGCCGTGTCTCGCTTACCGCCTCTGGCCAGTCTCAAGCCATTGACGGCAAGGTGCGCATCACAGCGTCCGATGTGATGTCCGCTCTCATCTTGCCACCTGTTATGGCACAGCTGCGCACCCGGGCACCGCTGGTGGACTTTGAGATTGTGGCCGCCAACGATATCCGAGACCTGCAGAGCCGGGAGGCCGACATTGCCATCCGCCATGTGCGCCCGGAGCAGCCGGACCTGATTGCCAAGTTGGTGGCTGATGCGACAGCACATTTTTACGGCTCTTCGTCTTACCTGGACCGCCGTGGCCGACCGGCGGCAATTTCGGAGATGAAGGCGCATGACTTCATCGGTTTCGGCGACAATGCCCGCATGCTCGAATTGCTGAATCCTTACGGTCTGGGCCTTACCGAGGAGAACTATCGCTTGGGATCTGAAAGCGCTGTGGTCGCCTGGGAGATGGCCAAGAGTGGGCTGGGCATCATTATCATGTCCGATGAGGTGGCCGCCATGAGCCCCGAGATGGAGCGGGTGTTGCCCCAGATGGATCCCTTTGTCTTCCCGGTCTGGCTCACGGCCCACCGCGAGCTTCACACAAGCCGGCGCATTCGGTTGGTGTTTGATCTTTTGGGGGAATTCTTGAAGGGGGCGATGGGCAAAGGCTGAGGAGGCGGTGATGCCTGCTTACGCTCAAAGCGGACATCGATCTGGGCGGCTTTCAAACCGCCCAGACCGGTGTATCAGGCTGCCAGGTCGAAACGGTCGGCGTTCATGACTTTGGTCCACGCCGCCACGAAGTCGCGCACGAACTTCCCATGATTGTCATCCTGGGCGTACACTTCCGCATAGGCCCGCAGGATCGAGTTTGACCCAAACACCAGATCAGCGCTCGTGGCCGTCCACTTCACATCGCCCGACTTGCGGTCGCGGATCTCGTACGTCCCGCTTTCTTCCACAGGGTGCCAGCTGTTGGCCATGTCCGTCAGGTTGACGAAGAAGTCCGTGGTCAAGGCCCCTTCGCGATCGGTGAAGACGCCATGCTTGCTGCTATCGTGGTTGACGCCCAGCACGCGCATGCCGCCCAGCAGAACGGTCATTTCCGCGGCCGTAAGACTCAGAAGCTGCGCCCGGTCGAGCATCATTTCTTCTGCGGAAACGGCATAGGCCTCCTTTTGCCAATTGCGGAAACCGTCTGCCAGAGGCTCAAGATAATCGAAACTCTCAGCGTCGGTTTGCGCGGCATCGGCGTCGCCGCGGCCTGGAGTGAATGGCACGTCCGCTTTCTGGCCGGCCGCCTCAATCGCCTGTTCCAGGCCCACATTGCCGGCCAGAACAATCACATCGGCAATGGATGCCCCTGCGTCGGCGGCAATGGGTTCAAGAACGCCCAGCACCTTGGCCAAACGATCAGGTTCATTGCCGGCCCAGTCCTTTTGCGGCGCAAGGCGGATGCGTGCGCCATTTGCGCCGCCGCGCATGTCCGAACCGCGGTAGGTCCGTGCGCTGTCCCACGCGGTTGCGATCAATTCTGCTGAGGTCAGGCCGCTGCCGGCGATCTTGGCTTTGACGGCGTCCACGTCGTAACCGGTGTTGCCGGCCGGGACCGGATCCTGCCAGATCAGTACTTCGCCTGGAACATCCGGGCCCAGATAGTTGGCCCGCGGTCCCATGTCGCGGTGCGTGAGCTTGAACCAGGCCCGCGCGAACGTGTCGGCGAAATAGTCAGGGTCAGCTTTGAATTTCTGGCAGATTTCATTGTAGATCGGGTCGACTTTCATCGCCATGTCGGCGTCGGTCATCACCGGGTTACGCCGGATGGAGGGATCTGCCGCATCAATCGGCTTTTCCTCTTCGGGCATGTCGACAGGCTCCCATTGGAACGCGCCGGCGGGAGATTTTTTCAACTCCCATTCATAGCCAACGAGATAGTCAAAGTAGCCCATGTCGAACTTGGTCGGATCTTTGGTTCAGGCCCCTTCGATGCCGGATGTAAAGGCCTTCGCGGGGGTTGCGTCTTGGTCCGGGTTCGCCCAGCCAAGGCCCTGTGCTTCAACACCGGTGGCTTCAGGCTCAACGCCGATATTTTCCTGCGAAATTGCGCCATGCGCCTTGCCGACGGTGTGGCCGCCACAGGTCAGTGCGGCGGTTTCTTCGTCGTTCATTGCCATGCGGCCGAAGGTCTCGCGCACGTGAAGCGCGGTTTTGGCCGGATCGGGCGAGCCGTTGACCCCTTCCGGGTTCACGTAGATCAATCCCATGTGAACCGCAGCCAGGGGGTTTTCCAAGGTGGATGCGTCTTCAAGGTCGCCATAGCGGTTTTCAGACGGTGCAAGCCACTCTTGTTCCGATCCCCAGTAGACATCGGTTTCCGGTCCCCAGATGTCCTCGCGGCCAAAGCCGAAGCCGAAAGTTTTCAAACCCATGTCCTCAAGGGCCATTGTGCCCGCAAGGACGATGAGGTCCGCCCAGGACAGGGCATTGCCATACTTCTTCTTAACTGGCCAAAGAAGACGCCTGGCCTTATCGAGGCTGGCGTTGTCCGGCCAGGAGTTCAAAGGTGCAAAGCGGATGTTGCCTGAGCCGGCGCCGCCGCGGCCGTCCTGCAGACGGTAAGTTCCCGCCGCGTGCCAGGACAGACGGATCATCAGGCCGCCATAATGACCCCAGTCTGCAGGTCACCAATCTTGGCTTTCGGTCAGCAGCGCTTGCACATCGGATTTCACCGCCTCAAAGTCCAGACCCTTCGTCGCTTCGCGATGATCATAGTCAGGATCCATAGGGTTCGTGCGGGCGCCATGCTGGTGCAGGATGTCAAGGTTCAGGGCACTCGGCCACCACTTGGTCACCGGTTTTTCCATCGACGTGTTGCCCCCATGGTGAATTGGGCAGCCGGAAAGAGAAGTCTTATTTTTTGCGTCCATCAGTTTCTCCATTGTTCGAAACAAACACAGCCGATTGCGGTATTTCCATCAGACTAGGGCCAGAAATTCATTATTTCCAATTGAATATTCTAAGTGCCATGATAAGTTTTACAAATGATTGGAATAACCATCAAACACCTCCGGTATTTTGATGCCTTGGCCCGTCATGGCCACTTTGGTCGTGCTGCAGGAGCGTGTGCCATTACCCAGCCGGCGCTCTCTCTGCAAATCAAGGAGCTTGAAGCGTTGCTCAACGCCCCCCTTGTTGAACGCACGTCTCGGCAAATCCGCATAACCTCGTTCGGGGAGGAGTTCCTAAGCCGGGCACGACAGATTCTGAGCGACGTTGACGAACTGGAGGAACTCGCACGCTCTGCAGAAGGGTCAATTAAGGGGCCTCTTCGTTTGGGGGTGATCCCTACCGTTGCACCCTATCTGCTTCCGGCGATCATCCGGGAGTTCACCGATCGCTTCCCGGATCTGGACCTGCAGCCCCGCGAGTCTTTGACGAGGTCATTGGTCGAAGACCTCCAGCACTCCCGCCTGGATGTGGTCATTGCCGCCTTGCCTATTTCCGAACCGGCCTTGCACGAGTTTTTCCTGTTCGACGAAGAGTTCGTTCTGGTGCGATCGCCGCAGGATGCGGCCAAGCCTGTCCCAAGCCCGGAAAAGCTGCAGGAGATGAAGCTTCTGCTGTTAGAAGAGGGACATTGCTTTCGCGACCAGGCCTTGTCGTTCTGCAAGTTCCGGCCGACGGACCGCAGCTATCTTATGGAGGGAAATTCGCTGTCCACATTGGTGCAGATGGTCAGCGCAGGATTGGGGCTGACGCTGGTCCCCCAGATGGCCCTGCCATTGGAAACCAGTCACGCAGCTGTTTCGGTTTCGCGTTTTCCCAAAGCCTCCCCCAAGCGTTCCATCGGCATGGTGTGGCGGAAAACAAACCCGCTCAACAACCAGCTAATGGAGCTGGGTGAGCTTGTTCGAAAAATCGGGCAAAGGCACAAACGAAACCTTTGAACCCTCTGCGCTTGAACCGGAAAGCCCGTTCACGGGCCCACCCGCTCCAACCCAGCAAAATCCATCCCCCAAACCTCAACAAGAACGCTTGATTTCTCACACTCATGAGCCTATAACCCACCCGCTCCAGCCGCCCGGCCTGTAATGGGCATGCCGTGGCGGCTGCGAATGCTTCATGAAAGAAGCCAATTCCAAGATCCGGTTTTCAATGGTCTGAAAACCGAAATCACTTGGGTTTTGGCAAATAGGAGAAAAGCAAAATGCCCAAGCTAAAGACCAAGAGCGGCGCGAAGAAGCGCTTCAAGGTGACCGGTACCGGTAAGATCATGTGTGGTCAGGCCGGCAAACGTCACGGAATGATCAAGCGGACCAAAAAGTTCATCCGCAATGCCCGCGGTATGTCGGTATTGTCGGATCAGGACGCAAAGATCGTCAAACAGTTTCTTCCCTACAAGTGATCGCTTAAACAAGCGTCCCCGCTAAAGGAGCACCGCTATGGCTCGAGTTAAACGGGGTGTGACCACTCACGCCCGTCACCGTAAAGTTATCAAGGCTGCCAAAGGTTATTATGGCGCCCGCAATTCAACCTTCCGCGCGGCTAATCAGGCCGTGGAAAAGGCCGGTCAATACGCCTATCGCGACCGCCGCGCCAAGAAGCGCACCTTCCGCGCCTTGTGGATCCAGCGCATCAACGCTGCCGCACGTGCCGAAGGCCTGACCTATGGCCGATTTATCAACGGGCTTGGCAAGGCCGGTATTGAGGTTGACCGCAAAGTGCTGGCCGACCTCGCCGTGCGTGAGCCCGAGGCCTTCAAGGCGCTGGTCGAGGCGGCAAAAGCCACCCTCTAACGACCGGTGATCTGCTTTGCATAGCAGACCAACGCTCATGACAGCCGGACTTGCCGGGCCCTCCCAACGGAGCGCTCGCGTGAGCCGGCTTTTGTCATTTTGAAAGGGTGAAATCAGTGTCAGACCTTCAAGCATTAGAAACAGAAATCACCGCGGCCATCGAGGCTGCCGGCGATATGGCCGCGCTCGAGGCGGTCCGTGTGGCGAGCCTTGGCAAAAAGGGTTCGGTCTCCGCGCTGATGAAGTCGCTCGGCGGCATGAGCCCCGATGAGCGCAAAGAGATGGGCCCCAAGCTGAACGGTCTGAAACAGACCATCGGCGAGGCCATTGCCGCGCGCACCCAAGGCCTGCGCAATGCAGAGCTTGAAGCCAGGCTGGCGGAAGAGAAGATCGACGTCACCCTGCCCATCCGCCCCGAAAGCCAAGGCACCATTCACCCGGTGAGCCAGGTTTGGGACGAGGTGGTTCAGATTTTTGCCGACCTCGGGTTCTCCGTGGCTGAAGGCCCGCACATCGAGACCGATTTCTATAACTTCGAGGCGCTGAATATCCCGCCTGAACATCCTGCCCGCCAGGAGCACGACACGTTCTATTTCAATCCGCGCGACGACGGCTCGCGCATGGTGCTGCGCACCCACACGAGCCCGGTGCAGATCCGCACCATGGAAACCGAAGAGCCGCCGATCCGCATCATCGCGCCGGGGCGCACCTATCGCTGCGACAGTGACCAGACCCACACGCCCATGTTCCATCAGGTGGAAGGGCTGGTGATCGACGAAACCACCCATCTTGGCCACCTGAAATGGTGCCTGGAAGAATTCTGCAAGGCGTTCTTTGAGGTGGATGAAGTGAAGATGCGCTTCCGCGCCTCGCACTTCCCGTTCACCGAGCCCTCTATGGAGATTGACATCGGCTGTTCCTGGGAAGGCGGTCAGGTGAAGATCGGCACCGGTGACGACTGGCTGGAAATTCTGGGCTCAGGCATGGTGCACCCTAAGGTGATTTCTGCCAGCGGCCTGGATCCTGAGAAGTATCAGGGCTTTGCCTTCGGCATGGGCATCGACCGCATTGCCATGTTGAAATACGGCATACCCGATCTGCGCGCCTTCTTCGAGGCTGACCTCAGATGGCTGCGCCATTACGGATTTTCCGCTTTCGATGTTCCTGAACTGGCAGGGGGCTTAAGCCGATGAAATTCACTCTCTCCTGGTTGAAAGACTATCTGGACACGGACGCAACACTGGACGACATCACGGCGGCGCTGAACGATGTTGGTTTGGAAGTGGAAGAGGTTGAAAACCTCTCCGAGACCCTTGGCGCCTTCACGGTGGCGAAGGTGAAGGAAGCCCGCCAGCATCCCGATGCAGACCGCTTGCGGGTGTGCGATGTGGAAACCGCGAACGGCATGGTTCAGGTGGTCTGCGGCGCCCCCAATGCGCGCACCGGCATGACCGGTATATTCGCCCCGCCCGGAACCCACATTCCCGGCACCGGCGTTGACCTGGCGGTTGGCGTCATCCGCGGCGTTGAGTCCGCCGGCATGCTCTGCTCGGAACGCGAGATGATGCTGTCTGACGAGCACGACGGAATTATTGATCTGGAAGGCGACTGGGCCATCGGCACCCCCGCGGTGGATGCGCTCGGCCTGGACGATCCGGTCATCGACATTGCGATCACCCCAAACCGGCCGGACGCGCTCGGCATCTATGGCATCGCCCGCGATTTGGCGGCACGGGGCCTGGGCACGCTGAAACCTCTTGAGGTGACACCGGTGCCCGGCAGCTACACCTCACCGATCGATGTGAAACTGACCTTCGATGATGCCACCAAGGATGCCTGCCCGCTGTTCTGCGGCCGCTATATCAAAGGCGTAAAGAACGGCCCGTCACCTGAATGGCTGCAGCGCCGTCTCACGGCCCTTGGCCTGCGCCCGATTTCCGCCCTGGTGGATGTCACCAACTATCTCACCTATGCCTATGCGCGGCCCGTTCACGTGTTCGACGCCGACAAGGTAGCCGGCAACATCCAGCCGCGCCTTGCCAGGGATGGCGAAAAGATGCTGGCGCTGGACGGCAAGGAATACGAGCTCGACAGCTCCGTGACGGTGATCGCCGATGACAACGGCCCCGATGCCGTTGGCGGCATTATCGGCGGTGAGCTCTCCGGTTGCACGGCAGGTACCAAGAATGTCTTCGTGGAACTGGCATATTTCGATCCCATCCGCACGGCCACAACCGGCCGCAAGCTCGGCATCATCTCCGATGCCCGCTATCGCAACGAACGCGGCATCGACCCGGCCTTCACGCCGGTGGGCGCGGAGATCGCAACCCAGATGATTATGGATTTCTGCGGCGGCGAGCCGTCTGAACTGATCACTGCGGGTGCCATTCCCGACACGTCCCGCAGCTACACCCTTCGCACCGACCGGGTGGAAACACTGGGCGGTGTCAAGGTTGAGCTCCAAGAGCAAAAGCGCATTCTGGAAGATCTCGGCTTCTCAGTGAAGCAGGTCGAGCCCGGTCTGGTTTGTTCAGTGCCGCCATGGCGTCCGGACGTTCTGGGCGAGGCGGATCTGGTGGAGGAAATCACCCGTATCGTAGGCCTGGACAATGTACCCAACGCGCCCATGACACGCCCCAACGCTGTGGCACGCCCGGTGTTGACCCGGCTTCAGAAGCGCACCATTGCGGCTCGCCGCACTCTGGCTGGCCGCGGCCTCAACGAGGCGGTCACCTGGTCGTTCCTGCCGGAAGATCAGGCCAAGCTGTTCGGCGGCGGCGGCGAGCCCGTGAAGCTCGCCAACCCGATCTCCACCGAACTGTCGGACATGCGGCCATCCTTGCTGCCCAATCTCATCACGGCCGTGGGTCGCAACAATGATCGCGGCTTTGCCGATGTGGCCCTGTTCGAGATCGGCCAGGCCTATCTGGGCGATCGGCCGGAAGATGAAACCGTGCGCGCTGCTGGTGTGCGCCGGGGCAACACAGGCCCACGCCACTGGGAGGGAACTGTTCGCCCGGTGGATGTGTTTGACGCCAAGGCTGATGCCCTGGCCGCTCTTGCGGCTGCCGGTGCACCGGTCCAGAGCCTGCAAGTTGTGGCCGGTGCGCCCGACTGGTTCCATCCGGGACGTTCCGGCACCTGCCAGCTTGGCCCGCAAAACCAGATGGCCCATTTCGGCGAGCTGCACCCACGGGTGCTGGACGCGCTGGACGTGAAGGGCCCGTTGGTGGGCTTTGAAATTGTGCTGAACAAGATCCCCGAGCCGAAGGGCAAGGGCGGCGCGGCCCGGGCGGCGATGAACGTCTCGGACCTGCAAGCCGTCACCCGCGACTTTGCCTTTGTCATCGACACGGGCGTGGAGGCCGACAAGATCGTCCGCGCCGCCAAGGGCGCTGAAAAGCAGCTCATCACCAATGTTGCGGTGTTTGATCTGTTCGAGGGCGCCGCTGCGGGCGGTGCGCTGGGCGAGGGCAAGAAGTCCCTGGCCATCGAGATCACGCTTCAACCACGCGACAAGACCATGACGGACGAGGAAATCGACGCGGTGGCCGCCAAGGTGGTGGCCAACGTGGAGAAGGCCACCGGCGGCATGCTTCGGGGATAGGGCAGGTCACCTGGCATGAAGCTGATCTGGCTTTCCGATCCTCATTTCGTGGTTGAGGGTGACGTGTTGGGCCATGACCCGCGCGTGCGCCTTCAGGCGGCGACCGGCTTCATCAACCAGAACCACGCTGACAGTTCCTGCTGTGTGATTTCCGGCGATATGGTCAACCGGGGGACCGTTGCAGACTATGCCGGCGTGACCGAGCTGTTGGCTGGGCTGCGAGTTCCGGTGCTGCCAATGGTCGGCAACCATGACGACCGGGACCTCTTTCGATCAGCCCTCTCTCTGCCTGCAACCTGCATGGCCAAATTCGTCCAGTACACGGTGCAAACGCCTGAGGGTCTGATCATCTGCCTGGACACCCAAAAGACCGGCTCGGATGCAGGGGAGTTTTGCGTTGAGCGCCGTGAATGGCTTCAGAATGTGCTGAGCGGCGCGCCAGATACCCCGATCTACATCTTCATGCACCATCCCCCCATGCGCCTGGGGCTGCCCATGCAGGATACCGAGAACCTGGAAGATGGAAACGCGTTCTTGGACCTGGTCTCCGCACACGCAAATGTCAGGTATCTGTTCATCGGACACGTGCACCGGCCCATCACCGGCACGGTACGGGGCATCCCATTCGCCACCATGCGCTCGGTCCTCTATCAGGCCCCGGCACCGGTCCCGGCGTGGGATTGGGACAGCTTCAAACCGGGCGAGGAGGCCCCGAACCTGGGCGTGCTTACGATAGATGAGCTGGGGGTCAATCTGCAGTATGTGCAGTTCTGTGAGTACTCCGAAGGCACATGAACAGCACGCCGTTCTTCTCTCAACGGAACTTTCCGACCACCCGATCGTAATCACCTGTGTGGGTTCTCTGTCAACGCGGAGAGCCGAAACTAAAACAGATAGCGGGTGAGCGAGATGAAGCAGCAAAAGGCGAAACAGCGGCAGCGCAGCAAGAAGGCGGCCCGCCAGACGGCAACCCACGCCCCCAAAACCGAAGACGTCAGCCGGCGCAACATGCTTGGCCTGGTGCGCAACTGGGGCCTGTTTGCTGCGGTTGCGGCCGGCGGCGGGTGGTATCTGGTGGACGAGGTGCTCGCCACCATCAGCGAGCAGGACCTCACTCAGATCGGCAACGGCACGCCGACGGTGGTGCAGATTCACGATCCGCAATGCTCGCGCTGCCTCGCCCTGCAGCGCGAAGCGCGCAAGGCCATGAAGGCGTTCGGCGGCGATGAGCTGCAATACCTGGTGGCCAATATTCGCTCAGAAAAGGGACGGGCGCTCGCCTCAGCCAATAAGGTTGGTCACATCACCCTTTTGCTGTTCGATGCCAAGGGCCAGCGTCGCGAGACCCTGCATGGCAACAATCACAGCGGTTATCTGGAACTGATGTTCCGCAAGCATGTGGACCAATATTCCGCTGAGTCCAGCTGAGAGGCCCGGCCGCCTTCGCGGCCCACCTCATAGCCTTAGCTGGATTGCTGGCTCAAAATCCCATCAATCTGTTTTCTGAAGCTTGAAATGGGATGGTTGCCATTGAGCTTCTTCCCGTTAATGAAGAAAGTCGGTGTAGCCGCCACACCCAGTTCGGACTGGGCATGGTCGCGCGCGGAAATGATGCCCTTGGCCAGTTTCTCGTTCTTCAGGCAGGCCTCGAAGCTCTCTTTGGTCGCTCCGGCCTGTTGGGCGATTTTGAAAAGCTCACCGCGTGGATCGTGCCCAACCCACACTTTCTGACGTTCGAACAGCACATCGACCATGTCGAAGTAACGCCCCTCGGGCGCGCAGCGCGCCACCATGAAGGCGGCAAGAGACAAATCATCGAACGGAAACTCCCGGAACACAAACTTGATCTTGCCCGTGTCGATGTACTCCTTCTTCAAGAGTTTATAGGTGCCTTTGTGAAAATTGGCGCAGTGCGGGCAGGTGGCCGAGGCAAACTCCACAATGGTGACCCGGGCATCCTTTGCGCCGAGCCATTTTTCGCCGTGAGAAGGCTCCTTGGCGAGTTCCGCGGTCATGCCGCTGTCTGATCCGGTGCCGCTGATGGCAGGGCCCAACAGGGCAAGGCCGGCCCCGCCGGCAAGAACTGCTCCACCTGCGATCATAAAGCCTCTGCGTCCAATGGATTTCATATCGTTTCAACTCCCGATCATATGTTGGAATAAAGTGGTGTTCAGCCCACCAGGGCGCGGGCTTCAGACATGAGCCGGCGCACTTCAAACTGGCTGACCATGACGTAAAGCAGTTCGTTTGAACGCCAGACCAAGCTGGTGTTGCCGGCCGACCGGTGCCACGAAACATTCCGGCCGAGGGCCTGATCTTTCTTGCCGTCCGGAACGGTGATGCCGTCGGCTTTCATGATGTAGAGCACCATTGAGCCGTCCTGGCCCTCGTAGCTGAGCGAAGCGAGCCTGCGCTCAAGCAACCAACACAGGCGGCCACCCACAAGCGATGCGCCTTGGCCGGAAGACCCCACAGGTGGCAGCTGGAAGGGAAGGCGTGAGCCAAACCACTGAGCCAGCCGGACCATGCTGGTCTCGGAAATATCGGTGGCCTTGTCTTTGGCAAGATAGGTTTCAAAGTCGTGGAAGAAGGTCTCCACAGCGCTCTCGGGCCGGGTGGCGGGGGCGCTGAAATTGGAGATGACCCCAAGGCCTGCAACCCCCGCGGCCAGCGTCCCGCCAGCCCCGATCAAGAAAGATCGCCGGCCGGGCATGCCCAGCCGAGGGCCGTTCGCCCTTTTTGTTTCGCTTTCGGTGATGCCGTACTTTTCCGCAATGCTGGAACGCAGAGAGGCCGGCGCGGCCACCTCTTCGCCGTGCTCCCTCAACATCCCGTTGAGCTTTTCCAGCTGGCCGGCAGACTTTGCCAGCTCCGCATCCCGCTTCAGCTGTGCCTCAATCTGAAGGCGTTCCTCCAGACTGCACTCGCCATCAACGTAAGGCTCAAGGTCACTCATGGTTTTCCCAGTTTTCATTTCTCCGCCTCACCTCACCAATCTCAACTTGGCAGGCCGTTCGCTATCGGGATCTTTCTCTTCGCCGTCCTCAAGATGCTCGCTCAAGCCCACACACAGGCTCGCCCGCGCCCGGCTCAAGCGCGAACGCAACGTGCCAATTGGCAGATCCAGAGCTTCAGCCGCCTCGGCGTATGAGAGCTGTTCAACGATCACCAGCTGCACAGCGGCCCGATGGTCTGGGGGCAGGGCGGCGATCTGTTCTTCGATCTGTCGGCCGAGCTGTTGATTGGCAACGGCCTGCTCGGGAAGATCCCGTTCCGACAGCAAGCCCAGGTCTTGCGCGGTTTCAGGATCAAACGGCACGTTGATCCGGCGCGCCCGGGCGCGCAAATTGTCAAGGCAGGTGTTGTTCAAAATGGCAAACAGCCACGGCCGCATCTGCCCATCCGGCTTGAAGCGGTGCAGATTGCGCCAGGCCTTGTCCAAGCTCTCCTGCACGGCGTCTTCTGCTTCGGTGCGGTCGTACAGCATGCGGCACGCCGTGCGGTAGAGCGCGTCAAGTTCGGTTTTCACCGCCTCGCGGAACGCATCCTGGGCTTTGTTTTTGCCAAATTTCATCAAACCAACTTTAGGCCATACTCTCCGTTAAGTGGTGCCCGCGGCCGATCACTCTCGATCACGAATACCGCGGGCACCACCAGGCGGTGGGGTCAGATAACAATCACTTTGGCGCCGATTTGGGCGCGCTTGTGCAAATCGATGATCTCCTCGTTCAACAGGCGAATGCAGCCGCTGGAGCGGGCATGGCCAATGGAGGCGGGATTGTTGGTGCCGTGAATCCGGTAAAGCGTGTCGCGGTTGCCCTGATAGAGATAGAGCGCCCGGGCGCCGAGCGGGTTCTTGGGCCCGCCCTTGACCATTTTCGGCAACCTCCGGCGGTTTTTCTTCCACGCGCGCCGGCGCATGTTCTCAGTTGGATACCAAGCCGGCCATTTCGCCTTGCGCTTGATGTGGGCCGCGCCCTTCCAGGCAAACCCGGCCCGTCCAACACCAACGCCATATCTCATGGCCTCACCGTCTTCGAGCACCAGGAAGAGCGCGCGCTCGCCGGTGTCTACGATGATGGTGCCGGGCTCCTCTGCGGTGTCGTAGGAGACCAGTTCCTTGCCTTCGTACGAGGACGGCCGCTCACTGCGAACCTGCTGCGCTACCGGGCGCGGTTTTTGCCGTGCCAGATCGGTTGAAAACGCAGAGGTGAAATTAAACCGGGTGCTTGCAGACGCCGCGGAAGCGGAAACGCCGGATGCAAACACGCTGGCCAGTCCCAGCAATAGATCTCTTCTTTTCATTGTTGCCTTCTAAACTCCAGACCGGGGCCAAAGGCCCGGATTACCTTATTGATGGGCATACTTACGTTTGGCCGCGCCAAAGGTTCCGCCGATAACGGTTCTGTGAGTAAGAAATCTTGAAGGTGGTTGAAACGAAGAAGGGCGAGAAACTCTGCGGCTTGCTCCATTGTCGATCCGATCAATCCTGTTGGCAGGAGAGGAGAAACCAATGGGTTCCAAACCGGTTCATCTTAAGCGCAGCGACGGGGCCTCAGACGAAAGGCTCTGGAAGGGTGTGTTGGAGGGCAAGGACATCGGCACCGGCGTGACGGTGTTGTTCTACGCCACGGAGGAAACCGGCAAGGGCCCGCTCTGGCATGTTCACCCCTATGATGAGATTTTCATCGTACGGGCCGGCCGGACACTATTCACCATTGGCGAGGAGAAGATAGAGGCTGAGGCAGGAGAGATCTTGCTGGGACCGGCCAACATCCCCCATAAATACCACAATCTGGGATCTGGATTGCTTGAGACGACGGACATTCATGTGAGCGATCGCTGGATCCAGACTGATTTGGAGGATCCTGAGCTGGCCGGCTCCTAACTGCCCTTTGTTGCTTGCGCTGAGCTCTCTTCCGGGCTCAGCGGTTTGTTAAGGCAAGTGTAGCCGTATAGCGTCGTCAGAACGCTTAAATTGAGCATGAACCAACACCAGTTTACCGCCGCGTATATGGCGTATCCAACATACGCAACCATGCCACCACCTGGAGTGTAACGATCTTCCACCAGGAAACCGGTCACGCCTTCTACGAGGAAACTGAACGTGGTTAGAATGACCGCGACGACCAGAATAGAAGAAGCCCTCGGCTTCGTTGCCTGCCATGCCCACTTGAACGTATGTGGGCTCTGGTTCTGCTCCAGGGTGTTGTTGCGCTCTTCAAGCGCAATGGCGGGCAGCAACATGCTGAGCCTGAGGGTTACGTAGTAGAGTCCAGCTGACGCTACGAAATACACCGGCAACATTGCTCCAGCTCGCGGCACATCGGTGAGTGAAGACGGTGAGAAAACCATAAGAAAGATAAACAGTGGCATCAGGGCGAGAACTATGATGAAGGATATCCCAATCGACCTGACCAGATATGACATCAGGGGCCAGTTCCAATCCAATACGACAGGTCGACCTGCTGCTTGGTCGCGCAGAATAAAACGGTGCCAAGATATCGCGAATGCCGGAAAAGCTAGCGCGAAGTACCCGATGAACGCGATCGCAAGGGCAAATGAAACCGCATTTCCGATGCCGCCAATGCCCCAGCCAAAACCAGCCCGAAGTTCAACAAAAAGAGCCAAGAGAACCAGAGGTACACACCACGGCAAGGTGATGCGAAGGGCTGCGGGAAAGTTCTGGAGAATGTCAATAATCGCTTTTTGGACGATCTGAAGGCCGTTTTTGAATATCATCTGGTCATCTCAAACTTTTGGCGAACTCTGTCGCATCAGCCGTTAGGGCAGAATGTGTCGAAATCAACAAAACAATCAAGGTGGATCAAAGGGCCTGCATCTTGGGCTCGCCAACTTGTGAAGACTTTGTGCACGCTTGGGCCGAATATACTCAGTATAACAACATGCTTGCCGTAATCCGAACACGGCTGCGCGCATTTTGGATGACATGATGAAACTCGTAATCCGCACCATCCGTTCTCTGTTCTGGGCCGCCGTGCTGCTTATTGCTCTGCCCCTTTCGGCCGGTGCGGTGTGGTATTCCTCCCAAGGCTGGCCCGGCAGTTGGCATGAGGCCAATTGGTCCTCCACCGGCACCGCGCCCGACCCCGCCTTCACGCCCGAAGCTCTTGTGCGGATTTATTCAGCCCGCACCGGGCGATGGAAATCGATCTTTGCCGTGCACTCCTGGATTGCGGTGAAACCGGCCGGCGCCAACAGCTGGAGCCGCTTTGAGGTGGTGGGCTGGGGCCGCCCGATCCGCCAAAATGCCTATCCGGTGGATGGGCTGTGGTATTCAAATCCGCCGGTGGTCAGCTATGAGCTGCGGGGCGAAGCGGCACGCCGGGCCATCCCCAAAATTGTCTCGGCCATTTCCAATTATCCGCATAGCGCGCGGGGCAGCTACACCATTTGGCCGGGTCCCAACTCCAACACCTTCGTGGCCCACGTGGTGCGCCAGGTGCCCGAGCTCAAAGCCGAGCTGCCGGCGCGCGCAATGGGCAAGGACTATCTGGGCGAAGGCTTGCGGTTTGCCCCCACGCCGAGCCATACGGGCTGGCAGGTTTCGTGGAACGGTGTGGCCGGCCTCGCGCTCGCCTGGGAAGAGGGGCTGGAGTTCCACGTGCTTGGCGCCACCATCGGCATCGATCCGCTCGATCTGGCGATCAAGCTGCCATCGTTCGGGCGTCTTGGGCTGTTGGAGTAGTTAGCCACATCTCAGCGTTTCTCACCATCGTCATTCCTGCGCAGGCAGGAATCCAGGGTGGTTGGCAATTGAGTCTTCGGCCCCTGGATCCCGGAAATTTTGCTGGCGCAAAATTCCAGGATGACACTCTGAGTGTGCCGGATTGTTGTGGTGGCTCTCAAGTCACCGCAGAGCACACCGAAAACTTCGGCTCCCGCCACATTTCCGTTTCCATGATGTCCTTCAGGATTGCCACGGCGTTCCAGACATCCTCATGAGAAATGTACAGCGGGGCGAAGCCGAAGCGCAGGATGTTGGGCATACGGAAATCGCCCACCACGCCGCGAGAGATCAAAGCCTGCATGATGGCGTAGCCGTCTTCATGGGTGAGGGCCACCTGGCTGCCGCGTTTTGCAGCATCGCGCGGGCTGAAATGACCAAACCCATGGCTGGCACACTCCTGGTCAACCAGGGCCATAAACAGGTCCGTCAGCTGCATGCTCTTGGCCCGCACCTGGGCAAGGTCCACCCCGTCCATCACGTCAAGCGCCGCACTCAGCGCCCGCATGCCCAAAATGGCCTGGGAGCCGCACAGGAAGGCCTTGATCCCAGGCTCTGGCCGGTATGCCTGCTCAAACTCAAACGGCGCGGCATGACCCCACCAGCCCGACAGAGGTTGCCGGATCTTGCCGTGATGGCGCGCAGCCGCATAGACCCACGATTGCGATCCGGGCCCGCCGTTCAGATATTTGTAGGTGCAGCCAATGGCCAGATCCACGTTGCAGTCATCAAGGGCAACCGGAACGATGCCAGCGCTGTGGCACAGATCCCAGATCATGATCGCCCCGGCCGCTTGAACTTGGCGGGTGATCGCGGCCATGTCGAAGAGTTCGCCCGTGCGGTAGTCCACATGTGACAAAAGCACGACCGCCACATCGCCGTCCAACACATCGTCAAGGGCCGCGCCATTCTCGCCCAAGAGGCGGCGGGTCAGGTTTGGTCTGCCCTGCATGGCGCCTTCGGTTATGTAGAGGTCGGTGGGGAAGCCGCCGGCCTCGGTCACGATCACCGAACGCTCTGAACGCATGGCAAGACCGGCCTGCACGGCTTTGTAGATATTCACAGAGGTGCTATCGCTCACCACAACCTGGCCCCCGCCTGCGCCCAGCAAGGGCCCAAGCTTGCGGCCGAGGGCCATGGGCAACTCCCACCAGCCGGCATCGTTCCAGCTGGAGATCAGGCCCTGGCCCCACTCTTCGCTCACCGCGCGGGCCATTTCAGCGGGGATGGACTTGGCCATGGGACCGAGCGAGTTGCCATCCAGATAGATCAACCCGTCGGGCAATTCAAAACGCTCCCGGAGTGTGGCAAGGGGATCTGCGGCATCCAGTGCGCGAACGTCGTCATGTGATGTGGTGTTCATGACCTTGAGTTTATCCCGGTTTGGCGAAGACAACCATTCGCAATCTGTGCTTAAACAATCGCTCATCAGACAACAAGACACGGGATCAAAAATGGACCAGGCCGCACTGAAACAAGAGATCAGCAACCGCTTCGGCTCGCCGTGTGCGGTGATTGATCTGGACAGGGTCGAGGCCAACATTGCAAAGCTGCAGCGCCAGTGCGAGGCCGCCGGCGTGGCCAACCGGCCCCATGTGAAGACCCACAAGAGCCCGGTGCTCGCCAAGATGCAGATCGAGGCCGGCGCCTCCGGCATAACCTGCCAGAAGCTCGGCGAGGCTGAGGTGATGGTGGATGGCGGGTTGGACAATATCCTGATCAGCTACAACCTGTTGGGCGCAGAAAAGATGGAGCGCCTGGGCGCGCTGAGCCGGCGGGCCAACATCTCCGTGGTTGCCGACAATCCGGTGGTTGTGGAGGCGCTGACGGAAGCTGGCCGCGTTGCCGGACGGCCCATCAATGTACTGGTGGAATGCGACACCGGGCAGGAGCGGGCCGGCGTTGAGACCTCAGGCGAGGCGGTCACGCTCGCCAAGGACATCGCCTCGCGGCCTGAACTCAGCTTCAAGGGCTTCATGTTTTACCCGCCCGTGGAAGGTTGGCCGATAACCCAAACCTTATACGATGAAGCCCGCGCCGGCCTTGCCGATGCGGGCCTGCGTGCGGAGATCGTCTCGACCGGAGGCACGCCCAACCTGGTGAACATCGGCCAGCTGGACGGCGCAACCGAGCACCGCTCGGGCACCAGCATCTTCAATGACCGCATGATGATGGATTGCGAGGCTGCCACCCTCAATGACTGCGCGCTGCATGTATACGCCACCGTGGTCAGCCGGGCCGGGCCGGAACGGGGCATTCTGGACTCTGGCTCCAAGACCCTCACCTCCGATCCAGGCGGGCTCGACGGCTTTGGCCATATCTTGGAACATCCTGACGCCCGCATTAAGGGCTTTTCCGAAGAGCATGGTTTTCTTGATCTCAGCGCCTGTGGGCCGAAGCCTGAAGTTGGCGAGATCGTTCGGGTCGTTCCCAACCATGTGTGTGTGGTGGTCAACATGATGGACCGGCTGGTCACCGTGCGCGGCAACGAAATTATCGGAGAGCTGCCCGTTGCGGCCCGGGGGAAGATTTCCTGAAGCTCACCGGAACCTCAAGCTCCTTCTTCAGCTTCTTGTGCATGGCACGTTCAAAGTCTGAATAACGCTCTGCGGTGATCACAAAGGCGCCCGGTCCGGCGATCACGTTCTCGCGGTAATATTGGTCAAGGATCGAAAGATCTGTTCGGACCGCCAAGCCGTTCACCGATATGCCGAGTTGTTCGGCGATCGCCTTTGTGGATTGGGGTGTGGGGCCGGCATTGTTGACCCCGTCACCGGACACATCGATCTTGCGCAGCTTACCCACGTATTCGTTTTCGACGATGGATTTCATCGCCGCGCCGATCGCCGTTCCAATGGCGGTGAAATAGCCCACGTTCTCGCGTTTGGTGCGCTCCACCTGCCGGGAGAAATTGAGGATTGAGCCCCGCGACTTGAGCACCTGCCACGGCACGGTGTGTTTCTCGCTGGTCCAGCCGCCCCACTGGATCAGCGTAACCGCGACCCCGTCGTAGAGCCCGATCAGGTCTATGACATCCTGGGCGCGAAACGCCTGGGCAATGCCGCGCATCTGCAAGGCGTATTCTTCGTTGTTCACGCTCAGTGAGGTGTCCACCGCCAACACCAGTTCAACTGAAACAGGCGTTTGCGCTGTTGCCGGCGGTCCGGCCGATGCCATCATCAGGACGCCCGCAATCGCCAACTTGACCGGCTGCTTCACGCAAGCACTCCTCTACAGTCAGAGACCGGACATCGTACACCCTATTTGTTCATGGACAAAAACTCATTGGCGCTCTCATTCCAGGCCGCTATGCTTTGGCTTCAAAACGGCGATTATAGGTGAAGGATGCGCCTATGAGTTCGGGCAACGGCCAGGCGCAAGGCATGAGCAAACCCAAAACCCGGAGAAACAAATTGCAGCGTCTTCTGTGCTGTGTGGTGCTGGGCCTTGCGGCCCACGCGGCGCCATCAGTTGAAGCGGCAGAGTGCGAGCAACCAGCGAAAGTCTGTGATGCACGAGGTGCCGTGTTCCGGATTTCCGCCTTTGACCCGGTGGGCAGCGCAGTGCGCGTTGGAGCCAAGCGTCTGATCACCTCGCGCCACATTGTGGCCGACCGAAAGACTGTGGATCTGTTCTTGCCCGACGGCACAAAACTCACCGCGCAGGTGCAACCGTCTGGATATGCGGGCGACGCCATTCTGCTCATTGCCGAAGGCTTGCCGGATGGCCCGCACCTCACCGCCGCCACAGTTCAGCAAGGTGCCTCCGTTTTCACAATCGGCGCGGACATTTCCAAACGCCGTATCAGGGCTTACGCGCCGGGCAAGGTTCAATTGTTGCCGGCCGAAGGCAAACCACTGTCCCGCATCCACCATTCCGCTTACACCCAGCAGGGCAACAGCGGCGGGGCGCTGGTGAACGGGTCTGGTGAGCTCGTTGGCATTGTCGCATCTGGAGGGGAGGGGCGGTTTGAAGCGGTTCCTGCTGCGGCACTCGCGGTCTTGCAGGCTGATGCAACCGACGAGGCGGCGCAAAAGGGTGCGGAGATCGGGAACGCGATCAAGGTCTGCACGCTCAATCTGGAGCGGCTCCATGGCCAGCGGGGCCTCCTGTCCGATGACGTGGCAAAGGCGCTCGCCACCTCCTGCCGGCGCACGGAGAACCGGCAATACTATGATCTGGCGGGGCAAACCCTCAGCCAGCGGCGAAGGTTGGAGACAGCCCTCGGGTTGTTTGAGGCTTCGGTGGCGCAAGACCCCAACGCGGTGAACAGCCGCCTTAACCTGGTGATCACCTATCACATAGCCCGGCAATATGAGCGCGAGCTGCCCCATTTGCAGTGGCTGATGGAGCATGCGGGCGACAATCTTCAAGTATTGCGCTTTGCCATTCAGGTTGGCGTGTGGACCGGCGATAAAGCACTGGCCGAACGGGCCTTTGCAAAACTGAAGCAAGTCAACCCAAACGCGGCACCGGCTGCCGAGCGGTTCATGAAGTCGCCGCCGCCGAGGCCCGCACCGCTCTAGCCGTCATCTGCCGGGTTGGGGATCCAGCCCCAGCGCACCTTTGGCCCGGAGCGTTCAAAGCTGGGGCCGGTCAATTTTTGGATGGCCGCTTTCAGCTCGGGTGCTGACCACTTCGGGTTTTGCGCCAGTAGCCGCGCGGCAAGGGCCGCCACCCGGGGCACTGCGTAGCTGGAGCCGGAGGCATGGCCCCGCGCGCCGCGATGGTCGGTCACTTCAACCCGTTCGGCGGGCACCATCAGATCGACACTGTTTGCCCCCCAGTTTGAACCCGGCGCCAAGCGTCCGGAGATTGTGGAGGAAGTGACAACCAAAACATTCTCCAGACCAAAAGAGGCCGGGTACACCGGCTGCTCATCAATGTTGCGGCCATTGTTGCCGGCAGACACCACAAACAATATGTCCGCGTGCTTGGCAGCCGCTTGCTTGAACGCGGTCCATTGGCTTTCCGCATTGCTGCCAAGGGGCATGGCCACGATCTTCGCGCCATTGGCCGCAGCATGTTCCAGCACCTGAGGCATGCGGCTCATGTCGGGACGCGGATAGCGGTAGGGAATGAGCCGCAGCTCAGGCGCCTCGCGTACCAAGACGCTGGCGACCAAGGTGCCATGGTGCAGCGGAAAGAAGGGGGAGCGTGCAGCGTCCACATCAAACGGCCGCTCATCCATATCCCAGAAATCATAACCCACCAGCTTGCCCTCCCGCGACCGGGCCAAGCGGGCCGTGATGGCTGGCAAGGTGTAGTTCACACCGCTGTCGATCTGCGCGACCGTCACGCCGCCGGGATCGGCCCCATTTGGAACGGCCGGGTTGAGCGGTTCGCGCCGATCGGTTGGCGCAAGCGTCTCATCCAGATGCACCAGCCACTGCGCCCGTCCGGCTGCGTCGAATTCGATCAAGCGTCCGCTCGCGATATCGCAAGAAGGGTCCGTCCGGATGGAGAGAACTGGGTGCGGGCGGCCACCATGCCTTTGAGCATAAGATAAGCTGGCCCGTCTTAGCTGGCCGTTAGATACCGACAGCAATATCGATACCTCGCCGCCCTCCTCAACAGAAAAGGAGATTTGCCTCTGAGCCAAGCCGGCGCCCGAACCAGGTTCAACCACAGTCACCGTCTGGCCGATCAATTTGGTCAACTCGCGCGTTGGCGCCTCGGGACTGCGGCAGGCAGCCTGAAGCATGCCGGCGAGCTTTCCCCTCTCAAGGGCCTGAGCCCCGTGGCTCAAGCAGGTGAAAGTCAACAGCAAGACCGCAGCGCTGAACAAGAGCTTCATCAGATCGTTCAGATGGGTGAAATTATTGAGCCTTCTCATACGCATTACCTTTGATACTGTTTTACGGATCATGCGGCCAACAAGGAAGCGCGCGCCATGCAGGAGATTTCTTCTTCGTCTGACAGCTTGGTCAAGCTGGACCAAGGCGCTTCCAGCTTGGATCTGACCTGGCAGGATAAAACCTGCTCCACTTTTCACCATATCTGGCTGCGCGATAATTGCCGCTGCAAAACCTGCGGCGACCCCGCCACCGGTCGGCGCAGTCTGCGGCTGACCGATCTGGCCCTGGACATCAAACCGGTTGCAGCATCGCTGAGCGAGCAGGGGGATCTATGTTTGACATGGCCGGATGGCCACACAAGCACGTTCTCCATCGCCTGGTTAAGACGGCATGCCTATGACACTCTCTCGCGCAAATCTTCAGCGTTTACACCTGTGCTTTGGACAGAAGGCACGCGGAGCGCCCCGCCCCGTCTGGTTTTCGATAAGGTCATGACAGATGCTGAAACCTTCCTCACCATGCTCCATCATGTGCGTGACCACGGCTTGTGTTTCCTGCACGGCGCGCCTTCCCAAGCAGGCAGTTTGGAGCCGCTGGCCGAGAAGATAGGCCCGGTCCAGGAAAGCAACTTCGGCCGGGTTCAGAACCTTGTGGTGGATGAGACCAAGCAAAGCGTTGCCAACAGAACCGTTGCGCTTAAACCCCACACCGATGAACCTTACCGGGCCTCGCCACCAGGCATCTTGCTGTTCCATTGCGTGGAGACCGATGTAACCGGCGCCGGCTCTCCACTGTTCATGGATGGCTTCGCCTTGGCCGAGCAGCTCCGGGCCGAGGACCCTGAAGCCTTTGAGGTGTTGACCCGTCACAACTGCACTTTCCGCCGGCATTTCGCAGGGGATGTGGATCTGATCGCAGAGGCGCCGGCAATTTCCGTTGATGAGTTCGGCAATCTCAGCGGCATCCGCATCAACGACCGGGTGGCCGCACCGTTGGCCATCGCGCCGGAGGATGTGGAGGTCCATTATCGCGGCATGCAGCGATTGCTGACCCTTGCTGAGGATGAAAGCCTTGCCATCAAGCTGACCCTGCGTCCTGGAGATGTGGCGGTCTTCGACAATCACCGCATTTTGCATGGGCGCACGGAGCTCAGCATGAAAGGCCGGCGCTTTCTGCAATGGCTGCAGGTGGAGCGCGGTGACTTTCACAGCACCATGCGCATCATGGCCGATCGTCTTGAAACCCAGAGGGGCATCGCGCCCCTGCTGCGCGGCGCCTACTAACCTGCAACCGATGCGCGGATCTCCGGATCGCGGACCTCAATGAAGGAAGGGCCATCAGCCGCCAGCGCGGTTGTGATCGCAGCCGTCAGGGCGTCCAAAGTGGCCGCATGTGCGCTGTTCCAGCGGTAGGCCTTGGCCAGCGCCTGGAAATCTGGGTTCTTTTGCACCACGCCAACCTTGGTGATGCCTGCATCGCTCATGTCGTCGGCGATCTGTTGCAGGGCCTCATTGTTCCACATGATGACGATGAGCGGCACACCCAGCTCTTCAGCCAGAGCCATCTCCTGCATGGTGTATTGAAAGCCCGCGTCCCCCACCAGAGCCACAACGGCCCGGTCCCGCTCGGCAAGCTTGGCACCCAGGGCAGCCGGCAGGCCGTAGCCTAAAGTGCCGTAGCCAATGGGGTGGAACCAATTGCCGAACATGGAGCTGGGATAGGCCACATTGCCGGTGTAGGCGATCTGGGTCATGTCCGTGAACACGCTACTGTCTTCTGGCAAGGCTTCGCGAATGGCCTCTAGAACGGCCCGGTGTATCTGGGCGGTCTCGGGCGCAACGGCAGCTGCATTGGCCGCTCTGGTGGTGTCAAAATCTACCTGCAGCGGGTTGGTTTCGCGGCGTTTGGCTAATGCGGCGAACTTCCGCGCCGTGTCTGCCGCATCTGCCTTGATGCCTAACGATGTGGCGCCCTGTCGTTCCAACAATTGATCGTCCAGGTTCACCACCACTTTGCGCTCCGGCAGCGGCATGGTCTCACACCAATAATCTGTATTTGCCATTTCGGTGCCGAGCGCGATCAAAAGATCGCACGAGGCCAGAAGATCTTGCGTGGCCGGGGTGGTGAGGGTTGTGCCCAGATAAAGCGGATGGTCAAGCGGCAGAACACCTTTGGCATTGGTGGTGGAAATAACCGGAATGTTGAGGCCCTCGGCGATTTCCACCACGGCATCGGTAGATCGCACGATGCCTCCGCCAGCGATGATGATGGGCCGTTCAGCGCTGTTGATCATTTCGGCGGCGGCGGCAAGATCGGCATCCTCGGCCTGCGGCGGTCCTGGAATATTGCGTACTGCCCAACTTCCTGCCGCGGCCTCTTTGAAGAGCGGCAAGGGCACGTGAATATGACACGGCAGAGGACGCTCGCTGGCAAACACCGTGAAGGCCTCGCAAATGAGATCTTTCAGGCTTTCCTGATCAGTCGCAATCTCGCTGAAACCTGCAAGGTCCTGGGTCACGGTTGTTTGGTCGGCAATTTCGTGTAGCCGGCCGATGTTGTGACCGTTCTCTGCGGGCGGATTGACCGGTGATATCACCAGCATGGGCGTTGAATCCGAATAGGCCTGGCCCATGGCGGTTGCAAGATTGGTGACGCCGGCGCCGGTGATCACAAAGCACGCTGCAGGCCGGCCTGAGAGCCGCGCATAGCCGTCCGCCATGAAGCCGCCGCCCTGTTCGTGGCGCGGTGAGATATGGCGAATCTTGCTGTTGGCAAGACCTCTGTACAGCTCGATGCTGTGGGTTCCGGGAATGCCGAACACCGTATCGATGCCATAGGCTTCCAACAGTTCAACAATCGCTTCACCAACCGTCTTGTGATCTGAATCCGACATGGTTAAATGCTCCACCGCCAATATTCATTTCGGGGCATATGATCCCGGAACGTGAGGCGGGTAAAGCTGAATTCTTGTGATTCTCACCGACAAGTTGCTGGATCGGTTCGTTAAAGGATGCCTCGAGATGGAAATGAGCGATTTTACCGGTTTGGCAGCCCGCGTAAGCGGGAAGGGTGCTGATGCTTGGGAAGTTCACCGTATTGCTCAGGAGCGCAAGGAAGCTGGCGCCGAAATGCTTATCTTGAGCATTGGAGAAGACGTTGCCGCGCGTACGCCAGATCATGTGGTGGAGGCCTGCGTTGAGAGCCTGAACAAGGGACGCCATCACTATTCCGACATGATCGGCCAGCCCAACCTCCGCAAAGCCATCGTGGACCACCACTATGCCCTTACGAACCAGACACTCAGCGTAGGCAATTGTGTGGTGTTTGCCGGCGCCCAGAACGCTCTCTATGCCGTCTCTTCTTGTCTATTGGAGGCGGGTGATGAGGTGATCGTGGTAGAGCCGTACTACTCCACCTATCCGGCCACCTTCACTGCCAACGGCGCCAAACTGGTCACCATCGTTGCCCGGGGTGAAAACGGTTTTCAGCCTGACCTCTCGGAGATCAAATCGGCAATCACCCCGCGCACAAAGGCGCTGGTGATCAACAGCCCAGCCAATCCGTCCGGCGCGGTGTTTGAGGCAGGTCTCGTGGAGCAGATCGCCGAACTTACCCGCGCGCATGACCTGTGGCTGATCAGCGATGAGGTTTATTCTGATTTTGTCTTCGAAGGACGACATGTGAGCCCTGCCAGCTACATGGGAGTGGATGAGAAGTGTGTGGTGGTCTCAAGTCTCTCCAAGTCCCACCGCATGGCCGGCTGGCGCGTCGGGTGGGCCATTGGGCCACAGCTGCTTTGTGAGGTTTTCGAGCGCTTCGCCCTGTGCTCCATGTACGGCATGCCGATGTTCACCCAGGATGCTGCAACGGTTGCGCTCACCGGTCCCCAAACCGAGACGGAAACCATGGTGGCCGAATATGGCGCCCGCGCAAAAGTGGTGGTGGAGGCACTCTCCAATCTGCCGCGGTTCGGCGCAGGGGCGCCAAAGGCTGGTATGTTTGTGATGCTGGACGTACGCGAACTCACGTCCAACGGAACAGAGTTCTCGATGCGCCTGTTGGATCAGTCCGGCATTTCAACGCTGCCCTGCGGAAGCTTCGGCGAACATTTCGATGGCTTTGTGCGCATGAGCCTTTGTGCGCCGCAAGACAAATTGAAATGGGCCTGTGGTGAGATAGCAACACTGGTCAAGGGGTGGGAATGAGGGCGGCTCTAGAGCCCGAAACGCGCCCACACGGCTCTGGCTTCCAGAGACGAGATCAGCTCATCGCCCAAGCCTGACGACATCCGCTCGATTGCGGCACCAGCGTCCGCACGTTCCTCAGAAGCACCCGGGATCAGGCGCGAAAGCAGACCTTTTTTAGGGGCAGATATTGGTTTCAGTTCCAGGTCGTCACCAAACTTGGCCTTCAGCACCGCGTGCATGTTACCCACATCGTCAATCAAACCCAATGCCTTGGCCTGGCCGCCTGACCAGAAAGCACCAGAGAACAGATCCTTGTCCTCTTCCTTGAGCTTGCCGCCGCGGCGCTGGCGAACCATGTCCTTGAACGCTTCGTGCACTTCGAGCTGAAGTGCCTTCAAGCGGTCCACATCTGCCTTCTTGCTGGGCATGAAGGGGTCCAGGATAGATTTGTTTTCGCCTGCCGTGTGAACCCGGCGCTCAATGCCCAGTTTCTTGATGGCATCCACAAAGCCAAAGCCAGCGGACACAACGCCGATGGAACCCACAATGGAACTGACATCGGCGTAGATCTCATCACCAGCCAATGCGAGCATGTAACCACCAGAGGCGCCCACATCCTCAATAAACACCAACACCTGCTTGTCCTTCTCGTCAGCCAACTGCCGGATGCGATGAAAGATCTGCGATGACTGAACTGGAGACCCGCCGGGTGAGTTGATGAGCAGCGCGACAGCTTTCGCTTTTTTAACTGCGAAAGCCTTTTCCAGAATGGGATCAACGTGCTGCAGTGTGAGGCCTGGGCGCAGGGGCGTTACCGCCCCGATCGTACCCTGAAGTCGCAGCACAGCTACTACAGGCGCGCGCTTCTGGCCGGGCAGGAGTTTTTTGAAAAACTTGATCATGGAAGAGCAGAAATAGGGGCGCCGATTGCCCTGTGCAAGCGATTAATTGGTGCGCTTAGCGCAGGGCGTAAGCCACGCCGTCGCGCAGGATTGATTCCGCTGCAGGCGTAAAGGCATTGCTGTCGTCGTGCAGCACCAAACCGCGCAACATCTGCATTGGTGCTTTGGACGCTTTTATGCCCTGAACCACCACCCGTGATGCGGGATAACCCTCGCGGGCAAACAGTGGGGCAACATGGATGCCGCCAATCTTGGCCGCGGTGAAGGCGGCCAAAATGCGGGCCAGCGAATCTGCCCTGTGCACCAGGGTCACCGTGCCGCGCGGCACCGCCATGGACGCCATAACCTTAACCCAGGTTTCCAGATCTTCAGCGCCAAAGCTTCTGGCTGTTGAACGCAGTTCCACCGGCGATTTCTTGATCTTGTTTTCATCAAAAAACGGCGGGTTTGCGAACACATGGTTGAATGAGTTTGCCGGCGGCCAGATCGTAAGATCCTTCCGCATGGCTTCTTTCACGTCACCGGTGATCACCTGGATATTGCCAGTGAAGTTGTTCCGGCGGATGTTTTCTTCTGCCAGCATGGAATAACGCGCGGCGATTTCGACACCGGTGATGTGAACGCCGGCCACGCGGGCTGCCAGGCACAAGGAGACGACGCCAACGCCGTAGCCGGCCTCAAAGGCGGTTTGCCCAGGTTCCATGGGGATCGTCGCAGCCAGAAATACAGCGTCGATGCCTGCCCGGTAGCCGCGCTCGGGTTGCAGAATCTTGACGCGCCCGCCCAGAAACCCGTCCTCAGTCAAGGAGGTGGGAATGGCTGCAGTGGACCCGTTGTCCGGTTTAAGTGCTGCCTGCTGAACCATCAATTCGGCATTACCCCTGCATCATGCATAAGCGTGTGGGCATCTTCATACTGCTCCGAGGCCACCATAAGCCGGCGGGGCAAGACCCCAATACTTCCTTCGACCACGCTCATGTTGCCGTCAAATAATGTGTGCCTGATACCTGCATCCCGCAACAGCGCTGTCGCATACGAGATCAGTACGGCGTCATTGGTGTTTAGCAGCTCTCTCATAGTAAAATATTAACGCAGATACAAAGAACTGGGCACCCTGTAATCTGCGCGCTCTCGGAAATGTGCTGAGACACTTGGACACTTTGCAGTCGGTATCGCTTGACCATATGCCCTCTGGCACTATCTTCTAAGTGATTGTTTTGTTGTGAGGTGTTCCGTGGGTGTTGTTGTTCCGTTAAGCGGCCAAGAGGCCGGCCAAGCCAGTATCGAACCGTTGCTGGAGCTAACTTCGAAAGATATGGCTCGGGTTAACGAAGTGATTCTGTCCCATGCATCCTCCTACGTGGACATGATCCCGCAGTTGGCCAATCACCTGATCAATTCCGGCGGCAAGCGTCTCAGGCCCATGGTGACTGTGGCTGCCAGCCGCATGTGCGCCCCCTGCGAAGGCAACGACCATGTTCTCTTGGCCGCTGCCGTTGAGTTCATGCACACCGCAACCCTGCTGCACGATGATGTGGTGGATGAGAGCGATTTGCGGCGCGGCAAACCTGCTGCGCGCATGATCTGGGGCAACCAGGCCAGTGTGTTGGTGGGCGACTATCTGCTTGGTCAGGCCTTCAAGATGATGGTGAACACTAAGTCTTTGGAATGTCTTCGCATTTTATCAGACGCCGCATCGGTGATTGCCGAAGGTGAGGTGATGCAACTGGCAGCGCAAAAAGACATCACCACCACTGAAGATGCCTACATGAAGATCATCGACGCCAAGACTGCGGCCTTGTTTTCGGCCGCCGCCGAGGTGGGCGCTGCCATTGCAGAGCGCCCGAATGAAGAGCAGGCCGCTCTGGAATCCTTCGGCCGCAACCTTGGTGTGGCGTTCCAGCTGGTCGATGATGGGCTCGATTATTCCGGCAAGCAAGCCCTGTTGGGCAAGGAAACCGGGGATGATTTTCGCGAAGGCAAAATCACCCTCCCGGTCATCTTGTCGTACCGACGTGGCAGCGATCAAGATCGCGAATTCTGGAAGCTTAAACTGCAGGAAGGCCATCAGGAAGAAGGCGATTTGGAACACGCCATCAGCCTGATGGAATCGCACGGCGCGATCGAAGATACGGTTGCGCGTGCCCGGCACTATGGGGCGATTGCCCGCGACGCACTGGCAATCTTTCCAGGTAGTGATCTGAAATCGGCGATGATCAGCGCTGTGGATTTCTCCATCCAGCGCGCTCACTGAGCCGATTTTAGTGAAAAACTGTTGAGACGATCCACCAACCGGTCTGTCGGCTTGCCAGCCGCGTGGCGAACTCATCGGCCTCGTCTGAGGTGTCGAACAACCCAAAGCATGTGGCGCCAGAGCCTGACATGCGCGCCAATCGGCAGTTTTGCTCCGCGCTGAGCGCCTTCAGAACTTGGCCAACTTCCGGTGCAATCTCAATTGCAGGAGCCTCCAAATCATTTCGCTGACCCCGAAGCCACTGCACCACAGCAGCCCCTGACTTGAACCCCTGCTCGGGCAGGTTAGATAACCCCGCGCCACCGGTGCTCGGCTGGGCAAGATCCAGAGCCTTGAAGATTGGACCTGTGGGAACCGCAACGCCGGGGTTTACCAAAACCGCCGGCAGGGGTGGAAAAGGTCTGATATCTGCGATTTTCTCCCCGATCCCCATCATCCGCAAAGCCTTGGCCCGCAGGCAGGCCGGCACGTCTGCACCCAACGCCAGTGCCATGGCATCCAGAGTGTCCACTTCCGCCTGATCAATGCCGTAGAGCGCCAAAAGGCCACGAAGTGTGGCCGCAGCGTCGGACGATCCACCGCCAATGCCGGCTGCCACGGGGAGGGCCTTGCTCAGCGAGACGGCTGCGCCAGGCACAAGATCGCCAAGCTGGGCTGCGGCTCTGGAGATCAGATTGTCGGGTTCGGTTCCAAGGGCTGCGGCGAAGGGGCCTGTTATCTCAAGGGAAAACGTCTCGGCCTGCTCAAAACGCAGGGTATCTCCCACATTGGCAAACACAACCAAGCTGTCGAGCAGATGGTAGCCATCTTCACGGCGCCCGGTGACATGCAGACACAGGTTGACCTTCGCCGGGGCAAATTCTTCTGCCTGACCAGCCAAGGTGCCTTCCCGAACAGGCCGAAGCGTAGGACCAGCGGTCAGGTCTTGTTCTCCGTCGGGACTTGCTTCACCGTTTCCGGCGCAGCTGGTTCTGGCGCCAGGCCGCCTTTCAGCTTTTTCATGACAATCTCAAGCACATCGGCTTCCGGTTTGTTGTCCCGGGCACGTTGCCACTGAAACCGCGCCTCAAGCTTGCGGTCGACACGCCAATAAGCATCCCCGAGATGGTCATTAATCACCGGGTCTTGCGGTTTCAGCTCTACGGCGCGCTCCAAGTGCTTCGCGGCAAGGTCATAATTTCTCAGCTTGTAATGAGCCCAGCCCAGACTATCGACAATGTAGCCATCATTGGGTCTCAGCTCGACCGCCCGCTCGATCATCCCCAAGGCTTCTTTGAGGTTGAGGCCTTTTTCGATCCAGCTATAGCCGAGATAATTGAACACCAGCGGCTGTTCAGGCCGCAGCTCGAGCGCCTTTTTGAAGTCTGCTTCTGCCAACGGCCATTGCTTGGAGCGCTCGTAGCAGATGCCGCGGAAGTAGAACATCGTCCAGTGTTTTGTTTCCACCTTGTCCAGCTTGGCGATGGCCGCGGTGTAAAATTCAGCAGCTTTGGCGAATTTTTCATGTCCTCTCAGTAGGTTACCAAGATTAAGAGCTGGCTTAAACGATTTGCCATCTGCCTCAATCTGGGCCGTGAGGCGCTTCTCGGCCTCTTCAAAATTGCCAATGCGGTCGTAGTTGATGGCAATCCTGATGTCTGCATTTGGGCGCAGTGAGGAGGTGGTTGGCACCTTTTTGTAAGCATCGATCGCGTGTTGATACCTTTTTGTGTCTTCGTAGATGTCGCCGAGCAAGGTTTGCGCAACTGCAAACTGGGGCCGGATCTGAAGCGCCGACTGGGCGTAAAGCAGCGCAAGGTCAACGCCCGACTGGTCTGCAAGCGCTGATGACAGGCTGAACAAGGCTTCTGCGGCTCCGTGCAGTCCGCTATTGATGAACTTTGGAGCTTTGCCGCCGGTTTTCGCACGGTTCAGGGCCTCGTCCACGAGGGGATGGCCGGAGGTTGAGGCATCAAATTTTTCGTAGACTTTGAGGGCTTCGTCCGGTTTGCCCTGGCGTTCGAGAAAGTTTCCGTAGGCCTGAACCACGCGCAACGATGTGCCCGCATCATCATAGGTGCGTTCGAAAAATGCAGCCGCGCGCTTGGGTTGATTGAGGAAATCGGCAATCAGACCGGAATGGAACGTCTTGTAAACGCTAAAGGATTCGGTGCTGTCGAGCTGTTTGAGCGCCTTGATGGCCATCTCCATCTTGCCCTCGGCCGCCCAACTCCAACCGATCAGGAGCGCAGATGTGAGCTGTCCGATGGGTGTGTAGGAGGCATGTTCAAGATGCTCTCTGGCTTTGACCTGTTTTCCGGTCTGGAAGCTTTGCAGAGCCAAAACCAGACGCGCCACCCGGTGGCGCTTTTCATTGGCAACCACACGTCTAGCAAGACGGGTCGCCTTTTTGAGGTCGCCGCGGCCGAGCTCAAGCATGAAAGCGCGGGCAATCAATTCAGGGTCATCGGGATCGCGCTGCAGCGCTCTCGAAATGTAGGTTGCTGCTGCGTCCGTATCGCGCGCTTTGCCTGCATGGATGCCTGCAAGATAAGCTCCGGAAAGCGAATCAGATCCAGAACTTTGGGCAACTGCAGGGGCGGTTAAGAGGCACATTCCGGTGCCTAATGAGAGCGCCAGGGCGGCGATAGGTAGGGATCTAAGTTTCATGCGCACAACGATAATTCCTTTTGGCCGCACGATCTGCGGGCTTCAGTTGTGTTGGCGTCAGTCAATAAACAGCTGGTTTATAGACGCTCTGGACGATTGTGGCTCCCAAAAAATCTGTACGGCGTACAAATGCTTTCCCACCTGAATAGCGCCGGTAGAGATAAACCGATACTCAGTTTTGATCAAATTGCGGCGATGACGGCGGCTGCGAAGCCATTGTTTGAACAGGCGTGCCGCTTGTGCCTTCGCCGATGCTCCGCCTTTGCGGTCACGGGCGGCGTTCTCACCGCGCAAATCTTCAAAATCCGGCATGTAGGCCCGGATGCGGTCGCCGAAATCAAACCCGCCGCGCGTATGATGACCGACGAAATTGCCCAGGATCATTTCGGCTGCCTGGGCCCGGGCTGCTTTTCGCAATTTTGCTGATGCCTTCAAGGCTTTGCGCCCCGCGCCGCGCCGTTCAGCGTTGGCCAGCCTGTTCATATAGGCCTCCAAATCCGGGCGCACCTTTGAAGACGCCGGCAACGATCTCATAAGTTTGGCAGCATAAGCTTTGTATCGGACATCTGCGTGCGCAGGAGCGGGCGCCAAAGAGCTGAGTGCAATGAGGGCTCCGAAGGCCGAACCAACCACAGCACATGCCAACCGCGTTTTCTGAGAGGGCGCATGGCCGTGTGGCGTGGCGGGATTTGAAAACAGATGCATTTTTCTGAGCCCATGCTAGTTTTGCCCCGGTAGGGTACAAACCACCCGTAAACAAAGACTTCAAAACGCCGATGTTCGTACGAGTAGTGTCAGTTGTAGGCGGAGTTGTGTTTTTCGCAGCATTTTTGGCGGCGCTGTTCAGTGCAGACGCCAAGGCTGCTGAAGTGGGGATCCTCAAATGCCGTTTCAACGGTGTGGATGCTGCCCTTCATTTTGGTGCAAAGCGGCAATTGGCTTGCGTGTTCAGGCAAAAGCGCAGGAAACGCAAAGATCGTTATCTGGCGATGGTTGAGAAATACGGCATTGAAGTTGGGATTATTGGCAGCCGGAAAATGGTGTGGCGGGTTACCGCCAAGACCGGCCAGAGACTGCGGCGAGGTGCCCTGGCCGGCACCTATCGCGGCATCACGACAGAGGCGAGTGTCGGAGCGGGGTTTGCCGCGAACATTCTGACCGGTGGCCCTGGCCGTTCTTATTCCTTCCATCCATTGGCATTTGAAAAGGTGGAAGGTTTAAACGTTGCCGCAGGGTTGCTTGTTTTGACGTTGAAGCGCGCGCGTTAGCGCATGATCGGGGCCGCCGCCCTGGGCACCAAAAAATTTATATACAATTTTATCATTCCGCCCGTCCAAAAATTAAGCGTGCTGGTTGGCCAAATTTTAGCATTTGCCGCCTATGTTGCCCGTCGTTGGGGGTCACTGAGTAAAAAAACACAAACTCAGATCAAAACAGGGAATGGGGCTTTAAAATGAGCGGCAGTACAGCAAAATTGGTTTCCTCACCAATTGAATATCTTCACCGAGCGATGGCATCTCCAGAGCCGGAATACGCCGAGGCTATTGACGTTAATCCAAACGTTCTTCCCGTGCGCCGCACCAGAGCCGACGAACTGGCAGGGCAGGTGGAACGGCTCTTGTCGCGCATGCGCATTGCAGTGATTTATGGCGGTGACAAAACCGAAGACGGTGCGGTGATCTATCAAAGTCACAATCCCCGGTCTTGGAAAAGCTATCAAACCGTTGCAGAGGACATTGCAGCAAGTCTGCGCCGCATGGGCTGCCGCTATGTTACCCTGATGGCCGATGACATGCGTCTGGCGCAACGGCTGCAGGATGAAGGCATCCATTTCGCCTGGTTGAACACTGGCGGTGTACAGGGCTTTTGTTCTGTGTCTCATGCGCCGGCAATTCTGGAAATGCTGGGTGTGCCCTATCTCGGTCATGATCCGCTCATGGCTGGAATTCTGGATAGCAAGCACACGTTTAAGCGTCAGCTTATGGGTCTTGGGATTCCAACCGCCGAGTTCATGACCTGGCATGGTGCATCCGGCCCGTTGAACCCGAGCACAAATCCGGAGTTCCAAAAAATTTTTGGAAACTACAAAGGCCCCTTCATCGTGAAGCCGGTCTCTGGCCGTGCCTCGCTCAATGTCGAATTTGTCGGCGACACCTACGGTCTGGCTCCAGTTGCACAAGAAATTTTTGACCTGACCCAGAACCACGTGCTCATCGAGAGATACTTGGGCGGCCGAGAGTATTGTGTTGCCGCTTGTGGTCCGACCGTTGCCCATGACGGACAGTTGGACAAACTTGACGGCCCATTCACCTTCGCCGCCGTTGAGCGGGTGCTTCAGGACGATGAACGCATTTTCACCTCAATGGATAAACGCCCCATCACAGGCAAGCGAGTACGGGCGTTGGTTCCAGCAACAGACGCACAAGTGATCAATCAGCTCAATGAGTTAGGCCGCCGTGTATTCACGGAGCTCAACATGGAGACGTTGGTGCGTTTGGACGTTCGGGCGGATGAAGAGGGACGTCTGTTTGTCCTGGAAACAAACCCGAAACCCGATCTTAAAGCCCCCACCGAAGATGGCGTAACAAGCCTGATCGCGGAAGGCCTGGCAGAGTGCGGAATGAGCTACGACGATCTGATTTTGTCTCTAATTGCAGACCGAGTTGATCTCTTGTTGCGTCAGCGCCGTGGAAGTGCGGGTCATCTCGTTGAGCTTTTAACCATTTGTGAAGCTTGAGACCCTAGCTTTTAGGCGTACCAAGTTTGTTGGTGGTGGGTGCACGGATGGTAACAAGCAAATACCCGTTGGGGAGGCGCATTAGTGATGCTGCGACAATGTTCGTGGTGTTGCTCGTGTCTTTGCTGTTGCTCGTCTACGTTGCCTACGGTGAGGCTAAGCTCACCTATGAACGGTTCCAGGGCGATAAGCTCTCCGGTCAAGTTCATGTTCTCCAAAAAGCCATGCAGGCCCCGCTCCTATCGGGCCTTGAGCTGCGCCAGTTTGTGGGTTTCAACACGCTCGCTGAACCTGCTCTCAAGTCTGACAAGGCGATAGGGACCCTGGTCGTCTACAACGACGCTGGCAACGTTGTGTTCAAAGCTGGCGATCCTGCGGTGCTCGCAAAACTGCCCGCACCTCACGAATATACCCGTAAAGATGGCCGCAGTCGTGCAAACGACGGCATTCGCAGCACGACCATCATTGGCAACAGCGCCAAGAACAAAGATTACGAGCTTCTGAGCGCTAACGGCCACTATCGGATTATCGTGCCGCTGAGCAATAAGTTTGAAGATGTTGGCGCCTTGGCGATCAGCATGGCCGAGACGGTCGTAACCGACCGGGTGGATCTCTATTTCCAACGGTTGTTCTATGCGGCGCCTGTTGCAGCGTTCATATACGCCTTGTTCATTGGTTTGCTCGGGCCGCGAAGGTGGCACACCCGGGTCCCCTGGGCGCAACTTGCCTTCGGCATTGTGTTCATTGTTTCCTCAGCCGGCGTCATTGCCACGCTGATTACACTTTATTCTGACGGCGCACAGGCCAAGTCTCGCGCTCTGGCCGGCTCGCTTGGCCAACGGCTAAGTGATGTTGTCGCGTTCAACATCAGTATTGATGAGATCCAAGGATTGGACCGGACGTTTGGTGAGTATCTGAAACTTAACCCAGATATTAGCGCAGCGTCGCTGACCGTCGATAACCGCATCGTCATCCACACCGACCGGAACAAGATCGGTCAGCAGTGGATGAAGTCCGAAAGCCATTATGAGTATGTTGTCGATCTGACACCGGAGAACAGCAGGCGTGCCGTAAGGGTTGCCGTTGAGCTGCCGAGCAATGTGGTCACCGGACAAATCACCCGCAGTGTGAAAAACTTTGCAGCGCTGTTCATTGCGTCGGCCTTCCTGGCAAGCCTCTTCTTCCAGCTTGGCGGTGCCGTGCGCCGGCCAATGGATGGAATGCCGAACGAAGAGGCCGACAGCAGCGGCGGTGCCATCCGCGATGGTCCAAATGAGTGGATGCTCAATTATGTGCGGCCGGTGTTCTTCCTGGGCGTACTGTTGGAACACCTGACCTATGCGTTCCTGCCTCAATTTGTGCAGGGCGCTGTGCTGGACGCTGGCGTTTCCGCAGGCTTTGCGTCTGCGCCGTTCGTTGGTTTCTATCTATTTTTTGCTCTCACGTTGGTGCCTGCAGGCTATGCAGCCCAGCGCATTGGGCCAAAGCCTCTCATGTATATTGGCCTGCTGCTTGCCGGTTCTGGTCTGGCGGTGCTTGCCTTCTACCCTGATTTCTGGACCATCATGGCGGCCCGCTGCCTGTCGGGTGTCGGTCAGGGCCTGTTGTTCATCGGGGTTCAGTCATATTTGCTTGCTGTTGCGCCTCCTGGCAAGAAAACCCAGGCTGCGGCCATTATTGTCTACGGTTTCCAAGGTGGCATGATTTCCGGCATGGCCGTTGGGTCGCTGCTGGTAGGCTACATGGGTACCACTGGTGTGTTCTTGTTGGCTGCTGCAATCGGTCTTGTTTCGGCCCTCTATGCTGTGGTGGCGGTTCCGACGATTTCTGAAGAGGTCGCATCGGAATCTTCATCGGCGCCTGCACGCGATCTGGTTCAAAGCCTCGGTCAAGCGGTGAGGAACATTGACTTCCTCAACACCATGGCCACGATCGGAATTCCGGCGAAAGCGGTTCTGACCGGTGTGATTACCTTTGCGTTGCCGCTGCTGTTGGCGAAGAGCGGGTATCCGCAGGAAGATATTGGCCAGATCATTATGCTCTATGCCATCTCGGTGGTGGCATCGAGCAAATTTGTTGCCGTGCATGTAGACCGCAACGGTGATGCGTTCTCGGTGTTGCTGACCGGCGCATTGGTGAGTGGCCTCGGGTTGGCTCTGATGGGCCTGAGCGGCACGTTCGATCCTGCGGTTGTGCCGGTTTATACCGAAACCGTCTTGCTCGTAGTTGGTGTTCTTCTGATCGGTGCTGCACACGGCTTTATCAACGCACCGGTTGTGACGTTCGTCGCCGAATCCCAGTTGGCGCAACAAATCGGCGCCAGCACCGCAACTGCCACATACCGCTTCCTGGAGCGTGTAGGCCACGTTGCTGGGCCGGTCATTATTGGCCAACTGCTGATTTGGACGAATTTTTCCTGGTCCGCCATGGGTGTCGTTGGCTTTGTCATCGCCCTCCTGGCCGTGATCTTCGTAATTGGTGCTGACCTTCGGCCCAACACACGCAAACCACAATCGCAACCTTCAACTCCTGAGGGCGCAGGCAACCCAATGCCGGTTGCCCCCCAACCTCAGCAATAACACGAGAAGCTCTGATGAAAGAGACGGAAACCAACCCAACCAACGACCTTAATGAGGTAATAGAAATGTTTAGACCTGACATATGTCGAAGGGCCCTGAGATGGCTCGAGAAACGAGGAGGAAGGCTCGTCAGCGTTATGGCTGTCGCCAGCGTCCTCGGATTTGGAATTATGGCGCCCTCAGCGTCGGCAATGGCTGCGGGCTTCGGCGCATTCGTCGAAGATGACGCTCCCTATGCAAACTGGTTCCGCTTCAAGGAGAGTGTCTTGAAGCATTGGTCGATCATCGGCTCTTACTCACATCCTGATAAAGTTCTGATCAAGATGCGCAGCTCTGATGGCACCGGTGGTGTCATTGACGATGCGAAGTGGAAGCTCATGGTCATCTATCCACGCCCGTCTTCGGCGTACGATGTGGCGATCAGTAAGATCCTCAAGCTGTTTGCCGAGCGCAATATCAAGGCTGAGATCACTGTGGTGAACTTTCGCCGTAATGATGAGAATGGCCGCAAAGCCCTCGATTTGGCTGAAAGCCAAAACGTTGATCTGATTTATTCCATGGGCTCGCAGTCGACCGCGTGGCTCTGGAAAAATTACAAGGACGGCAAAATCCCGGTGGTTTCCGTAACCTCCAAGGATCCTGTGGTTCTGGGTCAGACACCAAGCTACGAGATCGGTACAGGCACAAACTTCGCCTTTACGTCTCTGAACATGCCGGTCCAAGCCCAAATGGCGTACATTCACGAACTTCGTCCAAGCCTGAAAAACCTGGCGATTCTCGTGGACTCAAACAATGTGAGTGCCATGCAGACTCAGTTCCGGCCGATGGTCGCCACCGCCGTTGAAAAAGGCGTGAAGGTGATGAACCTGGAAGTTCAGAAAACTGAAAATGCACGCTCAGAGCTCGCCACCATGGTGCGCGGCGCCGTTGCTAAAATGCGTGAGAACGATCCCAATCTCAACCACTCCCTGTTCTGGATCACCGGCAGCACCTCGGTGTTCCGCGAAATCCAGACCATCAACGCAAATGCAGACCGGGTTCCGGTCTTAAGCGTTGTGCCGGAAGTGGTTCAGGAAGGCGATGCCAGCGCGACCATGTCGATCGGCATCAGTTTTGAAAGCAACGCCCACTTGGCCGCGCTCTACGGCATCAAGGTGCTTCGGGGCAAGGCTCAGGTTGGCGATCTGAAGGTGGGCGTTGTCTCGCCTCCGGATATTGCAATCAACTTCCGCAAGGTACGTGAGATTGGTCTGAAGATGCCGTTCAGCTTCGTTGAAGGCGCGAACTTCATCTACGACTATGACGGACAGAGTGTGCGCGCAGGTGGAAAGCGCACGCTCAACTAGACTTAACTTGTTGAGAACGTTGGTTGGTTGAACTTGTGGTGCGTGGGAGCACATAGCGTGCTCCCACCGCCCAAGAGCCAGAAACACAGAATACAGTAGGGGAATTTCCTCGGGTCTAAAGAGGAAATTGGCAACTGATGCAAGAGACATCGAACGTAGCAGTAGTGAACGAGGAAGCCGGCTCCCAGGCAGGTCCGGACAGTCCACGTGACGAAGCTCTGGGCTATGCTGACAAAGCCAGCCTGCAGTCGACCCTCATGGAGCTGATCCTGAACGAGGGAACGTCTGGCGATTGCTTCGATAAAGCGTTGGAGCAAATTAGGTACTCGTTTGATGCAGAAGGTTGCGCGGTGGTGCCGGTGAACCAAGCCGGTGAAACGTGCATCCAGGAGCTGCGCTACGCAATGCCCGGCGCATCAGACCCCGCGGTAATCAACTTCTTCAGCAATGTTGATTCCAAACACGCTTACGCGCATTTCAGATTACAGGAAAGCATGATGCCCGGCGACGAGAGCGCGCTTTCCGGTGACTATTGGTGTGAAGAATTGAGGGATGTGCAAACCGACAAAGTGCACGGTTACATCTACCTGCTGTTCTTTAAAACCTGCGAATTTGAGTCCAAGGACAAGCTGGTGTTTTTCAGCATCAATCCTTTAGTTTGCCTGTTTTTGCAAAGCCTGGAGCGGATTAAAGCGCTCCCAACCTTGAACATTGAAGGGCTTCCGACGCAGCACGAAGACAGTCAGTTTGCTTCGCTCGCCGAGACCATCCCCGGCGTTGTTTATCAGCGCCGCGTCCGGCCAGATGGCGACATCCGCTATGAGTATATCAGTCAGTCAGCTCAAGATTTGTTCGGGGTATCGGCGCAAGAGATTTTGACCAATCCGAAGGCTCTGTTCAACGTCTTTGCACCGGAATATCGCGACACCTTCCGCCGGCGCCTGATCGATGCGTCCAAAACCCTGGAAACCTGGGACGTTGAAGCTTCGATTGTGACCACTGAAGGCGAAAAGAAGTACACCCACGCGATCGCCCATCCCGAGGCACAGCCTGATGGCAGTGTTCTGTGGACCGGTGTTATTCTGGATGCCACGCGCATCAAGCAAGCCGAGACAGAAGCGGCCGAAACCGAAGCGCGCACGCGTTCGGCAATCGTTGAATCTCTTTCTCAGGGTCTGCTCATGTATGATGCAGATGACAAGCTGATCCTGAGCAACAGCCACTTTATTGCGCTCTATCCCGACATCGCCGAAACGGCCGTGGTCGGTGCCAGCTACGCCGACATCGTCAAGGCAGAACTGTGTTGCGGCGCCGACTCAGCCCTTAGCACCCGCTCACTTCAGGGCAGGATCGACGAACGGCTTGATCACCATAACTCCACAACCCACTCGGTTATCGAGCGCCAGCTTTCCGATGACTGCTGGGTTCAGATAAACGAACACCGCGCGCCCGAAGGCGGCACCGTGGTGCTGTACACCGATGTCACCGAGATCAAAAAGCGTGAAGCCCGGATCCACCACATGGCCTTGCACGATGGCCTGACCGGCTTGCCCAACCGGGTCTTGTTCCGCACACGGGTAGAGCAGGCCCTGGCCCAGGCGCGCCGCTATGGCACCAACATCGCGGTTATTTGCCTGGATCTTGATCACTTCAAGAATGTGAACGACACGCTGGGTCACCCGGCCGGCGACATGCTGCTTCGCACAGTCTCTGACCGCTTGAAGATTGAGCTGCGCGAGATCGATACGATTGCCCGTCTGGGCGGCGATGAGTTTGCCATTGTCCTTGCCGACTTTGAAGACATCGACATCATTCACAACATTGCACGGCGCGTATTGTCGTCGCTGTCCAAGCCCATCGACATGGACGGCCAGGAAGCCATCGTTGGCGCCAGCCTGGGCATTGCCCTGTCGTCCGGTGACTGCGATGAGCCTGACCGCCTGCTCAAGAACGCCGACCTGGCGCTCTACCGGGCGAAGGAAGATGGCCGGAACACTTACCGCTTCTTTGCCCGCGAAATGGACGAACTTGCATTGGCACGCCGGCAGATCGAAATCGACCTGCGCCAGGCTCTGGGCAAGAGCCAGTTGCAGCTTTACTTCCAGCCGCTGATCAACATGTCGGTTGGTGAAATCACCGGCTTTGAAGCCCTGATCCGTTGGAACCATCCTGAGCGCGGTTTGGTGTCTCCGGATGATTTCATACAGATCGCTGAAGAGACCGGCTTGATTATGCCTGTAGGCGAATGGGTTCTGCGCAATGCTTGCGAAATCGCAGCAAGCTGGGCCAAACCGGTGAAGGTGGCGGTAAACCTGTCGCCGGCTCAGTTTAAGCAGCCGGGCTTGGTCAAGCTGGTGTCTGAAACCCTAGAAGCAACCGGCCTGCCGCCGGAGCGCCTGGAGCTCGAGATTACAGAAACGGTTCTGTTGAAGAACACCAATGAAACCATGGAAGTGCTCTATCGCCTGAAAGGTTTGGGCGTGCGGATCGCCATGGATGATTTCGGAACCGGATACTCCTCCCTTGGCAACCTGCGCAGCTTCCCCTTCGATAAGATCAAGATTGACCGCTCGTTTGTTTCCGATCTTGAAACCAACTCGGAAGCTGCCGCCATCGTGCGCGCGGTTGTTGGGCTGGGACGCAGCTTGGGCATCGACACCACTGCGGAAGGTGTGGAGACCAAGGATCAACTCACCTATCTGCGCATCGAAGGGTGCTCGGAAGCACAAGGCTTCTACTACTCACGGCCACGGCCCCAGGATGAGATCCCGTGGTTGCTGGAACAAGATATCAAATCGCTGGCCGAGGGTGAAGGTGAAGTGTTGCAGGCCCAGGCCGATCTCGTGGTCTTGGACGAGGCCTGAGGGCTCGCTGCCATGATAGGGCATCCAACCGGGTGCCCCTAAGCTTGCTTTTTTCCGAAGAGATGTTGTTTAGCTGGCCGCGCGGGCTATGTTCGCCGATGCGGCGGCTGTCTGTTGCTCGGTCTGGCCTGATGCGTTTGGCCACTCACGCGCCATCTCCACTGCAGCCTCAAGCGGCACGGGCTCTGAATACAGATAACCCTGCCCATAGGCGCAAAGATGGCCGGCCAAAAAGGCCTCCGCACTTTTTGTGCTCACCCCTTCAGCCACAACCGGAATGTTGAGTTCATCAGCGAGCCTGAGGATCGTCTGCACGATCTTTCGGTTTCGCGAGCTGTCTTCCATGAGTTCGACAAAGCACCGGTCGATCTTCAACGTGGAGATGGGCAAATGCGTCAGATAGCTCATGCTGGAATAGCCGGTGCCAAAATCGTCTATGGCCACGCCAAATCCTAGCTGCCTCAGCTTGCGCAGCACCATGCCGGCGCGTTCCAGGTTCGTCATGACCGAGCTTTCGGTCAACTCCAGCTTCAGCATGTCGGTCGACAAGCCGTGCTCCACAAGCATGGTTTGCAGATCGGCGAGAAAGCTAGGGCGGTCGAGATCTCGAGGCGTGACGTTGATACCCACAAAGACAGGGTCAACATGCTCGACATTGTGCAAGCAGGCTTTGCGCAACTCGTGCATATCTGCGCAGACGTTTTTCAGGCACAAGGTGGTGATCTGTGTAATCAGATCGCTTTGCTCGGCGATCGGGATAAAATCATCGGGAGAAATCAAACCGCGTTCCGGATGGACCCAACGGGTCAGCGCTTCAAAGCCGGCCAATTTCCCTGACTGCAGATCTACGATCGGTTGATAGTAGGGCACAAACTGGTCGTTCTTAACCGCGATCGTAATCTCGCTTTCCAGGCGCAGGTTCTTCATGGCCTCTGCCGTGTGAGGCTGAGGCGCCAACGCGATCTTGCGCAGCTCTGGCGGCGCATCTTCAATTCTCTTCAGGGTCGTGCGGAAGCGCGAAAGAATAACCTCAATGACCATCCGCATGACGGGATCCATGGTGCCGAGCCGTGATTTGAACTGCTCCGCCTCGATGCGCTGCAATTTGCATTCTTCCAGTGCGACGGCGGTTGCAGATCTGCGGCCTGCGGCGATGATGGCCATTTCACCGACGATTTCGCCACGTCCTAGTGTTGCGACGGAAACAAACTTTCCGCCGCGTTCGACAGAAATCTGCACAAGCCCGGTTTCGATGATGTAGGCGCAGTCGCCCTCATCGTCCTCACGGAACAACACCTCGCCCTTTGGAGCGACAATGTATTGAAAGTCCGCCGTCATGGGCGCTTTCTCCTCAATCACAGGTGCGCAGGTTCTGGATAAGTGCCCCAGCGCCGCCGCTTCGTCGTCCGCCAGTCTCTAGTGTGATCTGTCGGACATTCTCATCACGCCAGCCTGATTTGTGCCGGCCCGTTCGGCATCGTCGATTTTTGACCGATGCGTCAGGCGATTTGAGATATGTTTTTTGACTGAGTGGAGTTTGTCGAGCAATGTGAACCCGCAGGCGATCGCGAGAAGGGCGAGTCTCAAACCAGTTGTAATGAATATGAATGCCGGTCTGCTCATCTGCTCATAGTTGTCCAAATCGTCTGGAAAACCTTAGCAAACAAAAGATAAGATCGTCTTACTTCTGGGGTGCCGTGAAATTGGCTACAGGTGTAAACTCTTCGTTGTTGTTGCGAAGCAAGATTTAGCAATGTTTTCCTCAGCAGGCGCGTTGGCCGATCTTCCATTGTGTTTCGTTAACCCAGGCGTACCGGATCGAGACGCATTCTTGGGTTTTGAGGTTCATTTCCCTGCGCTCCAACAGCTTCAGTCGATTGCTGCTCCAGCCGTAGGTTTCTGAAAACTGCTGCGTTCCGGTCTTCTGCCATCCCGTTTTAATCCGCTTCGTGCTGGCATCGAACTCAGGCGATTGCAGTTTCCCAAGCGCAAGGTTGCGTGAGAAGCGTTTTTGTTTCTGATCGTAGAGAAAGTAGATCACAGATGGTTCAGATTTCAACTCATCTCGCTGGACAACGGCCAAATCCTTCTGGCCATCGAAGTTCATGTCGATCTGAACAAAGTTGATGCTGCCGTGGGTTTTTCCAGGCGGGGTCAAAAGCGGTGTATTTGCGGGTCGAACGTCTTGTCGGTCCTGAAAGGCACCTTGCGCGCTCAAGCTAGTGGCCAGAAGAAGTCCAGCCACAGCCATCAGGCGAACTGCCGGCCGGCGTGAAACTCCGATACGCATTACTCAACTCCCCTGTGCAACCAACCTGGACCAATCGTGCGGCTTTGCCGTTCTATTTTCGGTCCTCAGGTGCCCCTACGTGAACTTCGGGATGCACACACCCTGGTTGGCATTTAACCTTTTGTTCATATCTTTTGCCAAGCGCTTTTTTGTTAACGGCCTGGTGCGCTTGCCACGCAACTAGTGTGCCAAGGCCATTTTGGACCATGTTGAGACGCAACTTGCGGTACGCAAATCACAACAGTTGGGCTATATCGGTCTGTCTGCAGGGCGGCGATGAGCCATAGAGGCCGAGAGTGAGCGAAACCCACGATATTGTTGTTGTTGGCGGCGGAAATGCCGGGCTGTGCGCCGCCATCACGGCAGCCGAAACCGGTGCCCGGGTGCTCCTGTTGGAGGGCGCCCCCAAACCCTATCGTGGAGGCAATTCGCGCCACACCCGAAACTTTCGCTGCATGCACGAAGGCCCGCTATCGGTGTTGGAAGACAGCTACGGAGAAGACGAATATTTCAATGATCTGCTGAAAGTGACCGCCGGCAAGACCGATGAGAACCTGGCACGCCTCGTCATCCGCTCCTCGCAAGAATGCCTGCGTTGGATGGAACGCCAGGGTGTTCACTTTCAACCGTCTCTCTCTGGAACCTTGTCGTTGGGCCGCACCAACGCCTTTTTCCTTGGGGGCGGCAAGGCTTTGGTGAACGCCTATTACCGCACGGCTCAGCGTCTCGGGGTTGAAGTGAAGTATGATGCCCACGTGAAGCATCTGGCGCTCGACGGAGACCAGGTTTCAAAACTGGAATACATCTCCGGGTCTGAGCGCCGCCAGATCTCACCCAAGGCGATCATTGTCGCGGCAGGCGGGTTTCAATCCAATTTTGACTGGCTCGTTCGAGCGTGGGGCCCGGCCGCGGAAAACTTCCTGATCCGCGGCACGCCCTACAACACCGGCGTGGTGTTGAAAGACCTGCTCGACCAAGGCGCAGTGCCGGTGGGGGACCCAACCCAGTGCCACGCGGTGGCCATTGATGGCCGCGCACCGAAGTTCGATGGCGGCATCGTCACCCGGCTAGACTGTGTGATCTACTCGGTCGTGGTCAACAAACATGCGAAGCGCTTCTACGATGAGGGCGAGGATGTCTGGCCCAAGCGCTATGCCATCTGGGGCCGCCTGGTGGCTGCCCAACCAGACCAGGTTGCCTATTCCATCATCGATGCAAGATCGCTCGACCTGTTCATGCCGTCGGTGTTTCCGCCCATAAAGGCCGACACAATCGAGGAATTGGCAGGCAAGCTGAACTTGCCGGAGCAAGAACTGAGGGCAACCATTGATGCGTTCAATGCGTCCTGTGGGAGTGTTGAGAAGTTCCACCCCACCGAACTGGACGGCCTGACCACATCAGGGCTGACACCGGCAAAGACCAACTGGGCCCGGCCCATCGTGACGCCGCCCTTTTACGGCTACAGCTTGCGGCCAGGCGTGACCTTCACCTATCTTGGTTTGAAGGTTGATGAAAACGCCCAGACCACCACGCAAGCTGGCCTCATCAAAAACCTCTGGGCTGCCGGCGAGACCATGGCCGGCTCAATCCTTGGCCAGGGATACCTCGCCGGGTTTGGAATGACCATCGGCACCGTGTTCGGCCGCATTGCGGGGCGGGAGGCAGCAGCCTATGTCAACTGACGCGGTCAAGGAGGCTCGGCGCCAGGTGGAGGTCTGCAACGCCTGCCGCTATTGCGAAGGCTACTGCTCGGTGTTCCCGGCCATCAGCCGCCAGCGGTCGTTTTCAGATGGCGACGTCGTCCAACTTGCAAATCTCTGTCACAACTGCCGGGGCTGCTATTACGCCTGCCAATACACCGAGCCCCATGAGTTTGCCATCAATGTGCCCAAGGTGCTGGCGGAGGTTCAACAGGCGAGCTGGCAGGAGCACGCGGTTCCGCAACGCTTTGCGGGCGCCTTCCATCGGAGCGGTGTCGCCATCGCATTTGCCGTCGTTATAGGTTTCGCCCTCATCTTCTGGGCCCTGAAGGCTTTGGGCGAGAACGCCGGGGGAGAAGGCTTCTATGCGCTTTTGTCCCACACCGCGATGGTGGCGATATTTGCACCGGCCTTCCTGTTGCCCTTGCTCAGCATCGGCCTCAGCCTTCGCACCTATTGGCGCAAAGTGGGTGGCGGTCGGATCCAGATATCTGATATCACCGCCGCCGTCGGTTCGGCGGCCCGCATGAAGAACCTTTCCGGCGGACACGAGGAAGGTTGCAACTTCGAGGACGAAGACCGTTTCTCAAACGCCCGGCGCTGGCGCCACCAGGCGGTGATGTATGGCTTCTTGCTTTGTTTTGCCTCCACCTGCTCAGCCACGGTTCTGCACTTCGTCTTCCACATGCCCGCACCGTATGGCCCGTTGTCCCTTCCAAAAATCTTAGGGGTTCCCGGCGGCATCCTCCTTAGCATCGGCACGTTGGCCATGGCCGAGCTGAAGTTAAGGGCAGACCGCACGCTTTCAGACAATCGGGTCTGGGGCGGCGAGATGGGGTTCATTGTGTTGCTGTTTTTCGTCAGCACCTCCGGGCTCGTGCTCTATCTGTTTGCCGATGCCGGGGTGCTGGACGTTCTTTTGGCAACCCATCTTGGCGCCGTGCTCGCGCTCTTCCTGCTCATGCCCTACACCAAAATGGCGCACGGGTTTTACCGGCTCACCGCACTTGTGAAAGATGCCCACGACCAGCGTTCTTGAGATTTCAATTTTTTACCAATTGATAAAATTTTTCAAACTGGATAGTCTTCCCCCAAACGAGATGTTGCTCAGTTAGGGAGAAACGCATGGCCGGAGGCGTCCAAATCAAGCACCTGCAAGACGGCGTTGTGGCCGGTCGGCTGGGGGCTGCAAAAACCCGCGATAACTTTCAAGACATCCACCCGCCCCTCAGTGGGCATGAAGCGCTGGTGGCGTCAGACCGCTGTTATTTCTGCTACGATGCGCCCTGTGTCACGGCCTGTCCGACGGCAATCGACATCCCGCTGTTTATCCGCCAAATTGCTGCCGGAAACACCAACGGCGCGGCGAATACCATATTCGACCAGAACATCCTGGGCGGAATGTGTGCCCGGGTTTGCCCCACTGAAACCCTATGCGAGCAAGCCTGCGTGCGCGAGGAAGCTGAAGGCAAGCCGGTGAAGATAGGTCTTCTGCAGCGCTTTGCCACCGACCAGGCGATGGCGGAGGAAAAGCAGTTCTATTCAAGAGCCAAGCCGTCCGGGAAGTCGGTTGCCGTGGTTGGCGCCGGCCCGGCGGGTCTGGCCTGTGCTCACCGGCTTGCCATGCACGGTCATGCCGTGACCATCTACGAAGCCAGGAAGAAGCCTGGCGGGCTCAATGAGTTCGGCATCGCGGCCTATAAGGCGGTTGACAATTTCGCACAGAGCGAAGTTGACTATGTCACCGCGATTGGCGGCATCGCCTTCAGTTATGGCAAGCGCCTTGGCCGGAACATCTCCATTGCCAAGCTCCAGGCAGATCATGACGCGGTGTTCCTGGGTGTTGGCCTTGATGACGTGAACGGTCTCGGCCTGAAGGGTGTGGACCATCCGAATGTGGTGGATGCGGTGGAGTTCATCGCAAACCTTCGCCAGGCCAAAAACAAATCGAAAATCGCGGTTGGCCGCAACATTGTGGTCATCGGCGGCGGCTTGACGGCGATCGATGCCGCCGTGCAGGTCAAGCTTCTGGGGGCCGAATCCGTCACCATCTGTTATCGCCGTGGCCAGGCGCAAATGAACGCTTCGCGCTTTGAGCAGGATCTGGCCACCCAGCGTGGCGTGGTCATCCGCACCTGGATGCAGCCCAAGAAGCTGACCATGTCCAAGGGCGAACTCTCGGGCATTCAGCTGGAATACACCGAGCAGGCCAAGGGCAAGCTGGCCGGCACTGGCCAAACCGCAAAGCTTGTGGCCGACCAGGTGTTCCTCGCCATCGGGCAGAGCCTCAGGGCTGAAGACCTTGTCGCAGATAACCCGGCACTTGCGCTGGACAAAGGGCGGATCAAGACAGATGCGGCGGGGCAAACCTCGCTGGCGGATGTCTGGGCCGGCGGTGACTGCACCAATTCCGGCGATGATCTAACCGTGACCGCCGTTGCCCAAGGGCGCGACGCGGCGATGAGCATTCATGCCGCTCTGACAGGACAAGGAGACCTCTGATGGCAGATCTCACAAGCACCTTCGTCGGTATCAAGTCACCCAACCCGTTCTGGCTGGCCTCTGCGCCACCGACCGACAAGGCCTACAACGTGGACCGCGCGTTCAAGGCCGGGTGGGGCGGGGTGGTCTGGAAGACCCTCGGCGAGGAAGGCCCGCCCATCGTCAATGTGAACGGCCCGCGCTATGGGGCGGTGTTCGGTGCTGACCGTCGCCTGCTCGGGTTCAACAACATTGAGCTGATCACTGACCGGGATCTTTATCTCAATCTGCGCGAGATCAAGCAGATCAAGAAGGACTGGCCGGACCGGGCCGTGGTGGTCTCCATCATGGTGCCGTGCGAGGAGAAAGCCTGGAAGCGCATCCTGCCCCTGGTGGAAGACACCGGCGCCGATGGCATCGAGCTGAATTTCGGCTGCCCCCACGGCATGAGCGAGCGCGGCATGGGCGCCGCTGTTGGCCAGGTGCCGGAATACATCGAAATGGTGACCCGCTGGTGCAAGGCGGGCACCCGCATGCCGGTGATCGTCAAGCTCACCCCCAACATCACCGACATCCGCCATCCTGCCCGCGCGGCCAATACAGGCGGGGCCGATGCGGTATCGCTGATCAACACGATAGCCTCCATCATCTCGGTGGACCTCGACAGCTTTGCGCCCCAGCCAACCATTGACGGCATGGGCAGCCACGGCGGCTATTGCGGCCCGGCGGTGAAGCCGGTCGCGCTCAACATGGTGGCCCAGATCGCCCGTGATCCGGAGACGGCGGGTCTGCCGATCTCAGGCATTGGCGGGGTGACGGTGTGGCGCGATGCGGCGGAGTTCATGGCGCTTGGCGCAGGCAACGTTCAGGTTTGCACCGCTGCGATGACCTATGGCTTCAAGATAGTCCAGGAGATGATCTCCGGCCTGGAGGCCTGGATGGATGAGAAGGGCCACCGCAATCTGGATGCCATCGTGGGCCGCGCCACGCCGAAGGTCACCGACTGGCAATATCTCAATCTCAACTACGTCACCAAGGCGCACATCAACCAGGACACCTGCATCAAGTGCGGCCGCTGCCACATTGCCTGCGAGGACACCTCGCATCAGGCCATTACCTCCAGCGTGAACGGCAAGCGGAAGTTTGAAGTGATTGATGCCGAATGCGTCGGGTGCAATCTGTGTGTCAGCGTCTGCCCTGTGGAAAACTGCATCTCAATGGAGCAGCTTGCGGCCGGCTCGGTGGACGAGCGCACGGGCGAGAAGGTGCGCAAGAAGTACAAGAACTGGACCACCCACCCAAACAACCCCATGGCGGTTGCGGAGTAACTCAGAGTCCAACTGCCGCGCCCTCAGCCCTCATCCAGGCGCTCGATGCTGGCATCCTCTTTTCCCCGAGTCGTCCCCGCTCTCCCCCGCATCCCTGCGAAAGCAGGGATCCATGCGGCTTACCCGACGCTCAGAGCTATGGGCCCTATGTGTCTAAGATTTGCTATGGATGATGCGGGAAGGAGACTGTTGGGCCTCTGGTCCTTTTGAGACCGTAAGCAGGCTAAGTCCCTTCCCGCGTTTTGCGTTTTAACCTGAACAGTTGCAC
>JAAEUE010000125.1 GCA_024227565.1 Alphaproteobacteria bacterium
CGTGCCAGAAGAGCACCAGGCGCTCCCGCAAACCATGGGAGCCGTGCACCATGCGGAAGACCCATTCGCCCCGCACCAACTCGGCGCGTTCATGCTCTGTGTCGCCAGCGAAATCGAGCAGGTCGCCCGAGCGGGAGAGGCGTAGGCTGTCCAGTTCCACGTCTTCGCTGGGATAGCCCACGATTTGCGCGGCGGCCTCTTGCGGACCCAGACCATGCCAATAGGCAAGTTGCGCGTTGGATGCGTGAAAACCGGAACGGCGGGCCAGGTGGCTCACCAGGTCGCGGGTCCACGGGTTCGCCGCGCTGGGCGTGTAGGGTTCAAATTCCATGAAGCTCTCAAGGGGGGTAAGAAGGAACCCATTGTAGCGCTCCGTGTGCAGAGCGGGCCTACTGCCTTGCAATTTGGAGATCTGCGGGCCGTTCTTTGCGAGCGCTCGATCAAGCTGCCATCCATGACCCAAGAGTCCCCGATACAGCCCCGATACAACGTCATCTGTGAAAAGGCATAGATAGATGCTGTTCGACGGACTGCAAGCGCACCAAAAAGAAACGGCAATCCCGGGATAGCGCAGGGATTCAGGGGTTTATGGCACGGGCCTTCTTTTGTAGA
>JAAEUE010000126.1 GCA_024227565.1 Alphaproteobacteria bacterium
GGGTCATTTTCTGCCGTATAGAGCCAGCCCCAAAGACGGTGAAAAGGCCCTCAAAAGCGGACATGCCGCCACCAATCATCCGCGTCGCCTCAATGCCTACGTATAGAGCATCAACAGAAGCCTGACGTTCGGCAATCTCCACTCGATGGGCGTATGGTGGGGCTGGGAGCTCCGGCTTACAGCCCAGCGAGAGTGGGCTCCTGCCTGGCCGGCACTGGCCTCTCTTGCCCCGAGGCCCTATGTGTCGGCTGGGCATAAACGGTAATGTGTGCAGGCCGTTCGGGGCCGCTTTTCGTTTGGCAGGACTTCTGCTTGGGGTCAAAAACGCCCTTAACCGATGACGCCTTTGAATGTCCGGTTACAGGGGAGGTTTTTGTCCTAGCTGGAGGGAACATGGCGCAGGCGAACACTCGCGATAAGCCGCAAGATGTGCTGTGTTTATCTTGCAGAGGGTTATAGCGCCTCGCCTAAGGGTAGGGATCTTGTGTGCGAAATTTGCGGACATTGCGCGGACACAGATTGAGTTGGCGGCGGACGTGTTCGCCAATTCCTGCTTAATCCATTGTTTTATCGAAGGAATTGGTGCCGGCTGCAGGAGTCGAACCCGCGACCTACTGATTACAAATCAGCCGCTCTACCAACTGAGCTAAGCCGGCACTTGTTAAGCAGAATGAGCGGCTCATAGCTTAACCACGAGCGTTCTTCAACCGGATTTTACACCTGATCGCAGGCAAACCGTCTCCTCGGCCGCCTGGCTGGCATGCTCGCTGCAAGGTGGTTTCCAGAACCAAACCGAGCTGAACCACATTGAAACACCTGATCTGTGGCGACGCGGCGCAGAAATGCGCACAGTCTGGAGGTGGCCAAATGTGGACCACAGCAAAAAATTTCATCCTTCCAGCCCTGCTTGGGGCCATTCTGGCCGCAGCTCCGGCTACGTCTAACGAAGCCTTCGCCTGGGGCTCAGGCGGCGGCGGACACGGTGGCGGCGGACACGGTGGCGGCGGACACGGTGGCGGCGGACACGGTGGCGGCGGACATGGCGGCGGCGGACACGGTGGCGGCGGACACGGTGGCGGCGGAAATGGCGGCGGAAACGGTGGGGGCGAAGGCAGCGGCCGTGTTGGCTCCCTGATCCATGATTGCAGCGAAGGTTCCTATCAATTCTGGTGCCGCAACAAACAATTCAAGGTTCGCAAGGGCGGCGGCCACTATCGTGCTTCGCGCAAGCGCGTCCGGGTGCACTATAAGCAACCCACCGTGTCCTCACGCTACAGATATGTCCCCTCCGAGAAGGTTGTGGTTTACCAGCCTCAGGTCGTCTATCAGCCGCAGGTGGTTTATGAGGCCAAGGTCGTTCACAGGGCCAGAACGCATCAAAGCCACGACTACCACGTCAGGCCAAGCCGTCGCGCAGAGCCTGCGCCCTATCGTTATGAGGGACCGGTCACAACCACCGAGGAGACCGTTCACAGAGAATATGACGGTCATGGTGTGCTGGTGTACCGGCCAGTTCCCCGCGGCGCACGTTACAAGCGCCGGGGCGCCCACAGGGCGCATCAGCGGGCCCGCCACGGGCACTACGGTCACGCCAAGCACAAGCACAGCCGCAAGCGCCATTACAAGCGCCGCGCCGCGCACACCCGCTACCGGCGCCACAAGGCACGCGCTCACGTGCGATACAGCTCGCCCCCGGCGCAGCCTGCATATCATTATGGTTCGGCCACCAAATATTCCGGGCACCAGCAGCCAACCCACGTTTATGTGGTGAAGCGCCGCCGGGTTGGCCCCATCCACAGAAAGATTCCCCTGTTCGGATCGAAATCATCGCGCCAGCGTCAGGTGGTGCGTGTTCGCCGCCGTGCCCACAAGCACCGCAAATACAGGCAACGCAGAACATGCTCGCCGTGTGGACACGTTGTCTACAAAAGACGCAAGCACTGAGAAAACTGAAACGCCCTATAGCCTCCACGGGCGTGGCCGGTCTTCGGACCGGCCATTTTTTTGGTCCCGAGCGATTTAGTTTGGGTTGGCCAGTTGCCGATCGGCGATATAGAGCGCGAGAGCGGCGGCGTTGGAGACGTTCAAACTTTGAATGGCGCCTGGAAGAGGTATGGTCGCCAGCCGGTCGCAGGTTTCCCTGGTCTTGTGCCGCAGGCCTTTGCCTTCGGCGCCCAGCACCAGCGCAATTCGGGAAGCCTCGCGCACACAAACCTCAAGCCCGTCTTCCGCCTCGCTGTCGAGGCCAATGCACGTTATTCCGTTGGCTGAAAGGGTTTCTATGGCCTTTGAAAGGTTTGTGACCTTGGCCATCGGCACATGCTCAAGCCCGCCTGAAGCCGATTTGGCCAGCACCGCGGAGGCTTTCGGGCTGTGCCGCGCGGTCATCACCACCCCAGCTGCAGCAAAGGCGCAAGCTGAGCGCATCACCGCTCCCACATTGTGAGGGTCCGTGATCTGGTCGAGCACGATGATCGGCCCTTGCCGTTCCAGGATCGATTGTAAGTCCGGTTCGGGCAGAAACGCAGCTTCAAGCAACAGGCCTTGGTGCACGGCATCCGGGCCGGTTAGCCTGGAAATTTGACCCGTTGTCACCGTTTCACAGGGAACATCAGTGCCGCTGAGAACAGCCTCAAAGCGCTTGGCAGCGTTCTCTGTGACCAGCAGGCGTCTGCCTTGTCTTGCAGGGTTCTTCAAAGCCTCCAGAACGGTGTGTTGGCCATAAAGCAGCTCGATATCATCTCCCGCACCTGTCTTGCGGCCGCGGGCCGATCCCCCAAAGCGATGCTTGCGCTCCGGGCGCGATTTATCAACGTTCGATTTGTGTGCCGTCTTGTTTCTGCTCATGCCAGGGCTTATATGACGCTGAAGCCAAACCAACAAGATTTGACGCGCCGCTATTTTTTTTCGCGGTAATACATAGATTTACGGTTGACATAGAACAGATTGCTTATCATAAAGCCGCGGATATAGCTTGGGCTACGTGTCCGGGCCAAACGTCGTGCGCGCAACATACCAGTATATTAATTGAGATAGCTGATCAGGAGGAGTGCCCGAGTGGTTAAAGGGGACGGGCTGTAAACCCGTTGGCTATGCCTACGTTGGTTCGAATCCAACCTCCTCCACCATCGGTTATCCGATTGAAATATTTGGTACTTTACGGCGGGAAGGGCTGAAGCCGGAACGGTGGATGCAAGATAAAAGATTTGAGGCAAGGCGTATTGAGAAGCCGAGGTGTCAGTGGAAATTCGGGCGGGTGTAGCTCAGTGGCAGAGCAGAAGCCTTCCAAGCTTACGACGAGGGTTCGATTCCCTTCACCCGCTCCAAACTGCCGTTCGGATGCCAAATTGGAGTTTTGAACGCTTCTGACACAGCTTCGGGTTTGTGCCCAGACAGTTAAAAAACGTGACGTGACGAAAATAAGGACCGGTTTGAAATGGCCAAAGAAAAGTTTGAACGTAATAAGCCGCACTGCAACATTGGCACGGTTGGCCATGTTGACCACGGCAAGACGACGCTGACGGCGGCGATCACGAAGGTTCTGGCAGAGCAGGGCGGTGCGACCGCGACGGCTTTCGATCAGATTGACAAGGCGCCTGAAGAGCGCGCCCGCGGCATCACCATTTCCACCGCGCACGTGGAATACGAGACGGAAAACCGTCACTATGCCCACGTCGACTGCCCCGGCCACGCCGACTATGTGAAGAACATGATCACCGGTGCTGCCCAGATGGACGGCGGGATCCTTGTTGTGTCGGCTGCCGATGGCCCGATGCCGCAGACCCGCGAGCACATTCTTCTGGCCCGCCAGGTTGGCGTTCCGGCTCTGGTTGTGTTCCTGAACAAGGTCGACCAGGTTGACGACGAGGAGCTTCTGGAGCTTGTTGAGATGGAAGTGCGCGAGCTGCTTTCGTCCTACGATTTCCCGGGCGACGACATTCCGATCGTGGCAGGCTCTGCGCTTGCAGCGCTGGAAGGCCGTGACGATGAGATCGGCAAGGAATCCATCTTGAAGCTGATGGCGGCTGTTGACGAGTACATTCCGCAGCCTGAGCGTCCAA
>JAAEUE010000127.1 GCA_024227565.1 Alphaproteobacteria bacterium
AGCAATACTAGGAGAAATACCCAACCAAGCCCAAATAACCCGATTCACCGAAACATTTGGCCGTTGGCTGGGGCCCATCGCCAACTTTGTCTATACCTTTGCCGCCACAACCTGGCTGGCACTGCGGCTGCGGAATGTGCCAAGGCTGCACGGGCTGTTGGTTGGATTCATCGTCGGCATCTTTGGCATTGTCTATGAATGGGCAGCGGCCAATCCAATTACCCTTGATGAGTGGCTGGCCGCAGTGGCAATTGTGGCCGTGGGCTGGCTGGGCGGGGTGTGGGGCGAAACCATTGCCGCCAACCGTGAAGCCGTCTTCCGCACCAGCCAAGCCATTCGCAAGGCTGACCAGCAGGGCATCGTCGCCGCCATCGGGCAATATTTGGCTGATTCACAGACGGTGCTGGTGGCGTTGGGTTCGTTAGATGAGACGGCGCAGGTTAATTTGCAGGCGGTTTGGCGAGCTGCACCAGCAACAACTTCAGCTGCAATTCTAACAGAGCTGCCAGACGTGGTTTTGCAGGCTGATGAGAGTGTCACCCTGCTGCAAGCATCTGAATTGCTGCCTGCTGATGTCCGTAGCTGGCAGGAGCATGATATTCGTTCGACGCTGGTGCTGCCGCTGCACGCCGCCAATGGACAGGTGAAGGGTGTGTTGCTGATTGGCTCGCGGCGCAAGGATGGCTTTAAGCGTCAAATGATGCAAAATTTCATCACCATTGGCGCACAAGTTGCCCTGGCAGTGGAGAATTTGCGTCTTGTAGAGCAGGCGCATGAGGCCGGTATTTTGCAGGAGCGGCAGCGGCTGGCGGGTGAGATTCATGATGTGTTGGCGCAGGGCTTTACCAGCATTGTCACCCATCTTGAAGTGGCAGACGCCAACCTCGCTGGTGCCAATTTGAGCGCAAAAGATGACATCCAGACTCATCTCAATCAGGCGCGGCAAACGGCACGTGACAGCTTGACGGCTTCGCGGCAGATGGTGTGGGCGTTGCGCCCCGATTTGCAAGAGGGTGTGCGCTTGTCCCAAGCGGTTGAGCTGTTGGCCGAGCGCTGGTCGGCGGCTAACGGGATTCCGGCGCAGGTCACAACCACGGGTGATTTCTATAAAACCCACCCTGACACGGAAACAACGCTGCTGCGGGTGACGCGAGAATCGCTCAACAATATCCAAAAACATGCGGGAGCAACGGCCGTTAATATCACCCTC
>JAAEUE010000128.1 GCA_024227565.1 Alphaproteobacteria bacterium
CATGGATTCTCCCCGTTTCCAGCGATCCCATATCTCAGCCTTCTGTTCGGCTGTAAAATAGATCCGACGCTTGTAACTCATTCCAACACTCCATCTTTCCATCAAAGATTAAAGTGTTGCGTCGACCCATTGAGATCACCGGGGCAAAGCCGACGTTCTCCCGCGCAATGCCAGATGGGAGCAAGCCGCCTAGGCGATCTTGTAAGCCTCCAGAAAGCCCCGGTCGATCTCAATGCCGAGCCCCGGTCCGGACGGCAACGCGACCGTACCCTTATTCTTCGCCACCTGGCCTTGAATGTTCAGCGGCTCAGCCAACATCTCGTCGCGGAACTTGTTGAGCGTTGTATCAAACTCCAACATGGGTTGAGCCTGGAACAGACCACCCGGCAGATCCGGCATGGCGGTGATGAGATGCATGTTGGTGGCCACCGCCACGGCAGAGCCCCACACATGGTTGATCACCGGGGTGAAATGAGCGTGGCACAGCGCCAGAACCTTCATATACTCTGATATCCCGCCCAGGCCGCACACTTCCGGCTGGGCAATGTCCACGCAGCGGTTCTCCAGCAAGGGCCGCCAGCCCCAGCGCGTGAACTCCGCCTCGCCGCCTGAAATGTTGACCTTCAGCCCGGCCCGGAGCTCGCGGTAGCCGGCATGGTCTTCCGGCGCCACCGGCTCTTCAAACCAATAGACATCCAGCTCTTCCAGGGCGCGGCCCACATAGAAGGCATCGTTGGTTGTGTAGCAATGATTGGCATCCACCATGAACCGGAAGCCGTCACCCACCCCGCGGCGCACCGCCTCCACCAACTTCACATCCTCGCGGGGCCCGAGCCCCACCTTCATCTTTGTGGCGCGAAAGCCGGCGTCTTTGATGCGGGCGGCTTCCTCTTCGAACGCACCGGCCAGATCGGCCACCTTGCGCAGCATCATGCCATAGCCATAAACATTCAGTCTCTCGCGGCATTTGCCGCCAATCAGGTCATAGAGCGGCAAACCGGCCACCTTGCCGGCAATGTCCCACAGCGCAATGTCGATGCCGCTGAGGGCCTGGATCGGCATGCCCTTCTGGCCGTGATCGCGCATCAGGTTGTAGGCCTTGTTCCAGAGGAGCTCGCGGTCCAGCGGCGAATGGCCCAGGATCATTGGCTGGATCACCTGTTCCACGATGGTCTTGTTGGCGAGCGCCACATTGCCTGGCCCGAAGCATTCGCCCCACCCTGTGATCCCTTCATCGGTTTCCACCTCCACCAGGTGGGCGGTGCGCTTGGCGTACCATTGCTGGGAATAGCCCAACTCCTCGCCCAGATCGTGCTGCAGGATGTGGCTGGTGACTTTGGTGATTTTCATTTGAGAAGACTTCGTCTTGGGAAGGGGCGCATGCGCCAAATTCATAGCAAATCTGCCGCATGGCTCCAACGGGCTTGGTGAGTTGCGCAGAATCACAAGAAACGGGTCGCTGACGCCAGGGCCTTGTGGGAAGACAATGCAGAGGGGCCATGAGAACAGGTGACGCAATGATTGATAAGGTAACAACCGCAAACTGGGCCCGCATATCAGACGAACTGGATGCCGATGGGCATGCCATGATCGGGCCGGTGCTGGGCCCAGACGAGTGCCTGGAGCTGAGCGGCGCCTATGATGATGAGGAGCGCTACCGCAGCCACATCCACATGCGGCGCCATGGCTTTGGGCAGGGCGAGTATAAATATTTCTCCTACCCCTTGCCGCAGGAAGTGGCCGCGTTGCGCACCGCGCTTTACTCACATCTGGCGGAAATTGCCAACCGGTGGGAGAGCCAGCTGGGGACAGACCGGTCCTATCCACGCGGCCATTCTGAAATGCTCAAACGCTGCCATGACGATGGCCAGGCCCGCCCCACCCCGTTGATCCTCAAATATGGCGTTGGTGACTACAACTGTCTCCACCAGGACCTCTACGGCGAGCATATGTTCCCGATCCAGGTGGTCATTCTGCTGAGCGGGGAGGCCGACTTTGAGGGCGGCGAGTTCGTGCTGACAGAACAGCGCCCGCGCATGCAGTCGCGTGCTGAGGTCGTGCCGCTCAGGACCGGCTGCGCTGTTGCCTTTGCCGTGAACGAACGGCCAAAGCTCGGCACCAGAGGGTACTACCGCGTCAAGCAACGCCACGGCGTCAGCCGCCTCAGGGCCGGGAACCGCCTGACCCTCGGCATCATCTTCCACGACGCCAAGTGAGGGCGGGCAGGCCTAGGCGCTGACGATCACGCCCGGGTTCATGATCCCCGCCGGATCCAGCGTGGCCTTCACCGCGCCAAGCGCCTGGCCGAACAGCGCAGGCCGCTGGGTTTCGTACCAGTGCATGTGATCGCGCCCCACCGCATGATGGTGGGTGATGGTGCCGCCGGCTTTGATCAACGCATCCGAGGCGCGCTTCTTGATCTCCAGCCATTGTTCGGCAAGCACCTCATGGCGGCCCTGGCCAACGAAGGTGTAATAGGGTGCCGGGCCATCTGGATAAACGTGCGTGAAACGTGTGCTGACCGTGGCCGGCCCGCCGGTCACCTCTTCAACTGCGCTGCGCGTGGCGCCCACCACTGCGCTGTGGAACGCGGCGAAGCGGTCCCAGGTGATGGCGGTTTCAAACGTATCGTGAATGATGCCCGCAGAAACCACAGGGGGCCGAAAGTGGGGCATCTTGATGAAGGCGGTGCGCCAGGCGCCGGCGGTTCCAGATGTGTGTCCGCCGCCGTCATCTTCGTCGCTTTCGGGTTTGCCGCCGTGATCGCCGCAAATCTCCATGGCCCGCGCCATCCAAGCGTCCACCGGGTGATCGGCATTTTCAAAGGCCAAGACAACGATCGTGCTCTTGCCATCGCCAAACCCGCTCAAATCGGCTTCGCCCGCGTCAAGCAGACGGACATTGGATGGGTAGAGACCTGATTGCGATATCACGCGGATGGTCTCCACCGCATCTTCAAGCCGCTCAAACAGTACTGCCGTTGAGGCCCGGAACGTGGGCCGGTCCTGCAGGCGCATCCAGGCTTCCGTGATGATGCCCAGAGAGCCTTCAGAGCCGATCATCATCCGGTCCGGGCTGGGGCCTGCGCCCGATCCCGGCAACCTGCGGCTCTCCATTACGCCGGCCGGTGTGAGGCTGCGGGTGCTTTCCACGAAATCATCAATATGGGTGTAGAGGGTGGCGAAATGACCGCCTGACCTTGTGGCGATCATGCCGCCCAGGGTTGCCATTTCAAAACTCTGAGGGAAGTGGCGCATGGTCAGGCCATCGCCGCGCAGCGCCCGTTCAATTTCCGGCCCCGTGGCGCCGCCCTGAATGCGGGCCGTCCGGCTTTTGCGGTCTACCTCAACCACCTTGTTCAGCGCTGTTAAGTCGAGCGACACCGTGCCATTGAACGCAGCTCCCACCGCCGGCTCAACACCTCCAACAACACTGGAGCCGCCGCCATAGGGGATCACCGCAACCTTTTGGCCAGAAGCCCAACTCATAAGCTCGCTGATCTGATCTTCATTTTGCGGCCGGGCCACAAAGTCCGGCGCGTTCTGGTACTCGCCCTCGAACATGCGCACAAAGTCGGGGTAGGATTGGCCATAGGTGTGGGTCAACCGCTCAAAACGGTCCGCGGAGCTGAACGCTGCGAGCTGTGCCGGCACATCCACGCGCGGGGCGGGCAACTGGGCTGCGTCAGCGGGAGGAAGCCTCTTGCGGGTGAACTCGGCGCCGCCGAAGCGCTTTGAATAGCTGGCAAGCAGGACCGTTTCTTCTTCAGGTGTGAGGCCGTCACCCTCAAAACCCCAGCCGCAATAATTGAGTTTACGGGCCATGCTTCCACCTCCTCATCTTGATTTGGCTTTGAAGCTAACCCGTTGTTTGTGGAGGCCGCAAGTTTTAGCCGCCCGCTGCCGCTTTCACCGCCCAGGGGCCAGGGGCCAGGGGTCGGTGTCGTCGAGGACATAGACAGGGATAACTGGCCCACGCTTTGCGGCGTGCGCCAGAGCCGGATGATCAGAGACCCGCAGGTCGTTACGAAACCAAACCACAGTTGTCATTGCCCACATGTCCTACAAATGCATGTGTCCCTCAACCACAAAAGGCGAGGGCCGCAATAAATAGGTAGGTTGCAAGGCTAAGGCTGGGTCACTTCAAATAAGCGGCAACATCCTGCATGCCGTTGGGCCGGGCCGGATCGATGTGGAAATCGATCTTGCGGACGAATTCAGAAGCTTTGTTCAGCTTCATTTTCTTCCAGGCCAAAGTGAGCGCGGCCTTGGGATAGACCGACAAGCCGCTCGTGTCGCGGTTGCGTGGTGCATAACCGAGATGGTTGCGCAAAATGCCGTTGGCATAGTTGACCGCATAGGCGTTGCGAATGTCGTTGCTCCAATGTTCGGTGGTCACCGAGATGTTGAGGCAATCCTCATTGACCACACGGTGTGGGCCGTTCAGTGGCCAGTGCAACATGTCGCCGGGTTTCAAATCGTGAATTTCGGCATGGGCATCGAACCAGGTCTCGAAGGGCATCTCTTCTTCCTGAGTGCCCATCACAATGTTTTCGATGCTCTCAGGCTCCAGGAACGGCGCTGTGTTGGGATAGAGGTAGACCCGTTTGCGGCCGGCGATCTGCCAGAGGGCCTGGCCTGGTATATCTGCGTGATAATAGACCTGCGCGCCTGGCGAGGAGACCAGAATGCCCAGGTTGTGCCTATAGGTGTGCAAGCCCGGCACCAGGGCCTCGAACTCGGCGAAGATCTCGTTCAACAGCGCGTCGTAGCGTGGGTCGACCTCCATCACCCGGCGCAAATTGATCCACATGCGGCCTTTGGAGATGGCTTGCAGAACCTGCTTGCCCGAGTTTCCGGCCACATTGCCCTCCCGCCAAACCTTGTTGCGCGGGTCAGGTCCCATGCTGTTGAGGTTGTATTTGTCCTCCGGATACTCATCGATCAACGCCGCAATGGCCTCTTCACTGAACAGGCCGGTTTCTGCCAGGCGGTGGCCAAGCTTGATGGTGTGGTTGCCGAACAATGCAGTGTGCCGGTCGGTCCAGCCGGTGAAAAGGTTGGGGGTCATGATCTTGGCCTCCGTTTTTAGCAGGTCTATTTGATGGCTACAGATCCGTTGGATTTGGCGCCGATCGCAGAAACCAGCATCCGGCGTTTTTCATCCGGCAACACCTCCAGCGTGTTCTTAAGCGCCGGTCTGAGGCGCTTCACCCAAAGTTCGGTGCGCGCGACCCCAAGAACTGATTGAGCCACCACGTGAGAGAGCAAAGGCACCTCAATGTTTGACCAATCGTCCTTGTAGCTGCTGGCATTGCCCAACAGGTCGTATGAATTCAAGTTGTTCTCGATGGCCCATCGCAGCATCAGATCCATCTCGATCTTGCCGGGCGAATAGCCTCTGAGCTCCCAATCGAAAGCGCCGAGGTAGCTCACGTAATCTCCGCCACGTTCAAAACCGATCTCGATCGATACCGGCTTGTCGTCCAAGCTTAATACGCCGGCAAGAGCACGCCCGGCCTGGCCGGGTGAAACAGGAAGGCCGGACAGAAAAGCCTCATTGCCCGGCATGCTCAGCGCGCGGCTTACCTTGCCGGTGTTGGCGAGCCAAGCGTCTTTCATTTTCAACGCCTCAGCCACGGCACTTCGGTAGGCCGGCGTGCCGCCTTCCACCACGGAACACTCCAGCTCACCGTGTGTGGCCAGCTTGCGATGGCGCCTGCCACGGCTGCGCCGTGCCGACTTCGACCAAGTGTCCACGTAGTCCTGAACGGTATCAAATCGGCCAAGATCCATGATTGAGCTTAGATTGGCGGGATCGGCGCTGTCTTCTTCGTTGAACAGGACGCGGGCAAGAGCACTTGAGGCCGGAATATCAGGCAATTCGATAGTGTCGATGCGCGGTAAACGCTTGATATGGCCCCAGCACGCGGCAATGGCAGCGTCGGCCCGCTCGCCTGGTTCGGCCATCACATTGCCATACTGCCCATGCGGCCAGCTCAACCAGGTCAACGTGCTCAGGCCCATAGGCCCTTGCTCGACCATCAGCGGCCAGATCAACACAGGTTCGCCGCGTTCGCTGGCGGTGAATATGCGCGCTTGCGGCTTTGTATCGTTTTCCTGTTGGGCGCCGAATACAGAGAGCCAAGCGGCGCACCAATCATAGGTTTGAAAATACGCAAAGCTTTGCGGCGTGTTGTTCTCCAGGGTGCGCCATGCGGGCTCAAGTGCGTGCAGTCCTTCCAGGTCCGTGACCAGATCGAAGGAAAGGTTTGGGTGCGCCAATGGAAGCTCTGAGACGCTGCCTTTTGGTGTTTCTACGGTGCTGTTATTCGAATCAAACATGTCTCACTTCCGGCTCTAGAAAATACGTTGAGCCGAGCGTTGCAAAATAAATGCCACTTTTCAGCCATCCAGGCGCCGCAAAACCTTAGATTGCCAATTGACCTGCCATGCTGAGCAATGCGCTCTGGGTGAATTCGTCTGCGGGGAACATCATTTCGATCTTTAGCTCCGCCAAGGCGATGTCTTCTGCGGTGCCAAACTGCGCAAGGGTTGAGAAAAACGAGAACACCATGCCATTGGCCCGGTAACGGGCTGGAATAACGGCTGGAAGCATCCTGTCTGCGCCCGTGTGATTGGCCTTACTGAGGGTTTGGCTCAGCTTGTTGGCGGCTGCTGTTGTGCCGGCGCTGTCCTATCCGGCTGTGTTCTTCCTGGACCTTGCTCTGTGGCCACTGGATGGTGCCCAGAGCCTGGCTGCCCCTGAAACCAGGTTGTTGTGTGCAGTGGGCGTCGGCATGCTGGTTGGCTGGGGCGCGTTGCTCTACCTTTTGGCCGACCAGGTTTATCTCCATGAACCCGCGCTGGTCCGCAAAATTGTGCTGGTCAGCATCTGCAGCTGGTTTGTGGTTGACTCGATGGGCTCCATCGCCGCCGGCGCGCCCATGAATGCACTGTTCAATATTGGGCTCTTAGCGCTGTTCGCGCTCCCGGTATTGAAGACTCAAAGCCCCCAAACCCAATCATAATCGGCGGGAATATGCGGCAATTTTGCTCTCCTGCTCCGGCAGGAGAGCTTTGCACGTAAATCGACCTCCCAATTTCTCTGCACCCTGCTATAAGGGCCACAATTCAAACGTGGCACGGACGGCAAGTGCGGGAGTTCCGACCCCGCAACCTCAGACACATGTTGATGCGGACGAAAAAAAGCGCTGGCGAGCCGTTGCGGGCATCGCTGGTCAGCGTACCGGGAAATGAAATTGTTCCCGGTGCTGCAGTTGGCACGGTCCACGCGGCCGATGGCACCGCTTTGCGCTATGCAATCTGGGGCGAGGAGATGCGTGCGCCCAAAGGCACGGTGTGTCTGCTGCAGGGGCGCGGCGAGTTCATTGAAAAGCATTTTGAGACCATCTCAGACCTTCTGAGCATGGGATATGCCGTGGCGGCGCTTGATTGGCGCGGGCAGGGCGGGTCTCAACGGCTCACCGCAAATCCCCGCAAAGGCCACATCGGCAACTTCAAACAGTATGATGAAGACCTTCACGCTTTCATCACCCAGGCCGTGCTGCCCGATTGTCCTCCGCCCTATTTTGGTTTGGGACACTCCATGGGCGGCAATATCCTCTTGAACGCGGCATTGAAGCGAAATTGGTTTGAGAAGATTGTCGTCACCTCGCCGCTAATAGATCTGTCTGGTGATGGCGTACCGCGCGGCTTTGTGAAGCTCGCAGCGACCTTCGCCAAGGCCATGGGTTTCGGGCGCAAGCAGTTGCCCGCACCTTCAGGAGCGGGATTTCCGTCCTGGGACTTTCCCGACAATCCGTTTACCGGCGACATCACGCGCTTTGAGCGCACCAAACAGGTGATGGAAGAGGCCCCGGAAATTGCGGTGGGCTGGGCAACGTTCAGCTGGCTTTATGCGGCGCTGCAGGCTATCGATGAATTGGCTGCGGTGAGAAAAGGCACAATTTTGCGCACGCCTGTGCTGATTGTGGCTGCCGGGCGCGACAGGATCGTGTCAACCCAAGCCTGCCGCGAGTTCTCCACCAGGGTCGCAAACGTCTCCACCATCGTGTTGGAGGGCGCACGCCACGAGATCCTATTGGAGCGCGACAGCTACCGTGAGCAGTTCTGGGCGGCCTTCAAGGCCTTCATCCACGACCAGGACCCAATGGTTCCCCTCTAAACGGAAACCTTTGCAAGGTTGCCCGCGCGCTTGCGGGAACGCCAGGCGGTTTTGAAGATCGTGCCCAGAATGGCATGGCCGGCCAATATTGTGCCGCGCAATGTGCCGGAAATCTTCGAATGGCCGATCCGCGCCCGGTAGTCCACTGGCACTTCGCGTATACGCAGGTTCTCCTGAAGCGCGCGCAATTGCATTTCAACAGTCCAGCCGAACGCCTTGTCGCGCATGTTGATGCGCCTGAGAGAGTCCGTGCGAATGGCCCTGAACGGCCCCAGATCGGTATATTTGAAATCCCAAAACAGCCTGATCAGGAAGCAGGCAAGCCAGTTGCCAAACCGCTGCTGAGGGGCCAACGCGCCGCGCTCGCAGCGCCCCAGCGGGCGCGAACCGATGACCAGATCCGCCTGCGACTGGGCAATGGGATCAACCAGACGGTCCATCTGAGCGGGAAAGTCGCTATAATCTCCATCCACAAACACAACCACATCGCAAGGTCTCAGCGCCGCGATGCCTGCCAGGCAGGCGGCCCCGTATGCACCCTCACGTTCATGGGTGACGGTGGCGCCATGCGCAGCGGCGATTTCAGGTGTGTCGTCTTCAGAGCCATTGTCGGCCACCACCACCTCGTCAACCCAGTTTGGTATGGCCTCGAGCACCTTGGCGATGGCGCCTGCCTCGTTCAGAGCGGGAATTACCACGCCCACTTTATGATTATGACGCATAGCGCTCCTCACTGAGCTGGCTCATTGCGGTGCGGGCCCGGACCATATCCACCGCCAGAACGGCCCAAACCGGCAGCCACATCAGCCAGACGATGCCATGGCGGTAAGTGTCCTCAAGGTCGCGGGCGGCGAAATGAAAATAGAGATAGTGCAGCGGCAGCAGCGCACCGGCCAACATAAGTCCGCGCACCGGAAACAGGCACAGGAACGGTGCGATCCAAACGAAGTACCAGGGAAACTGGGAGGGCGAGAGGAGATAAAGTGCGGCTGCTATCAAAAACATTTGGTGAACGGTTTCACGGCCATCACGTGCCTTTTTCTGCACAATGAACGCGATTGTTCCAGCCAGCGCGATCACCAGCAAAGCCCGGGCCACAAAGCCGCTTTCCACCCCTTGCAACAGCCCACCCGGCACCATGTTCGCAAACCATTCCGCTACGAGGAACGCCGCCGATGAGGCCTGCCATTTTTGCGCGTAGGCCACAAATCCGGAATCGTCTCCAAACCCGGCCTGCAAAATGGGCCAGGCAAACAAGACCAGCAGGAGCCCCGCCAGGCCCATCGCTGCGCCTAAGGTTTTCCAATCATCCAGCAAGCGCCGGAAAATGGCGGCGCCCAGCAACAACGGCCAAAGTTTTACGCCGGCTGCAACCGCAAGCAGGCCCGAGGCCCAAACCGGCCTGGCCACAAGCGCGAGCCACACGCCGGCCATGAGCGGCAATATGAGGGCAGGCTCCATGTGGGCCGAGTTGGCCAACTCCTTGATCACAACCGGGTTCCACCAATATAGCGCGCACCAAAGCGGCGAGCGTCCAAGCCGTTTCAAGATCGCGATCAAAAAGCCCAAGGCGGCAAGTTCCAAGGCGAACAATACCTCGCGCCACGCATCCAGGCTGAAGGGGGTGACGAGATGCGCTAGGGCAAAAGCAGCCTGCGCCACGGGGGGATAAACGGTGCGGTATTCTGGATAGTTGATCTCATCGAATACGGGTCCCGCTTGCCGGCGCAGTTTGCTCAGCGCGGCTGATTGGCCATCATCACCCGCAGCGGCTTGCGGGGAAAGGGTATAGGGGCTTTGGCCCGAGACGGTCACGGCGCCGTCCCAAAGATAACGGTTGTAGTCGTCCTCCAGGACCGGCGCGGCACCCAGCTGGAGGAGCCGCATCAGAAGTCCGGCAGAAACGATAAAAATGAGAAGGTATTTGCCATCATACCGGTCGCTGGATTTGATCAGACGCGGCAAGGCAAACACTGCGGCAAGCGAAACGAAGCAATATCCGGCCACGAGCGGGAGAATGGGCATGTCCTTCAGCTCCACATCAAGCCCGAACATTGGGTCCGACAGGCGCAAGGCGCAGCAAGCGCCCAGCAAAAATGCGGCTAACACCAACCAGCCCAGCCAAGTGGACCGGGCCGGGCTTTGTGTGGTGTTCGAGGTCATGAGCCTTTATGTGCCGCGGCCCTGAGGGCTGCGCAGCAAATCAGTTGAAGTAGCTGCCGCGCCGCTTCTTCTTGCGCTTTTTCTTCTTCTTCTTCGTGCTGGATGCCATCTGCATTGCCTTTTCCGGTGCAGCTTCACTGTTAACCGCCGGCGTTGGTGCGCCGAGACTTGGCGCCAGAGCGGCCGAGGCCGGTGCCGGGCCTAACCCGGTTGTAAGTGCGGCAAGCAAAGCGAATACGGACGGTACCGCCAGTTTCTTGTGGGGGGAATGTGAGATCATGAATTCTTGATCCTCGATGAAACAGGTTAGGGGTGGTGACGGTATAGGACAATTGCCGATCACAGCTAAAGGACCCCGAGATCAAATTGAAGTGTGCAGCTTCGTGATGATCTCACCTGCCGGGCTCACCGGATTGTCAGGCAACGTCAACGCAAGTGTTTTGAAAATTTCTGGCCTGACGGGCACTAAAAGCAAAAGCCTAATGCCCCATTGCCAGAAAGGATCAGCGCATGTTTGGTCACCGGACACCAGCCAAGATTTGCCGTTCTGCCGCTCTGATCGCAGTCCTCTTTGCCACCAGCGGATTTCTGAACTCCTGGAGTTCTTCAAAGCCTGAAGTTTGGGAAGGATGGGATGCGAACAATCCGAAAAATGTAACGCCAATTGACCATTCCGCCTGGGGGGCGGTGCTCAAAAAATACATCAGCACAGATAAGGCGGGGTCGAACCGCTTTGCCTACGGCAAGGTGTCCAAGGCCGACAAAAAGGCGTTGAAACAATATGTTACCGCTCTCTCCAAGATCGAAATCACCGACCGGTCCCGCACTGTACAGCTCGCCTATTGGATCAATCTTTACAATGCGCTGACCGTCGATGTGGTGTTGGACCATTACCCGGTGAAATCGATCCGTGACATCGACATTTCAGGCCTGTTCGCTGACGGGCCCTGGGGCAAGGCGCTGATCACCATTGAAGGCGAAGAGATCACATTGGACGATATCGAGCATCAGATCTTACGGCCGATCTGGAAAGATCCCCGGATTCATTATGGCGTAAACTGTGCCTCGATTGGCTGTCCAAATCTGCTGAAAACGCCGTTTACAGGCAAGACGGCTCAAGCCCAGCTTGACCGGGCCGCGAGCGACTTCATCAACAGTCCGCGCGGTCTGGCCATCAAGAACGGCAAGGCCACCGTTTCCAAACTCTATGAATGGTTCGCCTATGATTTCGGCAACTCTGAAAAGGGCGTGATCAAGCATCTCATGCGATTTGCCACGCCAGACCGGGCTGCGGCGCTCAAGATATCCGGCCGCATCGCAGATACTGCTTATGACTGGTCGTTGAACGAGTGAGTTCGCCTGCCGCGGCGGCCCGCCTGGATCGTTAAAATTCTCTCCAGTTTCTTTACGGCATAGAAATGCCGATCCTCTAATGTTCCAACTTGCAATGTTGGCTTCGCACTGAGGGGCGGCCTGACGGACGGATCTGGCATCCGGTCTGCCAGCTGGTGGAGTTTTGAGTATGGATCTTTCGCTGAATCTTATTACGCCGGTTATTTTGTGTGGTGGTTTTGGATCACTGCAAATGGGCGAGGAAAGCGCTGAGCGGCCGAAGCCGTTCCGCAAGCTTTCCGGCAATCTGAGCCGGTTTCAACAAACCTTGTTGCGGGTCTCTGACCCCGGACGGTTCAATCCCCCCATGATCGTTGCCGATCAGGCTCACCAGAGCCTGATTGAGTTCGAAATGGAGATGATCGGGGTTGAGCGTTCCGCATTGGTGCTTGAACCGGTCGGCCGCGGCACGGCGCCGTCAATTGCACTCGCTGCCCTGGTGGCCGGTGCCTTCAACCTGGGCGGATCGCTGCTGGTTATGCCGTGCGATCATTTGGTGCGCGATCCTGGCGGATTGATTACAGCCATCCACCAGGGTCTGATGGGCACGCGAAACGGCTCGATGCTGGCGTTCGGCCGCAAGGTGAAAGCCGGCGACGAAGAGCATGCCTGGATCCAAAGAGGCCGGCATCTGTTTGACGAGACCTGCGCCGACGTGGTCGACGCGGAGGTTTACCGGCTGGAACGGTTTATCCCCAAATCTGCGGCCAAAGATGAAAACGCGCTGGCCGACGGCGGAGATTGCTACCGCAACTCGGGAATGTACCTGTTCCCGATCGCGAGCGTTCTGGAAGAACTGCGGGTTCATGTGCCCGACATTCTGACCGGCTGCCAGCATGCACTGGTGTCCGGCACCTCGGAGGGCAACATTCTGATGCCTGATGAAGACCAATTCGCCGCATGCCAGAACACCTCTATCGAGCGTGCGGTCATGGAAAAGACCGCCCGCGGCGCGCTGGTTCCCACCAGCGCCCTGTGGAGCGAGGAAGGCGCGCGCCCGGTTGCGCCTGAAGTTCGCCAGTCCGATGAGGCCGAAGCTGCAAGCCCGGACAATGTCATTCTGCGCGAGGCGGCCAATTCCCACGTCCAATCTAACGGCCCGCTAACGGTTGTCGCCGGACTGGACGATATTGTTGTGGTGAACAGCGGCGATGCGGTGATTGTCTCAGCCAAAAGCCATGTTGCTGAACTGCTGCAGGCGCACGAGACTGGTGTTGAGGGCGACAAAGTCTCTGCCCTTCCGCAAGCGGCGCTGGAAATGCTGCGCCAAGCGGCGCGGTCAGCCCCTGACGCGGCTGGTGACGAGCCCGAAGAGGCTGTGGACGAAGAGGCTGATGAAAACCCCCCGGCGGAGGCATTGACCTTGGCCGAGGTTGCGCATGCGGCCGAAGAAGAGGCCCTGGCCCGCGACGCAGATGGCACCAAGTCAGCTGAGGCTGAAGAACTTGAGCCCGAGTTGCCGTTTGATCTGGAGCCGGCCATCGCCGAAGAGGCCGAAGAAGAACCTCCTCTTCTGTTGCATTCGTCCTGGGAATCGGCAGCCTGACCGCGGCGATCTAGCCGCCGGGCATTGCGCAGCGGCCAAAAAACTGTCTGAAACGTGGTAAACCAGACGTTTATCTTTGCCTCATAAACTCAGTACCCATGAGAGCAGCGCCCTTGTGGCGGTGCAGTGAGTAGCAGAGTTTGTGTTCCGATGTCCGCAGCCATAAAGCGCCTTCCCGTGGCGTCCTCACAGCGGCCCGCCGCCGAGCCGGCGACGGATGTCAAGTTGATCGGCAACTCGCCTCCCATTCTCAAAGTTCTTCAAACCGTTCGCCAGGTCGCCCCCTCAAAGGCAACCGTGTTCATCACCGGTGAAAGCGGAACCGGCAAGGAAGTGTGCGCGGAGATGATCCACCGATTGTCGGAACGCGCGGAAAAGCCCTTTGTGCCGGTAAACTGCGGGGCCATCCCGCGCGATTTGATAGAATCTGAATTGTTTGGCCATCTCAAAGGCTCGTTCACCGGGGCAGTTTGCGACCGTGAAGGCGCAGCAGCCCTTGCCCACGGCGGAACCTTGTTTCTCGACGAAATCTGCGAACTTGAAGCTGGACTGCAGACCCGCCTGTTGCGGTTTTTGCAAACCGGGTTGATTCAGCCCGTTGGTGCCAGCACTCAGCGCGCGGTGGATATTCGCGTGGTGTGTGCAACCAACCGGGATCCGCGGCTGGAGGTCGCCGAAGGCCGGTTGCGCAAGGACCTGTTCTACCGGCTTCACGTTATTCCCATTGAAATGCCCGGTCTGGCCATGCGTGGCGCTGATGTCATCAGCCTGGCTGGACACTTTTTGGCGATGTATTCGGCCGAAGAAGGTAAAGTTTTCAACGGCTTGTCTTCTGACGTGCAGAACTGTCTATGCACCTACGGCTGGCCTGGAAATGTTCGCGAACTGCAGAACGCGGTCCGCCAGATCGTCGTACTGAACGACGGGCCGCAGGTTGAGATGCATATGCTGCCTGACGATCTGAGCCCGCAGTGCCAAAACGTTGTGCCCTTCGGCAACGCAGACGGGCCTGTGACCCAACGCACCGCCGAGCCGGAGCTGTGGATGATTGAGCGCGAGGCCATTGAACAGGCCATCCGCGCCTGTGGGGGATCCATCCCCCAGGCGGCCCGGCAGCTGGGCGTGAGCCCCTCCACCATTTACCGCAAAAAAGAAGCCTGGCTCACGGGCGGCGCCTGAACTCGTTTTCGTCCGGTTTACCATCCCAATAAATACGTATGGTTGTTGAAGGTTGATCAACTTTTTGTGGCAATACTGCCGGGGTTGGCGCGCCTGGGGGCGCCCGCTGTAAACCTGAGGCGGACTGAGAATGACGGCGATGCAGGCGTTGAAAGATCTATCGGCGCAAACTGATAAATATCAACATTCAGAATATCCCGAAATGACGGTTGATCGTCTTTCGATCTCTGTGATCGGGCTGGGTTATGTGGGCGTTGTAACGCTGGGCTGCCTGGCAAACCTCGGGTTCCGCATGCACGGCGCCGACATCATCGAAAAGAAATCTAATGCCGTGAACGCCGGCCGCTCCACAATCGATGAGGAAGGCCTGGGCGATCTCTTGCGTGATTCCGTGGCCAGGGGCCTGGTGCAAGCCTCAACCGATGTGAAGGACGCAATCCGCGCGACCGACATGACGTTCCTCTGTGTCGGCACGCCTGAAAGCGAAGACGGCGCAGACAATTTTGACACTATTCGTGACGCCTCACGGGCCGTAGGTGAAGTGTTGGCTGAAAAAGATGGCTACCATGTTGTGGTGGTCCGCAGTTCGGCCCCTCCTGGAACCACAATGAACGTGGTGGTGCCGATTTTGGAGGAAGCCTCGGGCAAGAGCCTGAACACAGGTTTTGGTGTGTGCTTCAACCCACAGTTCTTCCGCGAAGGCGTGGCTGTGGCCGATTTCTATGCGCCCTCCAAGACGGTGATCGGCGCATCTGACCATCGCGCGGCTGCCATGTTGGCCAGCGTTTACCGGCTGGTCGATGACCGCATCTTGATGTGCAACATCACCGCTGCGGAAATGGTCAAATACATCGACAACGTCTGGCACGCCACCAAGGTGACCTTCTCAAACGAAGTGGGCAGGCTGTGCAAGGCGGTCGAGATCGACAGCCACGAGGTCATGAACATCTTTGTTCAGGACCAGAAGCTTAATCTGTCTCCCTATTATCTGAAGCCAGGCTTTGCCTTCGGCGGTTCTTGCCTGCCCCAAGAGGTGAGGGCGATTGAGGATCTGGCGAAGAACTTCCAAATTCAAACCCCGCTGTTCCAATCCATCCTGAAATCCAATGCCATGCAGATCGAGGAAGGGTTGCGGATGATCCGCAAGTTTCCCGGCAAGCGGATTGGGTTTCTGGGGGTTGCCTTCAAATGTGATTCTGACGACCTGCGCGACAGCCCGGCCCTGGAACTGATGGCGGCGTTGCTGAACGACGGCACCGGCTTCTCGGCCTTTGATCCCAGTTTGCGCATCTCAGAAGTTTCCCGCGGGCATTTTGAAGATGTTCGCCGGAGCCGGCCAAAATTGAACGAGCTACTGGATTATCTGCCCAAGCTGCTCCGGCCAAATCTTGAAGAGGTGATTGCCGAATCCGACGTTCTGGTGATCTCCCACAACAAGGATTACTACCGCCAGGCCGTGTTGCGCCGGCCAAAAGGCACCCATGTGATCGACCTGGTGCGCCTGTTTAAGGATGTGCCGGACGATCCCACCTACCATGGCATATCCTGGTAGCCTTTTGGCGCCATAATCCATCATCCAATTAGATTGGTCTGTGGACACCTTGCTTGGCAGGTTTACAGGGCCCCCTCCCATTGCTAAGAACCCGCCTTGTAGGGGTCTATCACCGTCCTGACCTGACAAGCGCGGGGCTATGGGGAAAAAGGCAAGCCAAATGAAGCTTGTAGCGGGCAACAGCAATCGCGCGCTGGCCGAAGCGATTGCAGCATATCTAAACATACCCTTGGGCAAATGCCTGGTGCGCAGATTTGCGGACATGGAAGTGTTCGTTGAAGTGCAGGAAAACGTGCGCGGCGAAGATCTGTTCGTCGTGCAGTCGACCTCGTTTCCGGCCAATGACCATCTGATGGAGCTGTTGATCATCATCGACGCCCTCAGGCGCTCATCGGCCCAGCGTATTACCGCGGTTTTGCCCTATTTCGGCTATGCCCGCCAAGACAGGAAACCTGGGCCCAGAACGCCGATTTCCGCCAAGCTGGTGGCAAATTTGATCACCCGCGCTGGCGCCGACCGGGTCATGACCCTTGATCTGCATGCCGGTCAGATCCAGGGCTTCTTCGACATCCCGACCGACAACCTCTTCGCCGCCCCGGTGATGGTGCGTGACATTGAAGAGCGCTTCAACGGCAACAAGCTCATGGTGGTCTCGCCTGATGTGGGCGGCGTTGTGCGGGCCCGCGGCCTGGCAAAGCGCTTCGATGCGCCTTTGGCCATCGTGGACAAGCGCCGTGAGCGGGCCGGCGAATCTGAAGTTATGAACATTATCGGCGACGTTGAGGGGCATTCCTGCATTCTGGTGGATGATATAGTTGATTCCGGTGGCACCCTCTGCAATGCAGCTGAGGCCCTCTTGGCCCAAGGGGCAACGGACGTATCGGCCTACATCACCCACGGTGTTCTGTCTGGCGGGGCCGTGGCGCGCATCACCTCGTCAAGGCTGAAGGAATTGGTGGTAACCGATTCCATTCAAGCCACGGAGGCAGTGCGGGTTTCGGCCAACATCAGAGTTCTCTCCATCGCTCCGCTGATCGGCGAGGCGGTCGGGCGCACAGCCCGCGAGGAAAGCGTCTCCAGCTTGTTCCACTAGACCTCTTGTTCCGTTCACTGCTTTGCGCCAGTATTCGGCGTGCACGAAGGAGATGGATCGAATGGCGCGCGGCTCAAACTCAATCGAAATCAGACCGGTTTCTCCCTCCCTCGGAGCAGAGATTCTAGGCGTTGATCTGAGTAATGGTCTGGACGATGAGACATTCGCTGTCATCAAGCAGGCCTACAGCGACCATGGCGTGATTTTCTTCCGTGACCAACAGCTCAAGCCAGAGGACCACGTTGCCTTTGCCGAGCGTTGGAACAAGATCAACATCAACCGCTTCTTTCACCCTGTCGATGGCTACCCGATGATCGCTGAAGTGCGCAAAGAACCTAAAGACAAAAAGAATATCGGCAGCAACTGGCACACAGACCATTCCTATGACCAGATTCCCGCCATGGGATCGGTCCTGTATGCGCTGGAGACTCCGCCTATTGGAGGCGATACGATCTTCTCCAGCATGTATCTGGCCTATGAGACCCTATCGGATGGCTTGAAGGCAATGTTGGGAGGTCTCAGCGCTGATCACTCATCGCGCCATGTGTTCGGTGCCAGCCGGGCTGACGAGGCCACGAAGACCGGTCGCATTGGAAACGCAAAGCTCGCAACCCAGGATGCGGTTCATCCGGTGGTGATCACCCACCCCTTAAGCGGCCGCAAAGCGCTGTACGTGAACCCTGAATTCACCCTGGGCTTCACAGGCTGGACCCCTGAGGAATCCAAACCACTGCTGGACTATCTCTATGCCCATGCCAGCCGGCCGGAGTTCACCTGCCGGTTCCGCTGGGCGGACGGTTCAGTTGCGTTCTGGGATAACCGGGCGACCTGGCATTGCGCTTTGAACGACTATCACGGCCACCGCCGGCTGATGCATCGCATCACCGTGGAGGGCGAGAGCCTGAACTAGAGCGGACTGGTGGCTATCTGCGCCGGAAGTTCTTGCGCTGCTGGGCGCGGGTAGACGGCGCGCGTTCATCCTTGTGACGGTAGATGATGCGGCCTTTGTCCAAATCATAAGGGGTCATCTCAATGGTGACCCGGTCTCCCACCAGGGTGCGGATGCGGTTTTTCTTCATCCGGCCGGCCAGATAGGCGACGATCTCATGCTCGTTTTCCAGCATCACCCGAAAGCGTGAATCGGGGAGGACATCGGTGACGGTGCCTTCAAACTCGAGCAGTTCTTCTTTCGACATGTTTAGGTATCTTGGTCCTTTTCATCGGCAACGGCCGGTTTTTGGAGGCCGTGTGAGACGCCTTATGCCGCCGATGGGGTCAATAATCAAGGAGGCAGGCCCAATATCGCTACATTTGAAGCGGTTAAAGGCCTGTCGTGGCTCCTTTCACGGGTGATTTTGGTGGAAGGCGACGTTGGCCCGTATCAATTGCAGGCGGCCATCAGCGCCGTGCATTCAGAGGCAAGCGGCTTTGAAGCGACCAACTGGCGGGAAATCTGTCTGCTCTATGAGCGGCTCCACAAGATTCAGCCCTCTCCGATTATCGCGTTGAACGCAAGCGTGGCGCGTTCGTTCGCCGACGGGCCGGCAGCCGGGCTCGCCGCCTTGGAACAGCCGGAGGTTCTGGAGGCTCTGGAAAATTATCAGCCCTATCATGTTGCCCAGGCGGATATGCTGCGACGGAGCGGCAACACCAAACTGGCGGCCGAGGCCTATCGAAGGGCGATGCGCTTGACGGAAAATGAGGTAGAAAGGGCCTATCTGGAAGCCCGTCTGGCCGCCTTTGAGAGCGGCGGCGTATGAACAGGATGAGCAGTCATGAACCGGCACAAAGAGATCAGGCACGCATTTGAACAGCAAAGCGAATGGTGCAGCCGTCTCGGCTCTCCTTTCACCTCTTTGCTGATGGATGTGCTGGCTGAACACCTCAGCGAAGCCACCCGCACGGGCAGCGCGGTCCTGAACTGGGACGGGCATGCAAACGCCCTCAACGATGCGCTTGCTCTTCGCGTGGCCGGCGCCTTGCACGCAATGGTGCGGGCGGGGCGTTTGCCGGAACTGGCGTCTCTTTATCCGCCAAACCCCTTGCCGGATGCTGCGCCACTGGCAGCCGCGGTCACCGCAGCACTGGAGCAAGCCGACGAAGAGCTTCTGGAGTGGCTGCAGTTTGCCCCACAAACCAATGAGACCGCACGTTCTGCTGTTCTTTACGCCGGTTTCATGACCATTGCCCACCAAACCGGACTGCCGCTCCACCTGTTCGAATTGGGCGCAAGCGCAGGCCTCAACCTTATCGCCGATCGATACAGCTACAATCTTGGCGGGGTGAAGGCCGGTTGCGCAGGTTCAGCTCTTGCTCTGGCACCGGAATGGCACGGACCAGTGCCGCTCGAGGCAAAGGTTGAAGTCGTTGCCCGTCAGGGCTGCGACCGCGCCCCGCTTGACGTGCACAAGCCCGACCATTGCGAGCGGCTGGTGAGTTATGTTTGGCCCGATCAGGCAGAGCGGCTCTCCCGTGTCGAGACAGCTATTGGGCTGGCCCAGAAAGAGGCCGTGTCGCTTGACAAAGCCGATGCGGCGAGCTGGGTCGAAGGGCAGATATCCCTGGAGCCGGTTGCTGACATGACGCGGGTGCTGTTTCACTCCATCGCCTGGCGATATTTCAGCGCCGACGATCAAGCCCGCATCACTCGCCGCATGGAACAGGCGGGCAGCGCCGCCAGCTCTGAAGCGCCGCTCGCCTGGCTGTCTTTTGAACAGGAGTCAGGGTCCGGCCCGCAATTGAGCCTAAAGGTGTGGCCTGCAGGAGAAGCCCAAGTGCTCGCCACTGCAGACGCACATGTCAGAAAGATTACTTGGCGATAGGGCCATAAGCGCCCGTGGGCGCAAACCCTATTCGAGGGTGATTTTTATCCCGCCCGCATCAAGCGAAGCTTCAAGTCCGGTTTGAACGCCGCGCAACACAAGCCGCACGCCATGGACGTTTTCCAGCACCCAGTTCTGCCCGCCGGTGCCGGCTGCAGCGGAAGCTTGAATAGACCCGTAAGTGCCTTCGATGTGACGAAGCTTGTGCAGATTGTAGACCTCACCCCGCATTCTTGCGTTGGAAGCCCCCACGATAAGGCCCACTCTCAGGCCGCCGACGGACAAAGGGTAGGCTTGTCCCTGAAAATGCAGAGTGCCAGATCCGGTGGACACGCCGAGCACAAAGCCGGCCTTGGCGATCTTCATTGAAATGCGTGCAGTCTGGGCATCAGCCGTTTGCATGGGCATGAGGCCCAGCGCCAATACAGCCCAGAACAGTATCAAGGTCTTCGAAATCCCGAAATCGCGCATAGTCACCGCTCCACATTGATTCACATCGAATCACCCTTACAGCACGAACATGGCGATTCGAGTGTTAACGAGGCCGCCGATCAAGCAAAGTTGAGGAGGTGCGTTGGTGTCAACTATCTGGGCATCGCGTCGAAGGCCACACAAATGCGCCGTTCGGTGGATTTGAACGGAATTGTCTGGTGATACATGTAGGAGGGAAACAGCACCATCATGCCCTCCATCGGTTTCACCACCTTGTGGCGGTGCTCACGCTTGCAGAAGAATTCAGGAGGGGGGCGCCCAACCTCGAACCCGCCGGCAACAGTTCCATCTTCACCGTTTGCCTCACCGCTCACTTCCTCAGGAATGCGCACGTAATAGCAACCGCTCAAGTGCCCGTCGAAATGGATATGGGCATCCTGATTGCCTTGTTTGTCCAGCACCGCGGCCCAAGCCACCAGATCGTAATTTTGCGGCCGCGCTTCTACAAAGGCGTGGTCTTGCGGGCTGCCCAAATTTGCGTAGTACGCCTCAATTCTTTGCCGGATCACCGCTTCCAGATCGGCAATCGGTCCTTCTTTGGGCCCCAAGATCTGGTCGGTGATCTTCAGATCCGGGTCATGATAGTGCGGAGAATCCAAGGGCGGCGTTTTGAGATCCTGGTGGCTAAGAACAGCCTGCTCAAGTGCGGCATTGAACGCATCCATGCTGTCATATCCAGGCGGTGTCTCCACCACATCGGCCTGCACAAAGCGCTCGAAATTCATCAGCTCCGAGGCAGCATCCGTCTCGCCGCCTTCTTCCAATGCAACAGCGCGGAACGAGAGCGCTTCGGTGCTGCCAGGCACCAAGGCGAGCCATTTGTCAGCAAAAATCACGGCCTGCTGCGGATCGCCTCCAGCCAACAGCGCGGCACAAATATTGTTGTAAAGATTGATGTTGCCGGGTTCCTGATCCAGCATGCGCTTGTAATAGTCCACCGCTTCACTAAAGCGCGCCGCCTGGTGCAGATTTATCGCAAGGGCATCCAGCAGATCGGGGTGCTCTCCCAATCGTGCGGGCAACGGTTCGAGGATCTCCAAAGCGCCGTCAAAGGCTCCGATCGCTGTGTAGAGGTTGGCGATGGTCAGGTGAGCATTCAGATTGTTCGGCATCTGCTCAAGGGTTGTGCGGCAATACCCTAGATGATGCTTGGCACGGTCAAAGTCGCCCAACTGGCCAGCAGCGGACGCAGCGAGCATGTGGGCACGAGGCCAGTTTGGACGCCCTTTAATGGCATTAGCGGCGAGCGACAGCGCCAGCTCTGCGTTTCCCTGGTTGAGGGCCTGTTCGACTTTAGAGAGGTCGTTTGACACGGGAGCTTCACCCTGAGCTTGGCCCAAATTTGGGCTCTTATGGTTCGAATGTGCAGTTCACCTGACTGCATAAGGTCCCGATTAACAGGCAATATTGATGGAAATCAAGCGGCCAGTCCCCAATTTGGTGCAATTGGACGGGGAGTGGCAGAACCGCCCGCGAATTTGTCAAAGCTGGCCTAATGCCTTAGAGACAGATCGTTACCACAAGTGGGGGTGGGATGATTGGGCTGTCAGGGCCCTGGGGCGGGGCATTCGATGATTGGATATTCTGATCTCGGGCTGCACAGGATTGGGCTGTTTGCGACACGGCATCCGAAATTTGCGTGGCCTGTGCTGTGCGTGGCCCTTTTTCTGGCGATCTTCGGTGTTTCAAATCTCAAGACCGATGCATCCCTGACCAAGGCCTTCCACAGCGGAACACCTGAGTATCACACCTATCAGAAGCTCACGTCGACCTTTCCCGGCAGCGAGCACGACATATTTGTTCTGGTTCAAGGGGCAGATCTTTTTAAGCCTGAAGTCTTGGCAGCCTTGCAGGAGCTGCATTTCGAACTGCCATTGATCGACCATGTGCAGTCGGCCGCCTCGATATTTGCCTTGCGCAAGTCTGTGTCGACAAGCCCGGATCCAGACCCGCTGATCCCCGAAGAAGTGCCTGAGACAAAAGCCGAGCTCGATGCGCTTGAACAGGCCATACTCAGCCATCCAATGGCGCGGCAAAGACTGATCTCGCCCCGGACACGTGACGGTCAACTGACCATTTTCGCACTGTCGATCGATCCAGAAAAGGACGACGCCAAGCTCCGTAGCCTGTTGATTGGCGAGGTGACGGAGGTTTCCAAACAGCTGCTTCAGCCGTTGCAGCTGGAATTCACAATCGGCGGTGTGCCGATGGCCCGTCAAGAGTTGCTGCAAGCCACCAAAACCGATGCCAAAGTCTTCAGCGCCCTGGGCTTCCTGGTCGGTTTGATCATTGGCGCATTCGTGTTTCGGCGCTGGCAGTTTGTGATTGTCGCCTCTGTGTGCCCGCTCATTGCGATTGTCGCGGGCATTGGAACAATCGGCTTGTTCGGCGGCCTCTACAGTCCGTTCATGAACGGCATACCGCCGCTGATCATGGCCATTGCCTTCACGGACTGCATGCATTTGCTGTTTGCCATCCGGGGAAATGCGCAAAGTGGCATGCCGGTTGAACAAGCGGTGCAACGGGCTTGCGAAGAGGTGGGCCCGGCCTGCGGCATCGCCTCTTTGACAACCGCCGCCGCGCTCCTTTCGCTTGCGCTGGCACCATCGCCACTGGTGCAGGAGTTCGGTCTTTGGGCCGCTGCCGCCGCCATCGTTGCTGTATGCATCGTGTTCCTTGCCCTGCCATTGTTGTGCCTTGTGGCCTTTCGGGGCATGGCCAACCCTGAAACCACGCCGCATCTTGATAGCTTCGCCCTCCTGGCCCGAGGATGCCGGCGGCTGGGCGGGTTCGTGAAGACGCACTCCTTCAAGATATCGATCGTTAGCCTGTTGCTGACCGTGGTCTTGGCAGCCACATATTATGCGCTGGAGCCCCGTTACCGCTTGAGCGATCAGGTGCCCATTAACGGATCGTTCCGCGTGGTCAACACCACCTTGGACCGCTTCATCGGGGGCTCTGGCCCCGTCTATGTTGTTGTCAGATGGGATCCAAAGTCCGCCCCTTCTGACACAAAACTGTTTCGCGCCGTATCTGCCGCCCACACTGTGCTGCAAGCTGCTTCGCCTGAGCGCAATGTCTTATCTTTGAAATCGCTGGGATCCGGCTTCCCTGATATGCCAGACGCAAGCGAGGCGCAAAGCGTGGAAGCAATGACGCTCTTCAGTTCTGACGTACAGAGCCGGTTGCTGCAGCGCGCGCGCGGAGGGGCGCTTGTGTCGGTGCTGATGCCGGATATCAACGCCGATGAGATGGCACCCTTTGCCGCTTCGGTGGATCAAGCCCTTGGCGCAGTGCGGCAACAGCACCCAGAATTCAGTTTCGTGGTCACAAGCCTGCCCGTATTGCTGGCCGAAGGTGCGCCCTCCCTAATTTCCCAGATCAACAAGAGCCTGATTGCAGCGTTCGCTGTCGTCATCGCAATGCTCGCACTCATGTTCAGGTCCTGGCAGGCTGGGGCGATCTCACTATTGCCAAACGTGCTGCCGGTTTTTACCGCCGGCTGTGTCATCTATCTCATCGCCGGCGGGTTGGAGTATGCCAGCATTATCGCGCTTACCGTGGGCTTCGGCCTTGCGGTCGACGATACCGCACACTTCTTGAACCGGCTGAAGCTGGAGCATGAGAAGGCAGGGCCAATGTCCGATCCGGTGAGCGCCGCCCTGGAGCACGTGGGACCGATATTGGTTGTGACGTCCATCATCTTGGTGTGCGGTTTGGCCGTAACCGCATTCGGGGAGCTGCGCACGGCGTATTTGTTTGGGACCACGTGCATCGCCATATTGATCGGGGCGCTCGTTGCGGATCTGCTCATTCTGCCTGCTCTGTTGTTTGTCATGTCGCGCCACAAAGCTCTGCGGCTGTGGTGCTAGGAAAATGCACGGCGGTCAGTGCCACTTTGTGTCTAAGATTCTCGTTGCGGTCATGGTGTCCCGTGCGCTAACGTTCTGATTGAGTTGATGGTTTTTTGGGGGCCATTTAAACCCGGGGGCAACGGAAAGCGTCGATCAGAACGCTTCCGGAGGGGTTGGGCAGTGAGTCATTCCGATTTCTATTCTGCGCAGGAATTCCATCGCAAGCTGAGAGCTTCCGCAGATGACGCACTCGTCAAAGGGGGCGATATTGAATGGACTGTGATCGCGATTGGGATCGCGATCGTCACAAGTTTTCTGACCAGTCTGGTTCTGGTCATTCAGGGAGTGCTTCCTGTTCTGGCGGCGGTGCCCTTGAATGTGCTCATCATTTACTCCTGTCAAATCGTCACCCACGAGGCGTCTCACAACAACGTTTTCAATGAGAAGCGTTTTGGGGCTTGGCCCAACAATTTGATTGGGTTCCTGTTGGCGATCCCTCTTCTTTGGGACTTCAAGACCTTCCAGGTTATTCATCTGGCCCATCACAAGCACACCAATGACCGGATGGACGATCCGCAATATCGTGGAAACGTTGTTGAGAGTTGGCGCAATTTGTACCGCGCCATCGTGCGGTATCTGCCATTCGCGGGCGCTGGGGATGTTAAATCCGGCACCAGCGGGGTGGCAGGCCCGAAATTCAGCTTTAACCAGCCCCGCTCCTGGTACTTTTTTCACGGGAGCCTGGTGGTGTTCCTTATTCTGGCGCCCAAGATCCTGCTTCTGGTTTGGGTGCTGCCTGCATTCGTTGCCACCTCGCTGGTGGTTTGGATGCATACGTCCCTGCACACCCAAGCGCATGGCAATGAGCCCGGCATTGCAAAGTCGAAGCTGGTGGTCAGCGACGGGTTGTTGGGAAAACTCCTAAATATCTGTTTTTTATATCAAAATTACCATCTTATACATCACATTATGCCGAGCTTACCTTTCCACAAAACCGCACAGTTGTCGCAACGGGTTCTGGCTGGCTGCCCGTTGAAAGGCATTGTTCACATCGATTATTCAGGTGGGGCGCACCGGGATGGTGAGGCGGTGGACCACAAGGTGCAGAGCTAGCACCTGCGATCGGCGCGTTGCGCGCCTGTTCTAGAAAATACGATTGCCCGCCGCCAGAAACGCTTCAAGGTCTTTGGCTGATGGCACCGGCCTGAATGAATTCGACGCTGGCGTGTGCGCTTCTTGCGGGCTTGTTTGCCCGTCTTGCAGTTTCTTCAATGCATCGATCAGTGCGCTCATCCCCAGCATACGCAATTCGCCAAGCAAGGTGGAAAAGCTGCGGGTTGAAATCTTGTGTCGGCGTTTTACGATCACTTGGCCCGCATCCACGCTGTCATCGACCACATGGACCGTGACCCCGGTTTCTTCAAGCCTGTCCGCCAATGCCCAGAAGACGCCCGCCCTGCCGCGGTGTTCTGCATGGACCCCGGTATGAACGTTTATGCAGGCGAGTTTGGGGAGCGATTGCAGCGGTCTTTTGAACAATCGATTGAACCCAATGGACACGATCACATCAACGTTGCTGCTGGCCAACAGCTCCAATGATCCTGCTGAGTTAACGTCGCGGATACTGGTGTTCACTGGAATCCCGCGTTGGCGAAGGATCGAGGGCACTGTGTTGGACCAACGCAACCGCCCACGCACATACCGCGCCAGTCCGCGCAACGCTACTCCGGCCCCGAAAATGCGCAAAATGACCAGAGAAGTGACATCCGATGAGACGCTCTGTCTGCCAAAACCGTAGGCCGTGACAATCGATTGGACGACCTCCATGTCATCGGGAAGATTATCCAAGAGGGCTTCGATCGCCTCTGCCATGTAGTAAGGTTCGGCCTCAGTCACGATCGCAATGCGCAAAGGTTTGGGGGCGCTGTGATGCACATCGCAGCTCGCCTCGGCCGCGAGCGGTTGAACAATATCCAGCATTTCCCACTACCCCTCAGGTATTGCTGAAAGCTTAGGACGGGTCTTGCTATGCATTCAAGTGGTTATTTTCACTGCATTCTTTTTAATATGAATCAGAAACTTCTCGTTGCTTAAGGTGTTCTTTCCTGAGAAAGCACAAAGGTAAATCGGTGCCAGAATTTTGGTTCGCCGGAATAGAGGAAACCCTGGATCCAATCGATCGACCTGATCAGCGGCATAAGCTCATGCTTTGAAATTATGGCTTCAGCCTCTTGGAACGTCAGAGCCTTGTTTTTAGGATTGGCGGCCCATTCATCCTCTTCACCAAGCAGTGTGACGTAGATTAAACCATCTGGTTTGGTCAGAGATTTCAGCCTGCCAACGAACTCGGGAATGGAATAGCTGACAAACTGAGACACCATGGATGCCACCACCAGGTCGTAGCTCTTCGAGGGGGTGAAGGTTTCCAATGTGGTTTGTTGGAAGTTGATGCGGTCCAGGTCTGTCCCTGCGGGCGGCTTGCAGGGATCAATGGCATCAACGCCGTACCCGGCTTTGGCGAATTGCGCGGCGATCCAGCTGTCTCGCGTCCCCACATCCAGCATGGTCCCGGGTTCTATCCGGTTGATCGTTTTTAGGGTGAGGAATGGAGACATTGGGCTCTTTGCTCCTTGTTGTTTTTTGTCTTCAGGCAGATGTGCCTACAAACCTGCATGTGAACCTGATCTGAATGGCCGGTTTATGTTGCATTGCATCACAAATTAGATGTATAAGCCCCGCTGTCCGGCTGGCTGTTCCCCCCTGGAGGAGGCGCTGGGCATTTTTCTATTACCCCAAGGAGCAGGTAAATGGCAGACAACGTCCAGTTGACGGCTGAACCTCGCGACCGGATAGGCAAGGGGGCCTCCCGGGCAGTTCGCAGAGAAGGCCGCATACCCGCCGTGATTTACGGCGACAAACAAGACCCCATCGCAGTGTCCCTCACCTACAAGGAAGTCCTTGCCCAGGTGAACACCGGCACCTTTTTGTCCTCACTTGTTGATGTTGAAGTGGGCGGAGAGAAATTCCGCACCATTCCGCGCGATATCCAGTTTGATCCGGTGCGCGACTTCATCATGCACGTGGACTTCCTGCGCCTCGGCAAGGGCGCGCGGGTAAACGTGGAAGTTCAGGTGAACTTCCTGAACGAGGAGCTATGCGAAGGCCTGCTGCGCGGGGGTGCACTGAACGTTGTGCGCTACACCGTGGAACTGTCCTGTCCGGCTGAATCCATTCCAGAAGGTTTGGATGCGGACCTGACCGGCCTCGACATCGGCGGCAGTATCCACATTTCCGACATCACCCTGCCGGAAGGGGTTGAGCCAACCATCACCGACCGTGATTTCACAGTCGCAACGATTGCCGCGGCCATGGCCGAGGAAGTCGAACCTACGGATGAAGAAGAGTTCGAAGGTGTTGAAGGTGAAGAAGGCGTCGAAGGTGAAGAAGGCGCTGAAGGCGAAGGCGAAGGCGAAGGCGAGGAAGCAGGCGGCGACGACTAACCGCGCAGATTTCTTCGCGCTGAGGAGCGCAGCATGATCATCTTTGCAGGCCTTGGAAATCCGGGCAGCAAGTATGCGCGCAACCGGCACAATATTGGCTTCATGGCGGTGGACGAAATTGCCCGCCGCCATGGCTTTTCCCCTTGGCGCAAGCGCTTCAGGGGCGAGGTTGCCGAAGGCCGGCTGGGCTCAGAAAAAGTGCTGCTCCTCAAACCGCAAACCTTCATGAACGAGAGCGGACGCTCGGTTGGCGAGGCGGCCAAGTTTTTCAAGATCGAACCCGAAGACGTTTATGTCTTCCACGACGAGCTTGATCTGGCCGCAGGCAAACTGCGCTGCAAGCTTGGCGGCGGTGTGGCCGGGCACAATGGGCTGCGCTCGATCGCGGCCCAAATGGGCAAGGATTATCAGCGCGTCCGCATGGGCATTGGCCATCCGGGCAACAAGGCAAAGGTTCTGTCCCATGTGCTGAAGGACTTTGCCAAGGACGACCAGGACTGGCTGGACGCGATGTTGGAAGGTGTGGGCGAACATGCCCCGCTTCTGGCGGAGGGAAACGCCAGCAGTTTTCAGAACAAGGTGCATCTGGCGGTTAATCCTGAACCACAGGAAAAACCGGCGAAGACCAAGGCCAAACCGAAGCAAGCTCCGGCCGCCAAACCAGAGACCACGACAAAAGTTGAGACACAAACTGCGCCTAAATCTGAAGAAAAGGCAGGCCCCATGGCGTCGGCCCTGCGCAAGATTTTTGGCAATTAAAGGCATACGATCATGGGATTCAAATGCGGAATTGTCGGCCTCCCGAATGTCGGCAAATCAACCCTCTTTAACGCCCTGACCCGGACCGCCGCGGCCCAGGCGGCCAACTACCCGTTCTGCACCATCGAGCCGAACGTGGGCGAGGTGCCGGTGCCGGACAGCCGGCTGGATCTCATCCGCGGTGTTGCAAAGTCCAAGGAAGTCATCGCCACGCGGCTGACATTCGTGGACATTGCCGGCCTGGTGCGCGGCGCCTCCAAGGGCGAAGGGCTGGGCAACCAGTTCCTCGCCAACATCCGTGAGGTTGATGCCATCGCCCACGTGCTGCGCTGCTTTGAGGACGACGATATCACCCACGTGGAGGGCGGCATCGACCCGGTGCGCGATGCCGAGGTTGTTGAGACCGAGCTCATGCTGGCCGATCTGGAGAGCCTTGAGAAGCGGGCGGAACCCCTGGAGAAGAAAGCCCGCAGCGGCGAGAAGGAAGCCAAGCAGTCGCTCGCCCTGATGGAGCTGGCCATGGCCCTGCTGCGAGACGGAAAGCCGGCCCGGCATGCTGAAATCAGCGCAGATGACAAAGCGGCCTGGCGAGCGCTCAACCTGCTCACCACAAAGCCGGTTCTGTATGTGTGCAACGTGGCCGAAAGCGAAAGCGCAGAGGGCAACGAACACACAGCAAAGGTGCAAGCGAAGGCTGCAGAAGAAGGCGCCGGCGTCGTGGTCATATCAGCGTCTATCGAAGCTGAACTGGCGCAACTCGATGAAGCCGATCAGCAAGAATATCTCTCTGACCTCGGCTTGGAAGAACCTGGGCTGAACCGGCTGATCCAGGCGGGTTACAACTTGCTTGGCCTGATCACCTATTTCACCGCCGGGCCCAAAGAGACCCGGGCTTGGACCATCACCGAAGGCACCCGCGCGCCGAAGGCCGCCGCAGTCATCCACACCGATTTTGAGCGTGGCTTCATCCGGGCCCAAACCATTGCCTACGACGACTATGTGGGCCTCGGCGGCGAAAACGCGGCCAAGGACGCGGGCAAGGCGCGCGATGAAGGCAAGGACTATGTGGTGAAGGACGGCGATGTCTTGCTGTTCAAGTTCAACGTTTAGCCCGTCATGAACCCATCCGGCCTGGACCAAGATCTGCTCTACTACGAGGATTTCGTCGTGGACGAACCCTTTGAGACGGGTCAGCATGAAGTCACGGCTGAGGAAATCATCGCCTTTGCCAGCGAGTATGATCCGCTGCCCTTCCATGTTGACGAAGACTTGGCGGCCGAGACCATGACGGGCGGGCTGATCGCGTCGGGCTGGCACGTTCTGTCCATGCAAATGAAGATGATCTACGACGGCATCCTCTACAGGACCGCATCCATGGGCTCATTCGGTCTCGATGATGTGCGGTGGATTGCCCCCGTGCGGCCTGGAAATGTGCTGACCCTGAAGCGCACGGCGCTGAGCAAGCGGGTGTCCAAGAGCCGCCCGGAAATGGGCATCATCCAGTTTAAATGGGAAGTTTATGACCAGACCGGTGAGCTGAAGTCCACAACCGTGGGGGCAAACCTTATTCAAACCCGTGCGTCTGTTGAGGCTGGGTGATCATGGGTGTTTTGTCTGAATTCTATGAGGATTTACAGCCCGACCAGCGCTTCGAACTCGGCTCCAAGACGTTTGACGCCGACTATATCAAAGGCTTTGCGGCCAAATATGACCCCCAGTCGTTTCACATGGACGAAGAGGCTGCCAAGAAGAGCCACTTTGGGGCCTTGTGTGCCAGCGGATGGCAAACGATTTCCTCCTGGATGCGGCTTTACGTGGATACGAACTTGGCTGATCGGGCAGCCCGCGAGAAAAACGGAGAAGTGCTCACCGAACTGGGCGTTTCGCCCGGGATCGAGCAGATCAAATGGATGCGTCCGGTCTATGTGGGTGATGAAATCACCTATTCGCAAACCATCATGAGCAAACGCCCGCTAAACTCCCGGCCCGGTTGGGGTTTGGTGATGTCCATGTGTGAGGGTGTAAATCAGGACGGTGAAATGGTTCTGTCCTTCGTCAGCAAGTCCATGGTGCAGACGCGGGTGTAACGCCTGCGCAGGGGGGCGGCAGCCTCATTAAGGCCGATAGGTCTTGAACAGTTCCCGCACATCAGCCATCTCAGCGGCGCTCAAAATTTGAGGCTCGCCCGCGGACAGAGCGTCCAAGTACATGGAGGCCAAGTTCTCCACTTCGCACGCCAACGCCAATGCCTCCTCAAGCGAGTTGCCAAAGGCAACCTGGCCGTGATTGGCCAGCAGGCATGCCTTGCGGCCCTCCAAGGCTTTAACCGTGGCCTCGGCAAGCTGCTGGGTGGCGGGGGTGAAATAATCCGCGACGCGAATATCGTCACCGCCGGCGACCGACACCATGTAGTGAAACGCCGGAATGGGCTTTCTGAGACAGGCCAGGGCCGTCGCCTTGGGCGAATGGCAATGCAGCACGGCGTGCGCGTCCGGGTATGCCGCAAAGACTGCCCGGTGGAAAGGTGTCTCGTTGGATGGTTTGCGCTGGCCGGGCCGAACAGAACCATCTTGCGCAACGAACACAATGTCATCGGGCAAGAGCTCATCGTAGGCCATGGCCGAGGGGGTGATCAGCATGCCGCCCGCCACCCGCGCAGAGAGGTTTCCCGAAAGACCTGGAGACAAGCCCCGCTCGGCCAAGGCTTGCGCCGTGTCAATGATCTGCTGGTGCAGAAAGAGGTCGCTCTCAGGATCCGTCATCAGCTTGTTCAGGATAGAGGCCCACCAGCCCCTCACGGGAGGCCTCGCACACCCCGCGCTCGGTGATCAGGCCCGTCACCAGCCGCGCCGGTGTCACATCAAAGGCATAGTTGCCGGCCGGGCTCCCCGGCGCAGAAACCTGCACGCTTTGCACCGTGCCATCGGCCGCCAGGCCTTGAATGTGGGTGACCTCGGTTTCATCGCGTTGCTCAATCGGAATGTCGCGCACGCCGTCTTCGATCGTCCAGTCGATGGTGGAGTGGGGCAGGGCCACATAGAACGGGATGTCATTGTCCCGTGCCGCCAGGGCTTTCAAGTAGGTGCCGATCTTGTTGGCCACATCGCCATTGCCTGCCGTGCGGTCGGTGCCGGTGATGCAAATGTCCACCTGGCCGTGTTGCATCAGGTGGCCGCCGGTGTTGTCGGCAATCACCGTGTGCGGCACGCCATGTTTGCCCAATTCCCAGGCGGTCAGGGCAGCGCCCTGGTTGCGCGGGCGGGTTTCATCGGCCCACACATGCACATCAAGCCCCTTGTCATGGGCGTGATAGATCGGAGAGAGTGCCGTGCCCCAATCCACAGTTGCCAGCCAGCCGGCATTGCAGTGGGTGAGAATGTTGACGGTTTTGCCCGGCTTTTTCGCAGCGATGTCCTCGATCAGCTTCACACCGTTCAGGCCAATGTGCCGGCAGGCCTCAACATCCTCGTCGCAAATCTCTGCGGCCCGGGCGTAGGCCGCCTCCTGGCGTTTTTCGCGCGGTTGGTTGCGCAACGCGGCCAGCATCTCGTCGATGGCCCAGATCAGATTGATAGCTGTAGGGCGCGTGCGCCTGAGCCGTGCGGCGGCGGCCTCCAGAGCTTCATCAGAGGTATCATCTTTAAGGCCGAGACACATGCCATAGGCCGCCGTTGCACCGATCAGAGGGGCGCCGCGCACCTGCATAATCTCGATGGCGCGCGCGGCGTCTTCCAGGGTCTCCAGACGGACAGTTTCAAACCGATGGGGCAATACGGTCTGATCGATGATCTCCGCAGCCCAGCCGTCCTCAGCCAGCCAGATTGAGCGGTATGGCGTACCGTCGACCCTCATGCCCGGCTCGCCGCCAGGTTAATGCCGAGACCCACCAGGATAGATCCGCCAACCCACTTCATCCATTTTTGCAATGTGCTGCTCTGGCGCATGCGGTTCAAAATCTGATCGGTCATAAACACTGCGACAATATCAGCTGAAGAGAATGTCAGATTGACGGCAGTGCCTAAAATCAGCAATTGCGCCCAAGCGGGCAGGGCGCCCGCAGGGTCAACGAACTGGGGCAGGAACGCCAGGAAGAACAGCGCGGTCTTCGGGTTCAGAATTTCCACCAGCATGCTGTTGAGGAAGGCGCGGCGGGCGCTGCGTTTTTGTATTTCCGGCAGGTCCGCAGGCGTCGCTCCGGCGCGGATCATGGCGATCCCGAGCCACACCAGATAGGCCGCACCAAACAACTTGATCACGATGAACAGCGTGGGCACCAGCTCGAGGATAACCGCGAGCCCAAGCGCAGCGGCAAACACATGCACATAGCCGCCGGCATGCAGACCCAGCGCCGCTTTAAACCCGCCCTGACGGCCAAAGGCCATGGTTTGCGCAGCCGTGTAGACAAGCGCTGGGCCCGGCATAAAGCCAAATATCATGGTTGCGATCACAAAGCCTAAGAGGATTTCCGGACTGGCCATCACTCGCCCTCAAATTCAACGAGCGTGTGGAGCTTGACGCCTTTGTCGCGGATCTTCTGAGAGCCGCCAAGATCAGGCAAGTCCACGATGAACGCCGCCGCCACCACTTCTGCACCCGTGGCATGCACCAACTCAATCGCCGCTATGGCGGTGCCGCCGGTGGCAATCAGATCATCGATGATCAAAATCCGGTCGCCCTCGTTCATGGCGTCCGCATGAACCTCAATGGTGTCCACACCATATTCCAGCTCATAGTCGCGGCCGATCACATGGAAGGGCAGTTTGCCCTTCTTGCGGAACGGAATGAAGCCTTTGCCAAGTTCGTGGGCCACCGCACCGCCAAGAATGAAGCCACGCGCTTCGATCCCCACAACATAGTCGATGCCTTCACGCAAGAAAGGCCACATCAACTCGTCAATGGTTGCCCGGAAGCCATGGGCATCGGCCAGCAGAGTTGTGATGTCGCGGAACATGATCCCCTTCTTGGGATAGTCCGGCAAAGTGCGAATGTAGCGTTTGATATCGAAACCGTTACGCAGGTCCATAGTGTGCCCCTCAGCTGGCTGACGCGGAATAGGCGTCGAAGTTATTAAGTGCGGCTCGTTTCTCTGTCTCGTTCAAGAAGGAGCCGAGATAGGAGTTTCGCGCCAGAGTTTTAATGTGATCAAGGCTCAAGTCCAGCCCTTGGTGGATGGCGTGATAGTTCGCGTTAACATAGCCACCGAAATAGGACGGGTCATCTGAATTGATGGTCACCCGCACTCCAGCCTCAAGCATGGCGCGCGCCGGATGCTCGGACATCTTGTCGATCGCACAAAGACGAAGATTTGAGAGCGGGCACATGGTGAGCGCAATCTGTTCGCTGGCAATCCGTTCCAGCAAAGCCGGATCATCCAGCGCATTGTTGCCATGGTCAATACGGGCCACGTTCAGGCTGTCCAACGCCCCGTGCACATACTCCGCTGGCCCTTCTTCGCCTGCATGGGCCACCAACACGAAGCCCGCCTCAGCGGCCGCCTTGAACACACGTTCGAATTTTTCAGGCGGATGACCGAGTTCAGAAGAGTCTAGGCCCACCCCAAATATCTCGTCCCTGTGGGCCATCGCCTGAGCAAGGGTTTCAAACGCTTGTTCTTCAGAGAGATGGCGCAGGAAACACATGATGAGCTTGTGACTGATCCCAAACTCAGCCTCTGCCTGCTCCAGCGCCTTGGTGATGCCGTTCAGCGCGGTGCTGAAGGCAACGCCGCGCTCGGTGTGGCCTTGTGGGTCGAAGAAGATTTCAACATGTGTGACGTTCTCATCGGCGCACTTGGCAAGATAGGCCCATGTGAGATCAAAGAAATCCTGCTCGGTGATCAAAACCGACATGCCTTGGTAATAGAGATCCAGAAAATCCTGGAGCTTAGAGAACTGATAGGCGGCCCGGATTTCGTCCACCGAACCATAGGCAAGCTCAACGTCATTGCACTTTGCCAGCGTCATCATCATCTCAGGCTCAAGAGTGCCTTCAATGTGGAGATGCAGCTCTGCCTTGGGCATTTCGTCTATAAAACGGGCAATGTTTGTCACGTGCTGGTCCGGCTTGTGCTGAAGGGTGCCAGAAAATCAAAAAACCCGCCCCGGAACATCACCCGAGGCGGGGTCTGTATGCGTTCAGTTACACCAGTTGGCGTTATTTTGGAAGCTGTCCTTCCACGCCTTCGACATACCAGTTCATGCCCAATAAGGTGCCGTCATCCAGGGTTTCGCCCTCCTTGGCGCCCGGGGTGCCGTCATGCTTGTTGAACGGTCCCTGGAAGGGATGCAGCGTGCCGGCCGCAATGGCGTCGTGGGCTGCTTTGGCTTCGGCTTTGACCGCGTCTGGGATTGCCTCGTTGAACGCAGACATCTCAACCATGCCCTCCTTCAGGCCAGCCCAGGTGTCTTGCGATTTCCAGCTGCCGTCCATGGCGGCCTTCACGCGGCCCACGTAATATTTGTCCCAATTGTCGACAATGGCCGTCAGGTGCGATTTGGGTGCAAAGTGGGTCATGTCAGAGGCCTGGCCCACAGCCCATTTGCCGGCATCTTGGGCGGCTTGGATGGGGGCGGTGGAATCTGTGTGCTGCATGATCACGTCAGCGCCCTGGTCCATCAGCACCTTGGCAGCTTCCGCTTCCTTGCCGGGATCATACCAGGACGACACCCAAACCACTTTCACACTTGCCTTGGGGTTCACCCGGCGCAGCGCGATGGTGAAGGCGTTGATGCCGCGCACCACTTCGGGGATGGGGAACGAGCCGATATAGCCGATCACATTGGACTTGGTCATGCGCCCGGCAATGATGCCGGCCACCGTGCGGCCTTCATAAAAACGGCCTGAGTAGGTCGAGACATTGTCAGAGCGCTTGTAGCCAGTGGCATGTTCGAATTTCACCTTTGGAAACTGTTTGGCCACTTTCAACGTTGGGTTCATGTAGCCGAACGACGTGGTGAAAATCATGTTGTGGCCGGATGCTGCCAACTGGCGGATCACCCGTTCCGCATCGCCGCCTTCCTTGACGCTTTCCACATAGGTGGTCTTCACCTTGTCGCCGAGTGCAGCTTCAACAGCCTTGCGGCCCTCGTTGTGCCGGTAGGTCCAGCCATGGTCTCCAATCGGGCCCACGTAGACGAAACCCACCTTGAAGGGCTCAGCCTGCGCGCCAATGGCCGACACGGCCAGAGCCGCCAGGCCCAGGAGCATGAGAGTTATGCGTTTCATAAGTTTGTCCTCCCCAGACAGAACGCTATGTTTTTGCGCGCCCAGAAGAGCGCGGTTGCTTTTTTAGCCGCAATTGGCCGAAAAGTAACGCGGCAACGGGTGGAAATTTGTAAGATTTGATCGCAACGGCCCTAGGCCAGAACACGCCCAGCCACAGCGTCCAGCTTCGCCAGAACGGCCGGGTCGCGGGCCTCGGGCGCGGTGATGATGGCAAACTCGAGCGCTTTGTCCGATCCATCCGGGCAGGCAGGATGTTCCTTTGGGAAATCCGTGGCTACGCGGGTCACCAGCCGGGCTGCGTTCTCGGTGTTGGCTTTCATCACCGCCAGAATGGAAGGGATGTCCACCTCCCCATGATCGTCATGCCAGGAATCATAGTCGGTCACCATGGCCACGGTGGCGTAGCAGATCTCCGCTTCCCGGGCGAGCTTGGCTTCAGGCATATTGGTCATGCCGATCACATCGCAGCCCCAGGTGCGGTACATGTGGCTCTCAGCCAATGACGAGAACTGTGGGCCCTCCATGGCAAGATAGGTGCCGCCAACATGGTGGCTGATCTCCTCAGCTTCCGCCGCGTTGGTCACGGCGCCCACTAGGCCGGAACTCACCGGATAGGCCATAGACACATGCGCCACGCAGCCTGAACCAAAGAAGCTCTTGGCGCGGGCAAAGGTGCGGTCGATGAACTGGTCCACCAACACAAAGGTTCCCGGGCTCAAGTTCTCGCGGAACGAGCCGCAGGCCGATACGGAAATCAGATCCGTGACGCCAACACGTTTCAAGGCATCAATGTTGGCACGGTAGTTGATCTCGCTTGGCGGGATTTTGTGGCCGCGGCCATGGCGCGGCAGAAACGCCACGGGAAGGCCCGCCAACTCCCCAATGCGCACCTCATCAGACGGCGTTCCCCAGGGGCTGGCCACAGCCTCCCAGCGCGCGTTCTCAAGCTCCAGATCGTAAAAACCTGAGCCGCCAATAATGCCCAACACGGATTTCGTCATTTGTTGCCTACCTCAATATAAAACACCGACCACACCCATTTGGCTTCCTCTTCGGCGCTTGCGGGTTTTGCGCCGGTTTCATAGGCCAGCCACAACGGCCCGCGCCCACCGATGCCGAGGGGTTGGCCATTCATCGTATGTGCAAGAATCCACTCCCGGCTGTCGAGCAATTTTGTATCGAACGCGGCACCATAACCATCCAGCGCGAAAATGGTCACCGGTTTTGCTCCTGCTCCGGCGCGTGCCAGCACGTCCTTCAACCGAGGCCCTTTCAACGTGGCCGGCCCGTGCCAGGTATCGGCGCTGCCCAGGGCAGTGATCTCCGATTGCGGCAGGTGGATGAGATCATTGCGCGTAAGCTGGAACGCGCGTTCAAAGCTCTTCTCATGATAGGCCAGGAAACCATCTTGAAACGGGTCAAACTTGCCGCGGTTGGTGTTTGTAATGTCTCCGGCAATGGTCAACAGAACGGCCTCGGCGGCCAATGCCGGACCTAATGGGCCAAGCGCCAGAAACGTTACTGCAAGTGCCATGGCTGCGAGCATGGAACGTCTGGGGGCGAAGGGCATGAAGCAAACCTGCGTTGAAAGCCGATCCGCTAGCATGGTCTGCAAACCGGCCCAAGGCAATTGCAAAACAGCGTCGAAATGTCCGCCGCAATCAGGTGACTCACAGACACAAGATTGCTACCCGTCAGGCATCCAGATACATACCCGAATGAATCCGCGAAGGCTTCCGCCATGAATGAGATCGCCCCATTTGATATTTCCGAAAACAGAAGCTCTGAAGAGCGCCGCGCTGCAGCGGTTTCTGCCCTTGAAGATGGCTCGGTGGTGCTCATGGAAGAGCTGCCGTTTGCCTTCACCGCAGATGAAGAGGCGCTCTATGGTGCATCGCTGGGGGACGGTGTGCAAAAGAACATCACGCTGGACCCTTATCTCGGCAAACTGTCGGGCCTGAGTAACGTGCCGGCGGAAACCAAAAGCCTGATTGAAGGCATACTGGGCCGTTACAAGGACACCGCGCAAGGTTGGCTGCAGGACATTTTGGGCGACTATGCCCAAAACCTCGAGCCGCACCGCACAACCTACCGGCCTGTGGAGATCGCAGGGCGCAAGAAAATCGGCAAGGTTGGCGACGACAAGGCCTTCCGTTTTGACGACAGCCTGCTGCATCCCGACGCCTTCAAACGGCGCCCTATCAAGGGCAACAGGATTTTCCGCATCTTCACCAACATCAACCCCACCGGCAAGCCACGCACCTGGAAGGTGGGTCACGGTTTTGAGGCCTTTGCTTCACGCTATCTCAACGGCATCAGAGACCCCCACCTGGGTGAGTTTGCGTTCCTCAACATGACCCGCCAAACCCACTGGCCGCGCACCCATTACGACCACATCATGCTGAACCTGCATGACATGGGGAAACGCGATGCGGCGTTTCAGAACGATCCTGAGCATGTGGAGTTCAACTTCCCGGCGGGCGCCACCTGGTTCTGCTTTACCGACCAGGCCCTCCACGCCGCCCTTGAGGGCGCCTATTGCCTGGAGCAGACCTTCGAGCTGCGTGTGGGCCAAATGGCCGCCCCGGAAAAATCGCCTCTGAAGGTGCTAGAGCGCTTGAAGGGTCACGCTCTGGTTTGAGGCCGGTGACAGGCCTTCGCAAAAACTTGCTCTAGGTTCATTTTCCGGCCCATGCCATAGTTGTGCCGCCTGGGGAACCCTAAGGGCGGTCCGATGAGGCTGCCGGGAGAAGCAGAAATGTTCGCACGCGTTGTCCGATATCGCATGAAACCAGAAGCTGTTGAGCGGGCCACCGCCAAGCTCGACGCAATGAAGCCCCAGATCATGACGTTGCCCGGCTTGATACATTTCACCAACATGATGAATGAAGACGGCAGCGGCGTTGTGGTTTCCGTGGTGGAGAGCCAGGAAACCTCCGACGCCAATCAGGACCGGGTGCAAGCACTCTGGGCCAACTTCGCAGACGATTTGGTCGAGCCTCCGGTGGCTGAAGGTTACGATGTTTTGATGAACGAGAGTAACTGACACGCGGGGCCAGCGCTGTTATATGGCGGGTTCGTCTCAGCACTCGCCCAGGTAATTTCCCCATGCCCTACGATCACGGCCGTCACTTCCTCGCCATCCTAGGTCCGTCGGTAATTCCCGACGATGTGCTGCGGGCCATGCACCGCCCGGCGGTAAACATCTATGAAGGCCCGCTGATCGATCTTACCCATTCGCTCTACCCGGACCTGAAGCGGATCGTCGGCACCAAGGGGGAGGCTTTCATCTATATCGCCAACGGACATGGTGCCTGGGAGGCGGCCCTTGCCAATGTGTTCTCTGGCGGCGAAAGCGTGTTGGTGCTGGAGTCAGGCATGTTCGCACCGGGCTGGGGCGAGATTGCCTCAAGGATGGGCCTTGAGGTTGAGACCCTGAGTGCGCCAAAACGCTCCGGCGTAGATCCAAATGCACTCGAGGCCCGTCTTCGCGGCGATGTGGGTCACACGATCAAGGCCGTGCTGGTTGTGCAGATCGATACCTCCTCCGGCGTCTGGAATGACATTGCGGCAATCCGTCAGGCTATGGATGCGGCGGGGCATCCGGCTCTGCTGATGGTGGACTGCATCGCTGCCACAGGCTGTGTGCCGTGCGAGATGGATGCCTGGGGTGTGGATGTAACCGTTTCGGCCTGTCAAAAAGGCTTGATGACGCCGCCTGGTCTGGGAATTGTGTTTGCAAACGAAAGAGCCATGGCGAAACATCGCGAGAATGGCTGCCGCAGTTCCTATTGGGATTGGACCCCGCGAGCCAATCCTGAAAGATATTACCAGTTGTTTGCAGGCACCGCGCCGGTGCAGCATCTCTTTGGCCTGCGCCAAGCGCTCGACATGATCTTTGAAGAGGGGTTGGACGCAGTCTACCGCCGTCACCGGGTGATTGCGCGCGGTGTCCGCGCGGCGGTCGAGCATTGGGGCAGCGGCGGGCCGTTTGAACTCAACGTTATCGACCCGGACGCCCGTTCAGATTCAGTGACGACGATCCTGACGGGCGACCTTGATGCCGACGAGATGCGCGCAATTTGCGAAGCCGATCTCGACGTTACACTCGGCATCGGTCTCGGACAGACGGTGAATGCCTTTCGGATTGGCCACATGGGTCACATCAACGCTCCAATGATGCTCGGCACGCTTGGAAGCATTGAGCTGGCGCTGACGCGGATGAACGCACCGTTTTCTCCTGGCGCTGTCGAGGCGGCGGTGGCCAGCATGGCGCAATGACCGCAATGGCGCCCTCCCATCCCTGCTTTCGCAGGGATGACGGGGAAGGAAGCGGGGAAGACGAAGGGGGAGGAAGCAGGGATGACGGGGGAGGAAGCGGGGAAGACGAAGGGGGAGGAAGCAAGCATGACGAACGAGAAGACGCCGCACTGACGATGAAAGAGTGCTCATTTTCCGCCGGCCCATGTCATACTGCCGAAGCCCCACGCCAACACACTCAACCAGGAGGATCCCAAACCATGAACCCCGCCAAGCTCCAAGCCGTATTGGATACTGCCGTCGCCGGCCAAGACGTCCCCTTCGCCGTGGGGCTAACCGGAACCTCTGCCGGCACCACCTGGTCCGGCGCCGCAGGCGAGGCTGCCCCGGGGCTGATCGCAAGCGAAGACACCGTGTTCCGCATCTTCTCCATGACCAAGGCCATAGGGTCCACCGCCGCCATGATTCTGATAGACCGGGGCAAGCTGGCGTTCGATACGCCCGTGGCAGACGTGCTTCCCGCCTTTGCCGATATCCAGGTGCTGGACGGGTTTGACGGCGAAACCCCGGTCCTGCGCGCGCCCAAGACCACCGCCACCATCGCCCATCTCGCGACCCACACCTCGGGCTTCGTCTATGAGTTCTGGAACGCTGAGATGCCCAAATATATGGAGGCTTCGGGCCACGCCACTATTCTGTCTGGCCTCAAATCTTCCCTCATGTACCCGCTCGCGTTCGATCCCGGCACCCGCTGGGACTATGGCATCGGCATCGACTGGCTGGGCCAGGCTGTTGAGGCTGTGGATGGGCGCAGCATCGATGTCTTCTGCCGCGAGGAGATCTTCGAGCCGCTCGGCATGACGGATACGGCGTTCGAGCCCGAGGGGGCGCTGGCTTCCCGCCTGGCTGCAGTGAAGATCAGGAATGAAGCAGGCGTGTTTGAGGACTTCGAACTGGCGCCGCCGGCCCATCCTGAATTCTACGGCATGGGCCATGCGCTCTATTCCACCGCGCCGGACTACATGCGTTTCTTACGCATGTTCATGAACCGCGGGGCCCTGGATGGTGCCTGCATTCTGAGTGAAGACGGGGTGGGCCGCATGCTGGAAAACCACATCGGCGACCTTCGCATCGGCAAGATGGAGAGCGTGGCGCCGGCCATCACGGCGGATGTGGACCTGTTTCCAGACATCGACAAAACCCACAGCTTCGGCTTCCTTCGCACCGAGCAGGACATCGCCGGTCGCCGTCATGCGGGCTCGCAAACCTGGGCAGGGGTGTGCAACACCCACTTCTGGTTCGACCCCACCGCCGATGTTGCCGGGTTGATCATGACCCAGTCTCTGCCCTTCATCGAACCGCGGTTCTTGCAGACCTATGACGCGTTTGAAGGGGCGGTTTACGGGGGGTAGGGGGCAACGATCTTCCTCCCCCCACAATCCCTACGAAAGCAGGGATCCATTGATGCAAGCTGTGCGCTCAGAGCTGTGGGCCCCTGCTTTCACTGGGGCGCGGGTGAGGAAATAGGGGCGAAAACAAAAAAGGCCCGCGCGAGGCGGGCCTTTTGGAATTCCGTGTTGAACTGAACTAGGGCATCTTCCGCTCAAACTGAGCGGAAGATGCCCCAGATTTTCGTTACGGGCGAGCAACTTATCCCCGCTCAGCCGTAACCGTCTGATCGGCGGTTGCTCTAGTGCTCGACGTCCCGCCACAGTTTCAGCTTTATCAGATACATCAGTATGGCCAGGATCAGCAGGTAGATCATAACCCGAAGCCCCATGGTCTTGCGCTCTTCCATCTTGGGCTCTCCGGCCCAAGCGAGGAATGCGGACACATCTTTGGCCATCTGATCGACACTGGCTTTGGTGCCGTCGCTATATTCCACGCCGTCCTCAGTCAGAGGAGGAGCCATGGAAATCCACGGACCAGCGGCAAAATATGCGTTGTAGGATTTGCCTTCCGGCGCGTGGTCCGCTTCCTTTTCAGGCGGATCGGTGTAACCGGTCAAGACCGCGTGCACATATTCCGGCCCACCGTTGCCGGTCCACATCTTGATGAACGGCGAGACATACCAGGGATAGTGGAAGCCTTCGCGCGCCTTGGTGATCAAAGACAGATCCGGCGGCAATGCGCCGTCATTGCTGGCACGGGCTTCATTGTCGTTGCTGAAGGGGGCCTTGAACTTGTCGGAAGGCCGGCCCGGGCGGTCAAACATTTCCCCGTCGCCGTTCGGGCCGTCCTGAACCTCTACCTCTGCGGCAACGGCTTTCACCTGTGCTTCCGGGAACTCAGGTCCGCCATGGTCGCCCAGGTTCCGGTAGGAAAGCAGATCGGTCGAATGGCAGGCCGAACACACTTCCTGGTAGACCTGGAAGCCGCGCTGCAGTTGCGCCCGGTCAAAGGTGCCAAACGGGCCCTCAAACGAAAACGCGATATCCTTGGCGTTCTTCACCTTGCCAGCAGCCAGGGCCGGTCCGGCCAGAAGGGCAGTGGACAGTGCCGCGGCGGTGAGGAATTTTGCGAGTGTTTTCATCTCAATCAGATCCTTGAATGTCTCATTCACCGTCTCAGGTTCACTCTGCAGGTTGAGCTGCAGGTTCGCCCTTGGGATGGTTGGCGAGCACCGATTCAGAGATAGAAGCCGGCAACGGTTTGGGATTCTCGATGAGCCCGACCAGCGGGATGATCAAGAGGAAGTGCGCGAAATAGTAGGCCGTGGCGAACTGCCCAACCGTAATCCACCAGCCCTCGGGCGGATTTGCACCCACGAAGCCCAAGATGACCACGTCGATCACGAACAGCCAGAAGAACTGACGGAAGATCGGGCGATACTTGGCCGAGCGCACCCTGGAGGTGTCGAGCCAGGGCAGGAAGAACAGGATGACGATGGCCCCGGCCATGGCCAGAACACCGCCCAGCTTGTCCGGGATGGCGCGCAGGATTGCGTAGAACGGCAGGAAGTACCATTCCGGCACGATGTGCTCAGGCGTCTTCAGCGGATCTGCGATCTCGTAGTTGATCGAATGGCCCAGATAGTTGGGTTTGTAGAACACGAAGAAGGCGAACAGGACGAGGAACACAATCGCCGCAAAGCCGTCTTTCATGGTGATGTAGGGATGGAACGGAACCGTGTCCTGACCCGACTTCACCGAGACGCCCGTGGGGTTGTTGCTGCCGGGAATATGCAAAGCCCAGATGTGAAGGGCAACCGCGCCCACAATCACGAACGGCATCAGGTAGTGCAACGAGAAGAAGCGGTTGAGCGTGGGATTGTCCACCGAGAACCCGCCCCAGAGCAGGGTTACGACCCAGTCGCCCACAAACGGGATGGCCGAGAACAGGCTGGTGATCACCTTGGCACCCCAGAAGCTCATCTGGCCCCAGGGAAGCACATAGCCCATGAACGCGGTCATCATCATCAAAAGAAGGATGATCACGCCCAGGATCCAAAGGATCTCCCGCGGCGCCTTGTAGGAGCCGTAATACATCCCGCGGAGAATGTGAACGAACACCGCAATGAAGAACATCGAACCGCCGGTGGCATGGATATAGCGAAGCAGCCAGCCATAGTTCACATCGCGCATGATGTGTTCAACCGACGAGAACGCCATGTCCACGTGTGGTGTGTAATGCATGGCCAGAACAATGCCGGTAACCAGCTGGATCACCAGGCACATGCTCAAGATGCCGCCGAAAGTCCACAGATAGTTCAGGTTCTTCGGTGTCGGAAACACCATGAAGTCATAAGACATGCTGAGGATGGGGAGCTGCTTGTCGAACCACTTTGCGAGGGGGTTCTTCGGCTCATAGGTCGAGTGTCCGGACATAGTGCTTTATCCTCAGCCGATCTTTACAAGTGTGTCAGAAGCGTAAGAGTAGGGCGGCACCAGAAGGTTTTCAGGCGCCGGGCCCTTGCGGATGCGGCCCGCCGTGTCGTAGTGCGAGCCGTGGCACGGGCAGAACCAGCCGCCAAACTCGCCGGCCTCGCCAACAGGCACACAGCCCAGATGGGTGCACACGCCCAGCATGATGAGGAACTTCTCTTTGCCCTCAATCACCCGGTTCACGTCGGTTGCAGGCGAACCATCGTCAATGTTGGCGTTGCGGGCATCCTGGTCAGGCAGATCGGCAATGGGGACCGATTTGGCCTCCTCGATCTCCTTGGCCGTGCGGTGACGGATGAACACCGGGTTACCGCGCCAGCTGATGGTGATGGACTGGCCTTCTTCGATCGGGGCCAAATCAACCTCGACAGAAGCCAGGGCTTTCACCGAGGCATCCGGGTTCATTTGGTCAATGAAGGGCCAAGCCGCCATCGCGGTGCCCACGGCAGCAAAAGCGCCTGTGCCGATGTAAAGAAAATCGCGGCGCTCTGAGTCATGGCTATCGAGTGTCGACACAGCTCAGTTCCTCTATGTTATGCGAGCATAATAATGGCACACAAAGGAACGTGCGCCCACCCTCTCCAGTTCGCCAAGTATTTGACATCCGACGTGCACAAAGTCCAGCGAGGTGGTTGGTTTATCGGCAATTTGTCGCATAAATCTGTTGGCGACGGTCAGGCCAGGTGTTAGGGGCGGCCCATCATGGTTTCATTGGCGCTCTATCAACCGGACATTCCGCAGAACACAGGCACGATCCTGCGCCTCGGCGCTTGTCTTGGCGTAACCGTGCATGTCATTGAACCTACAGGGTTTATTTGGTCGGAGAAAAGTTTGAAGCGGGCCGGAATGGATTATTTGGACCAGGCAGACATCGTGCGGCATCGCTCTTACGAGACATTTTGCGGGCAAATCGCCAAATGCCGGCTTATTTTGCTGAGCACGCGGGGAGCAACGCCGTATACGGAATTTTTGTTCCAATCAGACGACGTGTTGATGCTTGGCCGGGAAAGCGCAGGGGTGCCGGACGCGGTGCATGAGGCAGCAGATGCTGCGATCACGATCCCAATGAAGCCTGAGGCCCGCTCGCTCAACGTTGCCGTTAGCGCCGCCATGGTGCTGGGCGAGGCGCTGCGGCAATGCGGGCGGTTCCCGTGAGCGGTGTTGTGCGTATGGTGCGGCCATGACCAAAGACAAGAAAGATATTCACGAAGACCTCGCCTCGGAGAAGGCCGGCGCACGCGCTTGGTTCAAGGAACTTCGAGACGATATTTGCAAATCATTTGAAGTGGTTGAAGACGAGTTGTCCGAAACCGAGCTTGCCGCCAAACCCGCCGGCCGCTTTGAACGCACCCCCTGGAGCCGCGAGAACGATCAGGGCGGCGGTGTCATGTCGATCATGAAGGGCCGGGTGTTTGAAAAGGTCGGGGTCCATGTTTCCACGGTTTTTGGGGAATTTTCCGAAGAGTTTCGCAAAACCATCCCCGGGGCAGAAGATGATCCGCGCTTTTGGGCGTCGGGCATTTCGCTCATTGCCCACCCGTGGAACCCGAACGTGCCGGCCGTCCACATGAACACCCGGATGGTGGTGACGTCCAAATGGTGGTTCGGCGGCGGCGCCGATCTGACCCCGGTGCTGGATGCACGCCGCACGCAGGAAGATCCGGACACGGTGGCCTTTCACGCAGCCCTGCAAGCGCCCTGTGAGGCCCATGAGTGCGCTGACTATCCGCGCTATAAAGAGTGGTGTGATGAGTATTTCTTTTTGCCGCACCGCAAGGAAATGCGCGGCGTTGGCGGGATCTTTTTTGACTATGTGAACACTGATGACTGGCCGGCAAACCTCGCCTTCGTTCAGGACGTGGGCCGCGCCTTCCGGGATGTTTATCCAGATCTCGTGCGCGCCAACATGCACAAACCCTGGACCCCGGCCCAGCGCGATGAACAGTTGGTGCGCCGGGGCCGCTATGTGGAGTTCAACCTGCTTTATGATCGCGGCACATTGTTCGGGCTGAAAACCGGCGGCAACGTTGATTCGATCCTCTCCTCCATGCCCCCAGAGGTGAAATGGCCATGATCACGCACAGTGTAAGGTGAAACTTTTTGGCCCTTGGCCTGTGCGATCTCGCTTGCTGATCGTGTTCGATCCAGATTAACTCGTAGCCTCCAAGGTGGGACTGTAAACGAGTAGTCTGATTATGAACCTGCTAAGCCCAGACAGTTTTGAAAAGGTGTTGTTGCCCAACGCCGAGGCCCATTGCCTTCCGGCGTGGTGCTACTCGGATGAAGAGTTCTTTGAACTCGAACGAAAGGCCGTGTTCGGACGTGCCTGGGTGGGCGTGGGCCGGCAGGAACTCCTGGAAAAGCCAGGTGACTACCGCACCCTGGAAGTGGCCGGCACACCCATCATCATCGTCCGAGGAGAGGACAACGAGCTGCGGGCCTTCTCCAATGCCTGCCGGCACCGCGGCATGCGGCTGCTCGAGGGGGAGGGCTCGTGCAACGCCATTTCCTGTCCGTTTCACGGCTGGAAGTACAAGCTGAACGGTGACCTCCTGGGCGTGCCCCACATGGAGCAGGCGGTTGGCTTCGACCGCAAGACCTTCGGTCTCACCCCGGTGCGGCTTGGGGTGAGTGACGGCTTCATCTTTGTCTGTCTGGATCCCGATCAGGTGAGCTTGAGCGACTGGCTGGGGGATTTCTCCGAGCGCCATGCGCCCTATGGCTTTGAGAACCTGCGCTGCACCCGGCAAACCACATACGAGGTGGCGTGCAACTGGAAGCCCTTCGTTGAGGTTTTCATGGAGTACTACCACCTGAAATGGGTCCACGCGGGGACCTTCGACAGCATCGACTACAGGCCACCCGTCCCTCATGAAGTGACCACAGGCAATTACACCACCGTGTTCGGCTTTCACAACGAGGGCAGCGCCGCGGTGATTGACGCGGATGCAGCAAATGCGTTGCCGCCGATCCCGGGGCTGCCGGCCGACCTTCAGCGGGCGACGCGCTGCACCATGGTGTTCCCCGGCTTCATCATGGCGGCGACGAAAGACTGCATGTGGTATTTTGAGTGCCACCCAGTGTCCGCGGGCAAATCGCGGTTCGTGCTGGGCACGTGTTTCCCAGAAGAGACCATCGCGCAGCCAGGGTTCGAAGAGATCCAGAAAGCCTACCAGAAACGCTGGCACTTGGGCGCCATGGAAGATGTTGAAGTGTTGGAGCGCCAGCAACTGGGCCTGGCTTCGCCGCTGGCCACGTCGGGTCCTCTGTCACATCTTGAGTATGCCGTGGGCGACCTTGCCAAATTCATTGCCCGGCAGGTGACAAGCCAGGCGTGACCCTGCGCCATTCAGCCGCCCTAGTAACCCGCCAGATTCGGTGTAATCCCGTCCCATGCGCGCCGGAACCAAACCCACTGCCTCAAGAAACCTCAGAAGCCTGGATAAACAACAGATCCAGCGCCTTGCTGCGGCCATTGCCACCATCGTGACCTTCGATGTGGCGATGGGTTTGACCTATCCGCTGCTGACTTTCCTGCTCAAAGCCCAGGACTACGGCGAGGCGGTCATCGGCCTGAACGCAGCGATGACACCAATCGGTCTGATCCTTGTCAGTTATTTCATTCCGCCCCTGGTCTCTTTGATGGGATCCAAGACGCTGGTGCGCATTGCGGCGGTACTGATGTGTGTCACTTTGTTGGGCTTCAAGGCGTTCCCCTCAATTGAGGCGTGGTTTGTCTTGCGGTTCCTGCTGGGTGTTGCTGGCGGCATATTGTTCGGGCTGTCGGAAACCTGGGTGGTGCAGGCTGCCGACGGTCCTGCGCGCGCCCGCATCATGGCGCTCTACGCAGCAATCCTGTCGGCTGGCTTTGCCATCGGGCCGTTCATGCTGCCGTTTACCGGATATGAGGGCTGGATGCCGTTCGTTATCGCCAGCAGCTTGGGCATACTGACCCTGATCCCCATCATTTTCGTGCAGACGGAAGACAGGACCGTCGATGAAGACAAGGCGATGACCATGCTCGACTTCATGCCTCTGGCGCCCATGCTGGTGACGGCAGTGTTCGTGTTTTCGTTCATGGATTCCGGCGTTCTTGCGCTGTTCCCGATCTTCGGAACCGAAAGCGGGTTGAGCAAAGATGTCACCTCCTATGCGCTCGGAGTATTGATCATTGGAAACGCGGTGTTGCAGTTCTTCGTAGGGTGGCTGGCCGACCGCATGCCAAAATATTTCGTCATCGCAGGGTGTTGCCTGACCACGGTCATCATGTGCGCCATTTTGCCGATGGTTATGGGAAATCTGTTGATGTGGCCGGTGCTGGTGATATTGGGCACGGCCGGCTTTTCCATCTACACTGTCTCGCTCGCCATATTCGGCGAACGGTTCCGGGGCTCTGCCCTCATTGCCGGCGCGTCCGCTTTTGCGGCCATGTGGGGCCTTGGCGGCATCATCTCTCCGCCCGCGGTGGGATTTGCGATGGAAGCGTATGGCCCCAATGCCATGCCGGCTGTCATGGGGATAGCGTACGCACTGCTTGCGGTGTTCATTGTAATGCGCATTGCGCAGGGAAGAAGGTAACACTCATGGAGCCGATTAGAGATTTGTACCTGCCCGCCGAGGATCGGCCCGCAGCGCAATCTGAAGCCAAGGACCTGCGGTCTTGGGACCTCACGGACCGTCAGATCTGCGACATCGAGCTGCTGCTGAACGGGGCCTTTTCTCCGCTTAGCGGATTTCTGGGCCAGGAGGATTATCTCTCCGTATGCGCTTCCATGCGATTGGCGAGCGGCGAGCTGTGGCCAATCCCCATAACACTTGACGTGAGTGCTGAGTTTGGCGAGCAGACCGCTGAAGGCGAGACCATCGCGTTGCGGGACGCAGAGGGCGTGTTGATTGCCCTGCTTGAGGTCAGCGACAATTGGCAGCCAGACAAGGCAAAGGAAGCTGAGCTGGTGTTCGCCACCAACGATCAGTCTCACCCCTCCGTGCACTATCTGCACAATGTGGCCGGGCCCACCTATCTCGGCGGCCGCTTGCGCGGGGTGGAGGCGCCGGTACACTACGATCTTGCCCAGCACCGAAACACGCCCAATGAGCTGCGCGCACTGTTTGCCAAATGGGGCTGGTACAAGGTTGTCGGATTTCACACCCGGGCCCCCATATTCAGCGCCCAGCGCGATCTTGTCCTGAACGCAGCAAAACAGGTTCAGGCAAACGTTCTGCTGCAACCAGCCGTTGGTTTGACCGAACCGGGCGATATCGATCATTTCACCCGCTTGCAATGCTATTCGGCAATGCTGGAGAGCTTTCCAGAACAGACCACGTTTCTCTCCCTGTCTCCCATGGCCATGCGCCTGGCCGGCCCGCGTGAAGCGGTTTGGCACGCGTTGATCCACAAAAACTATGGCTGCACCCACTTTCTGACCGGGGCTGACCATGGGTCTCCGCGCGCGGCTGCCGGAGCGGACCCGTTCTATGGGGCCACTCAGGCACATGACTTATTGAAAGATGTTGCCGGTGACCTGGGCATTGAACTGGTTGTGTCGCCCCGTCTTGAATATAGCGAGCAGCGCGCCCAATACCTGCCGCAAGATGAGCTGCCCGCTGGCGAAACCGGCCAGGACATTGCATTCACCGAACTGCGCCGGCGCCTACAGGAGGGATTGGAAATCCCCGAGTGGTTCTCACCGCCAGAGATCATCGAGCACCTCCGGCGCAAGTACCCACCGCGCCATGAACAGGGGTTCACCGTGTTTTTCACAGGCCTTTCCGGCTCTGGCAAATCCACTGTGGCCAACGCTCTTCAGGTCAAACTTATGGAAATGGGCGATCGTCCGGTGACCTTGCTGGACGGGGATGTGGTGCGCAAGAACCTGTCCTCAGAGCTCACCTTCTCCAAGGAACACCGCGACCTGAACATATTGCGGCTGGGCTTCGTTGCCGCCGAGATCACCAAAAACGGCGGGATCGCCATTTGCGCGCCCATCGCACCCTACTCGGCCACGCGGCGCAAGGTGCGCGATCTTATCGAGCCCCTGGGCACGTTTGTGGAAATTCACGTCTCCACCCCCATTGAAGTCTGCGAAGAACGCGACCGCAAGGGGCTGTACGCCAAGGCCCGTGCCGGGCTGCTCAAGGGCTTTACCGGGATTGACGACCCCTATGAGGAGCCGGCCAATCCGGAATTGCGCATAGCCACGGTCGAGATTTCGCCAGATGAGGCCGCGCACCAGGTGTTGCTGAAGCTGGAAAGCCTCGGCCTTATCCGTTGACGGGAAAGAGCTGACCTACCGGTTGTCGTCGTTGGCGCGTGAATGGGTGTAGCGAAGGGCCTTCTTGATGGCGACCCGGCGAGTACCGGTCTTGGGCGCCCGGAGCGCTTGAGCAATAAGCGGAATTTTTGACGCTTTTGCCGTTTCCCTGCGGTCAAAGGTGGCATGGATCCGGTCGCACCGGGCAAGTTCCTTTTTCACGATGGCTTGCGCCTTCGACCAAGCCGCTTTGCAACTCCTCTGGTTGCCCATGGAACGGGCAGCACGTTCGATCTTCTTGGCGCAGCCGATCCAGATCGACTTGTGGCGGTTCTCGTGCCAACGGGCGTGCTTCACGAACTGGCCCCAGCGCCTGCGAACTTTCGAGGGCATTTTGGACGCGTTTGTGGCCTTTGGCAGGGTGATGACGAAGGTCGTGGTCACTCTGAAATTCTTCAGCTTGCAGCCCTTGGACGTGTGCGCATCAGCTTGGTAGCGGAAACTTGCCGACGTTGTGGCCAACGCCCGCGATCCGTTTGCATGAGGCCCATTTCGCTGCATGTACGACAACAGGGCGTAAGCCGATGTGCCGGGAACCGAATAGGATTTGAAACTGGTTTTAACAATTGGCTTTGCAGAAAGAGGAGCTGCTCCCGCGACGAGAACGACAGCACCCAGAGCGGCGGCAAATGCGCCGGCGGATTTGCATGTGAACAGCAATTTAAAACTCCCGGAGATCAATTCGGATCGCCCTCTATCATACGAATTGTCGACGTACCCTCACGACAATTTTGCATGACGCTCTCTTGTTGCAGTAAACTGTGGTTCGTGGGACCGGTCAAGCAGGTTGCACACGTCATGCCGAATTTTTGACCAAATTGGGGCTGCTCGTAATGGGAAAGTTCAAGAAGGCCAGGGGGTTGGTGCTGGTTGTGGCGGCGCTGCCGGCGTTGGCGTTCGAGAGCCGTGCCCAGGCACCAGACGCTGAGCGCGGCAAACAAATTGCCAGTTCGCACTGTGCCAGATGCCACGTCATACCCGGGCGCAACAATATGGGCATTGGCTCAACCCCGTCGTTCAAAATCATGGTTCAGTCAAAATCCGGCGATTGGCGTGACAAGTTTGAGGCCTTCTTCTCGCTTGCCCCACATCCGGCGTTTGTCACCATCAAGGAGCTGAGGACCCAGCGGTCCGGCCCGGCGATTGCCGCGCCCATTGTGCTCAGCTTGCGAGAAATCGACGACCTGATGGCCTACGTGGACATCCTGGCCGCCGAATATCGCAAACCTTAAGTTTCTGCACCGGTCAGAGCAGAGATAAGTTGCCCTAGTTCACATCCCGGCGAATGCCGCGAAGCCCCGCTATCACTTGCTGTTTGGTAGATGGGCTGCACCGGCTTCTGTTTGCTGATGAGCGTGCCTGGCGTTGAGCACGTTGCACGGCACCAGAGCCATAGCGCGAAATCATCCGGTCATGCTGGGCCGCAACCAGTTTCCAAAAGCGCAAGGCCTGTTTGTAGGAAAGATGCTTGCAGCGCCTCTGCAGATAGTAGGCCCTGGTCTGTGACTTGAAGCGGGCGATAGAGCCGCGCGTCGTCGTCCGGGTTTCCTGGCGCCTGTTGACGCTGCGTCGCGTTGTTGTCCGCAGTGCCTGAGCGCGCGAGGCTTGCGTGCGTGCTCTTTGCCGCCGGTTGAGCTTGCGTGCTTGACGGCGCTTTGCCTTGCGCTTGTTGGCGCGCACTCGTGCTCTGTTCGCATCAACATATCTCTGCTCAAACTTCCGGCCGGCACTGAGGCCCGCCATGGCGCGGTTTCTGGCGTTGCCGCCGCACTGGGCCGAGCCTTTGGCCCTTTTGCGGGCCGCCATAACGCTCCCGGAGCCGTTTGATGCTACGGCCGCGGTCTCGGCGAAGGCGGCATGGGTCGCCAGTTCCTCGCGCTCTGAATGGCTGAGTTCACCGCATTTGCGGGCAGTGGCGTGGCCAGCGGAGATTGTCTGGAATGTGCCGATGTCCAACGCAACCTTTGCGGCGGACGCCAGTTGAGATGTGCCTGTCAAAACGCAAAGCACAAGCGAAATAGAGATCGCTGAATAGTTTAACGCTTTCATTTTAAACCCCTGCTACGCCCAGTCAGTGCCAAGAAAACAGTTCCCAACCAGAGTCTTGACCCACCAAGATCAGACGCACTTGTTTTATTCTTTGAGCTTATAGTTTAGACGGCCAGTCTTAACGGCCAAGAAAATCCTCAGGACTTCTTGAAGTCAGCGTTAAAGAAGCTCTAAGGGCCTGTCTCTTTGGCTTCGTCTGCATTGAGGTGTAGCCGGCCATAACCTGCGACCGGGTGTTGCTTCCACAGCGGCGCGCTTTGCGTTTGGAATTGCGTTCAGCTCGGCGTTGAACAGCACTAACCTTCGCGGTCCCAAACGACACAACCGCCTTCTTGTGGGCCCGTGCAATGAGCTTCCAGTAGGATCTCGCAGCTCTGCGGCTCAAATGCTTGCAGTGTCGCTCAAGATAATAGGCCTCGACAGACGCCCGGTAACGCTTGAACTTCCTGCTTGGCGGCCGTTTGGCTTTCGTTTTTTTGGCCTTGGCCACCACAACGGGTTTTTTGGGCTTGCGGGTTTCAATCTCGGACTTTGCCCAAGCGAGAAACTCTTTCAAATCAGGCGGAAGTGACTGGGGTTCAGTGCCCTCAGCGCGCGAATGGACCAGACCGTGAGCTGCAAACAGACTGTCATCAACGATAGACCGGGCACTGGCGCCGCAGTTGCTGTGACGATCAACAAGCTCGCTGGCGATGCGTTTGGCTTGGTTCACGTCTTCAACGGGAAGACGCTGCGCCATGAGTGCCCGCAATCTGTTTGCATGCCGGCGCAGGTTTTGTTGCTGCCAGGGGCGCAGCATTTTGCATTGTGGCGCAAGAGTTTCGCCGGCAATCACCATCGCGTAGGCACGAACGAAATAGGCGCGCGTGCTCGACATTGGCACATGCCGGGTGTTTGCCAGGCTCTGGGCAACCGTTCCGGCCAGTGCCATCACCAGCGTGACGTAAAAACTTATGGCGTAAAGCCGCTTCATTGCCTTTAAAAATGCCCCTCTCGTGCGCGCGCGGCAGCGACAATGCCATCCGAGCGTTAATGTGCTGATTAGGGTGCAGCAGGAGTGCTATTTGTGGTTAACTCGCCCCTAACCCGCGCGCAGGAAAGCCAGCCGGAGGACGTCAACGCATGGACCTGAAGAAGACCGATTTTGGGCCGATCTATGAGCGGGCCTGTGCCCGCAAGGGCGGCGAAGATGTGGTTCTTTCCCTGCTGCCGCAGATGCCTGACACCGCAAGCCTGGCCGCAACGCCTAACGACCGTGTGCTCTCCATGATGGCCAAATGCGTGTTCCGGGCGGGCTTCAACTGGCAGGTGATCGAAAAGAAGTGGCCTGGCTTCGAAGAAGCGTTCATTGGCTTTGAGCCAGGCCCGCTCAACTTCCAACAGGATGATTTCTGGGATGATCTGACCTCAAACAAGGCCATCGTGCGCCATGGCGCCAAAATCAGATCTGTGAAGGAAAACGCCGCCTTCATCCTCGACATCTCCGATGAACATGGCAGTTTTGCCGAGTTTCTGGCCGCCTGGCCTTCTGAAGAGGTGGTGGATCTGTGGGAGCTTCTGGCCAAGCGCGGCAAGCGCCTGGGCGGCAACACGGGGCGTTATTTTCTGCGCTTTGTTGGAAAGGACACGTTCTTGCCGGGACGCGATGCTGTTGCTGCGGTCCGCATTGCCGGGCTCGATGTGCCGCCCCATCCCACTGCAAAACGCGATTTGAAGGCCATTCAGGAACTGTTCAACCGTTGGCATGCCGAAACCGGGCTGTCTTACGTGCATCTGTCCAGAATTGCCGCGATGTCGGCGGGCGACAATATGGATCCGGAACGCTTGGCCGCCTACATTCGCGGCGGTCGGGGCAATGAGGGCGAGGAATAGTCCTGCTGAGTTCGCTCAAGCCGGTTTGTCGCCGGCAATTGTGATGCGGCGCATCACACGGCGGTGGCCGTCATAGTCATTGATGGCACAGTGCTGGGAGCAGCGGTTGTCCCACACCACCAGCGTGCCGGGCGCCCACTTAACACGGGACGTGAGTTCCGGCTGGATTGAGTGGGCAAACAAATGGTCCAGCAATGGTTTGCTCTCCGCCCGGTCCATAGCCTCAAAACATGCAGTGTGTGCTGGATTGACGAACAAGGCCCGCCGGCCGGTTTCAGGATGGGTGCGCACCACCGGATGAACCGACTGTAGGTGTGAAGATTGCCTGGTTTTCCGCGCCATTGACCCACTCTCCAGGTGGTCGCCTCGCAGGGATGCCGCATTCAGGTCCGACGTGCTCACGGCTTTCAGGCTCTGAAGTGTTTCTTGCAGGCCGTCTGAGAGGCTCTCAAACGCACCGCACATGTCGGCAAACAAGGTGTCTCCGCCCCTGGGCGGGATTTCAACGGCGTACAGCAAGGTGCACTTGGGTGGTTCGGGCAGATAGGTGGTATCAGAATGCCACATGCCGCCGAAATTGCTTGTTTGGTCGGGCTCCTTGATGATTTCCGTAATGTCCGGATGACTGTCCATGCCCTTGGCGAAGGGATAATCGGCCAGGGGGCCAAACCTTGCTGCAACCGCAAGAAGGTCATCGGGCGATAGGGATTGGTTGTGGAGGACGATCACCTGATGGTCCAGGAAAGCCTGGTAAATTGCGGTGAACGTGTCCTGAGAGAGGTTTGCAAGATCGGCCCCCGCAATCTCGCATCCCAACCTCCCGCTCAAAGGCGATACGGTGATATTCTCTGCCGCCATTACAGCCCTTCTCCAAACCTTGAGTGATTTTACACTGTTCTTGTGCCTTTCGAAGCAAAACCCGGACATCCGCGCGATTTTGCTTAGCGGGAAATGTGTGATAGATTCTCCCTATGATCAAACGCACAATCATATCTGCTCTGCTTTTGGCTGCCTGCACCTCAACAGCTGTGGCCGGTCCCAACTGCACCTGCCGGTTCCAGGGTGAAAACTTCCAGATTGGCGAGGTTGCCTGCATTCTTGGCCAGCTCAAGCAATGTGAGATGCAGCTGAACAACACCTCGTGGCGCACTTTGAGCGAAGGCTGCCCGCAAGCCCAGTTGCTGCAAACACAGCCCCACCAGTCAACGGTCACCGATGGCGATTTTCGCACCTCTGCTCCGATTGGCGGATAACCGGTAAACTGAGGCAATCAGGGTGTTTCGGGGGCTTGTCCAAGCAGTTGCGTTCGTATTCTGTCTCTTGGCAATGCCGGCTTTGGCGAAAGATCGCCCGGGCGAGTTTGACTATTACGTGCTCGCCCTGTCCTGGTCTCCCACCTATTGCACCACCAAAAATGGCCGCAAAGACCGTCGACAGTGCAATTCCGGCCGACGCTATTCGTTCGTGGTCCACGGACTTTGGCCGCAATATGAGCGCGGATGGCCGGACTATTGCCGAACTTCCCGCCGGTATGTGCCCAACAAGCGCATTCGGAGCATGCTGGACATTATGCCGTCCAAGCGCCTGGTCATCCACCAGTGGCGCAAGCACGGCACCTGCACGGACCTTTCCCAACAGGCCTATTTCGATCTGACCCGCGAGCTGTTCGCCCGTTTTCAGGTGCCGGCCAGCTATGTGGCGCCGTCGCGTCCGCTTCTCACAACGCCGGGCGAACTGGTGCATGATTTTGTTACCACCAACCTTTGGCTCAAACCGGACATGCTCTCGGTTCAGTGCGGCCGGCGGCGCGACAGGGCCAACCTGTCTGAGCTTCGGGTGTGTTTCGGCAGGGACCTTAAACCCCGCGCTTGCGGCCAAAATGAGCGAAAAACCTGCCGTGCCCGAACCTTGGTGATGCCGCCGGTGCGCTGAGCTCGCGTTTGACAGCTGTTGCGCAGCGGGCCATTTGGCGTTAACGCGTAAGATCAACGCCATGCAGTTTGGTTCAACCGGAGCGTTCTATGCGTGCAGCAATTTTCCTTCACCTGGAAGGCGACAGTTCGGGTCTGCTGGGCAAGGCTCTTGAGCAGGCGGGGGTCGTTTGTGAGGACATCCACCTCTACAACGGAGTGCCAACACCGGACCCCGCAGCCCACGACATTCTGGTGACCATGGGCGCGGCCCAGCAAGTCTGGGAGACCGAAGAACACCCATGGCTGGTTGAGGAAAAGGCTGCGATCCGCCATTGGGTGGAAGATCTTGGCAAACCTTTTTTCGGCATCTGCTTTGGCCACCAGTTGCTGGCCGACGCCCTGGGCGGGCAGGTGGAGATGAGCAAGTCTAAAGAAATCGGCATTCTGCAGGTGAACCGGCACCAAGACGCCGCACACGACCCGGTGTTTTCAGCCATGGAGCCCAGCGGTCATTGGATGCAATGGCATCTTGCGGAGGTGACCAAGGCCCCGGAGGGCGCGCAGGTGCTGGCCTCTTCAGGTGAGTGCACCATCCAGGCCATGAGCCTGGGGCCTCATGCGGTCTCTATCCAGTTCCATGCTGAGTCTTCGCTGCCCACCATTGAAAAGTGGCAAGACGACCAGATCACTCTGGACGCGATGGCAAGGTCCACCCACCCTGGCCACTATGCCGAGGTGCTGGCTGAAGCGCGCCAGCGCATGCCGGTGACCGAAGTCAACGCCATGCGGCTGTTCAACCGCTGGATAGAGGTCAACGAACTCGGCGAAAAGCGCCTGAGCGCGTAGGGTCTTGGGAGCCAGTTCCCGTTTCAAATCCCTGCACATTATTATGTATAGACATAATAATGTGCAGCCATCCGCACTCAAATCGGAAAACTGCCAAACGAAACCATTTGCTTGTAATCAGCTGATTTTTCTCGGTAAAAACTTTGTGCACCGCACCAAAAAGGTGGAAAGGCTCTAAGCCTTCAACACCAGTTTGCCGTTGTTGCCGCCGGTGAACAATAGGTTCAGCGTCTCCGGATAGGCATCCACCCCGCCTTCGCGCACATCCTGGCGGAGCTTCAGCTTGCCCGCCTTGTTCCACTCGCCAAGCTGCTTGATGCCTTCAGGATATTGGCTGAGGAAGTCAAACACGATGAACCCGCGCACGTTCAACCGGTTGACCAGGATGGAGCGGAAGTTTTTCGGGCCATCAGGCGCCTGGGTGGCGTTGTAGGCCGAGATCAGGCCGCACACCGCGATGCGGCCGAACGGGTTCATTTGGGCCAGCACGGTGTCGCCGATCTCGCCGCCCACGTTCTCAAAGTACACATCAATGCCGTCAGGGCAGGCTGCGCGCAGGGCCTTGAAAAGACCATCCTGCTTGTAGTCGACAGCCGCGTCGAACCCCAGTTCATCGGTCAGATAGCTGCACTTTTCAGGCCCGCCGGCGATGCCCACGGCGCGGCAGCCCTTCAGCTTGGCGATCTGGCCCACAATCGAGCCCACGGCGCCTGACGCCGCAGACACAACAACAATGTCTCCCTCCTTGGGTTTGCACACCTCCAGCAAGCCGAAATAGGCGGTCAGCCCGGGCATGCCGAGCCCGCCGAGCCAATCGTCCATGCTGGCCGCAGACAGATCCACCTTGCTCACACCCAGACCGTCTGAAACGGCATAGGTCTGGACGCCCAGAATGCCGGTGACCGCGTCACCTTCAGCGAAGCCTGGGTGGTTGGATTTGACCACGATGCCCCCGGCAATGGAGCGCATCACTTCGCCAATGCCTACCGGGGGAACATAGGAGCGGCCCTCGTTGATCCAGCCGCGCATGGCCGGATCGATGGAATACATCTCAAGCTTGACCAGAAACTCGCCTTCGCCGGGCTCTGGAACCGCTTCATCGGCAAAGGTGAAAAGATCGCGGGTCACCATTCCATGGGGGCGGGCGGCCAGACGGGCAGTGCGGTTTGTGGACATCAGGCGCATCTCTCTCGTTGTGCGGTTTGCTTTGGCCCCATTCTTATCGCATCCAGGCGCCCTTGCGCACCGCTGAAATTGTCTTGGGCTTGTGTTTTATCGCCCCATTGGGATAGGCAGGGCGCTGATCAGCATCAATTGGCCAGAGAGACCAGATCTTCCCATGAGCGACAGCGACCAAAAACCGGCCCTTCAAGCAGCCATCATCCCGGTCACCGGGTTTCAGCAGAACTGCACGCTTCTCTGGAGCACTGAGACCATGGAGGGCACGGTGATCGATCCGGGCGGCGATGTGGACCGCATTCAGGACGCCATCAAGCAGAGCGGTGTGAAGGTCACCCAGATCGTTCTGACCCACGGGCATATCGACCATGCCGGCGGGGCAAAGGACCTGAAGGAGGCGCTCGGCGTCGATATTATCGGGCCGCATGAGGATGATCTCTTTCTGCTGGAGAGCCTGGAAGAAACCGGTGCGTCCTACGGCATTGCCGGGGCCAAGAATTTCGTGCCTGACCGCTGGCTGAATGAGGGCGAAACCCTCGCCATGGCCGGAGCCGACTGGGAGATCTTCCATTGTCCCGGCCACAGCCCGGGCTCAGTTGTGTTTTTCAACAAGCAGGCGCGCTTTGCCATTGTAGGGGATGTGATTTTCTCCGGCTCAGTGGGCCGCACGGATCTGCCGCGGGGCAATCACGACGATCTGATTGCCTCCATCAAGACCAAGCTCTTCCCGCTGGGCGATGATGTGGGCTTTCTTTGCGGCCATGGCCCGGGCTCAAACATTGGCCATGAGCGGCAGACTAACCCGTTCCTGCAGTAAAGCTATGATTTAGTAGGGGGCGTAGCCCTTGGCGTTGTCGAAACGCGTGCCTTCAATGTCCACCGCGTCCATGATGGCATCTTCCAGGTTGGATTTGGAGAGGTTGGCAAAGCTGAGATCCGAACCGGCCAAATCGGCCTTGGAAAGGTCAGCCCCCACAAAGCTCGCCTTCACCGCGTCCAAACCGGACAAGTCCGTGTCATGCAGATTGGCACCGTCCAGGTTTGCATCGCTCACATCTGCCCCGGCCATATCGGCGTTGGAGAGATTGGCGCCGGAGAGATCGGATTTGGAGAGATTGGCGCCGCGCAGGTCTGCGCCCGAAAGGTCCACACCCGCCAGCTTGGCGCCGCTGAGCGAAGCACCGGCCAAGTTGCATTTCGGGCACGCCTTGTTTGCAAGCAAGGCCTCTTCCACCGACGGATCATGCGCAACCGCGCTCGCTCCGTATGAAACGATCAGAGCAGCGCCACCGAGGATTTTCGTCAACAGAGCGTTCATGACGCTCTATGTCTAGCTTGAATGGAGCAAAACGAAAAGCAGCAACTGAGCAAAACATGCCCCAGATTATCGTACTGGGCGAGCAACTTATCCCCGCTCAGACGTAACCGTCTGAGCGAGGGTTGCTCTAGAAGCTGCATCAGTTTGGCCTGCAACTTCAATGGCTTCAGACAGTGTGGCGCCTCAGTGGGCCGCTTCTAACCTGAGATCGGTTCAGCACTTTGGGCCAGTTGCGTTTGCCGGCGCTGATGTTGGCCGCCTGATTGCGCTCCCAGCGCTTCTGGATCGAGCGGTTGTAGTTGAGATAGAGCCGTCCGCCGACGATCTTCCAGGCCCGCGGGTCGCCCTTGGCCGTATAGCCTTGCGACACGGCCCAGGCGCAATAGCCGCCGAATGCCGGCGCATAGCGTCCTGGTGAGGCCTTGAAAGCATCCCGGTTTGCCGCAGAAGAGAACCGCCAGTTTACGCCCTGGTGCTTCACGGTGAACTTTGAGGAACCGCGCACCGGCTTGCCTTTCGTGAAATACGCAACGGGGTCATAGCCGCCAACCGCTGTGCCGGCCACCAGACCCGTATAGACAGCTGACTTGCCGGCAAGGGCAGGCGACAGGGCTGCACTACCCAGAAGAGCGGCGGCGGAAATCATGAGTTTTCGTCTGTCGATGCGCATCTGTATCTCTCCAGGTCCGAGGCGTTTTCTTCAAATAAGACGTTCACGGATGACATGCGACCAAATTTTCTGTGAGTTTGCGGTGTGCGCTGCCTGCATGCTAGGAGCTTTGGACCGAACTCCACATGCTTCAGGTTCGCTCTGAACCGCCTGCGAAGCCTGCCACAAACAAGGGAAAACCCAATGGAACAGCGCCCGCTGGCCCAACCCGTGTCCTTAGAGCAACCTCCGATCAGACGGAATCGTCTGAGCGGAGATGAGTTGCTCGACCATAACGAAAATCTAGGGCATCTTCCGCTCAGTTTGAGCGGAAGATGCCCTAGAACCTAATCGGTTTCTTTGTTCACGAACACGATGCCCACGCTGACCAAGGCAAGGGCGAGCAGGATCCAGATGGTGATGTGTTCACCCAAGATCAGCCAACCGAAGAACACCCCGAACAGCGGCGACAGGAATGAATATGACGCCACTTTTGCAGCAGGGTAGATTTTCAAGAGCCAAAACCATGTCAGAAAGGCCGTGGATACGACAAACAGAACCTGCACGGCAAAGATCGCGATCAGGCCAGGTGTGATGTCGCGCACCAGATCGCCAAACAGGGGGGAGATCGGCAGCACCACCACGGCAGACACGGCCACCATGTAGACCAAATGCATTTCCGGCGTGGATTTGGAGAGTTGGGTGGTGCGCACCATCAGCGGGATGCCGCCCCACAAAAACGCACCGGCCAGGCACATAAGATCGCCCAGCAGTGCCTTGTCGCCTGCGGTTTCATTGGGGTCATAGAAGGCCAAGACAATGCCAACGATGGCCAGCACGAGGCCGAAAACCTTGAACCGGTTCAAGCGCTCACCGGGGATCAGATAGTGCGCCGCAACGGCCAGCCAGAACGGCATGGTGTAGAACATGATCGAGGCGCGCGCGACAGTGGTGAACTCCAGGGCGAGAAACAGCAAGACAAATTCAGTGGCAAACAACAGCCCGCACGCAACACCCGGCCAAAAGCTGCCATCGGTGACCGAGAGCTTGCGGCGCGCCAGAAGCGCAAAACACACCACCGGCACAATGGCGCATGCCGACCGCAAACCAACCTGAAATACCGGCTGCAGCCCGGCATTGACCAATTTGATCAGCACCTGATTGAGACCCAGCAAGAGCGCAGCTGCCACAAGGCACGATGCCCCAATCGCATCTATGCGGGTGCGTCGTTCCATTCAGGCGTCTGCCATTCGGTGTGGGGCGAGGATCATCCCATCGAGGCCCTCAGCGGCGCCGGGCGTCAGCTCATGGCAAAGCAGCCGATCGGGATCGAACGGTCCTGGCATGAGCACATTGCCCTCCAGTTTGCGGAACCCGGCCTTGGCGTAGTAGGGCGCATCGCCCACCAGAACCACCAGGCCATGGCCTTCGCGCGCTGCAACCGCAACGCCATGTTCGATCAGCCGCAAACCGGCGCCGAAGCCTTGCATGGCGGGGAGCACGGCGAGGGGGCCAAGCAGCAAAGCTTCCGCCTTGCCGCCAATTGACACCGGCCAGAACTGGATGGTGCCCACGACGCGCGCATCCAGTTCCGCCACAAACGCCAGATTCGGGGCCTGCGCTGAGCCTTCACGGAGGCGGTAGGAGGTTTTGGTCATGCGGTCGAGGCCGAAGGCTTCGTCCAAGATGGCGGTGATGATGGCGGCGTCTTCCAGCTTCTCGGGCCGGATATCAAAAAACGAACTGTTCATGGCAATGGCTCTGTGTCAGGGGAGCAGGGATGGCTCCGCTGTGGTACCGGCATTGCTGGAAAAGCGTTAGACGGCGGCACTGAGAGGGCGGAGCGGTTCAGCTGGACGCAAGATCACGTCCGGAGGATTCCGGTCGTCGTCGCTGAAACAGTATCCGCTCGCTGGCCATTGTGTTTATTCTTGCCGTATGACTTATCGAAAGGCCCCATAGCACGGCTGGCATTGGGGCGTCTATGGTTTCAACGAGAGAGGGTGCAAATGGGTTTGTTAGTTGACGGTGCTTGGCACGACGAATGGTATGACACCAAATCCACTGGAGGGGCATTCAAGCGCGTTGAGGCGACCTTCAGAAATTGGGTGACCGCAGATGGCGGGCCAGGCCCTAGCGGTGAGGGCGGTTTTGCGGCTGAAAGCCAGCGTTACCATCTCTATGTGGCCTGGGCTTGCCCGTGGGCTCATCGCGCTTTGATTTTCCGCAAGCTCAAGGCGTTGGAAGAGCATATAGACCTCTCGATTGTTGGCCCCATAATGCGAGACAAGGGGTGGGAGTTCGACGACCGAGAAGACTGCATTCCTGACACTTTGCACGGCAAACAGCTGTTGCATGAGGTCTACACTCAGGCCGATGCAAGCTTCACGGGCAGGGTGACGGTGCCCGTCCTGTGGGACAAGCAGCGCGGTACGATCTGCTCCAACGAATCTTCTGAAATCATCCGCATGTTCAATTCAGCGTTCAATGAGGTGACCGGCAATGGCGATGACTACTACCCTGCCGAACACCGCGCCAGGATCGACGAGATCAACGACCGGGTCTTCAATACCCTCAACAATGGGGTCTACAAATGTGGCTTCGCCACGTCCCAAACGGCCTATGATGCCGCCATCGGCCCGCTGTTTGAGACATTGGACTGGCTGGAAGGCATTCTTGCCGAAAACCGCTATATGTGCGGCGATAAGGTGACCGAGGCCGACTGGCGGCTATTTCCCACGCTTTTGCGGTTTGACCCGGTTTATGTGGGCCATTTCAAGTGCAACATTCGTTGCTTGCGCGAATATCCGAACCTCTGGGGCTACACGCGTGAGCTCTATCAGTGGCCGGGCATCGCCGAGACGATCAACCTGCCTCAGACCAAAGAGCATTACTACGCCAGCCATCTCAAAGTGAATCCGACCGCCATTGTGCCTTGTGGCCCGGAGATTGATTTTTCAGCCCCGCACCAACGGGGTTAGCGCCTCACCAATGGCCGGCGGCAGGGGCTGCGTCCAGCATTTCGCGTATCCGGCGTATTGTGCCCGCGGTGGTGTCCTCGGGCAGCTCTGTGGGCGCAAAAAAGCGCGCCTCGGCGATTTCCAGATTGCCTTTTTGTGAAGCTGGACTATCAGTTTGCCCCAAATACAGCAAAACGTGATCGCCGGGAAAGATTGCGTCGTTGTTGTAAACGTCGATCAGTTTGAGTGGTTGCGTAACGCTTACGCCGGTTTCCTCAAGCACCTCGCGTGCGGCAGCTTCTATTGCGATTTCGCCACGCTCAACCCCGCCGCCAGGGAGCAACCAACCTGGCGAATAGGTGTGACGCACAAGCAGAATATGGCCTTGGGGATTTTGCACCAAAATCCGCACGCCCAAAGTTAGTCCTCGTGTCAGACGAAACCACGGATGCAGCACGAGGCGCGATAATATGCGATAGAGGATACGGCCCATGCGCACAATATCGCATCAGGTGTTGAAGCCCTGGTAAAGATAGCCGATAACCCGCAGAGATTCAGTTTGCCCCTCTAACGAGTATGATCCAGACGCGATGAAGTCGATTTTTCGCATATTTTTCCTTGCGGCAAGCACGAAACCTCTGTTGGTCCTGGCATGCATGGTGCTTGCGGGGCTGTTCGAGATGGTTTCGCTAGGTGCGCTTGTGCCTCTCATCGGCCATCTCAGCGGCAACGGCGGCAATACCCAAAGCACATCCCAGATGAGCGAGTTCATCGATAGCCTGATGAGGTTCATCGGTCTGTCCAACACATTTGAAACCATGGTGATTTTCGTCGTTGCGGCAATGATGATCAAGTCGGTGTTGTCGTTCGGCGCTCACGCTTATGTGGCTTTTTCCATTGCGAAGGTGGTGTCGGTGATGCGCGCCAATCTGGTGCGCCAGATGCTGAACGCACGCTGGAGCTACTTTGCCGACCAAAGAAGTGGGCGCATTGCAAACTCGATTTCCAACGATGCGACGCGCGCAGGCGCTGCTTATCAGCGTTCAGCTCGCTTTGTCGCTTACATCGTGCAGGCTATGTTCTATGTCATTGCAGCATTGCTGATCTCCCGGGAACTGGCGGTCATCGGTGCGGTGGTGGGCTTCATCTTGGTGGTGTCGCTCGGCTGGTTGATCAAAGTCTCGCGCAAGGCGGGGTACAAACAAACCGACAGCACGTCTGATCTCGTGACCTACGTTTCGGACGCCATGAACAACATGAAGCCTCTCAAAGCGATGCAGCGCCAGGCGCCATTTGTTGAGTTGTTCAGCCGACAGATTAGAACCTTGCGCAAGTCTTTGGTTCGTCAGAGCCTTGCGACATCCGGCCGGAGTTATGGCCATGAGGGCCTAGTCGCGCTGTTCATTGGCATCGCCGTTTATATTGCCACCAAACAGTTCAATACGCCTTTGTCAGAGCTGGTCGTTGCCGGCATCATTTTCTTCCAGGTCACGTCGGTGATATCCCGGTTGCAAGCAACGTTGCAGGACGCAGCACAGCTTGAGAGCGCGTTTTGGCGCCTCGACGACCTGCTCCAATCCACTGCGGCTGCCGCAGAAACCAATCCCGGGACCCTTACGCCGTCATTGAAGACGTCGGCAGTGTTCAGCAAGGTAAGCTTTGCACACGGTGACACGCCTGTTGTGAACGACATAGATGTGGAGTTTCCGGCCAATAAGATCACCGTTCTCCAAGGAGGTTCAGGGGCGGGCAAGACCACAATTATCGACCTGCTGATTGGCCTGCATCGACCCGTGGAAGGAACAATCTATCTGGACGGCGTTTCTCTCAATGATATCGATCTGAAGGCCTGGCGGAGGATGATCGGTTATGTTCCTCAAGAGCTCAGTTTGTTTCATGGAACCATCCGCGAAAACATAACCTTAGGCGATGACACCATTTCGGATGACAAGGTTGCAAGCGCTGTGAAACGGGCAGGAGCGTCAAGTTTCATAGAACGTCTGCCTGAGGGGCTTGAAACCATTGCGGGCGAAATGGGGGCTAAACTTTCCGGCGGACAACGCCAACGAATCGCATTGGCGCGGGCATTGGTCACCGAGCCATCTTTGCTCATTCTGGACGAGGTGACGAGCGCGCTCGACCCAGAAACGGAACGCGAAATCGTTGCCAATATCAAGGAATTGACGGGAGACTATACCATCATCACCGTCACGCACCGCCCGGCCTGGACCGCCATCGCCGATCGCCTGTACACCGTTCAGGCGGGCCATGTAAAACTGGTCGCCCCCACCGAGCCCAAGCGCTCCGGCAAGTCTGGGCCCCAAGAGCCCGCCCATGTGGCCGGATGATCGATAGACATGGCGACGTGTGACAACAGGATCGAAATCCGGCCCGTTATGGGCAGGCAAGATCTGGATGCCTTTCTCCAGTTGCCGTTCCGACTCTACCAAGATGATCCAAATTGGGTCCCGCCACTGCATCTGGAGAGGCGCGATCACTTAAGCCCGAAGAACAATCCGTACTATCAGCACGCCGAAGTTCAACTGTTCACTGCCTGGCGCGGCGGTCTTTGCGTGGGCCGGATCTCAGCCCAGATCTGCGCGCTTCATCAAGACCGCCACAAAGATCTATGCGGACAGTTCGGGTTCATTGAGGCTGAGGACGATCCAGCTGTTTTTGCAACACTTTTTGAGGCGGCCGAAGTTTGGCTTCGCGACCGGGGCATGCAGCGCGTTCGGGGGCCTTTCAATCATTCCATCAACGAAGAAGTTGGCCTGCTTGTGGAGGGCTTCGACACCCCTCCGCAATTCCTAATGGGGCACGCACGGCCTGCCTATGACAAGCACATCACCGGGGCTGGATACGAAAAGGCCAGAGATCTATTGGCCTATATTTATGATCCGCGGGCCGAAATACCCCGCGCCATGGCGGCCATGGTGAAAAAGGTTGCCAGATCCGGCGATATGCACGTGCGCAAGTTGAGCAAGAAGAACCTGGCGCGCGATCTGGATATCATAATCGAGATCTTCAACGACGCCTGGAGCAGCAATTGGAATTTCGTGCCGATGACCGAGGCCGAGATCAAGCATTTGGGGCAAAATCTCAAACTTCTGGTGCCCGAAGAGTATATCTCGATCGCCTACTATCAGGACCAGCCGGCCGCCATGGCCGTTTCGTTGCCCAACATCAACGAGGCCATTGCCGATCTGAATGGCAAGATTCTGCCTTTCGGCTGGGCCAAGTTGCTGTGGCGCCTGAAGGTTGCCGGTGTGAAGTCCGCCCGGATGCCGCTCATGGGTGTGGCCAAACAGTTCCAGGGAACACCCCTGGGCGCCGCGCTGGGCATTGCTGCGATCGATGCCGTGCGCGCATTTCATGCCGCCAACGGCACCGAGCAAGCAGAGCTCTCCTGGATACTGGAGGACAACATGGCGATCAGAGGCATCATCGAAGGCCTCAACGCCACGCCCTATAAGCGCTACCGTGTTTATGAGCGCATGCTTTGAGCACGAACTCCAAATACGATGCCTTGGTGATGGCTGCCGGCCGCGGCCCCACCGATCCCATGGCTGTGGCCTTCAAGGTGGCTCACAAATGCCTGGTGCCCGTTGCCGGCGTGGCCATGCTTGCCCGGGTGGTTGGTGCATTGAGCGCTTGCCCGGCTGTCGGGAGAATTTCAGTTTCGATTGACGATCCAGCGCCGGTTGAGGCGGCCCTCGGCGCTGATCCCAAGGTGGAGGTTGTGACTTCCTCAACCTCTGCCCCTGCATCGGTGTTGACGGCGCTCGAGCACGCATCGACCGAATGGCCTGTGCTGGTGACCACCGCCGATCATGCGTTGCTGACGCCGGAAATCGTGTCCCACTTTCTCCAGGCGGCGGCTGGCTCAGGAGCCGACCTGGCCGTGGGGCTGGCCACCAGGCAAACCATCTCCGCCGAGCTGCCCACCACCAAGCGCACCTACTTGAAATTCAGCGATGTTCATGTGTCCGGGTGCAACTTGTTTGCGCTGAACAGTGCACAAGGCCTTGCGTTCGTGCGCTTTTGGCAGCAGGCGGACAAAAACCGGAAAAAGCCCTGGAAGCTGATTGGCGCCTTCGGGGTGTGGCCCTTGTTGCTTTGGCTTTCAGGCCGGCTCACTCTAGAGCGGGCCTTTGAGATGGCATCGGCAAGGCTCGGGGCCACGGCCAGACCTGTGTTGTTGCCGTTCGCCGTGGCGGCAGTGGATGTGGACAAGCCGGAGGACAAGGCGCTGGTGGAGCAATTGCTCAACAGCTAGGGCACGTTCGGCTCAGAACCGCCTGCCTCTACCAGTTCGCCACCACGTGCCGGGCATGCTGCAAATCTGCGGGAAAATCGACCTCTGCCCACTCGTAGTCATCGAAGGCATGGGCTCTTACGTCCACGAGCTTGCTGAGCCCGGCCACCGCGGTCACAAACCATTGCGTCAGGCCCTGGGGGCTGCGCACCATGCTGTCGAGCACATCGGCGTATTTCTGGCCGCCTTGCCCGCGGAAGAGATAAAAACCGATTGCCTCCGCATCAACCGCTTCCAGCGGCAGGCGCTTGCCGATTTCTGTTACGCGTTCGCCGTCCATCATCACCTTCATATCGTCAGCGTCGTAGGCTTCCTTATGATTGATGGCGACGGTCACCTCTGCGTCCGGGGCGCTCAAGAGGTGGGCCACGAGGTCGGTCTTGAAAAGATTGTCTCCGTTCACCTGGATGAAGTCGCCGGTCATCTCATGACGGGCCATCCAGCAGCTGGCAAGATTGTCGGACACGCTGTAGAACGGATTGAACACCGTACGCACTTCGATGCCCAAATCGGCGGCAATCTCCTGCAATGCTGTTTCCATAAGGTTGTCGCCATATCCGGTGACCACCACAAACTCATTGACGCCGCAGCTGACGAATGCGTCGATCTGGCGGCCAATAAGACTGCGGCCGCCCACATCCAGCAGGGCCTTGGGCACCATCTCGGTCAGCGGCAGCAGTCGCTTGCCCTGACCAGCACCCAAAATGATGACTTTCACTTGCAAATACCCCAAAACCCGTGAACTAGTGTTACTCTGTTGGAGAGGATGGCTCTCAATGGCACCGGTCTGACACGCTGTCAACGCAAAGGCGCCTAACGCCTTATTTGATACATCGGTGCATGGTAAAACTGGCACATATCTCCGATCCGCATCTGACTTTGCCCAAGGCGACGCTCGCCCAGTTGCTGGGCAAGCGTATTCTCGGGTTCCAGTCTTGGCATCTCAACCGCAAAAACATTCACGACCCGGCAATTTTGGCCGAACTGGTTGCTGATCTGCAAAGCCAGCGCCCTGACCACATTGCGGTGACGGGCGATCTCACAAACATTGCTCTGCCATCCGAATTTGCCGCTGCTGGAAAATGGCTGGAAAAATTAGGCCAGCCGGATCAGGTGGCGGTGATACCGGGCAATCACGATGCCTATGTAAAGCTGCCTTGGGATATAGGCCCAGGCACCTGGCAGAAGAACATGCAAGGCGAATACGCCGTGTCGGACACCGAGCTGGACAATGGGTTTCCCTACGTGCGGCTTCGAAAGAGCGTGGCCCTCATTGCGCTGTCGTCTGCAGTGCCCAGTATGTGGTTTGCGGCCGGCGGCAGGGTTGGCAAGGGTCAATTGGAGAATCTGAAGCTGCTGCTTCCCCGGCTCAGGCAACAAGGTTTCTTCCGCACCGTGATTGTGCACCACCCGCCCCTGCCGGGGCAGGCTCAATGGCGCAAGGCTCTCTGGAACGCGGCAGAGCTTCGCGACATATTGGTTGAAGAAGGCGCGGAACTCGTCCTGCATGGCCACAATCACCGGCACATGCATGAAGAGCTTAAAACCAGCCATGGCACCGCCCAGGTTTTTGGCGTACCGTCCGCATCGGCGCGCCGAACCAAACACAAGCCGGCCGCCGCATGGAACCTTTATGATGTGCGGCGCGAGGATGGCGCATGGCGGTGCGACGTGCAGGTTCGGGGACTGGATACGGACACGCAGCAATTTAGTGAACTTCGCCACTTTGCGGTCAAGTTTGATTGACTTAAGAAGAAGGTCACTCAAGTGAGGTTTGAAGGAGAGACGGCCTAACATGAACCCGACAATGGAAAAGTTTGGCTATCCGGCCACCCTTGTCCAGGATCTGGACCATTGGTGCGTGCTGCTGCGCGTCCAACAGGCCACGCTCGGGTCATTGGTGCTGGTGTGCAAGGAGAATGCAGAAGCCTTCTCTGACATCAGCAAGGAGGCATTCGGCGAACTTGCCATTGCAACCCGCCAAATCGAAACGTCGCTGCAGGCGTTCCGCCCCTATGAGAAGATCAACTACCTGATGCTGATGATGGTGGATCCGAACGTGCATTTTCACGTGATCCCACGGTATGCAGTTCCCCAGGAGTTCGCGGGCGTGGAGTTTGCAGATCCTGGATGGCCTGCAGTGCCGGTGCTCTCCAGTGCGGTCAGTGTTGAGGATGCATTGCGCGAAGAACTATTGACCGCCTTGAAAGCGGTTTGGGCTGGATAACGCCTTGACCATAACCGCCCGATATATCGCCAGCACCATTGCCAAGCCACTGCTGTCCGCCATCGCCATCGGATTGCTGGTCTTGCTGGCCGACCGGCTGGTTCGGCTTTTGGATATAACTTTGGGTAAGAAGAATTCACTGGGCATTGTGTTTGAGATGCTGACTTACCTGGTGCCTCATTATCTCGGGCTCGCCTTGCCGGCGGCATTGTTCTTGGGGTTGTTGTTCGGTTTCAATTCTCTGTCGAAGAACAGCGAGTTGGATGCGTTCATGGCCACAGGCATTGGTTTGCACCAGCTGGTGCGTCCGGTCTTGATCCTTGCTGGTTTTTTCAGCCTGTTGGCGCTTTTGATCGTGGGCTGGGTGCAACCTCAGGCGCGGTATGCCTTCAGAGCGATCGTGCACTCGGTTCAAAATGTAGAAATCTTTTTCTTGGCCGAGGCCGGCGTGTTCATGCAGGCCGGGTCAAGGACGTTTATTCTCGATAAATTATCGCGAAAAAACAATCGCTTTGAGCGAATCTTCCTGTTCGAAGACAAAAAGGCGGAAGGCAGCCTCACCTTAACGTCTACAGGCGGTGCGCTGGTGGAGCATGAGGGCGATCCGCGGCCAATATTGCGCCTGCGCGAAGGCCACCGCCTGCGGATAGATGGGATAGTTGAAGAAGAGGCAGCAGCAAAACCCCTCCCGCCTCACGTTGTCGGCGAGTTCAACAATGTGGACACTCCGATCGGGAGGATTGTCGGAACAAAGTTCAGGCTGCGCGGCATCGACCATCGCGAGCTTTCGATTTGGGAACTGTTCAGCCTGCGCGAAAAACCGCCTGCAAAAACGTCAAAACCCCAAATGATGGGTGAATTGCACAAGCGCGTGGTCACGATACTCAGCATCATGCTGTTGCCCATTCTGGCCGTGCCCTTTGCCATTGGACGCAGGCGGGGGCACCGCTCCTACCGGTTTGCCCTGGCGGTGGTCATATTGGTTGTCTATCACGAAGTTTTGGAACAAGGCGCGCTGCTTGCAAAACTTGGCAAGGCGTCGCCCTGGTTCTCCGTATGGATCCCATTTCTGGCGCTCGCGGCCTTTTCATTCTGGCAGTTTTATAGCGCTTGTTTCACCTTGAAACCGGCCAAACTGGAGCCCACTCTGGACTGGTTGATCGATCGCATCGAACGGGTGAAGACCTCGCTTCAGCAAAGGTTGAAGGCGGCATGACCTGGACCTTGAGCATGATGTTGACCCGGATGATGGCGTCCCGGTTCGGGCTTATTCTGGCGGGCATTACGATCTTCGTTCTGACATTGGATGTTGCAACCTATGCGCCGGACATCCTTGCCTTGCACAATGACGAGCTTAGCTCGATCGCAAAGTACGCACTGTTGCGCCTGCCTGGTGTGGCCTCGGCATTCGTGGGCATTGCAGCGCTTCTTGCGCTTCTCCTGATGTTGACGGAGCTTAGCCACCGCTCCGAGTTGGTGGCGATCTGGAACACAGGGATTTCGCAATTGCGGCTTATATTGATCATCGCTCCGGTGGCGCTGGCCATCGGCGTGTTCCATTTTTTGGTCGACGATCAGGCGGTGCCAGGGGCTGCGCCAACCCTTCACAAATGGGGCATTGGGGACTATTCGGGTAAAAAGCTCAAAGTCGGCGAGGACGATCCGATTTGGTTGAGATCCGGGAACGATATCCTGAGGGCCGCCAAGAGCAATCCTAACGCAACCAAGCTATCGAACGTCACCATCTTCAGGCGGGACGCAGCAGGGATCTTGACCGAGCAAATTATCGCCAAGTCTGCAGAACAGGTCTCGGGCCGCTGGGAGTTGGCTGATGTGGTGATCTATTACCGGGAAAACCTCCCGCCAAGCCGGGTCAACCGAATGATTTACTCCGGTCTTTTGCGGCCCGCAGCGGTCGGAACCCGGTCTGGTGATCCAGAGGAAATGAGCAGCGCCGATTTGCAATATTTCATCGCAAACGCCGGCTTCGGCATTCGGCCGCCACATGTCTATTCCACCTGGCAACAAAAGCGCATCACCCTGTTCTTTGTGTCGTTTTTGATGGTGCTCATTGCAGTCCCGCTATCAGTTCAATACCGGCGTGGCGGCGGCCTCGGACGGTTTTTTGCCATTGGGGTGGGCCTTGGTTTTGCCTACTTCATTTTTGAAGGTGTTTCCCTCACCATGGGCGAGCTGGGCCTGGTGCCCCCCTGGATGGCTGCCTGGATGCCTATGATGGTGTTTGGTGCCACTGCAACGGCGATTGCAATCAGCCAGGAAAGCCTTTAACTCTCAAATCTTCCCCAGCAAACGGAACTAGGATGGCCCTGGGCCAGCAGCAGCGCGTGACCAAAGAGCGGACCAGTACAAAAAAGAAAACGGACAAAACTGTTCCCGCCGCTGAAGCAGTGTTTCGAGCAGATCCGGTCCTATGTTTTCTTGAACCCAAGACCAGCGCCCAAGCGATGTGGGGCATGAGCCTGCGCGACCGGCTGATCAAGCAGTTTGCCAAGGAGGATGTCACCGAAATCATCCCCGTCGATGCGGTTGCCGGGCATCCCGGACCGGTAATTCTGCTACGTGAGGATTGCGTTATCGATCCGCCCCTGGTTCCGGTCATCGCCAAGCGGCCCCAGTTTGCGTTGTTAAGTGATGTTGAAACCGACATTTGCCCGGTGGCTGTTCACACGCGCGGCGAGGCCGCCGTTTCGGCTGCAGAGAGCATGCAAAGCAACCAGCCGTTGCCCGATGCTGCAAACCTGATTGCGCGACGCCCCTCAGAGCTGAGCGCAACCTTTTGGGACAAACTCAGAAAGCGTGAAGTGCCCTATGCGCGGGCGGTGTCGCCTGAAAACCATGCAGAAGCTGAATGGCGCATCTTCATGGGCACCTATAAAGGCGCAACCGATTTGGTCACAAAGTACCTTTGGCCAAAGCCCGCCTTCTATGTGACCCGTTGGCTTGCACCCACATCGATCACGCCCAACATCGTAACGGCTTTGAGCGGAATTTGCGTGCTTCTGGCGTTCTGGTTGTTCTGGGAGGGGCAGTTTGTGGCCGGGCTGGTGTTTGCCTGGCTGATGACGTTTCTGGACACGGTTGACGGCAAACTGGCCCGCACGACACTCACATCATCAAAATGGGGTGATGTGTTTGATCATGGCATTGATCTGATCCATCCGCCGTTTTGGTACGCGGCCTGGGCTCTTGGCTTGGGGGCTGTGGGTCTTGCCTGGTCGGCGGGCATGTTCAACGTCATCCTGATCGTACTGATCGGCGGCTACATTCTGCAGCGGGTCATGGAAGGGATTGCCATCAAGGCGCTGGGGCTGGAGATCCATATTTGGCGGCCCATTGACACCTTTTTTCGCCTGATAACGGCGCGGCGCAACCCCAACATGGTTATTTTGACCGTGGTTACGATTGCCTTTGGCCGTCCGGACTGGGCGTTGGAAGCAGTTGCCTGGTGGACGATCATCTGCCTGGTGCTGCATGGGGTGCAACTGGTCCATGCGCTCATTGTTAAATCCAAGGAGGGCGAGTTGACCTCCTGGATGACCAAGCCGGTGGACACCAACGCGCCGTCATGACCTCGGCGCTCCTCATTAATCCACGCTCAAGCGCTGCGGGAAAACGTGGCCAGCGCCTGGCAGAGGAAGTTTCAAAGCGCAGCGGCATCATGGTGGGGTCCCTGGAGAGTTTTGCTGATCTCCCTGCAATTTTGGCCGATTTCGCCGCCAAGAACGTGACCACCCTGTTTATTTCCAGCGGCGACGGAACGGTTCAGGCCGTTCAGACCTTGCTCGCGGAGAACGATATTTTTGAACACCTGCCGACGCTCGCCCTGTTACCGCATGGAACCACCAACATGACTGCGGCCACCCTCGGGTGCCATGTTCGCAGCCGAAGCGCGATTGCAGATCTTGCCGAAAACCCGGGCTCAGTCTCTGGACCGGCCTCGTTGAAAACACGCCACACCGTGCGCATCGCCAATCCGGCGGGCCGGGCCCCGCTGCACGGCATGTTTGTTGGCTGCGGGGCGATCCGGGGCGCGGTTGAATTCAGCCAGTCCACAATGAACCAGAACAATGTGCGCGGCGAGCTGGCGCCGCTAGCCACTCTGCTCACGCTCATGGGGCGTTATTTGTTTTCGCGCCGGGAGACCGGGATCGTAAAAGCCTATCCCATGCAGGTGAGCGCTGATGGCCAGAACATGGCCGAGGGGCGGTTGTTGCTGTTCATTGTCTCCACTCTGGAAAAGCTCATCTTGCGCTCACATCCCTATTGGGCAAGCGGCACCAGCGAGCTGAAAGCGCTCACGATTGGTTATCCGCTGCCCAATGTTCTGCGCAATGTATTGCCCTTGTTGTACGGCTTTCCGAACCGCAATTTGCCTGATAACTGCCAGAGCAGGGCAGGGGGCGTGTTCGAAGTTTCCGGCACTGTGCCCTTTGTGGTGGATGGTGAATTCTTCGATGCGCCAGACCATGAACCCCTGAGGCTGGAGCTTGGAACAAAGTTCACCTATCTTTGCCCGTAACAATGGCCAGCCGCATAAAGCCCGCAAATCCTCAACAGCTTCGCACCCTGGTCGAAGCACAGCTCGCAACGCCTGCCGGCCGGCAGGTGGAGGCGATTGCCGGCAGCGTGCGCGCCGCCGCGGGCCAGACGGCTGGCGGCGACCCTGACCGGGCGGTGGCGGCGGTTCTCGGCTATGGCTCGTGCCTGCGCGATGTGTCGCCTGCTGAAGGGCTGGCGGATTTCTATGTGCTCATGGCGGATGAGGCCAATATCAGCACCAATCCCGTTGCCCGGCTGGGGTGCCGGATTGCCGCCCCGAATGTGTATTACGCCGAATGCGCCCATGAGGGCCAAACCCTCAGGTCCAAATATGCGGTGCTGCCGCTCAGACAGTTCGAGCGCTGCGTTTCTCAGAAAACCCAGAACCCTTATTTCTGGGCAAGATTTGCCCAGCCCAGTGCCCTGATCTGGGTGCAAGAAGGCTACGAAGAGCGGATGGTTGAGGCCATCCAATCAGCCATCGTCACCATGCTGCACAACGGGTTGTCGCTGGCCGATGGCGAAACCGATCAAGCCGACCTTTGGCTGACGGCGCTGCAGGCGACCTATGGCACCGAGCTGCGCTCAGAAAGCGCTGACCGGGCCCGGCACATTCTGTCCACCAATCCGCAATGGTACGACGCTGTGGCCCGGGCTGTGGTGGGGGACAATCTCGCCGCCGCCCTTGACCGCCTCAGCGACCGCCAGTGGGCCAAGGGGCGCTCAGACTGGAAGAAGCGGCGCTTGCGCGGCAAGGCGCTTTCTGTGCTCCGCCTCATCAAGGCGGCCTTCACCTTCAAGGGCGGTGCTGACTATCTGGCCTGGAAGATCGAGCGCCATTCAGGTGTTGCGGTCAAGCTCTCCGGTTGGCAGCGGCGCCATCCCATTCTGGCGTCGGTCTGGCTGATGCCGAAGCTCTATTTTCAGGGGGCTTTCAAATAAAGCAACTAATAAGGCCAAATGGCGCGAATTTGAGCGAAGATTCATAAGCTTACGAGAAATTGGGTTCGTTTCGCAGTGTCGCAATTTTTGGCGGAATTCTGCGCACGAAGATGAACGGCCCGATGGTGACCCATGTTGACCTTTTGACAATTTTGCCTTGTGGCTGATTTTGGACTATTCTTCCGTTCTGATGCCCAGTTGCTGATTCACAATCGACTTGGATTCATTTTAAAATAGAAAATGTGCAGCATTTTTAGATTATCCGAATTAGGGATCTCATGTCTAAGTTCGATGAATTCTCATTTAAATGTATTGAATGTTTGTCAAAAAATATAATATGGAGTTCAATTCTAGTATTTAATTCAATTATTTTTTTTCATAATTGTGACAATAAGATTTTTTCCAAATACTGCAGATAAAATGTTTCATGATAGTGTATATGATTTGGATGTTATGTATGAGATTATTCTATATTTTACATTTATAGCGAATATTTGGTTTTTTATATGTATTTATTTTATGAGAAAATGGAAAATATTTGATAAATATAACAAATTGTGGTGAGAGGCACCTCAGGCCGTCTTGGCAAGATGCACGCCGGTGGCCACAACCTCACCGAACAACTCGATGATGCGGTCAATGTCCGCATCCGTATGGGCTGCTGACACCGAGCATCTGAGCAGGCAGGTCTTGTTCGGCGTGCCGGGCGGAACCGCGATGTTCACATACACACCCGCCTCCATGAGGGCGTTCCACATGGCAATGGTTGAGGGCTCATCCGGGCAGGTCACGGCAATCACCGGGCTCACCACATCGCAGCCAAGCTGCAGGCCCAAATCAGAAAAGCCGGCATAAAGACGGGCTGAATTCTTCTGCAGCCGCTCCCGGCGCTCAGGCTCGGCCTGGAGCCGCTTGATCGCGGCAATCGAGGTGGCCACAGACGCCGGCGAGGGCGAGGCTGTGAACATGTAGGGCCGGGAGGCGTAGCGGATCATGTCGAACATGGGGTCGTTGCCGGCCCCATAGCCGCCAATGGCCCCGACGCTCTTGGAGAATGTGCCGACCACATAGTCCACATGCTCATCCAAACCGACTTCATCGGCGAGGCCGCGCCCGTTGGGGCCCAACACGCCAAAGGAATGGGCTTCGTCCACCAACAGCTCAAAGCCGTGCTTCTTCTTCACCTCAACAAATTCATCCAGCGGGGCCCGGTCGCCCAGCATCGAATAGATGCCTTCAACCACCACCAGCCGGCCGCCGCCGTCATCTTCCATGCGCGACAGGCGCTTATCCAGATCAGCCGCATCATTGTGGCGGAAGCGCACCAGCTTGGCGCCGGACAGGGTGCAGCCGTCATAGATTGACGAGTGGGAATCTGCATCAAGAAACACCGTGTCGCGCGGCCCGGCCAGGCCGGCGATCATGCCCAAGTTGGCTTGATATCCCGTGGTGAACACAATGCAATGCTTGCGGCCCAGCATTTGGGCGAGCTCTTGCTCCAACTCGGTGTGCAGCGCGTATGAGCCATTGGCAATGCGCGAGCCGGTCGTGCCGGTGCCGAACTCGTCCAGCGCCTTCTTGCCGGCGGCAATGCAGTCTTCGTCAAACGTGATGCCCATATAGTTGTTGGTGCCGGCCAGAATGGTTTCCCGGCCATTGATGATGGCGCGCGTGGGCGACAGGATCTGATCGTTGGTGGGGCCAACGGCAACCGCCCCCATGGACTGCATGCGCTGAAAACGCTCGGCAAGAACCTGATGTTTTTCAAGCAGTTTACTGGCCATATCGGCGGCGCTCCTTAAGCGTTGGTACGCTCTTTGACGACCCCCATGAGGTCGGCGATCGTTCTGGTGTCGGACAAAACGTTGAGGGGAATGTCGATATCGAACTTGTCCTCAACCTCCATGACGAAATCCATCACGGAGACGGAATCGATCTTGAGGTCGGCGGAGATATCGGTTTCCGGCTTGAGCGCGATCTTGTCGGCGTTAAAGGGTTCCAGCAACGCAACGATTTCATCGAACATGCTCTGGTCTGAAGCATCCATTCTGCTTAATCCAACGGGTTTAGTGAGGCTTCAGAGCCAGCCTTCGGAACGATACCAGGCAACGGTTTTTCTGAAGCCTTCGGAAAACCGTGTTTTAGGGGCCCAGGTGCCGGCGGTTTGCAGCCGTGTGTTCTGGCAAACCCAGTTGATATGGTAAAGCTCATGCACCTTGTCGCGCGCCAAAGCCGGGGTCTTGTCGACAATTTTAGCGCCAAGCTCCATGGCTCCGGCCGCCGCTGAAGCCACCGTGCGCGGCAAGAACACCGGACGCACCTGTTGGCCGCCCACTTCGCCGGCAATCTTCGCCAAACTTGGCCAGTCATAGCCCCCCGGCGTGCCGTCATCCAATTCAACGGTCTGGCCCAAGGTCTCTTCGTCGCCGATCAAGCCGGAAATCGCATCCACCAGATCGTCCACGTAAATCAAGGAGAAGCGGGCTTCTGCGCGTCCTGGGAGCACGGCGAATTTTTGCGTCAAGGCTTGCAACAATGGCAAGGTGGCCTTGTCGCCTGGGCCATAAACAGCTGGTGGGCGCACAATCACCCAAGGCATTTCGCTGAATTTGGTCAGATTGATGAGTTCTTGTTCTGCCTGCTTCTTGCTGGCGGCATAAGCTGACAAATGAGCTTCGCGCGCGGCAAGAGAGGAGATGAAGATGAACTGCCCAACCTCAGCCGCCTTGGCCGTAGCGGCCAAATTGCGGGTGCCGTCCACATTGACCGCATCAAACTCGTCGCGGTCCTTGGCGCTGATCTTGCTCGCCAGATGGATCACGGTGTTGGCGCCGTTGGTCAGCTTGCGCAGGGCGCTCAGGTTGTCCAGATCGCCATGGACCAGTTCAATTTCGTTGCGGTGTGAGAGCTGGCAGTCAGGCGCCTTGCTGCGCACCAGAAGCCGCACCTTGTGCCCTTCGGCCACCAGGCGTTTGACAAGGTGTGTGCCGACAAAGCCGGTCCCACCTGTTATCGCGACAACACTCTCGCTCATGTCTTCCGCTCCAACTCAATCCCCAGGCACCCTCGCCTGGAACCCACACGCAAGCCGGCTACTCAGCCGCTTGCATCCCAACACGTGCCGCTGCCGCAGGTGCGGCGCCCACAGGCACATACTCGTCGTCAATTTCTTCGATCTCGCGGCTCAAAAAGCCTGCCTTGGCGCCCGCCCGGGACAGTTTGCCCGATGAAGTGAACGGCAGGCTGCGCGGCGGTACCAGAACCACAAAGCACTCAACCCCGGCACTGCGCTGAATGGCGGCTTTCACTTCCCGGCGCAGAGCCTCGCGTTCGTCGCGTTTGCCCAAGCGGCATTGCACCAGAACCACCACGTGATCTTCGTCATTGTCGTCTTCAACGGCAAAGGCCGCCACATCGCCAGAGCGCAGCGGCTCCACGTGCTCAGCCGACCATTCAATGTCTTGCGGCCAGATGTTGCGGCCATTGTGCAAGATCAGATCCTTGGACCGGCCGGTGATGACAATTTCGCCGTCCAGCCAATAGCCCATATCGCCCGTGTCCAGCCAACCATCGTCTGACAGGACATTTTTGGTGGCGTGCTCATTGCCGAAATAGCCGGCCATCAGACTAGGGCCTTGGATGAGGATATGGCCAATTTCACGCTCGCTCAGCACCTTGCCATGATCATCGCGCACTTCGATCTTGTGATCGGGCAGAGGCTTGCCGCAGACCACGAAGGAGCGGGTTTGTTCCGGACGCTTTTGTGCCAGATCGTCAGCCGCAACGGCCTTGCGGTTCATTTTGTATTCCAAGCGGTCAACGCAATCGACCCGAACCGGCTTGTCCAGTTCGGTGAAGGTGATGGCCAGAGTTGATTCCGCCATGCCGTAGCTGGGGAGGAACGCTTTGGGATCAAAGCCGGCCACAGCCATGCGTGAGGCAAACTCTTCCAACACGTCCGGACGCACCATGTCGCCGCCAATCCCGGCGATCCGCCAGGCTGAAAGGTCAAGGTCCTTGGCGCCGCCGTTCACCCGGCGTGATGACAGGTCGTACCCAAACGAAGGCCCATAGGCCACCGTGCAGCGATTGTCCGACATAAGCTTGAGCCAAAGTGCGGGCCGGCGCGCAAAGGCTGGTGTCGCCAGGTAGTCGACCGTAACCTGGCCCATGCATGGCGACAGCAGAAAGCCCACCAGCCCCATGTCGTGGTAGAGCGGCAGCCAGGAAAACGCCCGATCATCGTCGCGAATGCCCATGCCGTATTTCAGGATACGGCTAACATTGGCCATCGCGGCCCGTTGGGTGATCAGAACACCCTTGGGGTTGCTCGTGGAACCGGACGAATATTGAATGTAGGCAACATCATCAGCGTTGAACGGCGTCAAATCCACATCTTTGCCGGAAATGGCGGCCAACGCATCGTGGGTCAAAACCAGCTCGGCGCCTGCAATGGCGGCAGCTTCGGTGATGTGGGAGTGCAGATCTTCAGGTGTGACGACGGCCGAACAGTCTGCGCTTTCGATCAGGCCGGCAATGCGCGTCACGTAGGCATCGCGCCCACCGATATACATGCTGTAGGGCATGGGGCAGGGCACGAGGCCGGCATATTGGCAGCCAAAGAACACTTCAACGAAGGCTGCTTTGGTTTCGGCAATAACGCCCACACGCTCGCCGCGCTTCAGGCCTGCCTTGACCAGCCGCCGGCCGGTTGCCAGTGCGCGGTTGCGGAGCTCGTGGTAGGTGACGGTTTCTTCCAGTCCGCCGCGCGGGGCATAAAAATTCAAACCAGCGGCGCCTTGGGCGGCATAATCCAAACCTTCGGAAAGTGTTGGAAAGTCGCCCAGGATGCGCGGTTGTTCCGGATCTCGCTGTATCCGCATGAGCTTGCTCAATGCTTCCGCCATAATCTACCCGCACCGCCCCAGTATTTTGCTTGTTCTTGCAAGTGCCGAAAGGGCAGTTGGAAAAACAAGCGTTATCTCCCAGGGGCTGATTGAACGCATGATGCCCGCACGCAACACAATCGACCCGCTAACAGGACCTTGATAAGCAGATAGTGGGAAACAACAAAATCAATTGGTGTTTCAGAATGTAACGGTTGTGGAAAGCAATTTAGCCACTTGTTAAGGCTTGGAAAATCTCAAGGACCGAATGGGTTCTCGCGTGGCTGTAGGCAAACAACGCCAATACCCCCATCATGACGCCTATCGACCAAACCAAAAAATAGTTTAACCTATTGTTCTTTTGGGGAGTTTCCGGTTTTTCCAGGGCATCTCCGGTGGCCCGTTCCTGTGCCACGATCCGGTGCGCCACATACTCGGTCAGTTTCTCTTCGATCTCCCGTTGGCTCTCTGTCTCGCACAGGACTTTGCGTTCCTCTGGGCCGTCGTAAATGAGCATGTATGTTCGCGGGTCCGGTTCCATGACCACATGGCTGCTGGCATCCACAATCAGACGCGGCGGATCGCCTGGAATAGCCTTCAACGTCATGAACACGTCGAGATTGGTCTGGCCTCGTGTGATTTTGGCCATTCCGTCAGCCAGAGCGTCCAGGCGCAAGAACCGCAGGTCGCTCACATTTGCTTTTGCGTCCAGGAACTCAGCCTGTGACGCGCGGGCCCGTTGCAGGGCCTGTTCGAGCAAGGCTGTGCGGCTTGCGACAGAGCGTTCTGCTTCTTGTTTCGACAACCCATGCGCTCCCGATTGGGTTAAACTCTCGCGGCTGCCGCACCTAGAGCACCTTCCGCTCAGTTTGAGCGGAAGGTGCCCCAGATTCTCGTTGCAAGCGAGCAACTTATCCCCAATCAGACGATTCCGTCTGATCGAGGGTTGCTCTAGATAGACCGGAACTTTGGCCTCGTTCCCAGCGTCATGGGGCAATCTTATCGCACTTTGGCGAAAAATGGCATACTGATTTGAGCCATCAAGGGAGCCGTTCATGACCGAACTTCCAAAAAGTGCGCGCCGGGTTGAGCAGGCTGTCAGCGCCCTCGGCCTAAGCGCACGAATTGTGTGTCACGCCGTCTCGTCGCGCACCGCCGAAGATGCTGCGGCCGCCTGCGGATGTGATGTGGGGCAAATTATCAAGTCTATGATATTTCAGGGAAAACAGAGCAAAACGGCCTATCTCATCTTGGTGTCCGGCAAGAACAGGGTGAATGAGAAGGCGGCGGCAAAGGTGCTGGGTGAACCTCTTGTGCGGCCCGATGCAAGCTTCGTCAGGGAGGTGACGGGCTTTGCCATTGGCGGTGTTCCGCCTGTTGGGCACACCAATCCCGTGGCCACCTATATTGATGAGGAGCTGCTTGCCTATCAGACCGCCTGGGGGGCCGCAGGCACGCCGGAATGTGTGATGGAGCTCAACATGGAAGCACTGCGTGAGGCCACTGGTGCTGAGGTTATTTCGGTCGTTTGACGGGGTATCGACTCATCGGATTTGACCCGATAAAGTGTGATTTCAACAAGATGCACCAAATAGTTGATTTTTGACAGGTGTCTCTGAGAGTTTGTAACGCGTCGGTCAACCGGGGGCGGTATGGCACGTATGTCTGGAGGCTGCGGCAGGTCTGCCGCGGCGGCGAAGCTCGGGCGCTGGTGCGCGTTGGGTCTGTGCTTTGCAGCAATCTCATCTTTTGAAGCTTTGGCGGGCGAAACCTGGGTTTCAGCAGGCGCCGGCGGCAGTGCTGATACCCTCTACAGCTATGGCGGCGTGACCATTGCCCCAGCCGGAACGCTCGCCGAGGAAGGTTGGAGAGCGCGGGGCTGGGCAAAGGCCTTGCGCATCAATGACGGCGTTGAGAGCGTCTCCAGCGCCTCTATGGCCACTGAAATCACTGAAATCCACGGAGTTGGAGCGGAAGCTGAGGTAGGTTGGCAATTCGTCGGCCCTGAATGGCGTTTTGCCGTTTACGGCGGCGGTGCCTGGCGTAATGAAGCAGACCGCGGCGACCGGCTTGGCGTGACTTTGGCGGCAGAGGGCAGCTATGAGCTCAACCCACGCTGGCGGGCCATTGCGGATGTGAAATACACCGTCGGCTTCGATGAGCTTTGGGCGCAGCTGCGGCCGGAATTCAAATTTGATGACGGGCTCTACGTGGGATTGCTCTCGTCCGCCAGTAAGGGGCGGGGGTTTTCCATCCTCAGAGGCGGTGCCTCCGTGGGCGGCTTCAGCTATGCGGTGCCCTGGATGGGGGATGTGTATGTGTCGGTGGAGGCCGGCATGGAATATAACATGACTACAAAAATCACAGGTCCGTTTGGTGCGCTCCACGTTGGTTTTGCATACTAAAAGCTGGGTTCCGCTTTGCGCACCAACGCCCCCACACAAAAAAAACGGCGCCCTGAACTCAATCAGGACGCCGGCGGTTGTTGCTAATTTATGTCGTTACGCTAATGCAGGAGCCGCCATCATGTCACGGGCTGCATTCTTGACCGCCTTTTGAACCTTTTCAAAGGCACGAACTTCGATTTGGCGGATGCGTTCGCGGCTTACGTCAAACTCTTGAGAGAGCTCTTCAAGGGTCAACGGGTCTTCTGAAAGCCGGCGGGCTTCAAAAATCCGGCGCTCGCGATCGTTCAGATTGTCCATGGCTTCGTGCAGCAGGCCCATGCGGCTGGAGTGCTCTTCGCTCTCCACCAGGGTTTCTTCCTGGTCAGGCTCTTCTGACACAAGCCAGTCCTGCCACTCGCCAGAGCCCTCACCATCCACCTTCAAGGGGGCATTGAGGGAGCTGTCGCCGCCCAAACGGCGGTTCATGGAGACCACATCGGCTTCAGGCACGCCAAGACGCTCAGAGATTTCAGCCACCTGGTCGGGGCGTAGATCACCGTCTTCCAGGGCTTCAATCTGGCCTTTCACCTTGCGCAGGTTGAAGAACAGCTTCTTCTGGCTTGCCGTGGTGCCCATTTTGACGAGGCTCCAAGAGCGCAGGATGAATTCCTGGATCGAGGCGCGGATCCACCACATGGCATAGGTGGCCAAGCGGAACCCTCTTTCGGGCTCAAAGCGTTTCACCGCCTGCATAAGGCCCACATTGCCTTCGGAGATCACTTCGTTGATGGGCAGGCCGTAGCCGCGGTAGCCCATGGCAATCTTGGCCACGAGGCGCAAATGGCTGGTCACCAGCTTGTGTGCTGAATCCCGGTCGCCCTTTTCGCGCCACTCCTTGCCATACTCATACTCTTGCTCATGCGTAAGCATTGGAAAAGCACGGATTTCCTGGAGATAGCGGCTGAGGCCGCCGTCGCTGGAAAGTACAGGCACTTTGTTCATGGCCATCTTGTTTCACTCCTTCTTGGGGGATTTTTGAGCGAACTCCGCCCGTCCCCGTTCAAGATTAATATAGGTACTCAGCATGCGAATTTTAAGGCCTGTCAGTTCACACCAGGTCACATTGCCGGGTTAGGCAGTTGATCGATAGTGTGAACGCGGCGTCATGGTTGATAGACGGTTAACGCCCGGAACATCCGTCGGCGTTGTTCCAAAAAACTGCATTCTAAAGCGGATAAACCCGCCGAATGCGGCCATTTCTGGCGCGCACCTTAACTTTCCACCAACGCCCGTCGCGGCGCCCGTGAAACGTGTAGTTGCGCCCCTTGCAATCCACTGTGCGGATCTTCTGGTACCCATGGTCGCGCACAGTTCTGTGGGCCCGGTAGCAGCTTGATCTGCGCGGCGAATAGACCGGCACCTGCTCAGAATCGGCGCCATGCTCGAACGCGGTGTCCGGGGAGGGCTCATAGTAGGCATCAAAGCCTGCAGGCAGGCTGCCCGCGGCGGCCGGTGTGGTTTGAAGGGCTGCGAAAGCGGCAAAAAAAACCCCTGCCGCAAGGAGGGCGCGTTTGGTCATGTAGATCTCCCGACGAACGTTCCCTCACTTGATGCGAAGGGCCACGTCTCCCGTCTGATGTTCATCCTTTCAGAGCCCTGCTGAACCGTTTCAGAAGCTCTCGTTCATCTACGGTTCATGTTCGCGAGGGGTCTTGAAACCGGAAAATGACGCCCTATGTTTTCCTCATACGGACGCCAATCACTGGGTTCGTAGTAAAAACCGGTCCGGCTCGAATGAGAGGACCATCATCAACCTTGCTCAATCGAGGAGGAGCACTAAATGTTTGATTTTGCACCACTTTACCGTTCAACCGTAGGATTCGACCGCTTGGCCAACATGTTGGACCAGGCCTCTGGCGTTGAGGCCAACACAGGCTATCCGCCCTACAATATCGAGCGCACATCCGACGACGAATACCGCATCACCATGGCCGTGGCCGGGTTTGGCGAAGGCGACTTGAACATCGAGATCAAGGAGCACACCCTGACCGTGTCCGGCAAGAAGGCCGACGAGGCCAAGGAAGATGGTGTGCAGCTGCTGCACCGCGGTATTGCCACCCGCAGCTTCGAGCGCCGCTTCCAGGTCGCAGACCATGTGGAAGTGACCGGTGCCGGTCTTGAAAACGGCCTGCTTCACATCTCACTGAAGCGGGAAATCCCCGAAGCCATGAAACCCCGCACGATTGCGATCGGCGCGGCCAAGGCCAAGGGCAAACACAAAGCAATTGAGCAGAAAGCCGCTTAAGGCTTCAAGCCTCAATCTCAGAGTTGAAGGGCGGCCCCCCACAAGGCCGCCCTTTTTCATTTCCGGGGCCCTTTGGCAAGGATCATGCGCCAGAGCCTGCCCATCGCCCATGCAGCGTCGCTGCGATGGGTGCGGAACTTCGCATGCTTGTTCTGTCCGGCGCTGCTGATGACTTCGATCGACCAGAGGGCGGCAATCTGGTTGGGGACCATGGAATAACGCACATCGATGATCCGGCCCGGCCGCGCCGGATCTTGCGCAATATAGTCCCTGCTGAACGTCCGGAAGCGTTCAATGTCCCGGGCCTGCTGCGTTTCCGGCGTCAACCAGGGCAAATCGGCCGCCAGATCGAGTTTGGGCAGCGATGACCCGGGAAAGGTTCTGGGGGCCAAGCCGGCACGCACGGCATCCACGTAGTAGCGCCCGTTTGCCTCGTAGAGCGTCTTCCACACGACAATATTGCCAAAGCTCGGTTTCACCTCCATGCGATCCGGCGTGTGGCCTCTGCCGGCGGCAATGTCCCGGCCCATCTGCAGGGCGTTCTGATGTTGCATGGCGCCAAGGGCCAGATAGGCCGCCGCCCACACCAGGCCCGCCTTGGCGAGGACCGGCTTGCGTTTCAGCGCTGCTGCCAGCGCAAGGCCGGCAAGCGGCAGAGTGAACAGGGGATCGACAACCGAAACGATCCGCCAGGCAATCCGCGCATCGCTGAACGGCCAGAACAGCATGGTTCCGTAGGAGGTTGCTGAATCCAGCAGCGCATGGGTCGCATAGCCCATTGTGCAGAACAAAGCTGTTTGTAGGAAGCTCAGCTTCCAGCGCCGGCCCAAAAGAAAATGCAGCACAAGCGCCATGATGAGGCCGCCGACGGGAATGAAGATCAGAGAATGGGTGAACTGGCGGTGATATTCCAGGAACAGCAATGGGTCAGACGATGAACGGATGAACACATCCAGATCTGCCGCCATGCCCGAAAAGAACCCCAGAGCACCGGCGATGACGATGTTGGACTTGGCGCGGGTGGCTTGGGGTAGGGCGGCTCCCAGCGCGCCTCCCAGCGTGCCTTGTGTCAGGGGGTCCATGGGCTCATGTCTGTTGTTTGCTCCTGTTCGGGTGAGCTCTGTGGGGCCTGAGCAGCCATCCCAACCCTCACTCTGTGGTCAGGCACCAGCCTGTTGGAGCGCGAACGAAGGCAATCGTCTTGCCTGGCGCCTCCGTGTTCATGGTTGAAGCGGTCGCCCGATCTCCATCGGTTTGAACATTGCGCAACTCTCCTTCTTCCGGCGCAAGCGCCTTTCCATGCCAGCGCTTCAAATAGGGCGCTATTTTCTGCATGAGGCCGGGCCAATCTTGAACGATCGTTGAGATCTCCTGATCACCCTGGGTGCAGCGGCCTTTAGGGTCAATTTTGAAGCCGTGCTGGCCGTCTCAGTCGCGGTCATATCGCATCCCTGAAGCGGTACCATCCGAGAATTAACGGCAGGAACCAGGGCCTGCCCCAATAGAGTGGGCGGGTCTCGAATGGGTCGCCTCCCAGTGCTGAGGTGGCCGGCCCTTCATTGATGATGCGATTTGCTGCCAGTCTGCCGAACCAGCTGGCCCAGATGACGCCCGATCCGCAAAATCCGGCTGCATAGTGAACACCGTCTTCCACCGCGAGCTTCGGACGGCGGTCGAACGGAAAGGAGACATTCCCCCACCAGACGTGGGTCAGGGGGATGTCCTTGAGTTCAGGAAAAATCGACACCATGACATCGTGCAGCGCTGCGGCCTTAACCTTGGGGTCGTTCGACCAGGCACCGGAGCGGCCGCCAAAAACCATGCGCTTGTGTGCAGGGCACGCACGGTAATAGGGAAAGAGGATACGGGTATCGCCAAGTGTGCGCTTCTTCGGCATGAGCTTTGCCATCAGCTCACTTGGGAGGGGCTCAGTGGCGATGATCTGGCTTTGCGGCGAGACAAGCCGCCGCCTTAGCCATGGCAATTCCTTGTCCGTGTAGCCATTGGTGGCCACAACGAGATTGCGAGCCTTCACTGTTCCGCGCGCCGTCTCAATCTTCAGTTCGTTACCTTCCCTGCCAAAACCGGTCACGCAACAGGTGCCATGTATGGTGACCCCCGCATCCAGCGCGCGTTGCAGGAGGCCTCGGTGATAGAGCGCGGGATGGAGCGCGCTCATGTCCTCCTGAACCAGGCCGCCGTGGTAGAGGTCGCTGCCGATCTCGTTTTGCTGCTCCGCCTTGGGAACGGCGTAGATCGCGCGCTCAAAGTGCCGGGTAACCGTTTCGGCCTCACGGGCCAACACCTCGTAGTCGCCGGGCCGATAGGCACCGGTAAACCGGCCGTGGTTTTCCAGGTGGCAGTCGATCTTTTCAGTGCGAATGAAATTCTTAAACCAGGCCTCGGCCTCAAGGCCTTCCCGGTAAAGGCCAAATGCCTTTTTCTCTCCTTCTGTTTCAATGAGTGTACTCAGGCGGAACTTTGTGGTGCCTGCAACCATGCCGCCATTGCGGCTCGATGCCCCGAAGCCTGGCACCTCCTTGTCAAACACCTGGACCGAACGGCCCGCACGAGCCAGCCTCAATGCAGCATGCAGACCAGCATATCCGGCGCCGATGACCGCTACATCGCAAGATGGTGAAAAGGGCTGTTGGTCCAGTGGTTGCGGTCGGGCCATTTCCCACCAGAAAGGTTCATGCTGCATTTAAGCCTCACTCACAATGGAACGGCGAGTGTATCAAACCAAGGTGTAAGGTAAAGCCGGTGAAAAATTCGAGGCGCCGTGACACGCGTGGCCCCACCACCCGAATAGGGAATGGAGCGCGGTTGTCGCTCGCCTCCCCCCACGCCCCTGCGAAAGCAGGGGCCCATAGCTGGGAGCGTGTGGTTGGCACCGAGGTGTGGATCCCTGCTTTCGCAGGGATGCGGGAATTGGGCCAGGGGATGCGAAATCTAACACACCGTCATGCCTGCGCAGGGATGACGGGAGAGGGTGCAGGGATGACGATAGGAAGAAGACAGAGATAATGATGAATAAGGGCCCCACCCTCCACACCCCCGCGAAAGCAGGGGCCATAGCTCGGAGCATGTGGTTGGCTTCCGGTGGTGGATCCCTGGTTTCGCAGGGATGCGGGAATTGGGCCAGGGTATGCGGGAGTTGGGGCCAGGGGATGCGGGGCGGGGGGAGAGCCGGGATAACCGTGAGGGCCGCTCACCGCCCCCGTAAGACAAACAGAGCATTGCTCCAGCCCGCCGCTTTGACTAGCTTGACCCAAAGACCCAAGGCACAACCCACAGAGCCCCCGCCATGACGAACCCCTATGAAACAGATCTCGACAAAAACCCGGCAAACCACCAGCAGCTCACCCCCCTCTCGTTCCTGGAGCGGGCCGCCATGGTGTGCCCGGACCGCGCAGCCATCATCCATGGCAAACAGCGCGTCACCTACGCTGAATTCTACGCCCGTTCCCGCAAGCTCGCCTCTGTTCTGGCGCGCCATGGCATCGGCAAGGGCGACACGGTGTCGGCCATGCTGTCGAACACACCGCCCATGCTCGAATGCCACTATGGGGTGCCAATGACCGGCGGGGTCTTGCATGCCGTCAACACACGCCTGGATGCAGCCAACGTGGCGTTCATGCTGGATCATGCCAACACCAAAATCCTCATAACCGACCGCGAGTTCGCCCCGGCCGTCAAGGAAGCTTTGGAACTGGCGGGCGTGGAGCCCCTGGTGGTGGATTATGACGACCCGGAGTTTGCCCAGGATGGAGAGTTGCTGGGGGCCGTTGAATATGAGGATTTCATCGCCGATGGAGATCCGGCCTTCGCCTGGACCCCGCCGGACGATGAATGGGATTCAATCTCCCTCAACTACACCTCCGGCACCACCGGAAATCCGAAGGGTGTGGTCTACCACCACCGCGGCGCCAACCTGATGGGCTACGGCAACGTGGTCGCCGGCGCCATGCCCGACGGCTGCACCTACCTTTGGACCCTGCCCATGTTCCACTGCAACGGCTGGTGTTTCCCTTGGTCGGTCTCCGTGGTGGGCGGCACTCATGTGTGCCTGCGCTGGGTGCGGGCAAAAGCGATTTTTGACGCCATTGCCGAACATAAGGTCACCCACATGTGCGGTGCGCCCATCGTCATGTCGACCCTGCTGAACGCACCGGCTGAAGAAAAGCGCGAGTTGCCGCACACGGTGCAGTTCATCACTGCGGCAGCACCGCCGCCTGAAGCTGTACTGGCCGGCATGGCCACCGCCGGCTTCAATGTCACCCACGTTTATGGTCTGACGGAATCCTATGGGCCCGCGGTTGTGAACCAGTGGAAGCCGGAATGGGACGCGCTTGATCCCGCCGCCCAAGCGGCCAAGAAGGCTCGTCAGGGCGTGCGCTATGCGGCTCTGGAAGACCTCGACGTGATGGACCCTGAAACCATGGTGCCGGTGCCCCGCAACGGCGAGGTCATGGGCGAGGTGATGATGCGCGGCAACATCGTCATGAAGGGCTATCTGAAGAACCCGGACGCAACCAAGGCCGCCTTTGCCGGCGGCTGGTATCACACCGGAGACTTGGGCGTGCGCCATCCTGACGGCTATATACAGCTGAAGGACCGTTCCAAGGACATCATCATTTCCGGCGGCGAGAACATCTCCTCCATCGAGGTGGAAGACACGCTCTATAAGCACCCGGCCATCACGGCCGCTGCCGTGGTCGCAAAACCCGATGACAAGTGGGGCGAGACCCCGTGTGCCTTTGTTGAGGTGCAGGCTGGAACCGAGCTGAGCGAGCAGGAGGTGATCGACCATTGCCGGGCTCATCTTGCGCGCTTCAAGTGCCCGCGCCATGTGGTGTTCACCGAATTGCCGAAAACCTCCACCGGCAAAATCCAGAAGTTCAAGCTCCGTGATCTAGCAGAGGCAGAATGATCCTATGACAGCATACAACCAGCCGCTCGGCGGCAACGACATGCCCCGCTTTGCCGGTCCGGCCACCATGATGCGCCTGCCGGTGCAGGACACTGCTGAAGGCCTTCAGGCCTGCTTTGTTGGCGTGCCTATGGACATTGGCACCTCCAACCGGTCGGGCACCCGCCATGGGCCCCGCCAGATCCGTGCTGAAAGCTGCATGCTGCGCCCCTACAACATGGCTACGGGCGCTGCCCCGTTCGACAGTTTTCAGGTGGCCGACATTGGCGATGTTGCGGTCAACACCTTCGATCTGAAGAAGACCGTGGGGATTATCGAAGAGGCCTATGACGCCCTTCTGGCCCATGACTGCGTCCCGCTCACCCTGGGCGGCGACCACACGCTCACCCTGCCCATCTTGCGGGCCTTGAAGAAAAAGCATGGCCCGGTGGCCCTGGTGCATGTGGATGCGCACGCTGACATCAACGATCAGATGTTTGGCGAAGAGATTGCCCACGGCACGCCGTTCCGGCGGGCGGTGGAGGAGGGCTTGCTGCAAACCGACAAGGTGTTCCAGATCGGCCTGCGTGGCACCGGCTATGCGCCGGAAGATTTCGGCTGGCCCCGCGATCAGGGATTCACAGTGGTTCCCGCCGAGGACTGTTGGCACAAATCGTTAACGCCGCTGATGGCCGAGGTGCGGCAAACCATTGGCGAGCAGCCGTGTTACCTGACCTATGACATCGACAGCCTGGACCCGTCCTTTGCGCCGGGCACCGGCACGGTGGAAATCGGCGGCCTGAGCACCTGGCAGGCCTTGGAGATCATCCGGGGCTGCAAGGGCCTGAACCTTGTGGGCGGCGATCTGGTTGAGGTTTCGCCACCCTATGACCCAAGCGGCAACACGGCTCTGATTGGGGCCAACCTGCTTTACGAGATGCTCTGTGTTCTTCCAGGGGTGAAATACACCGATGTTTGACACCAAATTCGTCATCGTGGTGCGCGGCGATCTGGAGACCTGGCAGAAGCTCAACGTGACCGCGTTCCTCTCCAGCGGCATTGCGGGCAACACGCCGGAGATGATGGGCGTGCCCTACAAGGATGCGGTGGGCAACAGCTATCGCAGCCTGTCCATCCAGCCGTGCATCGTGCTGTCTGCAGATGGCAACACGCTTGGAAACATCCACCGGCGCGCCCTGTCGCGCGGCGTGGAGGCGGCGGTTTACATCGAGGAGATGTTCGCCACCGGCCATGATGAAGACAACCGCGAGGTGTTCGGGCAGTTCAACCCCGACGACGCCAAGGTGGTGGGCATTGCGCTGCGCACCGACAAGAAGATCGCAGACAAGATCACGAAGGGCGCCAAGCTGCACCAATAGGCCGGGTGAGGAAGAGACGTCTTCCCCGCGGCCCTGCTTTCGCAGGGATGGGGGAGGGGCGTGTTAAGCCGGAAATAGGATTTACCGCTCGGTGAGCTTCAGCTCGATGCGCCGGTTCTTGGCTTTCGCCTCCGGCGTGGTTTCCGGGTCGATCGGCTGGAACTCGCCAAAGCCGGCCGCCACCAGCTTTTGCGGCGGCACGCCGCGCTCGATCAGGCGCTTGACCACGGCGATGGCGCGGGCCGAGGAGAGCTCCCAGTTGGACTGAAACTGGGCGGTAGGATTTGTGATGGGGTCGATGTCGGTATGCCCATCGACCCGCAGCACCCAGTTGATGTCCGTGGGGATTTGCGAACCCACTTCCAACAGGGCCAAGGCCAGCTTTTCAAGCTCGGTGCTGCCTTGCACATTTATGTTGGCAGAGCCTTGCGGAAACAGCACTTCAGATTGGAACACGAACCGGTCGCCCACAACCCGGATATCTGCCCGCTGGCTCAAGATGGCGCGCAGGCGGCCAAAGAACTCCGAACGATACCGGGCAAGTTCCTTCACCCGCTGGGCAAGGGCCGCGTTGAGCCGGCGGCCCAGATCCACAATGCGCGTCTTGGCTTCCGCATCGCGCTGTTCTGCGGCGCCCAAGGCAGCGTTGAGCGTAGCCATTTGCCGGCGCAAGGCGGCGATCTGCTGGTTCAAAAGCTCAACTCGCGCCAAGGCCTGGCCCGACAGTTTCTTCTCCGAATTGACGGTTGTTTTCAGCGCGGCAGTTGCCTCGTTGGCCGATTTGGATTTCTTCGATTCTTCCTCCAGCAGCGCAAGCAGACGCACGTTGTCTGAGCGTGTGACATTCAGCTTGTCGGTGAGCGACAGAAGCGCGCTCTCTGAATTGGCCCCGGAGGTTTTCTCCAAAGCCAGCAACTCGGTGAGTTCTGAGATTTGTGATTTGAGCCGGTTCAATGCCGAGCCTTGACCGGTAATCTCGCGGGCCAGCATGAATTGGGCCAGCATGAAGATGGACAGCAAGAAGATGATCACCAGCAGCAGCGTGGCCATCGCATCAACGAACCCCGGCCAATAAAAGGCGGGATCTTGGCGGGGTCTGCGGCGGGCGAGGGCCATGGACTATCTACTCGTTAAATGCCGTCAACTTGCGGTCGTCTTTTTCTCTGCCTTCTTCTCAGGCGGAGCATCATCTTCGGGCGTGTCAGTAGCTTCGGCCGGCGTAGCGCCGGCAAGCTTGCTCAACACGGAGTGAATTTCCTTTTGCTGATCGGCCTGGCTTTGCGCCCAGTCGCGCACAATCTTCTGTTCTTCGCGCATCTGCTGCACCAGGCCTTCAACCGCCCCTGCGAGCACCTCAACCGGTTGCTCTTCATTTGGCGGGCGCTCAGGTTGTTCGTAGTCGGTCCCTTCTTCAACCAGCGCGTCATCCAGCACTTCGCTCACGTGGTCCAGCCGGTCTTGAATGTCGCGCAGGTCCAGCTTCAGATAACTCGGAACGCTGACGTCCGATCCATCTCTGGCCTCAATATCGGTGGCAGAAGACAGCCAGTCCTCAAGGTCATTGTAAAACCGGTTCTGCGCCTGGCCGGCCTGCAGCTCCAAGAAGCCGAGGATGAGAGAGCCAGCCAGCCCGAACAGGGAGGACGAAAACGCAGTGCCCATGCCGGTGAGTGGTGCCTCGAGGCCTGCCTTCAGATCTTCGAAGATCACGCCGGATTCGCTCGCGGTCACATCGAGCGAGCGGATGGTCTGAGACACGGCAGTCACGGTGTCGAGCAGGCCCCAGAAGGTGCCAAGCAGCCCCAGGAAAATCAGCAGCCCAATGAGATAGCGAACGAGATCGCGCGATTCATCCAGCCTGGACGCCAGAGAATCCAGCAAGGACCGCAAAGAGGCTGGAGACAGGATCATACGGCCCTGCTTGCCGCCAAGAATGGACGCCATAGGCGCCAGGAGCACCGGTTGCCGCTTCACCTCATCGCCGGATTCGGCAACCTGGAAGCTGTTGACCCAGTGCACCTCAGGAAACAGGCGCCACACCTGGCGGAAGGCATAAACCAGGCCGGCAAGCAACACCCCTACAATCAGGCCGTTCAAACCGGGGTTGGCCAGAAACGCCCGTTGCACCTGCGGATAGAGGATCGCGGCGGTGAAACCGGTCAAGATCAAAAAGATCGTCATCCGCAAAATGTAGATGCGCGGGGGCGAGAGCTTCTTATATGGGTTGTCTCGGGCCATTGGCCGTCATTAGCCTCCTGATCAGGATCCGCCGTGATCCCAATCTGACGAAAATAGTCAATCAGCGCTGAATCGCCAAAGCAATTATGCGGCTGTGGACACCGTTCAGTCCTGGGCCGCCTTCAGCTCGCGCTGCATGGCCTGGAAGACATCATCGTTGCCTGCCAGAATATTGCCGGTGACCAACGGGTCGGGCTTACGGTCAATGTCGCCAACCATGCCGCCCGCCTCGCGCACCATGAGAATTCCCGCCGCCGTGTCCCAGGGCTGCAGGCCACGCTCCCACAGGCCGTCGAACCGACCCGCTGCCAGCCAGGCCAGATCGAGAGCAGCCGATCCGGTGCGCCGGATGCCGGAGACCCGAACCTGAATCCGCGCCAGCTCCTTCAAAAACAGTTGGTGATCGCCGCGGTTAGAGTGTGGAATACCGCAGGTGATCACCGCATCAGACAGATCGCGCCGGGCGGCCACCCTGAGCCTGCGGTCATTCAAAAAGGCCCCGCCGCCACGCTCAGCCACGAACAGTTCGTCGGTGATGGGGTTCAAAATCACTCCTGCGGCCAGAACGCCATCGCGTTCCAGGGCAACGGAGATGCAGAAGTTGGGAATACCGTGAATGAAGTTCGTGGTTCCATCGATCGGGTCGATGATCCAGCGGTGCGTCTTGTCTCGGCCCTCAATGACGCCGGTTTCCTCGGTCAGAAACGAATATCCGGGGCGCACATGGTCCAGTTCCTGAAGCAGGATCTTTTCCACACGTTTGTCGGCGGCGGTCACGAAATCTCCTGGTCCCTTCCGGGATACCTGGAGGTTTTCCACTTCACCAAAATCGCGGGCAAGACCGCGCGTTGACTTGCGCACGGCAGAGACCATGACGTTGAGAAGGGCAGAGCGAGCCATATAAAGGGTGTCCTTGAGGGGCGGGTTCAGTCGGCCCGCTTCACGTATGAGCCATCTTCGGTCGCAATGACGATGTTCTCTCCAACCGTAACAAACGGCGGCACCATCGTGCGGGTGCCATTGCCCAACGTGGCGGGTTTGTAGGATGAAGACGCCGTTTGGCCTTTGATCGTGGGCTCGGTTTCGGTGACTTCCAGAACCACCTGATCAGGCAAGGAAACCGAAATCGGCTTGCCCTCATAACTCTCGATCTTCACTTCCATGCCTTCTTGCAGGAACGCTGCGCGCTCGCCGACAAATTCACGCTGCAGCTCGATCTGCTCGTAGTTTTCCGTATCCATGAAGGTTAGCATATCGCCGCTATCATAGAGGTATTGGTGTTCCTTTTGCTCAAGGCGAACGCGTTCAACCGTCTCTGAGGAGCGGAAGCGCTCATTGAGCTTGGATCCGGTGAAGACGTTCTTTAGCTCAACCTGCGCAAAGGCGCCGCCCTTGCCGGGCTTGACGTGATCTGTCTTGACCGCCACCCACAGGGAGTCCTTGTGCTGGAGCACATTGCCTGGGCCGATCTGATTGCCGTTGATTTTCATGGCTTACCTGAATTTAGAACTGGAACGAAAGTGATGCCGGAAGACGCAGATTCTATGTGCAGCGGCAGTTCGATGCCGTTCGTATGTGCGATTGGCCGGAACGTCAAGCCACGCGAAATAGATTGCCCTACTGAGACTTGCTTTTTTCAGCAGCAGAACCCTTCACAACCTGGGTGCTGCGTCCAGATGGTGGGCGGATGCCGGTTGTTTTGCGCCAGTCCAAGGCCAGCTTTTGAGCGCGTTTGAGTTGATCGCCGGTGAGTTTCCCGGCAAAGGCCTCAACTTGCGGATCGGGCATCCCCGCTTCGGTTGCGAGCATGTGCCAGCGCACTGCCTCAACCGGGTTTTTGTCTACGCCGCGCCCGGTCATGAACAGGCGCGCAATCCTGTTCTGGGCCACCACATCACCCTTGTTCGCAGCCACGAGCAGCCACTGGGCACCGATCTTCTCGTTTTTCTGCACGCCTTCGCCGCGGAAGATCATGATGCCATAGTCCCGGGCGGCATCCCTCAGTCCTTTAAGCGCGGCTTTGGAGAGCCAATGTCCGGCTTTCACCAGATCTTTATCAACGCCGCGTCCCTCAGCGAACAGGATGCCCAGGTTGTATTGGGCCTCGGGGAACTCTTTCTCCGCTGCAGTGGAGAACCATGCAGCTGCAGATTTCCAATCTGGCTTGCCGCCGCCGGCGCCGGCAAAGATCAATCCAATATTGTGGGCGGCCGGCACATGGCCCTTCTCGGCCGCCTTGATGAACAGGCTTTTGGCGCGTTTCAGGTCCAATGAGCCGGCCCGACCGTCCAGATACATCAGTCCCATGGCAAACAATGCGCCTGAATGGCCCTGGTCTGCTGCGGCAGAATACCAGCGCAGCGCCAATCCCAAATCGCGCTTCACGCCCAAACCCTGAGCGTAGAGTGCCGCTAGAAGGGCCTGGCCACGCGGCTTGCCCTGCCGGGCCAGGTGGCCAGCTTCCTCAAAGGCGGCGGGCCAGTCTTTTTCCTGATAGGCTTTCAGCGCATCGGCGTAGGCGGCCTGGGCGTGGGAGCCAGGTAACAGCAAGGCGCCTGCAAAGCTGAGAACAGCAATCATATGTCGTGCACCGGGCCTTCTCATGCTGCAACGCTAGCCTTTACGATCAGATCATTCAGTCGCCTCACGGTGTCGGAAGCATGCTGAGGCGACTGCCACATGGTCTCATCAGGGCTAATGAATTCAATGCCCGCATTCACTGCACTCAACACCTCATCATCGTGCCCTGCAAGATGGGAGACACAAGGAACCTCCATGACTTCCGCCCACCATGCGCTCAAACTGTCCGGATCGGAGGCATCGTCCTCAAAACTCACATATGAGGCACCCGCCTCGGCGAGTTCCATCATGATATGGCGGCTCGGAGCCATTCCAATTCCAACAATCATTTCGTCGCCAAGCGCGGCTCTGGCCTCGGCATAGGCTTCCAAGCTTGCGCTAACCTGCACGCCATCGGCGTCCAGCGCTTTTGCAAGCTGGTAATCCTGATCAATAATCAAAGCGACATCGTGTACATGCGCCACGGCCAACAACCCCTTTGCGCCCTCGCCGGGCGCTACGCCAACTTCAGCCCCGATCAACAGGGCCGCCACATCTCCAGCCTGCAGTGCCGCCTCAACACAGGCCATGAAGGTTCCGTCCCCTCCAAATTCTGATAGCTTGAGATATAGCCGGGACTGTGGCGGAGACATGGCAATATGTCCGGTTGGAACCAGGTGGTTAACGACAGGCACGTACAACATCAAGCCGGCGCGCAAACGCCGGCCTGATCAAAATTAGGCGGCCATTTCCTGGCTTTGCGACCATTCGCCCAAAGTGGCAAGAGCGTTCATATTGGCCCGGTGCGAGAACGCGGCTTGCGCAGCAGGTACGTTCTCCGGCATGCCGCCCCAAGCCTTCAGCGCCGGCGCCTGCAGGGCCCGGCCATAGGAGAAGGTGAGGTTCCAGGGCAGTGACTCGGCCGCGTTCATCAACGAAAGGTGATGGGTGGCCTGTAGATCGTCCTGTCCGCCGGAAAGGAACGCGATGCCCGGCACGTCGGCCGGCACGCAGTCACGCAAACAAGCGACCGTGCGCTTGGCGACTTCCTCAGCGCTGGCCTGCCGGGCGGCCCCTTTAGCGGCGATCACCATGTTCGGTTTCAGAACAATGCCGTCCAGCGCCACGCCTTGCTCTGCAAGCTGGGCGAACACGGCGTTCAGGGCTTTGCGGGTCACTTCATCGCACTGGTCAATGGTGTGATCGGCGCCCGGGTTATCCATCAGCACTTCCGGCTCCACGATGGGCACGATCTTTTGCTCCTGGCACAATGCGGCATAACGGGCCAAGGCGTGGGCATTTGCGGTGATGCAGGCGGCAGAGGGCATGCCATCCCCGATGGTGATGACGCCGCGCCACTTCGCAAAGCGTGCGCCGATCTCATAATATTCGGCAAGCCGGTCGCGCAGACCATCCAGGCCTTCGGTGACTTTCTCGCCCGGGAAGCCGGCCAGATCCTTCGCACCTGTGTCCACCTTGATGCCCGGCACCGAGCCGGCATTTTGCAGGAGCGTGACAAGCGGGGTGCCGTCCGCGGCTTTCTGGCGGATCGTTTCGTCATACAGGATCACGCCGGAGATGCAGGACCGCATCGCCACATCGGTGCGAAACAGCATTTCGCGATAATCGCGCCGGCTGTCTGCCGTGGAGTCCGTGTTGATCGTGTCGAAACGTTTCTTGATCGTTGCTGTGCTTTCGTCAGCAGCAAGAATGCCCTTGCCAGGGGTAACCATCGCCCTTGCGATGTCGTTCAAGGTCTCACTCATAGCCCTGTCCTCCCAGTCAGTTCCCTCAATTACTCAATCTTTTGTTAGACGGCGGATTTCTGTAACACTTCTACCCCAGGAAGCACCTTTCCCTCCAGCCATTCCAAAAAAGCGCCGCCGGCTGTGGAAACATAGGTGAAATCGTCCGCCAATCCAGTGTGATTTAGAGCCGCAACCGTGTCTCCGCCGCCGCCAATGGCCAGCAAATTGCCCTCCCGGCAATGCTTGGCCGCAATCTTGGCCACCGCAATCGTTCCCGCATCAAAAGGCGGCAGTTCGAACACGCCCATCGGCCCATTCCAAACCAGGGTTTTCGATGTGGAGATAATCTGCTCAATCTTTTCGACCGTTTTGGGGCCAATATCCAAGATCATTTCCCGGCGGCCCACCTCATCAAGGCCCACCTCGCGGTAAGGCGCATGCGGCTTGAAATCCTCCGCCACGATCACATCATTGGGCAACACAATCTCACAGCCGTTCTTTTCTGCGTCTTCCAGGATTTCCAAAGCACGCTCTTTCAGATCGTGCTCGGCAATGGAGCGCCCGATCTCGTGGCCTTGGGCCTCAAGGAATGTGTTGGCCATGCCGCCGCCAATGATCAAACAGTCGACCATGCAGGCCAAATGCCCGACCACGTCAAGTTTCGTTGAAATCTTCGCGCCGCCAATGATGGCGGTGAGGGGTCGCTTCGGCTCCACCAGGCTGCTCTCCAGCGCCAGAAGTTCAGCCTCCATCGCACGTCCGGCGGCACACGGCAGAAACCAGGCAACCCCTTCGGTCGATGCGTGGGCCCGGTGCGCAGCAGAGAACGCATCGTTGACGAACAGGTCGCCAAGGTCGGTGAGCATCTTCACAAACTGCGGCTGGTTTTTCTCTTCACCGGCATGAAACCGGGTGTTTTCCAACAGCAGGATATCGCCTGGCCGCGCATTGTTGACCGCTCTCAGGGCCTCTCCGTTCGACCAGTCCGTCTTGACGAAGCGCACAGGCCGGTCAAGAGCAACTGAAAGCGGGCCCACAACCGGCGCCAGCGACATATTGGGAACCACCGCTCCTCGGGGCCTGCCAAGGTGCGAGAGAACAATGACCACCGCATCCTTTGATGCAAGCTCTTCAAGCGTTGGGGCAATCCGTTCAATCCGTGTCGTGTCGCGCACAATGCCTTCTTCCAAAGGCACGTTGAGGTCAGCCCGCACCAAGACCCGTTTGCCGGTTACCTCGCAATCGTCGAGCGTGTTGAAGGTTTTTGCCATGACCTAACCGGTTCCAATCCCTAAAGAGAACCCATCAGGGCCGCAGTGTCGTTCATCCGGTGCGAGAAGCCCCACTCGTTGTCGTACCAGCCGGCCACCCGAACCAGTCCGCCGTCCACCACCGCTGTCTGATCAGCGTCGTAAACCGCCGAAGCGTCATTGTGGTTGAAATCGGATGACACCAGCGGCTCGTCGCAATATTCCAGCACACCGCGCAGGGAACCGTCGGCAGCTTCCCGCATGGCCGCGTGCACATCCTCAACCGATGCGGATTTCTCCGGCACAATAACCAGGTCCACCATCGAGACGTTTGGGGTGGGAACCCGGATCGAGGTTCCGTCCAGCTTCCCGGCAAGGTCCGGCATCACAAGGCCCACCGCGCGTGCGGCGCCCGTGGTGGTTGGGATCATGGACAACGCGGCAGCGCGGGCGCGCCTGAGATCTTTATGGCTGTTGTCGAGAATGCGCTGGTCGGTGGTGTAGGCATGGATCGTGGTCATGTAACCGCGGGCAATGCCGAAGCTCTCGTGCAGCACTTTGGCCATGGGGGCCAGGCAATTGGTGGTGCAAGATGCGTTCGACACCACCTGATGTTCCGCCGCCAGGTCTTCATGGTTCACGCCGTAAACCACGGTCAGGTCGCAATCCTTGCCAGGCGCCGAAATCAGAACTTTGCGGGCGCCATTTTCAATATGCGCCATGTTGGAGGTCTTGTCGCGGAATGCGCCTGTGCATTCCAGCACAACATCCACCCCTTCGCTGCCCCAGGGAATATCCTCTGGCTTGCTTTCCTGGAACACGCGGATTGGCCCCGCGCCAACGTTCATCCGGTCCCCCTTGACCTCGATTTCGCCGGGGTAGCGACCGTGAACGGTGTCGTATTTCAAGAGATGAGCTGCCACGCCAATATCAGAGCGGTTGTTGATCGCAACCACCTCAACGTCGTTGCGCCGGGATTCTGCCACGGCCCGCAACGCCAGCCGGCCAATTCGCCCAAACCCGTTGATCGCTACGCGAACACTCATAATCGTCCTCTCCGTGAGCCCCAAAAGCTTACGTATTTCACGCCATCGCGATGTCCCACGATTCTGACGTGAAAATCAACGCGGCACTGGGGTTGAGGTAAAACAGAAGTGAATAACTCTAAGCTCAGTCCCGCTTCGCCAGAACAGCAGCAGCTGCCGCATCGGCGGTAATTCCAAAATGCTCGTACAGTTGTTCAGCCGGACCGCTCGCGCCAAACGACTGCATGCCAACAAAAATGCCATCGCTGCCGATGAACTTCGCCCAGCCCATCTCCACACCAGCTTCAATGGCCACGCGGAGCTTCTCTTCCCCTAAGATCCGGGCTTTATATTCCTCGTCCTGAGCGTGGAACAGCTCCATGCACGGCACCGACACAACCCGCGCCGGGCAGCCTGCTTCGTCGAGCTTTTGCTTGGCTTCGAGCGCAAGATGAAGCTCAGATCCGGTGGCAAACAAAACCGCTTCAGCATCGCCATCTGTCGAGGCCAGCTCATAGGCCCCACGGGCGCAGTAGTTCTGCTTGTAGAACCGGTCGCGCACGGCGGGTATTTTTTGCCGGGTTAGGGCAAGAATGCTGGGGGTTTCGCCGGCTTCCAGCGCCAATTGCCAGCACTCGGCGGTTTCGGTGGCATCACCGGGGCGGAACACATAGAGATTGGGAATGGCCCGAAGCGCGGCCAGATGTTCCACCGGCTGGTGGGTTGGGCCGTCTTCGCCCAAACCGATCGAATCGTGGGTCATCACATAGATCACCCGCTGCTTCATCAAAGCAGAGAGGCGGATCGAAGGCCGGCAATAGTCGGTAAAGACCAGGAACGTGCCGGAATAGGGGATCACACCGCCATGCAGCGCCATGCCGTTCATGGCGGCAGCCATGCCGTGCTCGCGAATGCCATAATGGATGAAGCGGCCTGAATAGTCGTTGGCGATCACTTCGCCCATACCGGCGGTCTTGGTGTTGTTGGACCCGGTGAGGTCTGCCGAGCCGCCGATGGTTTCCGGCACAACGCCGTTGATCACGTCCAGTGCGTTCTGAGACGATGCGCGCGTGGCCAAGGACGGCTTATCTTCGGCCAACTGTTCCTTATAGGCGGCAATTGCACCGTCCAGGGATTCAGGCAGGTCGCCGGCAAGGCGCCGATGGAAGTCTGCTTTCTTGTCAGCGTCCAGTGCATCGACGCGGCCTTCCCAGGCTTTGCGGTGCTTGCAGCCACGGATGCCGGCCAGGCGCCAGGCATCTCTCACTTCGGTTGGGATTTCAAACGGCTCTGCGGTCCAGCCAAGAGCCTCCCGGGTCAAGCCGATTTCTTCATCTCCAAGGGGCGCACCGTGGGTTGAGGAGGTGCCTTGCTTGTTGGGAGAACCAAAGCCGATCACCGTCTTGCAGGCGATGAGTGAGGGGGCGCCGGTAAGCCGAGCCCCTTCGATGGCTTCATAGATCGCGTCCTGGTCGTGGCCATCCACAGCACGCACATCCCAGCCGGAGGCGGCAAACCTGGCCATTTGGTCGGTTGAATCGCTCAAGCTCAACGGTCCATCAATGGAGATGCCGTTGTCGTCGAACAAGACAATGAGCTTTGACAGGTTCAGGTGGCCGGCAAGCGTCAGGGCCTCCTGGCTGATGCCTTCCATCAGGCAGCCATCGCCGGCCAGCACGAACGTGTAGTGGTCGACCGCTTCATCGCCGAACTGGGCCGCCATGATGCATTCTGCCAGAGCCATGCCCACAGCGTTGCCGACGCCCTGGCCCAGCGGGCCCGTGGTGGTCTCAATGCCCGCGCCGTGCCCGAATTCCGGGTGCCCAGCGGTCAAATAGCCCAGCTGGCGGAAATTCTTGAGCTGATCGCAAGTGAAATCTTCGTAGCCCAACAGGTGCAGGCACGAGTACAGCAGCATGGACCCATGGCCTGCCGACAGGACAAACCGGTCCCGGTCGGCCCAGTTCGGCGCCGTGGCGTCGAATTTCATGATGCGGGTGAACAGGACAGTGGCAATATCTGCCGCGCCCATGGGAAGACCCGGGTGCCCGGAATTGGCCGCTTGAACGGCATCCATGGACAACGCTCTGATGGCGTTGGCCATTTGTGTTGTTTTTTGCATTTGCTGATCCGGCACGTTTGCGCCTTCTTGGTCTGCGGCAAGGGATCTTGCCTGGCTGGCCTGTTGGGACATGGCTCTCCACCGCCCGTGGAAACTGGGCGCCACACATATCACTTGCCATTGCCGAGTCAATGCTCTGGCTGGGGACAACTTGCGCGAAGGCGGTGCGAAATGCCGCATGCCCCGAATCTGTCTCAATTGTGTTTCAGGGTGATCAACTAAGCAGAAAGCCACGTAATAGCAGAGCTTTTTGTTGACGAGAGGAAGCTGAATTGCATAATCATAAAGGTCTTTAGGGGCAGGGGAGCTTTAAGGCAGGAGCGTGGGGCCTGCTTTGTTGCAAATTTGGGTAGAATATGCCGGATCAGTCATCACTAGAAGCTGCGCTGAACAGATTTGAGCGTGCCATGCGCACGTTTGAGGGGTCGGCCGTCAGAACTAAACAACAATTGGCCACAAGCAACACAGCGACGAACGAAGCGCATGTGCTGCGCGAGGACAGATCGCGCTTGGCCGCTGAGCTGGACAGAAGCAAAGCCAAGCTGGCCGATCTCACCCGGATGAACGGTGAGGCCGTCCGCCGGATAGACACGGCAATGGCAGCGGTTCAGAAGATCATAGAGCGCGAGACCAAAGATTAGGAATAAGGCTCCGGTGTTCGCCTTACGCAAGGAAAAGTGGCAAATTTCATGGCACAAGTCGTCGTCAACGTAAATGATCGTCCCTACACAATGCAGTGTGATGAGGGCGAAGAAGAGCATCTCTCAGAGCTGGCTCAGCTCATTGACACTGAAGTTGCAAAGCTCAAACAGAGTTTTGGCCAAGTAGGCGACACGCGCCTGCTTTTGATGGCAGCTCTGGTGATTGCCGACCAACTGGCGGCCTCGCTCATCCGGATCGAGGATCTGGAAGATGAAGTCACAGCCATGAAGCATGCACGCCTGGCAGCCAACGACAGAAGCATCTCGTTGGAGCGCACGGTGGCAGAACGGCTTTCCGCCGCCGCGGTGCGGCTTGAGGATCTCTCCAGAGAGATGTCGCCTTAGGGCAGGCGAGCTTGCCGAAGCAAAGCCTCGGTGCTGATTGCTCTGGTAAAACTGCACAACCAAGCCTACATACGCCGCTAGCGGGGCTGCCCTTCACGTTTACGAGAACAATGCCCGGGGCCTTATCGATCCGGAAGGGAGCTGTCCCTGTTTAGGCTCGTGGGCCTTTACATACGGCGCCCACCTACACTTGTAGGTTCCCGGCATCGGTTCATCCGACGGTCTGGGCGGCTTCGCACATCTGAACTTAATTCGATCGGAATCCATCACAGCCATGTCTGCCGTGAGCCCCGAAGACAGCCTGGCGGCCGCCAAGGCTGAAGCACGCAAAAGCGCTGCCAAGGTGCGCGCCGCCGCCCACAAAGACCTGGGCGGGCAGGCGGGCGAGGCGTTGGCGCGAACCGGGCTGGCGTTTTTGGGGGATGTTGGCCCTGCGGTGGTCTCCGGATTTTACCCCTACATGTCTGAGATTGATCTGCTCGGCCTGATGAGCCGGCTGGACGGCGAAGGCCGGAAGACCTGCCTGCCCATTGTGCTCAAAGCCGGTCAGCCTCTATTGTTCAAAGCCTGGGCGCCCGGGGAGGCTACAGAACCTGGGGCTTGGGACATTCCGATCCCGGTCGGGTCGGCACAGACCGTGGAACCGGATATAATGCTGGTGCCGTTGCTGTCATTTGACAGGGCGGGGTATCGCCTGGGATATGGCGGCGGGTTTTATGACCGCACGATTGAGATGTTTCGCGAAAAGAAACAAATCACCGCGGTTGGCGTTGCCTTTGCGGCGCAGGAAGTTGGAGAGGTCGTGCGGGGCATGCACGATCAGCCTCTGGATTGGGTGTTGACGGAAACCGGTCCAATCGAGACGGCCAAGGTTTAGAGGGTACGTATGAGATTGATGTTTATTGGGGACGTGGTGGGCCGCGCCGGCCGGGCCGCGGTTCAGACCCACCTTCCCATCTTGCGTGAACGCTTCTCGCCCGATTTCGTAGTGGTCAACGGAGAGAACGCCGCCTCGGGATTTGGCCTCACCGAAAAGGTTTTCCACAAGCTTCGCGACGCCGGCGCCGATGTGATCACACTTGGCAACCATGCTTGGGATCAGCGCGAAGCGCTTGTGTTCATCGAGCGAGAGCCAAACTTGCTGCGGCCGGCCAACTTTACAAGTGGAACGCCGGGCCGCGGGGCAGGGCTGTTTGAAACGCCCACGGGCAAGCGCGTTCTGGTGATGCAGGTTCAGGGGCGCATTTTTATGGAAGCCCATGATGATCCGTTCGCTGCCCTGGAGCGAGAGCTTGGTGCTTGCCCCCTGGGCGAAGCGTGCGATGCCTGCATCATCGATGTGCACGCCGAGGCGACGTCGGAAAAGATGAGCATGGGCCATTTTGCCGACAGCCGGGCCTCGCTCGTGGTGGGCACCCACACCCATGTGCCGACGGCCGATCACCAAATTCTGCCCGGCGGCACGGCCTACCAGTCAGACACCGGCATGTGTGGTGATTATGATTCTGTGATCGGGATGGATAAATCGGCCCCGGTGCGCAAATTCGTCACCGGCATCCGCGCTGAACGCATGACGCCTGCAACCGGCGAGGCCACCATGTGCGGCATCGCAGTGGAAACCGATGACAAAACAGGGCTGGCCACCCAAGTGGGGCTGATCCGCATGGGCGGACGCCTTGAGCCGACACTGCCGGCGTTCTGGGACTAGAGCGACACTAAACCCGTCGGAGCTGCCCGGGCCGGCCTGACGAGCTTGCCGCGGCCCGGCTGCGCGGCGCTCTGGAATTTGAGCTCAACCATCAGATCGATGGCGTGCGCGTAGCTGTCCTCGGCGGTCTCGTCCATTTGGGCCGCGCGGGCTGTTTCCGCAGCGTCCAGACGGTCAACGATTTCCCCTGCCAAAGTGCCCAGTTCACAAATATGGTTGAAACTGGCTTTCGGTTTTGGTGCTTTCAAGGTGGCTAAAGTTCTAAGCAGGCCGCGCTGGCCGGCTGAGCCACTCAAGTCCGCTAAGAGATGTGGTAAGTTCTGATCACCCGGTTCGGTCATGGTAATACCTCATTCGCCCATTTCGCCAGCATCGCGCCCTAAGTGTTAACGGCTCGTTAACATGTGTGGCGCAGTGGTGCTCAATACTGGATTTTGCTTAACGGGCTCACTATAAGAACGCCAAATCAGGCAGACACACCAATAGGCGCGCGGAGAGGCGCAACACTCCGCGCTGAACTTCCAAAGAGGATCGCCATGGCTGGACATTCCCAGTTTAAGAACATCATGCACCGCAAGGGCCGCCAGGATAAGGTGCGCGCGAAACTGTTTTCCAAACTTTCAAAGGAAATCACCGTTGCTGCAAAGTCCGGCGGTCCAGACCCCGATGCCAATCCCAGATTGCGCCTGGCGGTGCAAAATGCCAGGTCGCAGTCCATGCCGAAGGACAACATCCAGCGGGCCATTAACAAGTCGGAAGCCGGCGACGCGGAATCCTACGAAGAGATGCGCTACGAGGGCTACGGCCCCGGCGGCGTGGCAATGGTGGTGGAAACCTTGACCGACAACCGCAACCGCACGGCAGGCGCCGTGCGCGCGGCTTTTTCCAAGCATGGCGGCAATATGGGGGAAACCGGCTCGGTGTCCTTCATGTTCGACCGTGTGGGCGAGGTCACCTATCCCGCCGACGTTGGCGATGCGGATGCGCTCTTCGAGGCGGCCATTGAGGCCGGCGCGGAGGATGTGCAGTCTGACGAGAATGGCCACATCATCACTTGCGCCTTTGACGAATTGGGCGAAGTCTCAAAAGCCCTGGAGGCGATTTTGGGCGAGCCGGACAGCGTACGTCCGGTTTGGAAACCCCAGACCACCACAATGCTGGAGGAAGAAAAGGCTTCCACGATGATGAAGCTGCTCGACACCTTGGAAGATGATGATGACGTTCAGAACGTCTATTCGAATTTCGAGATCGCTGACGACGTGATGGCAAAGCTGACCTCTGCATGAGCCAAGTTGAGGCGGCAACGCCCGGCAGCAGACAACGAGACCTGATTATTGGCAGCCTGATTGCGTTGTTGACCGTGACGATCTGGGGCGGCTGGATCGTGGGCACGCGCTACGCCGTGCGCGGCGCGTTGCTGCCGCACGACATTGCCTTGATGCGCTTTATTGTGCCGGCGGTGGTGCTGTCCCCTTATTGGCTGAAGACCGGCCTCAAGCCTGAAGCCGTCGCCTGGCCGCTCATCGCCTTCATCGTTGCCGGGGCCGGTTTGCCGTTCTACCTGGCCATCTCCACCGGGCTTCAGCTTGCCCCCGCTGCCCATGCGGGCATGCTGTTGCCGGGAACCATGCCGCTGTTTGTGGCCCTCATTGCCCTGCTCTTGCTGGGCGAAAAGTTCGGCTGGCGGCGCGGCACGGGCTATGTCCTGATAGCGCTGGGCGGGGTGGGTATCGGCGCCTACACGATCATCACCGGAAGCATCGAGGGCGCCTGGCGCGGGCAGATCCTGTTTGTCACGGGCGCCTTTTTGTGGGCGGTCTACACCCATGCCTTCCGCTGGTCGCGGCTGAAGTCCCATGAGGCGGTGGGGATCATGAGCGTGTGGTCGCTGATCTTGCTGGTGCCGGTCTGGCTTGCGGTTGGGCGCACCGGCATTTTCGCTGCGTCCTGGGGCGAGATCGTCAGCCAGCTTTTGCTTCAAGGGGTGGTCTCCGGCCTTGTGGCTCTCATAACCTACGGCATGGCCGTCGATCGCCTGGGCGCCTCGGGCGCCGCGGCGTTCGCCGCCTTGGTTCCGGTTCTGGTGACCCTTCTGGGCATTCCGGTTCTGGGGGAAATTCCCGACCTCGCCACGGTGCTGTCGGCAGCCTTTGTCTGCGTTGGCGTGTTCCTGGCCAGCGGAGTGATTTCACGCCCCCGCTAGACGCTTTTTTCGCCCTCTTCAAGGCGAGACTTTTGCCGTTTTCTGATGTAAGGGGAACATTCGGAAAAACGGCAGGATGGGCCCATGAAACTTCCCCCCATTTCAACTGAACCAAGGCAAAGCGCCTATGATGTGGTCATCATCGGCGGGGCCATGATCGGCTCGTCTGTGGCCTGGTTTTTGAGCAACAACCCAGACTTCACCGGCTCAGTCCTCGTGGTTGAGCGCGATCCCTCCTATGAGTGGTGCTCCACGGCCCACACCAACTCGTGCATCCGCCAGCAGTTCTCCAACGAGATCAACGTGCGGATTTCCCAGTTTGGCGCCCAGTTCGTGAAGAACTTCCGTGAACACCTTGGCGGAGACACGGACATCCCCGACATCCCGCTCCACAGCTACGGCTACATGTACATGGCGGGCAACGAGGAGTTTGCCAACATCTTGCGGGCAAACCAGAAGATCCAGGCAGACCTTGGCGCCGGCACCCGCATTCTGACCCCCGCCGAGATTGCCGAGGCCTATCCGTTCTACAATTTGGACGGCATCGTGCTGGCCAGCCACAATCCGGTGGACGAGGGCTATTTTGAAGGCAGCACCATGTTCGACTGGTGGAAACGCAAGGCCCGTCAGAACGGGGCCGAATACCTCACGAACGAAGTGGTGGCGATCGGGCGCAACGGCGCCAAGGTTGAGAACGTCACGCTGAAGTCAGGCGAGGTGATCGCGGCCGGAACGGTGATCAACGCCTCTGGCCCGCGCGCCGTTCTCACCGCCCGCATGGCCGGGCTGGATGTTCCCGTGGAGCCGCGCCGGCGCTACACCTTCATTTTCGACTGCGAGACCGATTTGCCGCGCGAGCTGCCGCTTACCATCGATCCGTCGGGCGTGCACATGCGCAATGACGGGCAATACTTCCTGTGCGGCTGTCCGCCCGATGACGATCCGGCCATGGACTATGATGATTTCACCATGGACCATTCCGTGTGGGAAGAGAAGCTCTGGCCCGCCATTGCCAACCGCGTGCCGGCGTTCGAGGCGGTCAAGGTGATCAACTCCTGGGTTGGCCATTATGCCTTCAACACGCTCGACCAGAACGCCATCGTCGGACCCCACACGGAGGTGGGGAACTTCATCTTTGTCAACGGCTTCTCCGGCCATGGCTTCCAGCAGTCGCCGGCCATGGGCCGCGGGGTTTCTGAGCTTGTGACCTATGGGGAGTTCCGCGCGCTCGATCTTTCCCCGCTGGGCTATGACCGGGTGGCGCGCGGGGAGCCGTTCCTGGAGAGGGCGGTGATCTGAGGGGAACTTCTCCCGCATCCTTATCTTCCCCCGCATCCCTGCGAAAGCAGGGATCCACACCTGTGAGCAATCTGCGCGCTCCGAGCTATGGGCCCCTGCTTTCGCAGGGGCGCGGGGTGTGTGGGCCAGGGGCGCGGGGTGTGTGGGGCAGGGGCGCGGAAAGTGGGGCAGCATCGCAGGGCACGATGGCCGCCGATTTTTGAAGATGAACAAAATTCTCACTCAAAAAGGCCAAATAGCCCGAATCGAGGCTTTATATCAGAGGCTTACGCGAATTTGGGTTCGTTTCGCAGAATCGCATTTTTTCGCAGAAATCCGCCACTGAAGATGAACGAACCTCCGGGCAATCGCCCTTGAATATGCGCCAGCAGGCGGGAGGAAAAATGTACAGAATCGCAAAATACATCCAATTAGTGGCGCAATGAATCCGAGAATTGCCCACCCGTAACCCATTGATAATTCATATATTATGAGAAAAATCACAAAATGAGTGATTTTTTGCTTGACAGCGTCACGCTGGTTCGCCTATAACTTACTACGCTAACACAATTGGGCATCCGGACCGTTTCAGGGGCCCTCATCCAATTCAGGAATTGGCCCCGGATACTGGGGCAGGTGATCGGTCCGCGGGGTCCAAGTTCCGCTCTCAATCAATCCCTCAATATGTTCGGTGATCTCGCTCATGGTGGCGAACCACACATCGCCCTTTGCCACCATGTAATCGAGCAGCTCCCCGATCGCCTCAAAGCGCGCCAGCCGGCCAGAGAGGAACGGGTGCCACACCGAGATCCACAAGGCCCCGTGCCGCCAGGCGGCGTCGAACTCGGCGCGGAAAACGTCCATGGCGTGGCTCGGCGCCTTGATGGGCATCATGTAGTCGAAGTCCCGGCCCACCATGTAGTGGGCCCAGTCGTCCATGGCATAATGACTGGGCAGCTCAATCAGCGCGTTGGTGCGGTTGCTCAGCCTGTAGGGGATCTCATCGCCGAACAGGGAGGCATCGTAGCGCAGGCCCGCCTCCAGCAGAATGTCCAGCGTGTTGCGCGAGAAGCGGTAGGACGGGGCCCGGAAGCCGGCCGGCGGCGTGCCGGTGAATTTCTCCAACACCGTTTGGGCCCGCTCAAACCAGTAGCGCTCCTGGTCCAGGGTAAGCTCGTTGGGGTGGTGGTGCAGATAGCCATGGTGGCCGATTTCGTGGCCATCGGCGAGCACGGCCGCTGCCGCATCGGGATAGCGTTCAATGCACCAGGAGGGAATGAAGAATGTTTGCTTGATCTTGAACTCGTCAAACAAGGCCAGAATGCGCGGCATGGCCACCCGCGGCCCATACTGCAGCATGGACATGGTGGCCACCAGGTTCGTGGCGTTCTCGTGGTGGGCCAGATGCAGGATGCTGTCCGCGTCCAGATCGAAGGTCATGGCCACGGCACACTTGGCCCCGTTGGGCCAGGGCGGGGGGTTGGGAATGAGTTTGCGCTGGGTGCTCATGGGTGCGGGGCCTCCTGGTGCGATGATGCCGGCGCTACAGCCCATCAGATAATGCCCTGAATTGTGGGGGCCTCTCCTCGGCGGGCAGAGTGACAGTTCGAAGCTCCTGTGAGCTTGAAATCACGCTTGAGCCGTGGCCGTCCATATGTGGGGTTACAGGTGCACTTTCACCGTCAGTTTGGCAGGCTGGACGAGGGCATTTTTGACACCTTTCGGAAGTTTAGGCTCCGCGGCGCAATGTCCGCTATGCGGACAAACTGTGATTTCACTCACTGGCGGTGTGGATACTTTAGGCTTAGGCTAGACCAATTGTCGGTAAAGGTACCTGGTTATGCACCGCATGCTCTTGCTTAGTATTTCTGTTGTTTTCCTGGTTGTCATCTGGACGGGATTGGCAGCTGCGGAAAAGCGGATTGCACTTGTAATCGGCAATGGTTCCTATGCACAAACCCGTCCACTGGCCAATCCAGTGCGCGATGCAAAGGCAATGTCGGAAAAGCTCATCTCGCTGGGCTTTGATGTGATCTACGAAATTGACCGCACAAAAGTTGAATTGGAGCGCATCTTTCAACGCTTCGTCTCCCGCTCCAAGAGCGCGGAGACAGCGTTGGTTTTTTATGCTGGGCATGGAATTCAGGTTCGCGGCAAAAACTACGTCATTCCGATAGATGCAAAACTCAAGGATGTGAGCGATGTCGAGTTTGAGTTGCTCGAGGTCGATAAGCTGGTCGCATCCATTGAAAAACAGGCCAAACGAACCCTGGTGTTCCTGGACGCCTGCCGGGACAATCCATTCATCGCCTCCATGAAAGGGTATACGCGCAGTGTTGGCGACAAGGGCTTGGCGCAAACAAAGGCATCGCTGGGAACGCTGGTCGCCTTTGCTGCACAACCAGGCGCCGTTGCATCCGATGGCGTGGGAAGACATTCGCCGTTTACATCGGCCTTGTTGAAATACCTCGGCCGGCCCGGCGAGAGCATCAGCCAGACGCTCATCCGGGTCCGGCGTTCGGTATACAAGGAAACCAAGGGAGAGCAGATTCCACAGGACTTCAATTCTCTGCTGGACGATGCGTTTCTTGTTGCCGCAGCCAGCAACCAGCTCTCAAGTGAAGACCTGCGCAAGAAGATTGCAGCGGCAAAGGCAAAACTGGCGCGGCTCCAGGGCGCAGAATCTGGGCGCGGCATAGACCCGAAGCCGGCCCCCAAAAAGAAAAAATGGAAACCTGGCCAGCGGTTTCGTGACTGCGAGAACTGTCCCGAGATGGTCGTTGTTCCTGCTGGCCAGTTCGTCATGGGCAGCCCGGCAGATGAAGACCTGCGATTGCCGAACGAAGGTCCGCAAAAGGAAATCGAGATTCCCAAAGCCTTTGCAATGGGGCGGTATGAAGTCTCGGTTGGTGAGTTCAAAAGATACGTAAAAGCATCGGGGAACGACCCGAGCAATGACCTCAACAGCTATTGTTGGGAATGGGTCGACAAACTAAAGCGCGGCCGCGACAACAACAAGCATAGCTGGCGCAAACCGGGATTTCGGCAAAGAAACAATTTTCCTGTGGTTTGCGTGTCGTGGGTAGTTGCAGGCCGGTATGTCAAGTGGCTCTCAAAAATCACCGGCAAGACCTATCGTTTACCTTCTGAGGCCGAATGGGAATACGCGGCACGCGCTGGGTCGAGCAAGATGTTCTCATCTGGTTCGCGAATTTCAGTGAAAGTTGCAAATTTTTCGAGCTGGCACGACCAGCGCTTTGCAGGCGCCCGCAAGGAGCGTTTCTGGCACGGCAAACCCGTGAAAGTAAGCAAGTACAGAGCAAACAAATTTGGCCTTTACCAGATGCACGGAAATGTGTGGGAGATGGTTCAGGACTGCTTTCATTCGAACTTGCGGCTGGTGCCGCCAGATGGGCAACCATATGTTCGAGATGGCTGCCAAAAACGAATTCGCAAAGGCGGCAGCTGGCTCAGCCTTCCCTGGGACCTGCGTTCGGCACGGCGCTTTGCGGTTGGATTTGCGTGGCGTGAGCAAAACATGGGTTTCCGGATATTACGGGAGCTTGACTAGATGGTTTCGAGATTTGCGATTCATGCGTTGCTATTGTCCTGGTTCGCAGTTCTCTTGCCGGCTGCAAGTCAAGTTGCATTTGCTGCAGACCGTGTCGCGCTCGTCATCGGCAATGGCACTTATGCGAACGCAACGGATCTGGCGAAATCCGCCGCTGACTCAAGAGCAATTTCAGGAAAACTTAAGGAGCTGGGTTTCGAGGTAACTCATGCGATCGACAGGTCGAGGACTGAATTGAACCGTTTGGTTCAGGCGTTTGTGCACAAGGCGGATGGTGCCAAAATTGCTGTCTTTTTCTACAGTGGCTACGGCATGCAAGTTCACGGCGACAACTACCTGATACCGATAGATGCCAAGCTCTCGGATGTGGATGATGCGTCTTTTGAGCTACTCGCACTTAACCAGGTTATTTCAGCGGTAGAGGGCAAGGCGCAGCTCACACTGATGTTGATTGATGCAGCACGTGACAACCCGTTTGCTGCAACAATGAAGGGGTTGAACCGCGCCATCGGCGGTCGGGGTTTATCACGCCTTAAGCAGCCAAGCATCGGCATGCTACTGTCGCTGTCTGCCGAACCGGGAGCGGTTTCAATCGCTGGCAGTGAACGGCACTCGCCTTATGTGCATGCACTCATGCAGTATCTGGGAGCCGCCGAATTCAGCATCAGCCAAATCATGACCCGGGTCCGTCAGACTGTTTTCAAGATGACGCAAGGCAAGCAGATCCCGCGAGACTACAACTCGATGCTGGAAGATTTCCGGCTTTTTGCCGCCGCGAACAACGGCTCAAACCAGCCAGGCACCGCGGACACTGACAGGCTGCAACACGAACTCGCGCAGTTGCAGGCGAAGCTGGCCAAACTGCAAGGTCAGCCAGCGGATGCATCAGGTTCTGCCAGTGATCCCGACGCCGGCAAATATCGCATTGGCGAAGTGCTGCGTGATTGCGGCCATTGTCCGGAGTTGGTGATCGTTCCGAAAGGCGATTTCCTGATCGGCAGTCCGAAGAACGAAGACCGCCGCGTTGGCCATGAGGGACCGCGCAAAAAGATCACGCTAACCAAGCCGTTCGCCGCCGGCCGGTTTGAAGTGACACTGGGAGAGTTTCAAAAGTACGTCAGGGCTACAAGCAAAGAACCGGTGAATTTCTGCTGGGAGGAACCTGGCTTCATTCAAACAGCGGAACAACCGGTCATTTGCGTTACCTGGTCAGAGGCGAAAAATTATGTGGACTGGTTGGCGAAATCCACAGGTAAGCCCTTCCGGTTATTGAGTGAAGCAGAGTGGGAGTATGTGGCTCGCGCTGGCAAAACCACCATGTACACGTTTGGCCGTTTGATCTCTCCCAGACTTGCGAACTATCATCCAATTTTCGACGTATCCTTTTCTGGTGCCAAAAGATCGGCTCAGCAAGTATTTGCGGCAACGGCCGTGGTCTCGGCGCTGAGACCGAATGCCTTCGGTCTGTATCATGTCCATGGCAATGTCGCTGAGTGGGTAAGTGACTGTTACATTGACAGTTATGAAAACCTGCCGCTGGATGGAAAGCCTTTTCGCAAGGAAACGTGTTCCGTGCGAGTGCTGCGGGGCGGCAGTTGGAAGGATTTTCCATGGAAGGTCCGATCCGCCCACCGCGAGTATTGGGGAATTCATCACAGCTCCAAGCGGATTGGGTTTCGTGTGGCCCGTGAATTGCTCGACACCGAGGCCGTTCGGGAACGGCTGACAGGCAAGGCTCTGGCGCGCGCGCTGCAACAGCAGCTGAAGCGTGTCGGTTGTCTGGCTGGACTCGTAGACGGTGACTGGGGGCCCGGTAGTCGCAAGGCGCTGTCCCAGTTTAACAGGCGTGCAAAGAAGTCTGAATCGACCCGTACTCCCAGCGAAGGGGCACTCCATGCTGTCAGGCGAATGACCGCGCGCGTTTGCGTCGACTAGATTGGCGGCGTGCTCGTTGCTAGAATCGCCTGTGGACACGTCCTTGCGTGCTCAACTGTTTCCAGCTTGTTGGGATAAACTAAATCCATCCGCTACCTCTGTTTCTGTTACTGGCAGCTGCAGTTTCGAGTGGAAACCTATCTCCCTTGCCCGATGGTTCGAAGGTCTCAAATGGGCTCCAAGCGGACATTCAACTCAAATCGACTGAAGGTAACTAATGGCACTTTGCGGACTCTTTGGTCGGCCAGATAGAGAGTCCGCTTTCAGGGGCTAAACCGACATGTGGAGGCAAAACGGACATGGATGTCTGG
>JAAEUE010000129.1 GCA_024227565.1 Alphaproteobacteria bacterium
CATGGATTCTCCCCGTTTCCAGCGATCCCATATCTCAGCCTTCTGTTCGGCTGTAAAATAGATCCGACGCTTGTAACTCATTCCAACACTCCATCTTTCCATCAAAGATTAAAGTGTTGCGTCGACCCATTGAGATCACCGCCAATAGGCGACACTATTGAACTTCAACTATCCCAGGCAGCACTGCCGGTTTTGGTCCATTACTCTTCCATTGAGTGACCGCCCGCGCAAAAAACGCGCGCTGGGCTTGTGATAAAAACTTGCGCAGGGTTGAGACATTGTCCCTGATCATTCCAATGCCTGCAATTGACCTATGGCGCTTCGGCGCATATCGTCCGATTTGTGGGGATCGGCTCCTAGTTGGAATTGCCGGTATGGGCCCGGCGACTCCCCGGAGACGATGAGTGAGTGATGATATGGAGATCAAGGGGCCAAACTGGACTCTGCCGAAGCATTTTGGCGAGTCGGATGCCGAGTTCGATGGGGAGGACTTTAGCGCATTACTTATTTTGGTTTTGCGGCAGTTACATGATGCATTTCCCGATAGTGTCGATCTAAACAATCATAACCAGATCGTTGAAGATCACAGAGAGATGGGCCAGTTGTGGAGCTGGCTAAAGGCACAGGGCGTTGCGAACGGCGGGCTCGCAAATTGCTCGCTCACCCTTTCGGGCAAACAATCGTATGACGCGGCTTTGCATGAGCTGCCCACATTGGCCGCTTTGCTTGCCCAACCGCACGGGAAGCTTGAGGGAGCAGATGCTGGACGCCTCTTGATTGCTGTTCTGCGGCATCAGTTTCTCAAGTTTGGTCAAAAAACCAAAAACCTCGATTGCACCTGACTATTGCGGCGTTTTTAATGGAGAGTATCGGCGCCGAACCGTTTGATGTTCTACCCCTCCTGATCCAGACGGTCAGATAGAGCGAGAACTGCAGTGTGGAGCAAATAAGTCTCAAAGTTTAGTCCGAGTTTTTGAGCACGAGCCCTCGCGTCTAGCGCTGTATCCAAGATGGCCCGAACTTCCAGTTCTTGGGGCGGGAACACGTTGTTCGCCGTTTCCGGGACCGGCTCGGATGATTGCTTATCAAACTCAATTACAGACATAGCGGCCTCCGTCTGTGTCGGAGATTCGAATGTTGGCGGTTTCCACACTGCCCGCCGCCGACCCATGGCTGCTACGCCGGAGAAAACCAGAATCGAGCAAATGCCCGATTGCCGCCATACGCCCCAACCTCAATCGCCTTGAGTGTACAGCAAAACAAATGCCAGCAAAAACGCATATTTTTGCAGGCTAAACCTGCGTTAAAGCCAGATGGTTCATTGTGCCCAGCGCTCAAAACCGGCATGGTGTGTTGGGGAGCTGAGGCAAGCTCGTGGGGATAGGCTTCGCCTTCATTTATCTGGTGAGGTAGCCCGATGATTGATTGGGATCTCTGGCGCACCGTCGAAGAGCTCGGCTTTTCCGGATCGTTCGCGGGGGCTGCAAAGCGCCTAAAGGTCGACGCCACAACGGTAAAACGGAGAATGGAGACGGTCGAACAAGCACTGGGGCGCCAGCTTTTTCGGCGACAATCTGGCTTCCTGGTTCCCACACCAGCTTGCAAGAAAGCTCTCGATGATGTGAGAGTTGCCGCCAAGCATCTTGAACTGGCCCAAACGAGATTGGCACCAGAGCTTGAGCACAGAATGTGGCGAAGGATCGTGATTACATCGCTCACGTACATTTGTGATCGGTTGTTGGGCCCAGCTGCGGGAAGGCTCGATGCTGACCCCAGGTTGCGGATTGAGATCGTTGGAGGCGATCGCAATCTCGACCTTGGGAATGAGCGAGCAGCTGACATGGCGCTAAGAATGGGGTCCGTCTCGATCACCGGCGTATCCTCGTGGCACATCGCAGATATCGACTACTCAACTTACGTTGCAAAAGACACATCCGCCACGGATTGCCCTTGGGCGACGCTGGATAGATCCCACTCCCACCTAGCGGAGGTGCGCTTGCCTGAACAGCATGCGGGTGGTGAGGGTGTTCGTTTTACGACTACGACCATGACAACATTGGAGAGCATCATTGCAGCATCTGCTGCCAAGGGTATTTTGCCGAATTTCATCGGAGATCAAAACACCAATCTAATGGTGTTGGAAGATCACCCGTCACTTGTTCGACCGCTCTCGTTGCTGTGGCGGGACGACATAGCCGAAGAGCATCAGTTCGGGACAATTGTGTGTTGGATTGTGAATGAGGTCTCCAGATGCGCGCGCGCAACCGAGCAGGCCAACGATTTGTTAAAAAAATTCGAAAAGTAGCGCGACTTAGTGGAGAAGTGCCAAGTTGCCCCGTGGGACGATAAGAATCCACAATTGCAACGCCCAGTGACTTCAAATCCGAATTTTTGGCTCAACCAGCTGCGAGAGTCTGGAACGGGTCATTTTCGCCCGTAAGCTAACGGTGAGTTTCGGGTGTAGTTCAGACACCCATCGTCTGCTTGCGGCTGCACCCTCGCCGCCGAGTGCGCTGATCAAGAGCAACCTCCGATCAGACAGAATCGTCTGAGCGGAGATAAGTTGCTCGCCTGTAACGAAAATCTAGGGCATCTTCCGCTCAACATGAGCGGAAGATGCCCTAGATGCGTGCCCCAGGCCTCGGCCGCCGCCCACGCAAGCCAACCTACTTCGGCCGCACACTCTCTTCGGGCAGCAGCACGTTAAATTTATCGCGGATGGCTTTGTCCACGTCTGCCGGGATGTGCCCCGGGAAGTAGGTGGAGAGGATCTCCTTCTTCCGCGCCGTCGCCTTTTTCACGATGTCGGGCTTGCCCGCTTCGTTCCATTCCTTCGGGCTCATGCGGGTTGCCAGCTCGGGGTAGACATATTCTGTCTGCATCAACGACAAGGTCTGATCTGAGCCCAGGAAATGGCCCGGCCCTTCCAGGCAAACCTCGCGGATGATGTCCACGGACAGGGTGGCGTCATTCACCTCGATGCCGCGCACATTGCGGTTGATCGCGCCGATCATGTCGTTGTCGATCAACAGGCTCTCCAGGCAGAAGCCCAGCAAGCTGGCATGCATACCAACGGACTCATAAACCATGTTGAGGCCGGAGGCGCCAACCAGGGCGGCCGTCAGACCCTTCTCATAACCGGCTTGAATGTCGGGCATCTCCGCATCGCACATGCCGGCGGCCGAGCCGGTGGGCAGGCCATAGAACTGGCCCATCTGCGCACAAGCGGCTGTCAGCAGAGCCTGTTCGCCGGACCCGCCCGACATGGCGCCGGTGCGCAAGTCGGACACGAAAGGCCAGGGGCCAAAGATCGCCGGGGCGCCGGGCGAGATTGCATTTACGTATGTGAGGCCGGCCAGGCACTCGGCCACTTGCAGCACCACGGCACCGGCCAATGCGGCAGGGCTGGTGGCGCCGGCTTGCCCGGCGGAAAGCAGCAATACCGGCATGCCACCCAGAATCGCCGTCTCCAGGCAGGCGCAGGCATCCTCGGCCCACTTCATGGGCGGCACCACGAAACAGCACGACATGGAAACGAACGGCTTGGCGCGCCAGGCCTCTTCGCTGCCGGCGATCATGTGGCACATCTCCAACACGTCGGTCACATGCTGCGGCATCACCATGCTGGTGCCCACATGCTTGTTGGTGCCGGCCAGGGAGGCATAAGCGGTGTTGAAATCCATGTCGCGCGGGTCCTCGATATCCCGCGGCACAACCGAACGCTGGAAGTAGTGAATGTGCTCGCAATTATCCACAATGCGCGCGGCGTCATAGAGATCGTGCAGGAAGCTTTCCCGGTATGTGTTTGTCTCCGGCTCGGCGATATGGACGGCAGCACCCGCCGTACCGAAATAGACCTTCTTGCCGCACGGCTCGATGTCGTGCACCGGATCGCGGCCATGCAGGGTGAACCTGTAGTTGGCCTTCTCCAGGGTCTCGGCAATCACCTTGCGGGGGAAATACATCCGGCCGTTCTCGTAACGGCAGCCCACGCTGGTGAGATATTCGATCCCGCTGGGGATGGTGTCGCTGATGCCCACCGTCTCCAAAATCTCAAGCGCTGATTCATGAATCCGCTCCTGCTCTGCGCGGCTGAGCGGCTGATACTTGCCGCCGACCATGCCAGGTTTCACCGCAGCTTCTTCGCGGGGAATAGGCGCAGCGCGCATTTCCTGTCTGGCTTTGCGTCCACCGCGGCGGCGGCTTGTCTCTTTAGTGTCGTCAGCGACGCCCATTGGAGTGATCCTATCAGTGGCACGCAAAACTTTTGCGCCAATTGCGAACTTTGTCGAGTTTTGGCCTAAATCCGTCGCCCGCGATATATGAAATTTCTCACCGTCCGGTGAAACTCAATCACCAGGGGATGATAGAATTTGGGCCGAGAATCCCTGATTTCTAGGGATTTTCAGAAATTCAGCCCAAGAAGCTAAGGTGAGTTAAAGTGGCCAGACGCAAACTTCCTCCAATGCGTGCCCTCATGGCGTTCGAAGCGGTTGCCAGAACCAGCTCTTTTCGGACCGCGGCCGATGAGTTGAATGTGACCCGTTCAGCCGTCAGCCATCAGATCCGGGCGCTGGAAGAGCAGCTCGGGATGTCTCTTTTCAAGCGCGACAAACGCCCGGTGGAAATGACCGAAGCAGGCATGAGCTACTTCCCGGTGGTGCGCGAGGCCTTCGACAAGATCGAAGAGCAAACCCGCATCTTCACCGATGACAGCATGGATCATGAACTCACCGTGCAGACCTATGTGACCGTGGCGCTGAAATGGCTGATCCCCCGGCTCTATGACTTTGAACAGCGCTATCCGCAAATGCAGGTGCGGCTTTCGACTTCCTATCTGGATTGGGAGCTGGACCGGGGCAATGTGGATGTGGGCTTCATCCTCTCGCGCCGCCGCATGAACGGGCTGCATTCAAGCAAGTTGTTCAAGTCTGGCCTGGCACCGGTGTGCAGCCCGAAGCTGCTGAAGGGCAAGAATGCCATCAAGACACCTGAGGATCTGCGCAAGCACACCCTGATCCACGTCTACACGGCTGAGGAAGATTGGCAGACCTGGCTTGATGAAGCCGGCCTGGGAGATTTGAAGCCGTCGCGGCGCCTGGCGTTCGACAGCTATGTGATGGCGCTGCAGGCGGCGGCTGACAGCAAGGGGGTGGCCATCGCCATGTGGCCGTTCGCGGCGGAAGATATCGGCACCGGGCAGTTGGTGTGCCCGTTTGAACTGCAGGTGCCGTGCAAGCACTCCTGGCAGATCGTCTGCGAGACGGCGCACAAGCACAAATCGAAGATCCAGAAGTTCGAACGCTGGCTGCGGCGGCAGATTTCAGAAGATCCCACCGTGTCGGGTTTCCCGAGCGGTGAACCACAAGACCCTACCATTTGACAGGCTGAAGGATGATGCGCCCATGAGCGATGTGGCAGAGCCAAGCCGACACAAAGGCCGCCGCAAAGGCAGCAGGCGGGCCAGGAACCGTGCCGTGAGTGCTGCGCCGGTGAAGATCGAACAGCCGCCCTGGCAACAGCCGCGCAACCCCTTCCCGCCCATGAAGCTGATCTCCGATGATGAGGTCGAGGCGATCCACAACGCCTCTCTGCAGGTGCTGGAAGAAATCGGCATGGACTTCATCAACGATGAAGCCCGGGCCATTTTGAAGGCGGCCGGGGCTTATGTGGACCCTGATTCAGAGCGCGTGCGGTTTGACCGGACCTTGGTTGAAGAAACCATCAAAACCTGCCCCCCCGAGTTCACAGTCCATGCCCGCAACCCTGAGCGCAACACACGCATGGGCGGCGATTGGGTGATCTATTGCCCCGTGGCGAGCCCGCCCAATTCCCATGATATGGACGGCGGGCGCCGCACCGGCAACACCAAGGACTTCCAGAACCTCCTGCGGCTCAGCCAATATTTCAACATTCTCCACGCTGCCGGTGGCTACCCGGTGGAGCCGGTGGACCGCCATGCCTCCACGCGCCATCTGGATTGCCTGCGCGATTTCATCCGCCTCACCGACAAGACCTTCCATGCCTATTCCCTAGGCCAGGAGCGCATTACAGACGGCATTGAGATGACACGGATTGCCCGCGGCGTCTCGGCTGAGCAGCTTGAGACGGAGCCCTCCCTGTTTTCCGTGATCAACACATCTTCGCCGCTGAGGCTCGACACGCCCATGCTCAACGGCATTCTCAACATGTCGGCCGCGGGCCAGATCATTGTCGTCACGCCCTTCACCCTTGCCGGCGCCATGGCCCCGGTCACCCTGGCGGGCGCGCTGGCCCAGCAGAATGCTGAGGCCCTGGCCGGCATGGTGATGACCCAGCTCGTGCGCCCCGGCGCCCCGGTGATCTATGGCGGTTTCACCTCGAATGTGGATATGAAGTCCGGCGCCCCGGCGTTTGGCACACCGGAATACATGAAGACCGCCATTGTGGGCGGCCAGCTGGCGCGGCGCTATCGGGTTCCCTACCGCACTTCCAACGTGAACGCGGCCAATACGGTGGACGCCCAGGCGGCCTATGAATCCGTCTTCTCCCTGTGGGGTCTCACCATGGGTCATGGCAATATGATCAAGCATGCCGCCGGCTGGATGGAGGGGGGCTTGCAGGCTTCGTTTGAGAAGATGGTGCTGGATGTGGATCTGCTGCAGATGACGGCGGAGTTCTTAAAACCCATGAAGGTGGACGATGCCGAATTGGCCCTGGAGGCCATGCGCGATGTGGGGCCGGGTGGTCATTTCTTCGGCACGCAACACACCCAGGACCGCTACAAGGATGCGTTCTACTCTCCCATCATCTCCGACTGGCGCAATTCGGAAAGCTGGGCGGAAGGGGGCAGCCCCACCGCCATGCAGAAGGCCAACACGGTGTGGAAGCAGGCCCTGGCCGATTACGAGCAGCCCTATCTGGACCCGGCCATTGCCGAGGAGGTCGATGCCTTCGTCGCCCGCCGCACTGAAGAGGGCGGGGCGCCAGTCGATTTTTGATATGGTCAAACATCTCAACTTTCCAGACATCGTCGACAGTGATGCTCCGTTCACGAGCGTTGTGGTGGATGACCGCTATGCCTTCATTGCGGGCGTGGTGGCCGCAGATACGGTGGCCGGTCAGGCATTGCTGGGCGACATTGCGGCGGAAACCGGCGAGGTGATGGAAACCATCGGTAGGCTGTTGGCGAAAATTGATCTGGCGATGAGCGATATCGTGAGGGTTGACGTGCACCTCACAGACATCAACCAGATGGACGCGATGAACCAGATTTATCGCACCTTCTTTGACGAGGGTGCGCATCCTGCACGCACCTGTGTGCAGTCGGAGGGCCTTTATGGGGGGAGTCTGGTGGAAGTGACCTGTGTGGCAAGATTGAGAGACCTTGCATGAACTATGGATTTGTGGGCCTGGGCAACCTGGGGGCCAAGTTGGCCGCGACCCTTTTGCGTGGCGGCGTCTCCGTCAAGGTTTTCGATCTCAATCAAGAGGCGGTGGATAAAGCCAGCGCGCTGGGCGCAGAAGCTGCCCCGTCTGTCGCGGCGGCAGCTGCAGATGTGGACGGACTGATCACCTGCCTGCCGTCGCCGGCGGCCAGTGAGGCGGTGGTTGCAGGGCCGGATGGCGCTTTTGCCCACATGAAGCCCGGCGCCACCTGGATTGAGATGAGCACGTTGGGCGTGGACGATATCAAACGCCTTGCCGCCCGAGCTGCTGAGCATGGCCTGGAAACGCTGGAAACACCTCTTACGGGCGGCGTTCACCGGGCGGTGACCGGTGACATGACCATACTGGCTGGCGGCGCCGACGACACTCTGAATGCACACCGGCCAGCATTAGAGATCATGAGTGGGCAGATCGTGCACATGGGGCCGATTGGTTCTGCCTCCCTCATCAAGGTGATCAGCAACATGCTTTGCCTGATAGATCTGGTGGCCGCCGGGGAAGCCCTGTCGCTGGCCAAGGCCGGCGGACTGGATCTCGGCAAGGCTTATGAGGCCATCAAGGCCAGCTCTGGCAACAGCCAGGAGTTCGAAGACTGGGCGCCGGTCATCCTCAATGGCAGCCTCAATACCGGCTTCACCCTTGATTTGGGGTGCAAGGACCTCGGCTTTGTCTCTGCTCTGGGGCGCAGCCATGGTGTGCCCTTGAAGCTCTCCGCGCTGGTGGAGCAACTGTTCATCGAAGCCCGAGCCAAGCATGGCGGCAGTGCCTGGACGCCCCATGTGATCAAAATGATGGAAGATGCAACGGGTCTGGAACTGCGTGCAGACGGCTTCGACGACGTTATTCCCAAAGACTGAGCGCTGTTCCGACCGATAGTGTGATTTTGGCCTTGGACCTAAATGTGTTATTCTGTGCAATGATGAAATGTATGGAGTGAAAATATGAATGTCGGAGGTATTTTAAACAATAAAGGCAGAACTGTAGAAACGGCGAGCCCGGAGACAACACTTCAGGAAGTCGCCGGTGTGCTGGGAGCAAAGAAGATCGGCGCACTTATTATTTTAGGCAGCAATGGGAAAATTGCAGGGATTTTATCAGAACGCGACATTGTCCGCGCCATCGCCGAGGGTGGTGCAAGCACGCTGAAAAAACCGGCATCGGAATTTATGACCGAGAAGGTCATTACCTGCAGCGAAAGCGACACAGTGAACCAGCTCATGGAATCCATGACGCAAGGCCGTTTCCGCCACTTGCCCGTGGTGCACAATGGCAAGTTGACCGGCGTCATGTCGATCGGTGACGTGGTCAAGCACCGCATTGCGGAAGCTGAGTTCGAAGCTGAAGAGATGAAGCGTTACATCTCGTCCGTTTAAGACCCAGATTGGTCGCAAGCGCGCCGTCATGAGCGCCCTTTGGGGTGCCATCATGGGGCATGACCTATGATCAAATTGCAGCGGAAATAGCCTCGGCCTCATTTGCCGTTTTGGGCGGTTTACACCCTGGATCCGATGACCGGGTGCCCGGCCCGGCGGGCACGCTTGTGCTGATCGGCAATGCGGGACCGCGCATGTGGCACCGCTTCTGCGCCGAGCGCGCCGACAGCTCCACAACCATGGACAGTTGGACCCAGCAGGCCCTGGGCGATCTTGCAGGCGCCCTGGGCGGCACCGTGCTGTTTCCTTTCGCCAAGCCGCCGCTGCCCTTTTTGAGATGGGCGCAAAGAGCGCAAGCCGGGTTCGTCTCGCCGCTTGGCCTGAACATTCATCCTGAATATGGGCTCTGGCATGCGTTCCGCGGCGCGTTGATCTTGCCTCAGGTTCTGGAGCTGCCACTACCGGCCAAAGATACCCATCCGTGCGAGGCTTGCGCCAGCAAGCCCTGTTTGAGCACTTGCCCGGTGGAGGCGTTTGATGGCAGCTCATACGATGTTGATGGATGCGCTGCCCATATTGCAACGCCAGCGGGCCAAGATTGCTTGGCGAATGGCTGCAAGGCGCGGCGCGCCTGTCCGGTGGGCACCGGATATCACTACTTGCCAGAGCAAGCCAATTTCCATATGTCGGCGTTCCTGACCGCAAGACCGGACGCGCCATCACGGAGTAACGACTAGAATGTACGATCACCTTGCAGAGAAACTGGATGCCGGAAAGACAGTGCTCATAGACGGCGGTACCGGGACCGATCTGGAGAAACGCGGCGCCCAAATGGTGGGGGCCGCCTGGTGCGCATTTGCTACGGAAACCTCCCCTGAAATTTTGGCGAGCGTTCATGATGATTATATTGCCGTCGGTGCTGAGGTGATCGCCACAAATACTTACGCCACCACCTTGCCGATGATCGAGGAGGCCGGGCATGACAAGGAAAAGTGGGAAAAACTGACAATTCAGTCGTTTGAGATTGCCAAGGCGAGCGCTGAGCGGGCTGCGGCGCCTGTTGCGGTGGCCGGTTCCTTCTCCGTTATGCGGCCGGTAACGCCGGGCACTGATCAGCGCGATCCTGCCTACAGCATCAGCGAAGAGGCGGAACGCACGCTGCTTGCCGACCAGGCAAACTTGCTGAAGGATCTGGGCTGTGACCTCATCATCATGGAAATGATGCGTGATAACCACCGTTCCGTCTGGGCCACTGAGATTGCGATCGCCACCGGTCTGCCGGTCTGGATCGGCATTTCCTGCCGGGCCAACGAGGCGGGCGAGGTGAGGGGCTACAACGATCCGGACATCCCGTTCAGGGATATCGCCCCAAACATTTTGAGCATGGGCGGCGTGGCAGCCGGCATCATGCACAGCGATATCAACGTGACCCAACCGGCCCTGGATATTGTGCGGGAAACTTGGGATGGCCCGTTGATGGCCTATCCAGAATCTGGATTTTTCAAGATGCCGGAATGGCAGTTCAGCGATTTGACGCCTGAGGAGTTTGCCGCGGTTTGTTGCGGTTGGGTGGACAATGGCGTTCAGATCATCGGCGGCTGTTGCGGAGTGTCTGTTGATCATATTGCGGCCCTTTCGGCTGCATTGGACGGGTAACGGAGAGATTTGAGATCATGAGTGAAGTTACAGCCAGAGGCTCTTGTCTGTGCGGCGGCGTGCGCTACCAGGTTACCGGTCCTGTGCAGGATGTTACTGCGTGTCATTGTACGCAGTGCCGCAAGCAGTCCGGGCATTACTGGGCTTCCAGTGGAGCGGCGGATGGGGACTTTGAGCTGCTCAGCGAAGAAGGCTTGAAGTGGTACCGGGCGAGCGACAGTGCCATACGCGGCTTTTGCGCCACCTGTGGATCAGCCCTTTTTTGGAAGAAGAACGAGCAGGACCGGATCTCGTTTTCTGCGGGCAGTCTTGATGAGCATCCTGGCGTCACCCTGGCCAAGCACATCTTCACCGATGACAAGGGCGACTATTACACGCTTGAGCCGAAAGAATGATCCGCGTGGCTGGCGAAAATCTCAAAACCGGGCTAAAATGCTGTTGATCCGCAAAATGGGGGCGGTGAGATGGTGAGGCTAAACTTGATAACCGTGCTGGCCGCGGCCGCCGTGATTGCGGCCGGGGTTTCCGGCTGCAATAAGACGGCCCCGCCTCCTGATGCACGCCAGGAGATCCCCCAAATCGACCCCACCACCTTTGTTTACAACGGCCAAACCTACGCCGTGGTGCACCGGCCGGTGGCCAACAACATCTTTGATGTTGAGGTTTCAGGGGTGGCCCAGGCGATGACGGCCTCGCCCGTTGACGGGCAGACGGCCTTGAACGCCGGGGCACAGTTTCTTGCGACCCGCGGGCTTTGCGGCGGCACCAATGTGCCCGCTCTGATGCCTGGCTCCCAGAGCTTCGATCCGACCCACGAATACTGGAAGCAGCAGTTTCGCTGCCCTTAGACCTCCCCTCGGGTAGTCTAATCTGCCAGCCTGTCCGCCCGCACGGCCTTTTCGCGTTCCAAATGGATTGGCAACACCTTGCCGTAGAGCTGCCGCGTGCGTTCCACCCGGGCCACCATGCCGGGGGCGTCCGCATATGAGAAGATCCCCACATACCGGGTTCGGTTTCCCTCCACCGCCGAAACCCGGTGTAAGGCGTATCGCCCGCGGAAAATCTGCAGGTCCCCGGCTTTCAGCTCCAAGGTTCTCACCGGTCCGCGGTCCCCGTCGAGCACGGCCTGCACTCCGGGGACATTCTCATCTGAGCTTGAGCGCAAAGCCGGGCAGTATTCGAACTCACCTCCCGCCTCACCATTCTGAATGGCCAGAGTTACGGTGAAATTATTGGTGTCGAAGTGCCAGGGAAAGCCGCCGCCCTCATCCACCACATTGATGATCACATCTGCCAGGGGGTCGCCGTACCTGAAGAATTCGTCTTCAGGCTCCTCAAGTGCATCGCGTATGAACGGCATGAAGTGCGGCCATTCGTAAATTGCGCGCAAGGGACTTTCTGCACCGAAATTGTCTGCCGGCACAAAGGCATTGGAGCGCCGGTAGAAGCGCCGGCGTGGGTGGGTTTTCGGAAGGCTTTCGTCGTCGGCGGAAAAATAGACATTGGTGTCGTTGTACGACCGGTGAGCCGCGCCTGCGACGTCATCTGCCTCCGCCACCAGAACGTCGAGCGCATCGGCCCGCACGAAACCGGGCACCACCATGCATCCGCTCGTGCTCAGGTGTCTCCGGCACTCGGCAAGCAGAGTGCTGTAACCGCTGCTCTCGGGCTGATCCAACGGATACCGCTCAAGGTCGATCAAATCGCCGATGGTTTGCAACGGGGCCGGCATCGCACGTCCTCCAGGCCTGGGTGGAGCATTCGGTCTTTGGAAAGTGCGCTCGGGATCGGGCTTTCGACAAGTGAAAAAATCTCTACTCGCGGGCTGCACAACACAACACCGTGATACTTCCCCCCTTCCCCAACGACGGCCCAGCATTTGACTTGTCTTTTGCCTCATAGCGCCTATGTTGCAGTGCACAATATCCACGTGCCATCCATGAGGAGACCGCGCCCATGAGCACAAGCGCATCACTTAAGGGCCGCACTGCGATCGTCACCGGTTCGACCTCCGGTATTGGTTTGGGCATTGCCCATGGGTTGGCCCGGGCGGGTGCAAATGTGGTGATCAACGGTTTGGGGACAGCCGAAGAGAACGAAGAGGTGAGGGCGGAGGTGGCCGCCGCCGGCACTAAGATTCTGTTTTCTGGGGCCAACATGATGAAGCCCGAGGCGATTGAGGGTTTGATTGCCGAAACCCGTGAGGAGCTGGGGCCGATCGACATTGTGGTCAATAATGTGGGCATTCAGCACGTTGCCCCCATTGAAGAGTTTCCGGTGGGCAAATGGGATGCGATCCTGGCGCTAAATCTGTCGTCCGCCTTCCACATGACCCGGGCGGTCGCTGCGGAGATGAAAGGCCGTGGCTGGGGCCGCATCATCAACATTGCCTCGGCCCATTCCTTGGTCGCCTCGCCTACAAATCTGCCTATGTGGCCGCCAAGCACGGTCTTGTGGGGCTTACCAAAGTGATCGGGCTGGAGCTGGCCGAGTACGGCGTGACCTGCAACGCCATATCACCGGGCTATGTGTTGACCCCTCTGGTGGAGGCGCAGATCCCCGACACGGCCAAGGCCCGCGGCATCACCGAAGATGAGGTCAAGCGCGATATTCTTCTGGCTGCCCAGCCCACCAAGCAGTTTGTGACGGTTGAGCAAGTTGCCGACACCGCACTTTTCCTGTGCTCAGACGGAGCAGCACAGGTCACCGGCACCAACATTTCGGTGGATGGCGGCTGGACCGCGCACTAAGAGGACCCCTCATGGCCAAGGCCAAACCGAAAAATGGCTCAAAACAGCTCAAGCAGAAGCGGCTCAATCTGGCGCTTCAGGGCGGCGGTGCCCATGGGGCGTTTACCTGGGGGGTGTTGGATCGCCTGCTGGAGGATGGCCGCGTGGACGTTGAGGCAATCAGCGGCACCAGCGCCGGCGCGATTAACTCGGTGGTGCTGGTCGATGGCTTCATGCGCGGCGGCCGTGACGGGGCCCGCGAAGCTTTGCACGCCTTTTGGGAGCAGATCGCCAAAATCGGCGCTTTTAGCCCGATCCAACGCTCACCGCTGGACATCTGGCAGGGCAATTTCAGCCTGGACCACAATCCGGCCTACCTATTCTTCGACATGCTGACGCGGATGGCCTCACCCTATGATCTCAATCCGGCGAATATCAATCCCATGCGTGATCTGTTGGACACCCAGGTGGATTTCGACCGGGTGCGCTGCTGCACCGAGATGAGCGTCTTCATCTCGGCCACAAATGTCCACACGGGCCGTGTGAAGGTGTTTACCGGCGATGAGATCAGCACCGATGTGGTGCTCGCCTCATCGTGCCTGCCGCTCCTGTTCCAGGCTGTGGAGATTGACGGTGTGCCCTATTGGGATGGCGGATATATGGGCAATCCGGTGCTCTTCCCGTTCTTTTATCAGAGCCAGTCCGATGACATTCTGCTGGTGCAGATCAACCCGATGGAGCGGGCTGAGACGCCCAACACAGCGCGGGAGATCCTTAACCGGCTGAACGAGATCACGTTTAACGCCTCGCTGAACAAGGAGTTGAGGGCGATTGAGTTTGTGAGCCGTCTCATCGAAACGGAAAACCTCGATGTGGAGCGCTATAAGCGGGTGCGCATGCACATGATTGAAGCCGATGAGGAGCTCTCCAAGCTCAGCTCCTCAAGCAAGCTGAACGCAGAATGGGCATTCCTGGTGCATTTGCGCGATATTGGGCGGCTGGCAGCGTCCGACTGGCTGGCGCGTAATTATGAGGCTCTTGGCGTGCGGTCCACGTTTGATCTTACAGAGCACTTCAGGACCACGCGGATCGAAGGCGAGGTCTAGGGCGCCTCATTTCCATGAATCACGTCCCCTATGTGTAGCCCTCGGGCTTGACCCGAGGGTCCAACGCCGCGGGTACCTGAGCATTCCGCCTTGGGTCCCCGGGTCAAGCCCGAGGACGACAGAGCCTAAAGAAGATGGTCTTAGACTCAAAAAGCCCTGGATCTTTGAGGATCCAGGGCTTTTTTGTTGCCACAAGAGGCTAGGTGCAAAGGTTTGGGTTAAGCAGACTCTTTCAGATCCTCGGCCCCTTCAACTGGGTCGCGCAACACATAGCCGCGCCCCCACACGGTTTCGATGTGGTGATTGCCGCCGGTTGCTGCTGCCAGCTTCTTGCGAAGCTTACAGATGAACACGTCGATAATCTTGAGTTCCGGCTCGTCCATGCCGCCATAAAGGTGGTTCAGGAACATCTCCTTGGTGAGGGTCGTGCCCTTGCGCAAAGAGAGGAGCTCGAGCATCTGGTATTCCTTGCCGGTGAGGTGAACCCGCTGGTTGTCCACTTCCACGGTCTTGGTATCCAGATTAACTTTCAGATCGCCGGTAGAGATGATTGACTGGGCATGGCCCTTGGACCGGCGCACAACCGCCTGGATCCGTGCGACCAACTCGTCCTTGTGGAACGGCTTGGTCATGTAGTCATCGGCCCCGAAGCCCAAACCACGCACCTTGTCCTCGATTCCAGCCAGGCCAGAGAGGATGAGGATTGGGGTTGAGATCTTGGAGACCCGCAACGACTTCAGAACGTCATACCCGCTCATATCCGGCAGGTTAATGTCCAAAAGAATGATATCGTAGTCGTACAGTTTACCCAGATCGACACCCTCTTCGCCCAGATCAGTCGTATAGACGTTGAAGCCTTCCGACTTGAGCATCAGCTCGATACTCTGAGCTGTAGCAGTGTCGTCCTCAATTAAAAGAACTCTCATTCGAATTCCCCTCTAACTTTAGCCCCTTATTAGGCCTCAATAGGAACCGGACGGGAACACATTCCGGCCATCACCTTGAACCAACGGTTAATTCCGATGGTTAAAAATACGCTTCAATTGGTTAACAAAACCTAATTTTCTTAAGCAGAATATACGGTTCGTTACCATCTTGAAGGCATCGCGTGAGCTAACAAAAGCAACGAACTGTGCCGGGTTCAGGCGCAAAATGCCCAGTTTCCCTGCCTCTTGGAACCACTGTCACATTTCTTCACCACGGTTTACCGGGCCTTAAAGCCTTCACATGCATGATCAGCCCCTGTGAAGAGAAGAACCTTCACTGAGTAGTTGATTCGCCGTGGGGTGTGAAGGCGCGTTCGCCGGAACACGAGAATCAACATTGAGTTTGTATCAGTTGAGTGAGTAAGCAGGGGCCAAATCGATGCGTTCACGCGATACCCTAATTCGCCTCCAGCAGTTCAAGGTGGAGGAAAAGCAAAGAGACGTTCAGGATATTGAATCCATGATCGCGGACTTTGCGAGAAAAGAGAACGACCTTCTTCAGATGATTTCCAACGAGGAAGAGCGTTCTGGAGTGTCTGATCCAAGTCATTTCAGCTACCCGACGACGGCGAAAGCCTCACGCGGGCGGCGCGACAACTTACTGAAATCCATTGCCGAACTGGAGGTTCAAAAGAGCCTGGCCAATGACGCACTGGAAGAAGAGCAGTCAGAGTTGCGTAAACTGGAGTTGCTGGTGGAAAAAGATGTAGGTGTGAAGGGGCCTGGGAAACCAGACCACGATCAGATGATCATCAAGCCAGTAATGACCGCACACTGAGGACAGTGTCCGTTGCAGACCGGAGGTGCGGTCTGCACGTTCTGTTCAACTCATTCAATTAGTGCGTTTCGTTGGGGAGCGCGAACCTTACCCTTAGGTTCGTTGCATCACTGGGCGGTGCGGCCAGACGTGTCTTGAACGTCGCCGCTCCGTCCGGGTCAACCGTTTCCGGTTCTGCATTGAGTGTCCAGCTGTAGAGGCTTTGCTTGTGATCATCGAGCAAGGAGACGTGCAGCGGCGCCAACTCGTGGGTGACTTGCGACACGTTGACAACCTTGCCCTCAATCTCCAGCACAAGGGCGCCCTCTTCCAGAACGCGCCTATAAGATATCTCCCGAAACTCAAGGCCGCGCGTGTTCACATTCACTCCCGCCTTGGCATAGAGCTGGGCGGCGGCAGGGAACAAGACCGTGACCTGCCGCGGGAAGGCCACAGCCGGCGCTGTTAGCACAACCACGCTGGCCGCCAGCGCGCACCATCCCCTGATGGTTTTCATCCGGTTTTGCCGCTTGCGTTGAAATGCCAGTTTCGCACTTGCAGAAGCACGTGCCAGCCGGGCTGCTTCAGATTTTACATTAATCGTTTCCAGAGGTTCGGCGGCCGGAGGGGGCTCATGGGCCGGTGCCTCAACGACGACGAGCGCCGTGCCGGGTGCATCTGGGATCTCTTCGAACTCGAGGGTCTCAATCTGCTCTGGCTCGTTGATTTCGAAATCTACCGCATCCGCCGACGTTTCGAGCAGGGGCCCTTCTTCAATGTTGGGCTCATAGAATTGGGGAGACGCGGCGGCCACAGGGTCCGGGATTTCAGCGCCTTCAGCCGAAGGGGAGGTGTCAAAAATCAGCTCCGATTCGGGCAACGGCTCCATATGCGTCCAGATCTTCCGGCACCCTTCACATTGCACAAGTTTGCCCTCATCACCAATTACTGTGTCTGGGAGCTCGTAGGATGTTGCACAGTCTGGACAGGTGATTATCATCCACGTTGCCTTGTTGAGTGATTCGAATTCGAAAGGCTAGCCATGTTGGGCTGTCTAATCTGAGGCTTAGTTAGCGCGAAACCGGGTTAAGGGGCGGTTAACACAACGTCCAGAACCGGCACATTTGTGCGGAAGAACCAATGGGGAGAGAGTTCTTTGGTCAGGTTTGAAAATGTTGGCTTGCGCTACGGATTGGGGCCCGAAGTGCTTCGCGACGTCAATTTTCATCTAAAGAAGGGTTCGTTCCATTTTCTCACGGGGCCTTCTGGTGCCGGCAAGACGTCCTTGCTGCGGTTGATGTTTCTGTCGCTCAAGCCGAGCCGGGGGAACGCCCGGATCTTCGGTGCCGATATCGCAGCCATCTCCCCCAGCAAGCTTCCCAAGATGCGGCGCAAGATCGGCGTGGTGTTTCAAGATTTCCGTCTGCTTGACCATCTCACCACATTTGAGAATGTAGCCTTGCCGCTTCGGGTGCAAAAACAGAGACCGGCCTCCTATCGTGACGATGTTATGGAGCTGATCGAGTGGGTGGGCCTGGGCGCCCGGGCTGATTCCTATCCCCCCGTTTTGTCGGGCGGGGAGAAACAGCGCGCAGCGATTGCCCGGGCAGTGATTAGCAAACCGGATATGCTGCTTGCCGATGAGCCCACGGGGAATGTGGATTCTGCTCTTGGCGAGCGCCTTCTCAGACTGTTCATTGAACTCAACAAGGTCGGGACCACAGTGGTGCTGGCCACTCACGATCTGGAGCTCCTCAATCAATATTCAGCACCGCGCCTGCAGCTGAAGGGCGGCGAACTCAACGTGACCGGGTGAACTTGAAAAGATGCAAGCACGCGCGCCAAAACCTGCCAAATCAAGGTACAAAGGCCGGATTTTCAGCCAAATCCTGCCGGATACCGGTCTGTCGGGCCGTGCCCTAACGGCCTCCATGAGCATCATGTGCTATTTGGCCTGCCTGGCGCTGGGCACGCTGATCATTGTCTCAAAATCGGTGAACCTCTGGTCCTCCAACATTGCCAGTGAAGTCACGGTTCAGATCAGACCGGCCAATGGGTCGGAAATGCAGGCCGCCATCGACAAGGCGCTTGAGGTGTTGAAAGCCACGCCGGGGGTCACGGCGACCACCGTGCTGGACAAGTCGGATGCTGCCGAGCTGTTGGAGCCTTGGCTGGGCTCTGCGAAGGTGCTCGAGGAGTTGCCGATACCCCGGCTCATTTCGGTTGAAATCGATCCGGACAATCCGCCTGACTACGATCAGCTTGCCAACTCCATCTCTGTTGAGGTTCCCGGCGGCAGCCTTGACACCCATCGCCAATGGCAAGCGCAAATCACCCGCACGGCGGGCACGTTTACACTGTCGAGCTATGGCATATTGTTGCTGGTTTCGATTGCGGCCGTTGCGTTGGTGATCTTCGCTACACGGGCCGCGATGGAGGCCAACAGAGATACCATTCAGGTGTTGCATCTGGCTGGCGCCGAGAACAGCTTCATTGCGTTTCAGGTGCAACGCCACTTCCTGAAGATGGGGGCCCGCGCCGGAATCATCGGCATGATCGGGGGGCTGGCCAGTTTTGCAGCTCTAGGGTTCGCCACCAAGAGCGATCAGGCCGGCGATCTCGCCCAGGTGGGCCGGCAGCTTCTATATGGCCCACTGGCGTTCTCGCCAGAGAATTATGCTCTGCTGACAATTGTCCCTCTTGTGGCCACATTAATCAGTGTAACCACTGCACGACTGGCTGTTGTCAGCATGCTCCGGCGTGTTCTGTAGTCTCAAGAACGCTTCACGCGACTGGACAAATTGTGATGCTTGGTTTCAATAGGAAATTGAGAGCAACGTGCCGAGTTGGCGAAATTTGATTGATATGGCTGAGATCCCACCAGAGCCGGCGCGAGAACGCCGGACCTCGAAGCTGGCAGGCTTGATTGTCCTGGCGGGCATGCTCGTCTCGATTGCGCTTATTGTCGGCTTTTTCAGGTTTACCTCCGCTCTCGAACAGCAGGTGCAGCTGAGCGATAAGAAGGCTGATGCAATTGTGGTTCTCACCGGGGCAACAGGGCGTATCAGGACCGGGCTCGAGCTCTTGCGAAGCAAAAAGGGCAAACGGTTGCTGATCAGCGGGGTTCATCCGGCCACCACCTCCAAACAGCTTGTTGAGGCAACAAAAACCTCAAAGGAGGTGTTCAGTTGTTGTGTTGATCTTGGCCGGGTTGCGAAAAACACCATTGGCAACGCACTGGAGGCTGCAGACTGGGCCAACAAGAACAACTACAAAAGCCTGATCCTGGTGACTTCGGCATTCCATATGCCGCGCACCCTGATCGAGTTTGGCAACGCCATGCCGGGCCTGCGGCTCATCCCGCATCCGGTTAAGATGCCCTCGCAAAAATGGTGGACCAACGCCCGAACGGCGGCTCGATTTGCCCGAGAATATTCCAAGTTGATCTTGTCGTGGGTGCGCACAGGTCTGTTTCCCGGCACCAGAACAAGCCAGCTGGCGAACTCAGGAGCTCTTTGAAGCGCGTTTCGTTAACCATACCGGTGGATCAGCACCTGTCATCGACTTGCAGGGAAGGGACCAGATGTGGTAGAAACAAAGAGGGAACATTTTCGTTCCTCTGGCCACTCTCTAGACACCGTGCAGCATGAGCAAACATTCAACCATCACACCTGAGAGCCTGCCGGCCATCTCAGGCGATATTTGGCAAATGAAGTACCGTTTTGCCGGCACGCCCGACATTGCGGCCGACAAGTCTGTTGCAGACAGTTGGCGCCGGGTGGCTCGTGCCCTTGCGGTTGCCGAGCCTGAGGGTGCACGGGATGAGCGGGAAGCGGAATTCTACGAAGCTTTAAGCGGCTATCGCTTTTTGCCGGCCGGGCGCATTCTTTCGGGGGCTGGAACCGGGCGCAGCAAGGTCACGTTGTTCAATTGCTTCGTCATGGGCACATTGGAAGATGACATGGCGAATATTTTCGCCGGTCTCCAGGAAGCAGCCCTCACCATGCAGCAGGGCGGCGGCATTGGGCATGACTTCTCCACGCTCCGGCCCAAAGGCGCGCCGGTGCGCGGGGTTGGCGCGGATGCATCGGGACCGCTCAGCTTCATGGATGTGTGGAATGCCATGTGCCGCACCATCATGTCGGCCGGATCCCGGCGCGGCGCCATGATGGCGACAATGCGCTGCGACCATCCTGATATTGAGGATTTCATTTCCGCCAAGCGTGAACGTGGGCGCCTGGCCATGTTCAATCTGTCGGTGCTGGTCACCGATGCGTTCATGGAGGCGGTGAAGGCCAATACCGATTGGCCATTGGTGTTTTCTGGGACGGTGTACAAAACCATCAAGGCACGCGAGCTTTGGGACAAGATCATGCGGGCAACCTTTGATTATGCCGAGCCGGGCGTGATCTTCATTGACCGTATCAACCAAGCCAACAATCTGGGCTACTGCGAAACCATCAACAGCACCAATCCGTGCGGTGAGCAGCCTCTGCCGCCTTATGGCGCGTGTCTTCTGGGCTCAATCAATCTGGCTGCTCTGGTGGCTGATGCTTTCGGATCCAAGGCAGCGGTTGATGAAGATGAATTGGCCCGCCTTGTCACCGCCGCCGTTCGAATGATGGACAATGTGGTGAGCATTTCGCGCTATCCGCTTGAGCCCCAGCGCAAGGAAGCTGAAGCAAAACGGCGCATCGGTCTTGGCGTAACCGGGCTTGCTGATGCGCTGATGATGTGTGGCTTGAAATATGGTTCTGATGCTGCGGCCCGTCAGGCTGGCGCCTGGATGCAGAAGATCGAGCGGGCTGCTTATCTTGCCAGCGCGCAGCTTGCAGAAGAAAAGGGCGCCTTTCCGTTGTTCGACAAGGAGGCCTATCTGGCCCGGCCCCATATCGCGGGGCTTGAGGAGGACGTGCGCGAAGCGATTGGCCGGCATGGCATTCGGAACGCACTGCTCACTTCAATAGCGCCTACCGGGACAATCTCTTTGTTTGCCGGCAACGTCTCCTCGGGCATAGAACCAGTGTTCGCCTGGAGTTATCAGCGCAGCGTGCTGGAGCCGGACGGGAACCGCAGAACGGAAACCGTCTCTGATTTTGCCCATGGGGCCTACAGGGCGAAGTTTGGCGCCGATGCAGAGCTGCCTGATTACTTCGTTACCGCGCAGGACCTTACCCCGGCCGATCACATCACCATGCAGGCAGCAATGCAGCCGCATGTGGACAGCTCGATCTCAAAAACCGTGAACGTGCCTGAAACAATCTCGTTTGAAGATTTCCGCGAGGTTTATGCGCGGGCGTATGAAAGCGGTCTGAAGGGATGCACTACCTATCGCCCGAACGAGATCACCGGATCCGTGCTCAGCGTTTCGGACGGTGATGCTGCCGGTGAAGATGAAACAAGTGCCGAGCCCCTGTTGCCCCTGGAGGCCACCCTGCCCATTTTTGCGGACCAGGATGGCGCCGACGTGGTCTACATGCAGCAGCCGTTGGAGCGTGAGCAGGTTCTGCCAGGCTTTACCTACAAGCTCAAATGGGCTGATTCCAGCCATGCCATCTATGTGACCTTGAACGACATCGTTCAAAACGGCCGGCGCAGGCCGTTTGAGATTTTCATCAACTCCAAGAACATGGAGCACTATGCCTGGACGGTTGCTCTGACCCGGATGATCTCAGCGGTGTTCCGGCGTGGCGGCGATGTGTCGTTCGTGGTGGAAGAGCTCAAAGCGGTTTTCGACCCGCGCGGCGGCCAGTGGATGGAGGGCAAGTATGTGCCCAGCCTGCTGGCAGCGATCGGCGGCATTATTGAGCGGCACATGGTGGACACAGGTTTCTTGAAGCCTGGTCAGGCCGGCGAACTGGCAGACCCAGAGGCGGCCAAACAGGTGATGGTGGTGAACGATGGCGTTGGCAGCAGCATGCGCCAGTGTCCACGTTGCGGCGATGCGGCTCTCACGTTCCAGGAAGGCTGCGAGACATGCCTGTCGTGCGGCCATTCAAAATGCGGCTGACATTCTAAGCAAAATTTACTTGCTATTAATGATCAATGTTCTATATTTGTTCTCATGAACGAGAACATCAAAAACACCACATCATCAACGTCAGAAACCCTTCGTCTGGGCGGTCGTTTTCATTATTGGTCAGGCCAATCCGGGTCCCGTTACATCTTCTCGATCTACAAGCCCGGCTCCTGTCCGCCATTGCCCGGCGCGGTGTATGTCATCGCCAACAAGCGCCCTGATGGCAGCAGGGATGCCCTGGCGATCGGACGCTTCCCAGCTGTATGGGAATGTGCCAGCCGGGAGGCTGCAAAGCTCATTCGGGCTTCAGGCGGCGATGAGGTGCATGTCCACCTTCTGGCTGAAAATGACCAGGAAGCTGAAGACATTGTCTGCGACTTGAAGCCTGCTCTTGGCGGAGTGGTGCGTCTTCGCCCCTCTGCCCCAGTGCGCCGGCCTCAGGCTATTGTCCCGGGAGATGGATTTTCAGACGAGCACATTGACTTGTTCGGTTTGAACGAAATTGCTGCCCCACAAGCAACGGCCGCCTAGAGCGGTGTGAGATGTCTAGACGAGGAACAACCCGTCTTACGCCGCTCTAGTGCCGTTCTGAAGGTGGCGCACCAGCTCTTCAAGTTTGCTGTCGTGAATGCCGGACTCGCGCATATGCTCGACCGTTTTCACCACATATTCCGGGTTCTCGCCGGAGTGACCTATCCCTTGCCGGACAAATCTTAGCTGATCATCGACTGAAAGACTGCCCGCATATTGCACGTGGGTCCGGTCAACCAGATACACCAGAGCTGTCACCGTCCGGGGGTCCGGCTCCAGAAGCTTGAGCTGCACATACTCTTCCCGGTAAACCATGGTCACCTGTTCGCGCGCCCGCAGATATTCCACCGTATCTTCCCAATGTTCCGGCGCAACCTGGTAGGCTGCCCCGCGGCAGGCCCCGCCCTTGTCCAGGCCCATAACCAATCCTGGTTGGTCTTCTGTTCCCCGATGATAAAAGGAGTAGACGCAGAGCTGCCGGTGTGCCCCATAGAGGCGCGCAGGCGAGCGCGCCAAATGAGGAAACCCAGGCTTCCACATCAGCGAGCCATAGCCAAACACCCAGAACTCGTCCATCATTAAGACCCGTATTTGAGAACACCTAACGTCGTCACTTACAAGAATGAACCCATCGAAGAAACCCTGGCGTATGCTCGTGCCACTTTTGACCGTCCTGGCACTCTGGGGTGCGTGGTCGGTCGGCTGGGTTGTGATCTCACAGATTGCTCAGGAAAAGTTTGCCCAATGGCGCGAAAAGTCGGCAACCAAGGGCCTCAGTCTGGTCTGCGCCAAGGAAAGTTGGGGCGGTTATCCGTTCCGCATTGAGGTTGGCTGCAACGGGTTTGCCCTGGAAAAGAAAAACAAAAAGTCCAGGCTGGCGATTGAGTTTCAAAGTGTCGATGCCGTCGCGCAGGCCTACAAGCCGTGGCACATCATCTTGAAGCTCACCGCTCCTCTCAAGTTAGAGCTTTCGCGGGGCGGAGGCTCGGAGACCACCACACTGATCAAAGCTGATCATCAACCCAGTCTTGCCAGCGTGGTGCTGAAAGATCGAATAAACCCGGAAGTCTCGATCCTGTTCGAGAAAATCTCCGGCTCCATCACAGATCAGGCGGGTGCTGCAAACTTTTCCCTCGGGGACTTTCAGATCGAAAAGTTGAATCTGCATGGCCGCATTGAACGCGAGCTGAAAGAAGGCCAGGCCGATTACGCCGTCGCGGCAACAGCCGACACGCTGCACTATGACGGGCCGCTCCGCGATCCTGCGGATGGGGGGCCAATCAAGCTTGACGCAATTAACTTCAACGGCATCGCCGAACGCCTGCCCATGCCACTTGCGGCCAACTTGCAAAAAACATTACGGATTTGGGCCGCGAATGAGGGCCGGCTGAAGATCAATCAACTGGAGGTCAAGCAGGAGGCCATCACCGCCCGCTCAAGCGGGTTTGTCACCGCCAGCCAAGAAGGCCAATTGAGCGGCAAGGTCAAAACCGCAGTCCTCAATCTGGACAACGCCATCGACAAAATGGTGACCGCCGGGCGCCTCACAGCAAATGATGCAAAGATTTCCAAGGGCCTGTTCAAAATGCTATCCGGCAACAACCCCAACGGTGAAGTGATCACCGATTTCCGCATCAAGAACGGAAAGCTCTATTTTGGGCCGTTCAAGCTTCTGAAGCTCGCCCCGATTTTCAAGCCCAACTAGGACCGCCGCCCAAAGTCTGGAGCATCAGTGTCCTGACCAGCTTCAACAATGCCGCGCCGCACTGCACGTGAGCGCGCGAAAAGATCAAACAGCATATCGCCATCCCCCCAACGCACAGCCCTTTGCAAGGCGGCGAGGTCTTCAGAAAAGCGCCCGAGGATTTCCAGAACAGCGTGCTTGTTGTTCAAGAACACATCGCGCCACATGGTCGGGTCCGATGCCGCAATCCGGGTGAAGTCGCGAAAGCCGGCAGCAGAGAATTTGATCACCTCGCTGTCGGTCACATCTTCCAGATGCTTGGCCGTCATTACGATGTTGTAGGCAATCAGATGAGGCACGTGACTGGTGATGGCCAAAACCAGATCATGGTGCGCCACCTCCATGCGCTCAACATTTGACCCACACGCAATCCAAAACGCTTCCAACTTCTGGGTGGTGGCCTCATCTCCGTCCGGCAGGGGCGTCAAGATGCACCAGCGATTTTCAAACAACTCAGAAAAACCGGATTCAGGACCGCTATGCTCGGTGCCAGCGATGGGGTGACCGGGCACCAGGTGCACACCATCTGGAAGATGGGGCGAGATGTCCCGCACGACGGTTTCCTTCACCGAGCCCACATCAGTAACGATCGCACCGGCTTTCAGGTTTCCTGAAATGGCTTCAGCCACCGTGCCAATAGCGCCGACGGGCACGCACAAAATAACCAGGTCCGCGCCATCGACTGCGGCGGCTGCGTCTTCAAAAATCTCATCCACCAGACCGATTTTCAGAGCTGTCGCACGGGTTTCCGCGCTTCTGGCATGCCCCGTAATCTTGCCCGCCCGCCCCTCCCGGCGGATCACGTGGCAGAGCGATGAGCCAATCAGCCCAAGTCCGATCAGGGCAATTTTGTCAAACATCGGCTTGCTTTCCGCTCACAAGGCTCAGCCTGGTGTGCCCAAGAATTCTGCCAGAGCTGCGACCGTGGCGCGGTTGGCTTCCTCGGTACCGATCGACATCCGCAAGGCATTCGGCAGCTTGTAATTGCCAACCTGGCGCATCACGACGCCTCGGTGCAGCAAAAAGGCGTCAGCCTTCGCGGCGCTGTGGGCCTCGTCCTCCGGGAAGTGGATCAAGATGAAGTTGCCAACGCTGGGGGTAACCTGCAGGCCAAGTGCTTCCAGCTCCGTGCAGAGCCAAACCAGCCATTCATCGTTGTGAGCCACTGCAGCCTCGGTAAACTCCACATCGTTCAACGCCGCCACACCTGCAGCAATGGCAGGTGCGTTCACGTTAAAGGGCCCGCGGATGCGGTTCAGGGTGTCAGCAATGCCAGGCGCGCAATAGGCCCAGCCGAGGCGCAGACCGGCCAAACCATAGATCTTCGAAAACGTTCTGGTCATCACCACATTGTTGGCGGTGGCCACCAGCTCGATACCGGATTCATAGTCGTTCTTGCGCACATATTCCGCGTAGGCCGCGTCGAGCACCAGAAGGCAGTTTTGCGGCAAAGCGGCATGCAGGCGTTTAACCTCGGCGAAAGACACATAGGTGCCGGTCGGGTTGTTGGGGTTGGCCAGGAAGACAACCCGCGTGCGCTCGGTGACCAGGTCGATCATCGCGTCAATGTCGGTGGTGTAATCCACCTCTGGCGCAATCACCGGTGTCGCGCCATTGGTGCGGATGGCAATGTCGTAGACCAGAAAGCCGTGCTTGGAATAGATCGCCTCATCGCCGGGGCCCAAGTAGCCTTGGGCAAGCAGGGACAGCAGTTCGTCCGATCCGGTGCCGCAGACAATGCGCTCCGGGTTCAGGCCATAGTGTGCGGCAATGGCATCGCGCAAATCATGGGCTGCGCCATCAGGATAAAGCTCCAGGTTGGCGCCTGCTGCATGAAACGCCTCGATTGCTTTGGGACTGGCCCCAAGTGGCGTCTCATTCGACGAAAGCTTATGGGTTTTGACGCCTGGCGAAGCTGCGCTCCGTCCAGGTACGTAAATCACAATGTCATCAATGCCAGTTTGCGCCTGCGGGCCTTTTGCCTCGGCCATGGTGAACCTCGCGTGATATCTTCTTAAAATGGGGATAGGCTTCTACCAGTCTGCCAAGGGTTTTCATAGCCCCGGTGAGGGCTTTGGCTGCAAAGAAATCATTGACACCAGCACAGGGGCCCATCTAGCTAGCGCCCCCAACAGCTCGATAACGCGTAACCCACTGGGCACAGATGCAAATGGCTTCCAAGAGCGACCCCATTGTCGATGCCGACACTCTGCCGTGCGACTACGCGCACTTTGGCGAAGACACGCCATTGAAGCTCGACAGTGGCATGGAACTGGCGCCCTTCACGCTTGCCTACCAGACCTACGGCACGCTCAATGCCGACAAGTCTAACGCCATCATCGTGTGCCACGCTCTCACCGGCGATCAGTTTTGCGCCGGTGTGCACCCGATCACGGGCAAGCCCGGCTGGTGGGAGATGCTCATTGGTCCGGGCAAATCTGTTGATACGGACAAATATTTCATCATCTGCGCCAACGTCATCGGCGGGTGCATGGGATCTACAGGCCCCACCACCATCAATAAGGCCACCGGGAAACCCTACGGTCATAGCCTTCCAGTGATCACCATTGCTGACATGGTGCGTGCCCAAGTGATGCTTCTGGACCATTTGGAAATCCCCGATCTGTTCTGCGTCATGGGTGGATCCATGGGGGGAATGCAGGTTTTGGATTGGGCAGCGAAATACACCGACCGGGTGTTTTCCGCTTTACCCATCGCCACGGCCACGAAGCATTCGGCCCAAAACATCGCGTTCCACGAAGTGGGGCGCCAAGCTGTGCTGGCGGATCCCAATTGGCATGGCGGCGACTATGGCGAACATCAGACCAGCCCGCACAAAGGCCTGGCCGTTGCCCGCATGGCTGCACATATCACCTATCTGTCCGAAGCTGCGCTGCACCGCAAGTTCGGGCGCAATCTGCAAGACCGGGAGGCGGTGACCTTCGGGTTTGATGCTGATTTCCAGGTGGAGAGTTACCTGAGGTACCAAGGCTCGACGTTCGTCGACCGGTTCGATGCCAACAGCTATCTCTACCTTACCCGCGCCATGGACTATTTTGATCTTGCAGCTGATTTCGATGGCCAGACAGTCAATGCCTTTGCCAATACAAAAACCAGGTTCTGCATTGTGTCGTTCACCTCAGACTGGTTGTTCCCCACGTCTGAGAACCGGCAAATTGTACGGGCGTTAAACGGCGCGGCAGCCGACGTGAGCTTTGTTGAGATCGAAACCGACAAAGGGCACGACAGCTTCCTGCTCGACGTGCCTGAATTGTTTGAAACCGTAACCGGCTTCCTGAATTCCGCCGCCCGGCAACGTGGTTTGACGAGCTGGGCACCATGAGCGAACTCTCCCAACTGACCCCCAAGCCACCGCGCGATCGCAGCGATCTTCAGCTGATCTGTAACATGGTGGCAGAAGGTTCAAAGGTCTTGGATGTGGGTTGCGGCGACGGCAGCCTCCTAAAAATGCTCTCCGATCGCAAGAATGTTGCAGCCCGGGGCGTGGAGCTGAGCCAGGCTGGCGTAAACCGGTGCGTGGCTCAAGGGCTCTCGGTGGTGCAGGGCGATGCGGACACCGATCTTGAGACCTATCCGAACAAGAGTTTCGATTATGTCATCATGAGCCATACCATCCAAGCCACGGATCGGCCGAAGGTGGTGCTTGATGAAATGCTGCGCATTGGCCGTCAGGGGATCGTTTCTTTCCCCAACTTTGCTCATTGGCTTGTGCGCTATCAGATTGCCATGAAGGGGCATATGCCGCTCAGCGAGAATCTGCCTATCCCGTGGTACGAGACTCCGAACGTACATTTTTGCTCGATCAAGGATTTCCGCGGCCTGGCCAATGAGATCGGCGCGACCGTCGAGCAGGAAATTGCATTCGACGGAGAGGGCCGCCAACTGACCGGCTTGCGCGGCGGAGCGATGGCCAACCTTATGGCCGAGCGCGCCGTTTTTCTGTTGTCGAAATAGCATTGCCTGCTGCGCCCGGTGCTCGTGCCAGTTCCGGCACCATCTCCTTCTGGCGCTCGCGGCGGACCGCAGCAAATACCTGCTTTTGCGCATCTACGATGATTACGCCGGACATCATCAGGCCGCTCATCAAACCAACGCGCTCCCAGGCAGGGGCGGAGCGCATCACAAAGCCGCGCTCGATCGGCGGCACAAACAGGGCATGGGCCCAGCCCCCAGGGTTGAACATGGAATCGCGCAGCAACTGCGTGAACTGGCCGCGCGAAAACGGGCGCCCGTGGCCGAATGGGGTTGAATCGAGCCGCGCCCACATGCCTCTGCGGTTTGGCACCACAAACACGGCATGGCCTTGCGGGCTCATCACCCGCCACAGTTCACGCAGCATGGCGCGCCGACTTTCCGTCAACTCCAGGCTGTGCACCACAAGGGCAAGATCAATGGAGCTGTCCTCCAGGGGCAATTCGGTTTCATCGGCCAGGCAGGTGGCGCTTGGGCCTCCGGGAGGCCAGTGCGTAACCCCCTGCCAGGCCGGCATGAAGCCCAGCACTCTTTCCGCCTCTGCCCGCCACGGATCGAGATAAGGAACCGCATAGCCAAGGCCCATAATGCGCAAGCCCTTGTGGACCGGCACCCGGGCGCGAATCCGGTGTGTGATCAACCGCCTTGCCATATGGCCAAGGGGGCGGGAATAGAAATCTCTGAGGTCAACCACATCCATTTTCGCAATGTAGCATAAGCTCTGGACCGAGACAGCGCCGACGTGCGATCAATCATGGAACAAAGATAATGGAGCGTCCCATGGCCAAGTTACAGGTTCACCAGTTTCCCGCCCTCAGCGACAACTATGGCTTTCTCATTCACGATGCCGAGGCCGGCGTCACTGCCAGCATCGATGCGCCTGAAGAAGGCGCAGTACAGCAGGCTTTGGCGGATACGGGTTGGTCGCTTACCCATATTCTGACAACGCACCATCATGCGGACCACACACAAGCCAATGCGCCTCTGAAAGCGGCAACCGGCTGCATGATCGTCGGGCCCAAACCGGAGGCCTCCAAGGTGCCCGGCATTGATCTGGCGCTTGGAGAAGGTGAGACGTTCGATTTCGGCGGTCATATCGCCCAAGTGCTTGAAACGCCCGGCCATACCCTGGGGCACATCGTCTATCACTTCGCTGACGATGGCATTTGCTTTGCCGGCGACACCTTGTTTCCGCTTGGCTGTGGGCGGGTGTTTGAAGGCACGATGGATCAGATGTGGTCGTCAATGGAGAAGATGGCTGCCTTGCCACCCGAAACGGTTGTCTATTCCGCCCACGAATACACACAAGCAAACGCGGCCTTTGCAGTAACCGCTGAACCCGACAATGCGGCCTTGAAGGCCAGAGCTGCGGAAATCGAAAAACTGCGGGCAAACGGAACGCCCACCGTGCCAACAACAATGGCGCTGGAGATGGAAACCAATCCGTTTATCCGCGCCGGCAGCGCCGCGCGCTTTGCAGAAGTGCGCACAGCCAAGGACAATTTCTAGAAACATGGCGCTGACTGCAGACGAGATCATCGAGCTGCTGGATCTACAATCTCACCCGGAAGGCGGCCATTATCGTGAGACTTGGCGGGCGGAAGCCAACCCGGATGAACGGGCTGCCGGCACCGCAATCTATTTTCTGTTGAGATCTGACGAAGTTAGCCATTGGCATCGCGTGGATGCAGCGGAGGTCTGGCATTGGTATGCCGGCTCGGCGCTGGAGTTGAGTATTTCACCTGACGGGCAGGAAAGCCGGACGGAAATTCTAGGGTCAGCGCTGGAGCAGGGGCAAAGGCCGCAAGTCATCGTGCCCATAAATGCTTGGCAGTCGGCCCGCAGTTTGGGTGACTGGACCCTGGTGGGCTGCACGGTTTCTCCGGGCTTTGAGTTTTCAGAATTTGAAATGGCCCCGGGCGGCTGGCGCCCGGGGGCAAACTAAGAATAGCTATCAACCCGTTCCTGCGAAGGCAGGGACCCATCGATGCCTCTGCACGCTCAAGGCTGTGGATCCTTGGCCTTCCACACCGAACATGAACAAAAAACGCAATCAAAAAGGCTAAATGGCGCGAATCGGGGTGCAAAATCAGACGCTTACACGAATTTGGGTTCGTTTCGCAGAATCGCTATTTTTGGCAGTTTTCCGCCACTGAAGATGAACAGAATTTTGGAGAAAAACCTCCAATATCAACTATTTAGTGGCGAACTCCGCGCCGCATCTCTCCCGTCATCCTGGATATTTGCTCCAGCAAATTGTCCAGGATCCAAGGGCTGCAATCTCAAAACCCAGCCGCTTCTGGATCCCCGCTTTCGCGGGGATGCGGGGATTAGGCCAGCGATCCGGGGTTTTCCCCAATCCGTCATGCCTGCGCGGGGATTACGACGGTGAGGGGGGCTTTTTCCTCCCGCGCCCCTGCGAAAGCAAGGGCCCATAGCTGGACGTGCTGTTGGCTTCCGGTGGTGGATCCCTGCTTTCGCAGGGCTGCGGGGCAAGAGCTGCTTTCGCGGCCCTTCCCCTGGCTGCCCGGCGCGAGGCCAGCTCAGTCCATGTACTGCCCGCCATTGGCGGTCAGGGTTGATCCTGTGATGAAGCCGGCATCGTCTGATGCCAAGAACACAACACAGCGCGCAATCTCTGAAGGCTCGCCAAGGCGGCCAGTTGGGATTTGCGGCAGAATTGCTTTTTCCAGAACTTCCTGAGGAACGGCCAGCACCATCTCGGTGCCAATGTAGCCTGGGCAAATGGCATTCACGGTGATGCCTTTGCGTGCGCCTTCCTGAGCCAGCGCCTTGGTGAAACCGAGATCGCCGGCCTTGGCAGCTGAATAGTTGGCCTGGCCCATCTGGCCTTTCTGGCCGTTGATTGAGGAAATGTTGATGATGCGGCCAAAACTGCGCTCACGCATGCCTTCCCAAACCGGGCGGGACATGTTGAACAGCGAGTTCAGATTGGTGTTGATGACGCCGTACCATTGGTCTGCGGTCATCTTGTGGAACATGCCATCTTTGGTGATGCCGGCATTGTTGACCAAAACCTCAATCGGGCCCAGGTCAGCTTCCACCTGCGCGATGCCAGCACTACAGGCATCGAAATCACCCACATCCCATTTGTATACCGGAATGCCAGTCTCATCTTTGAAGGCATTGGCCTTCTCGTCATTCCCGGCATAGGTCGCAGCCACGTTGTAGCCGGCTTCCTTCAGCGCAACCGAAATGGCGCCGCCAATGCCACGGGTGCCGCCCGTGACCAAAGCAACTCTAGACATCGTCAATTTCCCTTTTGTCAGCCGGCCGGGCCCCAATGGCCCTTCTCACTCCCGGCGAAATTCAATCCAAATTCAGCGGTCTGCCGAGGATACCCTCAGCCCCGCTCAACACACATGGCAACGCCCATGCCGCCACCAATACACAATGTGGCCAGGCCTTTGCCGGCATCGCGCCGCTCCATTTCATGAAGCAACGTCACCAGAACGCGAGCGCCCGATGCGCCGATCGGGTGGCCGATGGCGATAGCACCGCCGTTCACGTTGACCTTGTCAGTGTCCCAGCCCATGTCTTTGTTCACCGCGCAAGCTTGTGCTGCGAACGCTTCATTGGCTTCCACCAGATCTAGATCGTCAGCCGACCAGCCGGCCTTTTCCAAGGCCTTGCGAGACGCCGGGATTGGGCCTGAGCCCATGATCGCCGGGTCAACACCAACTGTTGCGAACGACGCGATCCGGGCCAATGGTTTCAATCCACGCTTTTCAGCTTCTTCGGCCTTCATCAGAACAACCGCAGCCGCGCCATCGTTGATGCCGGAGGCATTGGCGGCCGTGACGGTGCCTTCCTTGCTGAAGGCCGGGCGCAGCTTGGCGATGCCGTCGACCGTTGCGCCGTGGCGGATGTATTCATCGTCTTCAACGACAATGTCTCCTTTGCGGTGCTTCACCGTAACCGGAATGATTTCGTCTTTGAATTTGCCGGCTTTCTGGGCGGCCTCAGCTTTGTTCTGCGAGGCAACTGCGAAGCCGTCCTGATCATCACGGGTGATCTGCCATTTCTCGGCAACGTTCTCCGCGGTGGTGCCCATGTGATAGCCGTTGAAGGCATCCCACAGTCCGTCCTTGATCATGGTGTCGACCATTTTGTAGTCGCCCATTTTGTGACCGTCGCGCAGGTGAGCGGCGTGGGGCGACATGGACATGTTCTCTTGGCCGCCAGCAACAATGATGTCGGCCTGGCCAGTTGCGATCTGCTGGGCGCCGACGGCGACCGAACGCAGACCTGAACCACACACCTGGTTCAGGACCCAGGCTGTGGCTTCATTTGGAACGCCGGCATTGATGGCCGCCTGGCGTGCAGGGTTCTGGCCCTGACCGGTTGTCAGCACCTGGCCGAGAATTACCTCATCCACATCCTCTGGCGCGACTTTGGCGCGCTCGAGAACCCCTTTGACCACAGTTGCGCCCAGATCATGAGCGGGAACCGAGGCAAGTGCACCGCTGAACGATCCCACCGGTGTGCGCCCGGCGGATACGATTACGATATCGTTTGCATTCGACATAACGATTTCCTCCGAAAACAGGAATTTTGCATTGCACAATGAATATGATTTCTATTGTTGCAAAGCACCATGAATAAAGCAATGGTCCAAAAGGTTAACACATATAAACCAGACCATATGCCGCAATTTTGACGCCTTTTTGAACGGATTGCCAATCAAGATAGCATCGAGATGATTATTTGCTCTTGCGAAATGGATCTCGCACATGCACAAATACCGCAGCATTTTGCGCAGCATTTTTTATGCTGCGTCGCACAATAAAGGATGTTGTCGGTGACAAAGCGCACGCAAACAAGTGGTGAGCCAATCACCATAAAGAAGTATGCCAACCGCAGGCTCTACAATACGTCTGCAAGCACCTATGTGACGCTTGATGACCTTGCTACTATGGTCAAAGAGGGTGATGATTTCGAAGTCAAGGACGCCAAGACAGGCGAAGACATCACCCACACGGTGCTGACACAGATTATCTTCGAAGAAGAAAACAAGGGCCAGAACCTTTTGCCGATCAATTTCCTGCGGCAGCTGATCAAGTTTTATGGCGACAGCATGCAAGCGGTTGTTCCGAGCTATCTGGAATATTCCATCGATTCCCTGAGCCGGGAACAAGAGAAATTTCAACAGCAGTTCGGTGATGCATTCAGCGCGGCGGCTTTTCCGGGCATGGAAGAACAGGTCAAGCAGAACATGGTGATGTTTCAAAAGACCATGCAAATGTTCAATCCGTTTGTTCAAGGGGGCGCTGCGGGCGGCGTTGATTCTCAAGCACCGCAACCGGCCGCCGATGACAAGCCGGAAGACGCCAAACGCACTGAAGAACTCCGGACCCTTAGAGATCAGCTGCAGACCATGCAGGATCAAATCAACAAGTTGGCTGAAACGTCCAATTAACGCAGGAGCTTAAGGGCTCTTCGCGTTCATGATGTGCCCAAAGGCGTTGTTCAGCTTCTGGGCAAGCTCATCAGGTTGCTCACCGGTAGGTGCTGGTTGAGCGGGCGCTACTGGCTGCACCGGTGCGGATGGCTGCATGGCCTGATCGGGCATAACGGCTGGCGCTTTGGGCGGCATCGGCGCTGCAGCAAATGGATCTTCTGTTCCTGCGGGCAACGGTGCATGACCTGTAATCGGCTGGCTCGCTGGTAGCGCCTGAGGTTGCGGACTTGGAACTGCCGGCGCGGGAGAGCTTTGCTCTTGTTGCGGGGCAAGATCCGGCGCTTCTGTCGAGGGTGCAAATTCAGCAATGGTGGCACTGGGCTGAGCCGGCTCGAATTCTGGCGCTGGCTGCAATCCGTCATATTGCGGCCGAATGACCTGACCATCTGCCAGCACAGAAACGTAATCCTCATCGGTTGCTGAGGCCTCTGCTGCCGGTTCCGGATGGGACTGTGCTGGATCTGAGGCGGGCTGAACAGCAGCGGGCTCTGGCGCAGGAGGGGGCGTAAGTGCCGCTTCCGGTTGGGCCAACTCGTCGGTAGCCTTTCCTTCAAGCCGCGCCGCTGTGGCTGGTTGATCAATCCAAAGCTTGAACGGGTCGAACTTGCGGTCAGCGAAGGGCGGTTGGCCGACCTCTTCTGCTGGCGCGGGCGGTGCCGGGGCCGCAGGAGTGGTTTGTGAGGCCGTCTCCAGTGTTGGTTCAACAGGCGTTTCTGCCGGAAGCCGGTCTGGCGTGGCCTGCGCCAAGACTTGTGGAGCCGGCGGCGCCTGATCTGTCGCAGGTGCCACGGGTTGTGCGGGAGCCGTCCTATCCCTGGTCAATGTGCTGGGGACCGGTTGTTGTTCATTCTGCTCGGGTGCTGCAGGCATTGCAGCGGCGGCACTCGGTTCGGTCACCAACATAGGATCAAGCTGTGTTTGCGGTGCTGATTGAGGTGCAACCGGAGGTGCCGCCGGAGCGACCGCTGGAACCGTTGTGGCTCCTTGTAACGTGCCTTCCTGTTCCGCAAGAGCTGGAACAACAGGCGGCGTTTGTGCTGCTGTGGCAGGCGCTTCACTGGCAGGTTCGGCCTGCGCCTGTGGAGTGTCGCTGCTGCGCCGTTCCGGGTGGGTTTGCGGAGACCATGCTCCGCCACGGCCACCGTCTGGCCCACCGGCCCAGAGGCTTGGCAAGTCTGGCTTGCCTGCGTGCAGAACCTTTCTCACCGGATCATGCTCCGGCTCGCTGTCGCTGCCGAACCACTCAAGCCGGCCCCAAGGCGGATCGATTGAGGCCACGCCATACAGATGGCCTTGCAGGTACTTCACACCCCATTCGCGCAGCAGGTCCGCATCCTCCTGCTTTTGGACCCATTCAGCGACGATCTCCACACCGAAGCGCTTGGCCATATCGACCAGGGTCTTGACGAAATATTGGTTGTCGGGATTGTCGGCAAGACTTTCGCAGAACGAGCCGTCCAGCTTGACCATGTCCACATTCAGCACCTGCAGATTGCGGAATGACGTGTAACCTGCGCCAAAGTCGTCGATCGCCACCTTGCAGCCGAATGAACGTAGCCGCTCAATGAACTGGATCATCTCTTCCAGATCGGCGAGCGCCACGGTTTCTGTGATTTCAATCGTCAGGCGTTCGGCCACCTGCTTGTTCTCGGCAATATAGTCCACGAACATTTCGAACCAACGGGTGTCGGTTGCTGTGACGCCGGAAATGTTAATGGACAGGCGAAGTTCAGGCTGGCGCTGCAGTACCGTGATGCCCATTTCCAGAACGCGGCGGTCGATCAGCCGGATCAGTCCCAGCTTTTCAGCAATTGGCAACAAATGACCTGCCGACATGATTTCGCCGTCGTGGCCAGCAACCCGCAACAGCGCCTCGTAGATGGCTGGTTGGCCGGTCATGGAGTCCATAATGGGTTGGAATGCCAAAACAAACCTGTTCTGCTTGAGCGCAGCAACAATTTCACCGGCGCCGTTCACATTGCGCTCACGCATGGACGCGCGGCGCTTGGAGGGTTTGTAAGTGATGAAGCAATCAGTGGGGCGGCTCTTGGCCTCGGCCAACGCATCCTCGGCATGCACCATAGCCTCGTGCACGTGGCGCGCATGGGTGGGCAGCACCACGCCGCCAATCGAGACAGTGGTCCAAACCGGGCCATTGTCGGTTTCGATCACTGTCTGGCGTACGGCCTGCAGGAAGCGTTCAGCGGCAATGTTGAGAGACTTCTCGTTGCAATTGCTCAGAATGATGCCGAACTTGTTACCGGCATAGCGGCCGATTGAATCGCCGTTGCGCATGTGGCGTGCAAGCCGCTGGCTGACTGAGGCAATGACCTGATCTGCCACATCGAAACCGTAGGCATCGTTGACCACGTCGAGGTTGTCCAATGCTGCCAAAATGAAGGAGCATGGATTGCCTGTGCGTTCAGCAGCAGCAATGTCGTCAGACAGAGCCTCCATGATTCTGCCGCGGTTCATCATGCCGGTCAGCGGATCACATTGACTCAAGAACGTCAGGCTCTCTTCGCGTGCCCGGCGCGTATTGACTGAGCGTACGGCGCCCACAGCATAGCCGGCAGAGCCCTCCGGTCCGGCATACCAGCGGCCTTTGTCTTCAATCCAAACGGGATCGCCTTTGCCCATTCCAGACGGCCAGAGCTTGTATTCGATGCAATACCCAACGCCTTCGCCCTGGTCCACGTCGCTTGACTGAACCACTTTGTCGTAACGAGTGTCTTCGTTTTCATGATCGAGCAGGCTCGCAAAGCCGCGGCCGGTGTCTGCTCGGCCGGGCAGCAGCCCGGGCAGAACCTGATTGAGGTTTTCGGCCCATGTGAGCTGGTCGTCGGCAATTGACCAAAGATAGGTCACTTCATCGATGGCGAAGAGCGTATTGCGGATCTGTTCAAGAGCGGCTGTTTCGTTGATTCGGGAGATTTCGCCAACGGCAAGGGCAGGCGGAACAGCGTCCGACGCAACGGCAGGCGGTGCCAGGTTGGTGGCTGGTTGTGCGGCCGTCTGCGTGCCAGCAGGATCAGGTGTCTGCACAGTGCCGTTTGTTATTATGGGTTCCAATGCGCGCCCCTATGCCAAAAGAACTCTGGATTAGCTGGCAAAACTAGGCTCAATTTCTTAAGAAACGCGAAACGCCTAGAACTGGCGCATGCACGCATGGAATGGTTAATAAATGGTTATTTGCACGTCCATGTGTTTGATTTTTATTGAAAAAGGACACAGTCGTCCCACACCTTGGAAAGCGTTTTGACAAGATTGTGTTTCCGGCGTTAAGGCGTGTGCTAACGAAATATTCCTCCAGCTCTGGAACCACACAGATGTCGATCAAACTTGCCAAGGCCAATGCCATCATTCGAAGCGCATATAAGAAAAGCGCGGAGCTTCAACTCAAACCGTTGACTGTCGCAGTACTTGACGCTGGTGGCCATTTGGTGGCTCTTCAACGAGCTGATGGTGCGTCCATCATGAGGCCACAAATCGCAAACGGTAAAGCCTATGGTGCACTTGCCATGGGCATGGGGTCTGCCTCCCTGGAAACGGCGTTCAAGGAACGTCCTCATTTTGGCTCTGGTCTCAACGCCGTTGCCCCGCACGGCATCATCCCGGTTGGCGGCGGGGTTTTGATCCGCAACAAGCGCGGCGAGATTATTGGCGCCGTCGGCATTACCGGTGATACTTCAGACAATGACACAGCCTGCGCGGTTGCCGGCATTGAGGCTGCGGGTCTGGTGGCTGATCCCGGCTAGGGGCCGCGCGGCTTTACCGATCAGTCATCTTCTTCAATTAAAATGAGACCAGAGCCACGCCTCCCATGTTCGGGGCGTGACGCGGTGGGAACATGACGTTCCGCACAGAGAAGGTGCGGGAAATGTCAGTGTGGCGGCTTAACCTCCATGCTGTAACCGCCGTGGGATTGTTCAATGGACGACTTCAATCCGTCGGATCGCCGCAAGATCCAGCGCTTTCCGCAGAGAAACGTTTTCGGTTCGATCTCCTATCCCAGGCGTCGTGCATCGATCTCTTGTCTTGTGCGCGATCTGTCGCGCTCCGGAGCCAAGGTGTGGACGTTGGCGGTTAGAATCGTCCCAGACGTATTTCGCCTCACGATCGATGCCACGGGCGAATTCGCTGACTGCACAGTCGTTTGGCGCACCGAAACGGAGATCGGCGTGGTCTTCGATCGCGAGGCACCGCTGTAGATCACCATAGGGCTATCGCAAAGATTTGACCTTGCGTGCCCGCCCGTGATGACCACCGGATAGCAGGTTCATGCCATAGTGGCCGCATGAAACCTGATCAAAAAGCTAGGTCTGTGATAGGCGCGGTCATTGTGGGCATGATGGTGCTTGCACTCCTGTCCTATGTGCTTCCGGGCACGTTGGCGGCCTATTTGTTCCCGGGCATTGCGCGGGTGAGCGCGGTAGAAGGTGGCAAGCTGACAGTGCGCAGCCCCTATTCGATCAGCACATTTGCGACCGGCGTGAGCGGTGCGCGCCTGATGCAGATGACACCACAAGGCGACCTCATCGTCTCAACCCGCTCCAGCCAGGTGCATCTTGTGCATGCCGACAAAGATGGTGACGGGCGCGCCGACCGGGTTGGCCAACTGATCAAAGGCCTTGATGAGGCTCATGGGATTTGGCTGGAGGGAGGCCAGCTATACGTGGCTGAAGAGGGTAAGGTTCATCTCTATCGCTATGATGGCGTCAAACGCGAAGCCACGTTCGAAAAGACGCTGATCTCTAACCTGCCCGATGATGGCGGCCACTCGACCCGAACGATTAAAAAGGGGCCAGATGGCTGGTTTTATGTGTCCATCGGTTCCAGCTGCAATGTGTGTATTGAAGACAATCCCTGGCGCTCGGCAATCATCCGGTTCAAGCCAGGTGCCGTGCCGGAACTCTATGCGGAGGGGTTGCGCAATTCTGTGGGTTTTGACTGGCACCCGGAAACTGGAGAAATGTTTGCGGTAAATGCAGGCCGCGATCATCTGGGCGACGATCATCCGCGCGAAGAACTGAACCAGATCGAAAAAGGCAAGCACTACGGCTGGCCCTATGCCCATGGCGCCGACAACACGCCGGATACGGAATTTGCCAAGCACAAACCCAAGGGGCTCAATATTGAAGCGCCGGCCCATACGTTCACCGCACATTCCACGCCGCTTTCAATCCGTTTTTTGAAGCACCAGGCCCAGACCGGCCTGAACGGTGCGGCCTTGGTTGCGTTGCGTGGTTCCTGGAACCGCTCCGAGCATTCCGGCTACAAGGTGGTGTTGCTGAGGTGGGGGCCGGATGGAAAGATCAGCCAGGAGGACTTTGTGACCGGGTTTGACCATGCCGGAGCAGTGGTTGGCCGGCCGGTTGACGTGTTCGAGACGTCTGACGGCACGATTTTCATTTCAGATGACGATGCCGATGTAATCTACAAGCTCTCAGTGGCAGCACAGTGATCCCTGAAGCCAGAACCGACCACGCGATGGGGTCGTAAATTTGGTTGCAGAGGGCTCAGTGCTTTGTGACTATTCCTCATGACATCCTGGACACTTCGCAGAGCCGATGTGGAAGACGCAGCATCATTGGAAACTTGCATTGACGCTGCCTACTCAATCTATGCGACCAAAGGCATCGAGCTGCCCGCGGTCTCTGACGGTCTGGTGGAGGACATTCAACATAACATCGTCTGGGTCGCTGTTATCAAGCGGCAGGTCGTTGGCTGCTTGGTTCTCATCGCTCGAGAAGACCATGCCGTGCTTGCCAATGTTGCGGTGGATCCAGCGGCAACAGGATTAGGACTGGGCCGGGCGCTTTTGGAACAGGCCGAGCGGGAAGTTCGCACATTTGGGCTTGGCAAGCTCACGTTGACCACACATGCCGATATTCCGGAAAACGTGCGTCTGTATGAGTATCTTGGCTGGACCGAAACGGAGCGGAGGGGCAGCAAGGTGTTTATGGAGAAGGTTCTCTGACACCTGAGAGCTGCCCGTTTCTAAGAGATATTTGGTCGCTCCGATAAAGCCGGCTGCTCTGCCGTGCTCAGTTTATCACGCGCCGGCAGCGACATGGCACACGCACACGCCTCACAACTGTCCGAACGGGCCCCGGCACACGCCGTACAATCGTTTTGACCTTGATCCTGACGGGTCCCGGCACCTTTCTTATGACCGTCTTGATTCTGACTGGTCCCGGTACTTTTCTGATCACCGTCTTGATCCTGACTGGCCCTGGCACTTTTTTGACAATCATCTTGATCACCGTCTTGATCCTGACGGGTCCCGGCACTTTTCTGATCACCGTCTTGACCCTAACTGGCCCCGGCACCTTCTTTATGACGGTCTTGATAACTGTCTTGACCCTGACCGGCCCAGGCACGTGAACGACCCTTTCTGGTCCGGGCACTAGAACTTTTCTGATAACTTCTTTCACGACCGTTTCGACTTCAGGAATGGACGCAAGGGCAAGGATGCTGGGTGAGGCTTGAACGGCGCGCAGGCGCTGTTTTGCACGTTCGGCCAGACGTTCGGCAGTCCGCGCCAAATCGCTGTTCGGATAACGTCTTAGAAAGGCCTCAAAGGCTTCAGGCGTATTCAGTGTTAAGGCATCGAACCAGGAGTACATTTCGATCCGGCGATCCGTGATGCCTCGGATGATGATGCCAAGGGGCGTGTCTCCATATAGCGACACATAGATCTGATATACGGTCACATTGTTTTGGAGCACGACCACGTCATAGGCTTGCTTGGGTGTAAGTGAGCGCAGCTCGTGATGCCAGTCTCCATCGGACTTGTGTGGTATCGGCGCTGGCTGAGCGCCCTCTGCGCCCGGGAAAAATGAGAACGGTTCGGTGAGTGCTGTTACTTCCCAGGGGGTTTGCTTGCCGTTTGAGCTCTTGTGAACGGAAAGCCGAATAGTGCGAAGCACTGTTTCGATGGAGGCTCCGGGCGTCTTGGCGGCTTCAACCAAGGCTGCGGTGAACGGGCTGTTGGCCCCTTTGCCATCAGACGCGGTTGCACCTGGCGACGTTGAATACACAATCAGCGATCCAGGAGGCGCGGTGACGACTGCAAGACCCTTAGGAACCGATTTTCCGGTGGTGCTGCCGGCCAGCAAACCCGGCAGGTTGGTTGCAACTGCGGGTGCCGCTGCCGCCGACTTGCCGAAGCTATTGTCTACCCGTGCAAGACCGCGTTGGGATTTATCAATCACGTCTTCAAACGGATTGTTACGGCAGGCATCTAGAATCACGATCCGGGTTTTACTGGGAATGCTGTTTATGACGTCCATGACATCCGAGAGCCGAATTGCCTGGAGGGCAAAGTCTGAGGCGCGCTGTACCTTCACGTCCACTGGCAGCAAGTAATTCACCCCGCCAATCTGCACGCCATGGCCAGCGAAATAGACGAGTGCGACAGAATCTTCGCCCTTGTCGGCGAGTTTGTCAGCAAAATCACTTACGGCGCGGCGCAAACCTCGTTGGCCGACGTCCAATGCAGCGGTCACTTCAAATCCGGCAGTTTCGAGAAGTCCAGAGAACGCATTGGCGTCCCGGACAGGATTCGCCAATGTCGATGTTGAGCTGTATTGGGAGTTGCCAATAACAAGCGCAAAACGGCCTTTCGCCCAGGCGCTTCCAGATGCACTGGACCACATCACCAGAGCCAATAAAATGAATAGAGCGCGCTTGAGCATTTCAACCTCCTGTAGATTTTCTTAATCTCAAAACTTGAGTTCGAGTTAAAGAAGACCTAGCAGTCTTGAAATGAACCAGGGCTGAATGCGCCAATAGGCTTCCGTTTATAAAACTGAAACATGGTGCGGTTTTAAATTTAACAGAGCAGTATGTGAATTATTGAAATTTATCTGAATTTATAGATGCTTATAATTTGGAATATAGTTTGTAAATTCAATAACTATATTCGGTTCGAACCACCAATCGTTGCCACAAATGAGGTGTGCCAAGTCATCAACACCAGATGAAATATTGGCAGGGATCCAACAAATCTTCCGTTGATGTAACGGTTCGTCTACGATCAGCTTTGGCTCAATGGTTGCCTGCAAGGTCTGCAGAGCGGCCCCAGAATGGGAGATTGGTCAAGTGGATTGGTCGCGTTTAGCGTCGGAGCTGCAGAGCTTGCTGAAACTTCGAGCTTTGCCTTTCGGCATGAAGATGTTCGAACGTGTGGACGATATGGAAGCAATAACGGGCATCCGGCGGCCGAAAGAGGTTCATACGCTGGACCAACTGGTCGCTCAAACTGCCAGATTGGGGTGGACTGTTGGCGTGACAGCCGACAATTTGGTGGGCGCGCAATGCCGGGCTGTGGTTGGTTTGGGCAACGCCAAGGATCCGGCCTGGAAGTCGGGTCAGCACATGGTTGGCGTTTGGTTTGAAGACCAGCCCGGGGCAGAGGCCCACCAGGCGGCCATGCATTGTGTGGAAGACGGCCTCTACGAAGCGCTTGCCACGGCGCCCTTAAGTTCCGGCCGGCTCGACCCGCCGGACATTGTTCTGTTCTACGCGACGCCTGGTGCGATGATGTATTTCATCAACGGTTTGCAATGGTCGGGTTACAAGAAATTCGACTGGTCAGTTGTTGGCGAATCTGCGTGTGCGGACAGCTGGGGCAGGGCCCTGCGGCTCCGCGAGCCGTCACTCTCTATTCCTTGCTTTGCAGAACGCAGGTACGGCGGTGTCTTGGACGACGAAATGCTCATGGCTCTGCCCCCAGCCGACTTGGGTAAAGCGATTGAGGGCATGACCGCACTTTCTAAGAACGGTTTCCGGTATCCTTTTGCCCAATATGGTATCCAGCAAGATGTGCGGGCTGGTATGGCGGTGAGCTATCCGGGTCGAGAGTAGGGCGAAGTTGCAGCTCGGAAAGCGGTGCGTTTACACCTGTGTCTCACCAAAGGGCTTCTGAAATGCTTACTGTCGCTCGCAAGTGCTAGAGCGGCATATGAACCCCTGCCAAGAAAGCGCCGCCGAAAAGAGCGAGGTCCTCGCTGTCTCCATCACCGATGACGCCGCCGCTCCAGCCCTGGCCTTCAGCAGCGCCACGCACAAACAGGCGACCCCCTTCACCAAATTTCCAAAGCGTGGCCTCTGCGCCCAGTTGAACTTCTGAGGTGGTGAAGAACATGTCGGACATCGGAGCGCCATTGTCCAAACCTTTTGAGGCGAACTGCATGGAGGCACGGGCCTTGCCAAAAACTGAAAGGTAATCCGTCAGCATGTGCGACAGCTCAAGCCCGACAACCAGACCATTGCTGTTGCGCATCTGATCAGCATCAAAAAAGCCGAATTCCCGATAATCCGCATACCGGTAGCCGGCACTGGCAATTGCCAGAACACTGCCGATACTGATTTTTTTGGTCAGCTCTACGTCAATTGTCTCCAGATCTATTCTTTCGATAAGCGGCTGGCCGCCCGCGTTGTTTCGGTTGAATTGATCCCATTGGAACCAGCGGAACCTGAGGCCAAGCCCGTCGTTGCCTTCAAGGCCGCCAACGACCCTGTGTCCTGCCTCAAGGTTGAAGCCGGGCGCTTCACCCTCGGACTGGAATGGCTTGAGTAACGGGACTTCCCCACCAAAGTAAAGGCCTATGTGATCGTCGCCGGGCGTGCTGGATGATAAAAGGCCGGCGGTTGACGCCGCCTCGGAGGCTTCACTCTGGCTTGGGGCTAGGGGCACGTGAAGCCCGGCGAGGATTGTGCCACCGAAAAGCCCAAGGTCCTCTTGGTCGCCGTCGCCGATCACGCCGCCACTCCAGCTCTGCCCTTCAGCAGCGCCGCGGATGAACACGCGACCACCACCTTCAAAATTCCAAAGCGTGGCCTCAGCGCCCAGTTGAATTTCGGCGGTGGTGAAGAACAGATCGGTTCTGGGCGTGCCGGTTTCCATGCCCTTGGAAGCAAATTGGAGCGAAGCACGGCCTTTACCGAACACAGAAATGTGGTCTGTCAGCATGTGCGACAGCTCAAGCCCGATGACCAGCCCATTACTGTTGCGCATCTGATCAGCATCGCCAAAACCAAACTCCCGATAATCCGCATACCGGTACCCTGCGCTGGCGACACCGGAAAGATTGCCATGAGCAAAGCTCTTGGTCAGTTCTGCGTCTATGGTCTTCAGATTGAGTCTCTCGATCAGCCCCGCGACACCTGCATTGTTCCGGTTGAACTCACCCCATTCAAACCAGCGGAATCGAACCCCCAGCCCATCCTCACCGCTAATGCCGGCGACCACTCTGTGTCCAGCTTCAGTGTCAAAACCGGGAGCTTCACCTTCCGATTCATACGGTTTTAGAAAGACGGCCTCTCCGCCTAAGTAGGCGCCGGATTGATTTGTGTTTGGTGAAGTTGAGGAATTAAGGCCAGCAGTTGCGAATCCATGTGAGGCATCGCTTTGGCCCGGTCCGAGCGGCATCTGAACTCCGGCAAGAATGGAGCCCCCAAACAAGCCAAGGTCTTCGCTGTCGCCGTCGCCTATGAGCCCGCCACTCCAGCTTTGGGCTTCTACCGCGCCACGAATGAAGACGCGCCCGCCGCCTTCGAATTTCCAAAGGTTGGCCTCCGCGCCAAGCTGAATTTCGGCGGTGGTGAAAAATAGGTTCGAGACAGGTGCTCCATTGTCCAGCCCCTTGCGGGCGGCCTGCAGGGAGGCCCGTGCCTTGCCAAAAACTGAGAAATAGTCTGTTAGCATATGAGATAATTCGAGGCTAACAGTGAGGCCATTGCTGTTGCGCATCTGGTCAGCGTCGCCGGAGCCAAATTCGCGGTAGTCCGCATACCGGTATCCTGCGCTGGCAACGCCCGAAAGATTGCCGAACTGGAATATCTTGGTCAATTCCGCGTCGATGGTCTCCAGGTCTATTCTCTCGATGAGCCCGCCGACACCTGCATTGTTTCGGTTGAACTGATCCCATTCAAACCAGCGGAACCGAATTCCAAGCCCGTCCTTGCCGTTGATGCCGCCAACCAGCCTGTGCCCAGCTTCCGTGTCGAAACCGGGAGACTCGCCTTCTGCCTGATAGGGTTTGAGGAATACCGCTTCCCCGCTCAAGTAGACGCCCCAATCGCCCATGACTGGTGGTGCGAATGCCGTCTCATGTTCTGCGGCCGATGTGGGCGTCATAGACCACAAGCAGAAAAACGATGATATGCATGCCCCGAGCCGAACAGCTCGCCGCGAAAACTTCGTTATGCGCCAAACCCCATTAAAGGGTACCCAGTACCTATTGGACGCGCTTGAATGCGCAATCTCTCATTTGCACCTAATGTCTGACAAAGTTTCTGCCACCATACAAGCGCAATTGGTCGGAAAACCAAGATTTGGGTGGATATTCAGAGACTGGACGTTGGCTTTGCGGCAGCTCTCAGGTGGTCAACGTTGCAAATTGAACTATGAGTTGTGCACACTGGTTGCCATGGAATGCAGGTGCACCGGCAACCAGTGAAAAATCATTTGAAGAGGCAGCGTAATTAAGGGATGCGCTGAGAGCACATCTGGCGCTAGATGGTTTGCATGAGCAATCCGCCGTCCGGCATCGCCAGAAAAATCCCACCACCAGGTCCACGTCCAGATGAACCCGACAGCGCTGCGGCGTGGCGCCGGTTGATTGTTGCCCTGTTGTTGGCAACTATTGGCGGCATCGGACTTTGGTCGACCGTTGTCGTGTTGCCGGCGATCCAGGATGAATTTGGCGTTGGCCGCGGTGGCGCATCACTGCCCTTTGCGGTGACCTTGATGGGGTTTGCGATTGGCGGCGTGTTCATGGGCCGGCTTTCGGACCGGTTTGGCGTTGTCCTGCCTTTGATCCTCGGTGCAAGTGTGTTGGGGACAGGCTATGTGCTGGCGTCTTTTGTTCAGAGCTACTGGCAGTTTCTTGCGGTGCAATGTCTGCTGATCGGCATGCTGGGCAGTTCTGTCACGTTCGGTCCGTTGGTCGCCGATATTACTCATTGGTTCGTGCGCCGGCGAGGCATTGCAGTGGCGATACTAGCAAGTGGCAACTATCTGTCTGGCGCAATCTGGCCGCCCATCCTGCAATTTGGCATCGAAACCGTTGGCTGGCGGCAAACCCATCTTTACGTTGGCCTGTTTGTTGTTGTTGCCATGTTCCCGCTGGTGCTGCTCATGCGGCGCAAAGGGGGACACTCGGCCCGCATGGGAGCATCCGCTGCCCAGCCGCTCCACCAGAGCCCGGTACCGTTACCGGTGTTGCAAGTCTTTCTCATTGTTGCTGGCTTGGCCTGTTGCGTGGCCATGGCCATGCCGCAGGTTCACATGATTGCCTATTGCCTGGATCTTGGTTATGGCGCGGCCAGCGGTGCCGAAATGTTGTCGATTATGCTGGGGCTGGGCGTTGTCAGCAGGTTGATCTCAGGCTTGTTGGCGGACAGAATCGGCGGCTTGGGCACGTTGCTCCTTGGGTCGTCGTTTCAGTGCCTGGCATTGATGTTTTATCTGCCGTTCGATGGACTGGTTTCGCTCTATATGGTGTCGGCGCTGTTCGGATTGTCGCAAGGGGGCATCGTGCCAAGCTATGCGTTGATCGTGCGCGACTATTTTCCAGCCAACCAAGCTGCGACGCGGGTCACCATCGTGCTGATGGCGACCGTTGCCGGCATGGCGCTTGGTGGTTGGCTCTCCGGCGTGATCTTTGATCTCACCGGGTCCTATCAAATGGCGTTCATCAATGGCATCGCCTGGAATCTTGTCAACATGTCCATCGCCGGATGGCTCATGATCTCGCGCATGCGTCCAGGGGTGCGCCTGGCGGCATAGAATGATGTGTGTCGAGAGAACCTAAGACTTGCGCGTGCGGGTGCCTGACTTGGTTTGACCAGAGGCGCTCTTCATGCCGCCTGAGCCATACTTTTTGGCAAACTCGGCTTCTTTGCCCTTTGCCAAAAGTCTAGCCTGCGGCACCCATTCTTCACGCTCGATCCTGCCTTTGAACTTCAGCTTCTCGTTGACCTGGGCAATATCAGCTTTTTTCCAGGCTGCGATTTGCGCAAAGGTGGTGATCTTCATGGCTTTCAGCTGGCTGTCGATCTTAGGGCCGATGCCGCTGAGGCGCTGCAATTCGTCCTTTGTGCGGGTGGCGCGGGCCTTTGTCTTCGGTTTTGCAGGGGCAGCTCGCTTGGCCTTTGAAGCGGCCGATGTCTTTGGCGCCGCAGCCTTCGACTTTGCAGGAGTTGCTCTTTTGGCCTTTGCTGTGGTGGCTTTCTTTGCCGGTGCCGAAGCCGTTTTCTTCGGAGCCGGGCGCGATTTGCCTCTGGTCGTGGTTTTGGCCTTCGGTTTGGCGCCGGCGCTCGAAACCAATTTGGCTGGTTGTGCTGCGGTGCTGCTTGATGAGCCGGCAGATTTGGTCTCGCGCGGAGGATGAACATTTGTGCCACTTGAATCGGGCGGCAGCCTTTTGCTTTTTTCCACGTTATCCGGGGTTGCTATGCCGCCGGGCGTGTTCTTTCGATTGCGCTGTAGCGCCCACCAGATGATGAACAGTACAATGAGTGCTACGACGAGCCAGAACAAGATGCTGTTGGGCATGTGTCTCTTCCTATCAAATATTTGGAGACGCTATACCACGTGTTGCGCAAGAAGGTAATTTAACCAGATGTATAATGCTGCGACATGCTGGCTCAGAAGGAATGAGTCAGTGCTCGCTCTATTTGACGGTTGTTTTGCCTCGCCTGTCTCTATGCCACCCTATTGGGTCAAATAGACATCACCGTTCATGGCGCCAACGCCTTCAGGCACAGGCACATCCGTCGCCGAATAGTCAGTATTGAGCACCAGATGGGGGCCGGCAAACAGCTCCAGGCGGCTTGCGATGATTGCGGTATATGCGGACTTATCGGCAATGGGCGCGTCGGCATCGATATAGAGATGACCTGCTGGAAGGTAGATTGTGCCTTCAAGTTTCCGGGCCCCATCACTCAATATGGCATGCGGCTTGACTTTTTTCTTGAAGCGTTCCTCGAAGAACAAGATGCCCGCCAATTCCCCGTCGGTAGGTGCCGTGAGGCTTACGGTGGTATGAGGACCGAAGTACAAGTTGGAATCTTTCCCGGCAAAGAAGAACCCAACATGTTCACCTTCAATCGATGCTTCTTCAGTCACGTAAAGCGGTCCATCCTTTATGATGTAGTCGCCTGAACTGAATGTCGCGATGATCCCACCACGTATGGCCAGTCCTCCACAATAGACGCCCGGATCAAGCGTGACCTCTGAGCGGTCGTACTTGCTGGTATCAGCGGGCTTTTCTGCTTTTTCTATAAATTTCTTTTTGCCCTTGCCGCCTGCCTCTGCCTCCGTTTCATTCTTGATCGCTTCTTTGATCTGTCTTTCTTTAATTTCTTCATGTTTTTTGAAGTCGATGCCAACCCGGAAATCCGTGTAGTCGCAACTGCCGATGGCAGGTTCTGGTCGGTTCTTAAGGGGATCCTGAAAGGCGGGGCAATCGGTCACCGGCGCTGGATCGAAGCTGTTCGCATCTCCCTTCACGCCACCGGCTGAGCAGATCAGCCCAGCTTCGAGGGTTGCGCCGGAATTCGATTCAATCGCGTCTTTTTTTGTCGCG
>JAAEUE010000130.1 GCA_024227565.1 Alphaproteobacteria bacterium
CCACAAAATACGTCATATCGCCACTCCTTCCTTGATGCTCAAGGCCGGGAGGGCCCCGATTACATCATCCTAAATGAAGGGGCTGAAATCCGAATACATCATTCGAAAATGCAGCCGCCGCGATACACCATCTTTCAAGACCTAGCTGCCATGCCATAACGTCCGTCTATGGGGTCAAGCAGGCCTTTGACGATTCAACTCAGAAGCGGTATCATAATACCGGACAAACTAGTCAAGAAGTTAGCCTAGTAGAAAGTATCCTGGCCTCATTTGGCCGGATCTTGCCGCGTATCCCATTCCCGCCTGGGGGGCAGCACAGTAAGATCACAGATAGCCAATAAGTTAAAACACGGTGCTGCGCACAATGTGGCGCGGATCCTATAGGAAGCCTCTAAATTCTTGAAACGATCACAAGGAGGGAACTCCAAATGACGAATGCTAATCCTATAGGACGAGATCCAGGGAATGGCCGATTTCTAGCGGGCAATAAAGGCGGCGGACGCCCCAAGGGCTCACGCAACAAGCTTGGCGAGCAATTCATTGCTGACCTTTATGCCGAATGGCAGGAGCACGGGGCCGAGGCCCTTACGGCCATGCGGGAGGAAAAGCCAGCTGAGTTTGTAAAGGTCGTCGCATCTGTGATGCCGAAAGAGCTTCACCTCAAGAACGACCCGTTCAAGGATATCAGTGACGAAGAGTTGGCAAACATGCTCGAATTTGTTCACGAGCAGCTCGCTCTGTTAGAGAACGGCGCCAGCGCGGAGACTGAAATCACGCACTGACTTTTGACGTGCGCTTATTTGCAAATGCCCGTCACAATACCTGCGCCGCCCATGGAAAAGGCGGCAAAGGGCTTGGTGTCACCCTCGTTGAATTCCTGAACTTCGAGCACCTGAATCTGTTTATCGAAGCGGGCTGAGGTTTTGAAGCTCCAGCCCTTGTCGCCGAAGTGAATTACTTCTGTCGATTGGGCGAGGGCGGTGGTCAGGGTATCACCGATCACTTCTCCTGTTTTTCGAGAGACAGAAAAGCGTCCTCCAAGAAATTGCTTGTGGAAACCGGTGAGTTCTAGACGCCCATCGTCGCGGAGTTTGTACGTCGCTTTAATCTCACAATTGTAAGCAATTGCGCCGGCAATGGCATCCGAGCTGAGCACTGCAGCTGCAAATGTGGCGACGATGAAAGCGACGAGTTTCATTCTTATGCTCCCTTACGACGGTCCCACGGGGCAGTCCCGGCGCAAGGCGGATGGCTATACCCACCAGCTCCTCACCTTCGGAATGATCAGCTGCCTTGGCAACGTCAACATATACACCGATTGGGGAGTGAAATAATGCCCAGTGCGCTTACTATGCGCTTACTGGATTGAAAATTACAAACTCTATATTCAGTTAAGCCATTGATTTCTTTGGTGAGCCCGCACGGTTTCGAACCGTGGACCTACTGATTAAAAGTCAGTTGCTCTACCAGCTGAGCTACGGGCTCGCGCACCAAAGTAATGGATGCGGTGCATATCCCAGTCATCTTGCCAATTCAACCTTAAAATCTGACTGGGTCTGAGGTCCGGGTGGATGGGTTAATGGCGGGCTCTGAAATTGACGTCGCCTGCTGCCGGTCAGGCGAGCCGGTCAACCATTTCCATGGGCTCGCCTTTGCCGCTCAACTTGGCCAGCCAATCCCTGGCCATCGCCGGGTCGCTGGGGGCTGCAGTAACGCCCGGGGAGATTTCTCCGCTCAAGACAGCCTCAACAGCAAAGCTCACCGGAACCGAGACCAGGCGCGCCATGGCCGTATGGGTGGCATCACCAGCCGCATCCAGGACGTAGCTCTTTGACCACACGTCCGCGCCATCCCGCTGGGCCTGCAGATCAACACACAAAACCACACGGTCCGGCTCGCCTTCCTCATAAAGGTTCTCCGCTTCCAGGCGCGCGCTCAGGGCGGCGAGCTCCTCAGGGCTCATGTCGCCTACGGTCTTGAAGATCTCATCCCAAGCCTCAGCCCAGCCGTTGAGCCGCAATGTGCCGCGCACGAACTGATCCACCGGCCAGCCGGCCTCAAATCCATAGTCATCCATGAACGGCAGGGAATCCCGGTTGGGATAAACTTCAAAGGTCTCAGCCCCGTCGGGCAAAAGAGCCTCATAGCTGCTGAGCGCGTCCCATGGCGCGCTGGTGTCCATCACCTCACCGTTTTGAATGCTCTTGGACGGCGACTTAAGCGCTTTCAAAACCCCAAGCGGAGACCAGCTGAACTTGTAGCGAAACGGGTTCGGGATCTTGGGGACGCCGCCGCAATAGGAGCGAAACCGCAGGCGGTTGTCCGGAGAGAAAGCGGGGCTGCTGCGATAGTCGTCCATCAGCACATGGGCCATCAGGTGATCGATGCCCGGGTCGAGCCCAACCTCGTTCACCAGGCACAGGCCCTTTGCCTTGCCCACGCTGTCGCGCTCGCGCATCTCAGGGGAGATGTAGGAGCTGGAGACAAAGTGGGCGCCGGCCGCCATGCAGATGTCGGCCACCGGCACGTGAAAGTCTCCTGGAAGCATTGAGATCGCAACGTCGCCTGGCTCCAGGCTGTCCTTGAGAGCGTCCATGGTGAAGGCACGAATGTCGAAATCACCCGACAGGCCGGCTGCCGCTTGCTCGGCCTTTGCAACCGTGCGGTTCCAAAGCGTTATGGTGTGGCCGTTGCCGATCAAACGGCGGATGCCGGGAACTGTTGACAAGCCGGTGCCAATCCAATGAATGCGCGCCATTTGTTTTTCTCCCTAAACTTTTTTGATGTTTTTGTTGAACACATCCAAGGCCCGGCCCCAGACACCGTCTTCAGGCCGGTCCAGCGTGAGCAGTGCGCCAATCAACTGGCTGGAATAATCCTCGCTCGATTCCAGTGGCAGCATCGAGGGCAGGTGATCAATGGCAATCAGATCAACGGGGGGAGGGCCTGCGGAAACCCGGAGCGTGGGTGCGGAAAAATCTGTGCACGCATCATAAATCGGCAGCGGATTGTGGGCGCTGCCCGGATCGCAGCTCACATCCGAAATCACACTCAAGCGCCGGCCTGGTTCGGCCAACATCTGCTTTGTGATAAACGGAGGACAGCCCGGTGCCAGCAAGACGCAGTTTATGAAAAGATCATGCTGCAGAATTTCAGGGAAGGGGCCGCCCGGCTTTGTCTCGGCCATGTCCCACTTGGTGACCGCAAGGCCAAGCTCTTCGAACAAGGCAACCGAACCTCCGCCCGAACGCCCGAGTGCGCCAATCACCATCGCCTCTGGTTTGCGGCCCTTCACATCGTCCAAGGCGCGCGAGAGTTCATCTGTGAGGTCTGCACAACTGGCATAATCCGACAAGGCGCCGAGCGACGGCTCTGCGCCCTTTTGCTGGCCACACCAGGCGGCCACGGCAACAGCTGCTCCGGCATAGCCTGCCCAGTGACCGAAGGCGGCAATGCGCCGACCGTTCTCATCCACCAGGCACTCCAGGTCAAACAGCTGCCCGCCGCCATTCTTGAACCGGCCAAGCATTTGCTCTGCGCCCGGTTGTCCCTTGAACACGTGACCGAAATGAATGTGCCGGTGGTGCAGGGGGGAGGTGTCTTCCAGCAATTCCTTCAAGCCCAGAATGAGGGCCTCTTTTGGGGCGCTGCGCCAGCTGCCCTGATCTGCGACCTCACAACCGGCTGCGGCATAGGCCTCTGTTGCTATGGCGCGCTCGCCGGACGTCTCCACCACAACTTTGTAACCAGCCGCGACCAGTTTCGCCGCATCACCGGGAACGCACGGCGTGCGGCGTTCAAACGGCTTATCTTCAGCCCTCAGCCAAATGGTTGTGCTCATGAAACGGCCTTGTTGATGCCCAGGCTTTGGATGCGGTCGCCGGTAATGGTTCCGCGCCGCGACGTGATACGCCCTGAATTGGCACCCATCCAGCCCCACTCGCCGCACAACTTGCCATATTCCATTTTCGGGCACCGGTTCATCACAACCTTCAGGCCGGCGTCCTCAGCCCGCTTTGCCGCCTCATTATTGATGATAGTCAACTGCATCCATATGACTTTCGGCAAGGGGGAAAGCGTCAGGGCTTCGTCGGTGATCTGGCCAGCCGCTTCGGCGTTGCGGAAGATGTCGACCATATCGATTGGCTCTTCCACCTCGCTGATGGAGCCATACACTTTCTCGCCGAGGATTTCCTGGCCCGCCAGGCCAGGATTGATGGGGATGGCCCTGTAACCCTTTTGCTGCATATACATCATCGCCATGTAGGACGGGCGGATGTCCTTCTGGGAGGCCCCGACAATGGCAATGGTGTGCACCGTGTTCAGAATGTCACGGATGTAATACTGGCTGTAATGACTGTGATCCATCGAAGGCCTGCAATGACGCAAAACAAGGACCGCGTTTTACACCAGATCAAGGCCGCACAACAGGTCAGTCGTCGAGAAAATCGCCGCAGCGTGGAGCGGTGCTTGTGCCCCAGGGCATGATCGGAACCGTGGAGGTGGAGTTCTTTGGCGAGCCTTCGATCAGTTTGTCCGAATAGCTCAGGTAGACCAGAACGTTGCGCTTTTTATCGCAGCCGCGGACGATTTGCATCTTCTTGAAAAATATCGAGCGCCGCTCCCGGTAGACACTGTCGCCCTGCTCAAATTTTCCTTTGAACTTTACCGGGCCAACCTGGCGGCAGGCCAACGACACATCCGACAGCTCTTCGGCAAGCCCCGCCCAACCAATCCAACCGCCTTTCTCCGGCACGGTGAAATGGCAGGCAACGCCTTCAATAATCGGGTCGTCGATGGCGTAGGTGGCGAGCTTGTGGTCGGGAGACAGCAGCTTGAAAACGGTGGACTTTTTGAAGATCAGATCCGGATCATCGGCAGCATTGGCCGAAGCTCCAAGGGAAAAGACCAGTGCCAGAACCGCGATAAGCCGTGTCAATTTGGTGTCTCCTGCACATCATGCCGAAGCGGTCATGGCGGCAAATGCACCATCCAGATCCGCTTTCAGATCGTCCACATCTTCCAAGCCGATATGGAGACGCACGCCGGATCCTTCATGAGGCCATACTGTCGCACTGCGGTAGCTTGAAGGGTCAAACGGCACGGCCAGACTTTCGTAGCCTCCCCAGGAATAACCCATGCCAAAGAACTGAAGGGTGTTGAAGAACTTGGCGACAGCGTGCTCGGGCACCGGCTTCAGCACGAACGAGAAGAGGCCGCTCGCGCCGGAGAAATCGCGCTTCCAAATCTCGTGGCCAGGGTCGGAGGGAAGGGCAGGGTACATCACCCGTTCAACTTCATCGCGCTCCTGGAGCCAACTGGCGATCTCGATCGTGTTCTTCATGTGCCGCTCCAGCCGCACATCCAAAGTGCGCAATCCCCGCTGGCCAAGATAGATGTCGTCGGGCCCGGCGCATGAACCGATCAGTTGCCAGTATCTGTCGAGGGTGGGCCATAGCTCCTCGGTCACGGTAATCGTGCCGAGCATCGCATCGGAATGGCCAACAATGTATTTGGTGCCTGCCTGCACGGAGATATCGCAACCGTGGGCAAAGGCTTTGAAATAGTGGCCAGCCGACCAGGTGTTATCGGTCGACACCAGAATGCCTTTCGCATGGGCCGCTTCCACAATGGCCGGTATGTCCTGCACTTCCATGGTCTGAGAGCCAGGACACTCAGTGTAGACCAGCTTGGTGTTGTCTTTGAACAGGGTGGCGATGTCCGCGCCGAGCATCGGATCGTAGTATGTGGTCTCAACGCCCAGGTCTTTGAGAACATGGTCACAGAAGCTGCGGGTGGGCCGATAGGTGCTGTCGGTGACGAGCAGATGGTCACCGGCTTTCAGGAAGCTGAGCAGCATTGTGGTGATCGCTGACAGACCGGAGGGGCAAATTTTGCTGCCGTACCCTCCTTCGAGGCTTGCCACGGCTTCCTCAAGTGCCTCCATTGTCGGCGTGCCCCGACGGCCATAGCCATATTTCACGTCTCGTGATTTGAGCGCCTCGTAGCTCGGGAAGAAAATTGTCGAGGCATGGTACACAGGCGGGTTCACGAACCCATGATTTTCATGCGGATGGCGTCCGGAGTGCACAATATCGGTGCTTGGACCGATTTTTTGATGATCGTTCTTGAGACTTGTCATGACGTAGCGTCCGCCTGGATTATGGTGAGCTTGACTCGCATTTTCAGCGCTCCCTCGTAAACCATTTCTGGAATGAAAACATCTCGCCTCTTGACCGCAGGGGCATTTTGGCGCCAATAAGGCCTTCATGAGGGAGGAAATACCCCTCTGGGAGTGAAAACTAACACAACGAAAAATGTTGCGTTGACGTATTTCGAGTCACAGATTTGATATTTTGTGGGCGCCTCTTGAGTGGGGAGCGTCTCGTTTCGCGTGCGCGCAGCTGACTATTGGTAACAATTAAAGGGTCAGACATGAAAACCAAAATTCTCGCAATCGCTGCAGGTGCAGCAATCAGCATGGTGGCAGCACAAGCAGCCTCCGCAGCTACGCTCGACGACATCAAAAAGAAGGGTCACGTGCAATGTGGCGTAAGCCAGGGCCTTGCAGGGTTCTCAAACCCTGACGACAAGGGCAACTGGACCGGCATGGACGTTGACGTTTGCCGCGCACTCGGCGCTGCGATCTTCGGCGATGCCACCAAAGCCAAGTACACCGCCCTTTCAGCTAAAGAGCGTTTCACTGCATTGCAGTCCGGTGAAGTGGACCTTCTGTCCCGTAACACCACCTGGACCGCAACACGTGACACGGCGCTTGGCCTGAACTTCGCTGGCGTCAACTACTATGACGGCCAGGGCTTCATGGTTCGCAAATCTCTTGGTGTCACCTCTGCTCTGCAGCTGGCTGGTGCCGCGATTTGCACCAACACCGGTACAACCACCGAGCTCAACGTCGCTGACGGTTTCCGCGCTGACAAAAGGAGGTACGAAGTTGTTGCCTTCGAAAAGGCTGACGAAGTTGTGCAAGCCTACGACAAGGGCCGTTGTGACGTTTACACCACTGACGCCTCTGGCCTGTATTCACAGCGCCTGAAGCTGGCAAACGCTGACGATCATATCGTTCTGCCGGAAATCATTTCCAAAGAGCCTCTCGGCCCAGTTGTCCGCCAGGGCGACGACCAGTGGTTCAACCTGGTCAAGTGGACCATGTATCTGATGCTCAACGCTGAAGAGCTTGGTGTGACTTCCAAGAATGTCGATGAGATGAAAAGCTCAGGCAACCCGGCCGTGAAGCGTATCCTGGGTGTTGAAGGCAACTTCGGTGAAAACCTCGGCGTTGGTAACGACTGGGGCTACAACATCATCAAACAAGTCGGCAACTACGGCGAAGTGTTTGACGCCAACGTTGGTCCTGACACGCCGCTGGGCATCGCTCGCGGTGTGAACGCACTGTGGTCTAAGGGCGGCATCCAGTACGCACCTCCGATCCGCTAAGTGCGGCTCTGATATCTTAAGGCCCGGGGCGATGGGGACACAATTCGTGATCACCCATCGCCCCGGGTTTTCTTTTTTGTCTTGAACCGGAGACCTGTTCTGGGCGAGACTGTGTCAGTAGAGCGACAAAAAGAGAGGCGAAAGAAAATTCGCCCGTGAGTAGTTTGGTGAAGTTGGCCAAAGCCTGAGAGGGAAAAGGGTTTGGCCATCTGGGAGGGGTTGAAGCGGCATCATGTCAGTGGAAACACAAGACGTAGAGTCAGACGGCGCCAAAGTTCCGTTATGGAACGATCCAAAGGTTCGGGCGCTGGTATCGCAAGCGGTACTCATTGGCCTCGTGCTCTGGTTTGGCTACGAGATTGTCAACAACACATTCGTGAACTTGGAGAAGCGCAAGATCGCTTCCGGGTTCGGCTTTCTGAACACGACAGCAAGTTTCGGCATCATCCAGACCTTGGTGCCGTACACCGAGGCCTCCAGCTATGGCCGGGTCTTTTTCGTTGGGTTGCTCAACACGTTGCTGATCGGGGGCATCGGTATCGTTGTTGCGACGATGCTTGGATTCCTCGTCGGCATCATGCGGTTGTCCAAAAACTGGGTCGTTCAAAAGGTGGCCACGGTTTATGTGGAGACCTTGCGGAACATTCCGTTGCTGCTGCAAATTTTCTTCTGGTACTTCGGCGTCCTGAGCGCCTTGCCAAATGCCCGGAACTCCCTGGTGCTGTTTGGCGAAACGGTGTTCCTCAACAGCCGCGGCCTGTACCTGCCAAAGCCGATATTTGAAGACGGATCAGGCGCCATTTGGATCGCGCTTCTGGTCGGGATCGTTGCCGCATTCTTCGTGCGCCGATGGGCCACCAAACGCCAAGAGGCAACCGGCGAGCAGTTTCCAAAATTCTGGGCCACGGTTGGATTGGTCCTGGGACTTCCGTTCCTGGCCTACCTGCTAAGCGGCCTGCCGGTTTCCGTTGAGTATTCCACTAAGGGAACGTTCAACCTTTCCGGCGGCCTGCAGGTTATTCCAGAGTTTGTCGCTCTGCTTTTGGCCTTGTCCTTCTACACCGCGTCGTTCATCGCGGAGATTGTCCGGGCAGGTATCCTGGCTGTGAGCCACGGGCAGACCGAAGCGGCACACGCGCTTGGCATCAAGAACTCGCACACCCTGCGGCTTGTGGTGATCCCCCAGGCGTTGCGGGTGATTATTCCGCCGCTGACGAGCCAATATCTGAACCTGACGAAAAACTCTTCACTGGCCGTTGCTATTGCCTATCCGGACCTGGTTTCGGTGTTTGCCGGCACGGTGTTGAACCAGACCGGTCAGGCGGTTGAAATTCTTCTTATGACGATGGGCGTCTATCTCGCCATTAGTCTGATCACGTCCATGTTCATGAACTGGTACAACGCCAAAATGGCGTTGGCGGAGCGTTAAAAAATGGCCGGTCAATCTAAAATCGAGGCATACATCCGCACCGAAATGGCGCCGACCATGCCGCCGCCAGCGTCAACGGTGGGCATTGTGGGTTGGATGCGAGCCAATCTGTTTTCAGACTGGATCAACACGGTTCTCACGTTGATCGGTATGTACTTGGTCTACATCACCCTGCAGACGGTGATCGATTGGGCTTTCATTCGGGCGGTTTGGACGGGTGAAGACAACAAGGCCTGCTTGGACAAGGAAGTTGGTTTCCACGTCGGTGCCTGTTGGGCATTTGTCGGGTCCAAATTCTCCCAATTTGTCTATGGCCGTTATCCTCTCGAGGAACGCTGGCGGGTCGACATCACGTTCCTAGTGGGCGCGGTTGGCTTGGCCTGGATGATTATTGAGAACGCGCCCTACCGCAAATGGGTCGCTATCTTCATGCTCGCGCTGTTCCCGCTCATGGCGTTGATCCTTTTGACCGGCGGCAATTTCGAGCTGTCTTCAGGCTCTTGGAAGGCGTTCTCGCTGCTCAGCATTATTGCCTTGGTTGGTGTTGCATTCGTTGGGGTGCGGGCCCAGACCAAAGGCTCAGATTTCGACCTCTCGACTGCGTTGATGATACCAGCCGCCATTCTTGCCTACATATTCCTGGCCTACTTCCTCGTGGACTTCGATTTTGGAATGGCCCCTGTGGAAACCTCGCAGTGGGGCGGCCTGCTTGTCACGCTCGTAGTGGCGATCACCGGCATTGTTGCGTCCTTGCCGATCGGCATCTTGCTGGCCCTTGGGCGCAGATCTGAAATGCCGGTCGTGCGGATGGCATCGGTTATATTCATCGAGTTCTGGCGCGGCGTTCCGCTGATCACGGTGCTCTTCATGAGCTCGGTGATGCTGCCATTGTTCCTGCCCGAAGGGGTGAACTTCGACAAGCTGCTAAGATGCCTCATCGGCGTGGCGCTGTTCTCGGCAGCCTATATGGCCGAGGTGGTGCGCGGCGGCTTGCAGGCCATTCCCAAGGGGCAATATGAAGGCGCGATGGCCCTTGGTTTGCCGTTCTGGAAGATGATGGGACTGATTGTTCTGCCGCAGGCTTTGAAGCTGGTGATCCCGGGGATCGTCAACACCTTCATCGGCCTGTTCAAGGACACCACGCTGGTGTTGATCATCGGCCTGTTCGATCTTCTCGGAATTATTCAGCTGAACGTTACGGCCGATGCCAAATGGTTCGCGCCGTCGGTTCACAACACAGGCTATGTCTTTGCAGGGCTGTCCTTCTGGATTTTCTGCTTCGGCATGTCTCGTTATTCGATTTACATGGAGAACAAGCTCCATACCGGACACAAAAGGTGAGTGAGGGATACTGATCATGGCCAGAGCAGCGGCAAAGAAACCGGCTCCGAAAAAAGCGCCTGCCAAGAAGGCACCGGCGAAAAGAGCGCCTTCCAAGATGAAGGTGTCTGACGAGCTCGCGATTCAAATTACGGGCATGAACAAGTGGTACGGCGATTTCCACGTGCTGCGCGACATCAACCTGACTGTCTATGAAGGCGAACGCATTGTTGTGTGCGGACCGTCCGGTTCCGGCAAGTCCACATTGATCCGCTGCATCAACCGGCTCGAAGAGCACCAGAAGGGCCATATCGTGGTTGACGGCATTGAGCTGACCAATGACGTGAAGAAGATCGATGAGATCCGCCGCGAAGTGGGCATGGTGTTCCAGCACTTCAACCTGTTCCCGCATCTGACCATCTTGCAGAACTGCACGCTGGCCCCGATCTGGGTGCGCAAGATGCCGAAGGCTGACGCTGAGGCGATTGCCATGGAGTATCTGACCCGGGTGAAGATCCCCGAGCAGGCCAACAAATACCCAGGCCAGCTCTCAGGCGGCCAGCAACAGCGTGTGGCCATTGCGCGGTCCTTGTGCATGAGCCCGAAGATCATGCTGTTCGACGAGCCCACATCGGCGCTTGACCCGGAAATGATCAAGGAAGTGCTCGACGCGATGGTGGACCTTGCCCAGGAAGGCATGACCATGATTTGCGTGACCCACGAAATGGGCTTTGCCCGTCAGGTGGCCAACCGCGTGATCTTCATGGATGAGGGGCAGATCATCGAGCAGAATGAGCCTGAGGAGTTCTTCACCAATCCGAAGAGCGATCGCACCAAGCTGTTCTTGAGCCAGATCCTGCACTAGGCATTGTAGCCTTGCGCAAGTGACGTTGACGGGCCTGTCTAGAGAGACCCGTACCCAAGCACGAGATACAGCAAAAGCCCAAATCCCATCAGTCCTTGAAGAATGATGATGGCATACCAAATGTTCGGCCGCTGCTTGTGGCGGGAGTGCTTGTTGATAACTTCCATTTGCCCCTGAGATTTTTCCTGGAGCCATTTGATCTGGGAGGCCGGCATGACGAGCTTCACATTTGGCGCGCTCTGAAATTCCAACTCGTAGGACTTTGAGTTCAAATACCAGAGCTGCGTCCAGCCTTTGATCTCTGAGTAGGGAATGAACAGCGGCTTGTGGAAGAATGAGAACGGCGGCAGGATCCTGAGGGCGAGGCCCAGTTCGTGAACCCCAATCGTCAGCAGGCCGTTATAGGATTTCGACGCGAAGCCTTCGCCATATGCGACAGCGTGTTGAAAGTGGCGCGTCTCCATGGGGCGGTTCCAGGGAGATTCGTAAAACTCACCGAGATAGCGCCAATAATGGGAATCTCTGAAGTAGATCAGATAGAGAGCGCCACCACCGACGCTGAGGCCAATGAGCATGAGCCAGGCTTTTTCGATCATTACTGCAACTGTCATAATGCCACCTGCCGTCCCCTGTTCGTGTAAGTTCATTTCAGGATGGATGGGCTGCGCCTACGAAAACACCTTTAAGAAATCCTGAGAGGCATAGGATTTTGCGGGGGGGGGCAGGGCCCTACAATGGCGGAATATGGTGCCTGATACCGTCTCCCCATGTATCTGCCATGGTGAAACCTTCAGGGAAGGGGTCATCTGCCGATTCGCCGTATTCGCCGTTTGAGACTATCCAAGCACGGCCCGAGATGTTCGGGAGAACGGCGTTGTGGTCGCCGACCTGTGTGACGCCCACGATCCGCGACAGAAACCTGCTGCCAATTGTCGAACGCATGATCACTTCATCTCCGATGCCGACCTGCCCCTTGGCATGCATGACGACAAGACGAGCTGCGGTCCCGGTTCCGCAAGGCGATCGGTCAAGACGGCCGGGGGGCATGATGGTGGCATTTCTAAAGGTGCGGTCCGCCTGGCTTTCCGTGCTCGTGAACATGCAAAATTCTATCGCGTTGAACTTCGGCACCAGAGGATGCTGAACGCTGAGTTGCCTGCGTGCTTGGGCCAGCAGTTTGTTGCCAGTTGAGACCAACTCCCGCGCAGCGCCTGGCTCAATCGAAAGCCCAAACTGCGCCGTGTCGACCAAGATGTAATAGACGCCGCCGAACGGGTGCTGGCCTTCTACAATGGCCGGGGCACCGCCGAGCAACACACCAAAGAGGGCAAGTACCCGCTGAAGTGGACGCGGCTTTCCTGCATGAAGTTCGCGGCAAACGCGGTGCGCCTCCAGCTTCACGCGCTGGCCTACAACCTGGCCAACTTCCTGCGGACAGTGGTGACGCCGAAACTGATCGAGCGCTGGTCTCTGACATCCCTGCGGGAACGGCTGATCAGGACCGGCACCCGACTGATGCGCCATGGCCGCTACGCCATCTTCCAGATGGCCGAGGTCGCCATCCCACGTGAAGTCCTCGCCGCCATCCTCGGTCTGATCAACACCCTGCGCGGACCGCCACCGGCGGCAACGTGCATATGACCGGAACTACAGCCAAATCCGCGATATCCAACGCTCGCGGCGGGAAAGCTGTGCCCTGCGCATGGTCAAATCACTTCTCAGGTTGCCAAAATGGCCGACTTGATAGTGCCGCGGACCAAAATGCAGCATCCAGAGCGAACCGCAGCCAAAAAAAGGCTTGGCGAACCGTTTTGGGTGCTCTTAACTTGCCGAATGGTGTTCCAAATGGGGAATTCCGGATGTATCGTGCTTGGGGCCTGTGGCCATGGGCAAGGTGGAGTTAGTGATGTTCCGGTCGGGTCAGGGTGTCCGGCCTTGAAGCGTTATTCTAAATCCCGTCTGGCGCATTTGAGCGCCGAACTCAAGGCATGCGGCACCGCGTGCCGGGCCATTTCCCGCGCTCTGGGCGACTACTACGTGCTGCGGGAACAGGTTCGGGTGTGCCGCAAAAAAGGTTAAGTGCGCCTTCAGCGCTTCACCTCGTCCGAACGGTGCTTCAGGCCGTTTCCGGCCTGCATTCAGCGTTGTGTGGCCGATTGAAAAACGCTAAGGATGGCAAGAAATTTGCGCTATCAGGACCTTGCGCTATATGGCATCAGAACCCCATCCCGCTGGCCGGGCCGATCTCACCCGGGAGACCGTTGACCAGGTCATTGCTCTTCGCGAAAGCGGCAGATTGAGCGAGGCCCTGGGCGCCGTTAGAGCGCTCTTGCAAGACCATCCCAAAGCCCAGCTTCTGCACAACATCATGGGAACGATCTGCGCAGAACTTGATGAGCCGGACCAGGCGTTGGAATGTTATCGGAAGGCCCTAAAACTGCAGCCAAGTTATGCAGCGGCTCACAATAACATGGGGTATTTGTTCAAGACGATGGGCCGCTTCGACGAGGCGATTGAGGCCTATCATCGAGCTCTGAAACACTTGCCGGACTACGTGGAAGCGCATGTTAATCTTGCGCTGGCATTGATCGAGACGGGGAAGATTGAGGAGGCTGCGGCACGCTGCCGTAAGGCGCTTGAGATCAGTCCGAATAGCGCTCATGCGCATGCGGGCCTGGCCAACGCCTTGAAAGAACTGGGGCACCACGACGACGCTATCGTCAGTTTCGAGACGGCGCTCAAATTTCGCCCCGGCCACGCAGAAACCCTCAGCAATTTGGGGCTAACCCGGTATGAACTGGGCGAGATCGAAGCTGCCAAGCAAGACTTCTCCCGCGCCTTGGCCGCCGACCCATGCCACGTGCACGCGCACTATAATCTTGCCAGAGTATCAAAGTATGCGCAGGGCGATCCTCACATATCGCAAATGAAAGCAGTTCTGGAGGATTTATCCGCCCGCTCGAAAGATAGAACATTGCTCAACTATGCGCTCGCCAAGGCGCTTGAAGATAGCGGTCAAATTGATCAGGCCTTTCAGTATTTGACTGAGGCCAACCGCCTGCGCAAGGCCGGACTGACATATTCTGCTGAGCAAGAAATGGCTTTGTTTGCGCAGATCAAGGCGGTTTTTGCGTCCGGGAAAATCGAACCTGTCCAGCCAAAACCAGATGCCGAAGGGGCGAAGCAACCGATCTTCATCGTTGGTATGCCCAGGTCAGGCACGACGCTTGTTGAACAGATTATCGCAAGCCATTCCGAAGTCTACGGCGCCGGCGAGCTCGGAATTCTAAACGCTGTTCTTTTGCCCCAGTTTGCAAAACTCGCGCCCGGTAAGACCCTGGCGGTCAATAACTACAAACTGAAATCGATTGGCCGTTCCTATGAGAAAGGGCTGAAGAAGTTTAACGTGCCCGAAGCTTTTGTTACCGACAAACTGCCGATGAACTTCATGTGGATCGGCTTCATTCGGTCAGCGCTTCCTAACGCCAAAATTGTTCATGTGACCAGAGATCCCATTGCCACATGCTGGTCCATCTACAAGCACTATTTTGCGGTGGCGGGGCTCGGCTTTGCTTATGATCAACACGACGTGGCGGAATTCTACAAGCGGTATCACGACTTGATGGGTTTTTGGCGGGAACGGTTCGCCGACGGCGTTTACGAGCTCAGCTACGAACACTTGACGGAGAACCAGGAAGCCGAAACCCGCAAGCTGATCGAATGGTGCGGCTTGGCCTGGGAGGACCAGTGCCTGGATTTCCACAAAACCCCCCGGGCAGTCTCTACGGCCAGTTCACTGCAGGTTCGTGAGGCGATGTATCAGGGCAGCTCGCAGAGCTGGACGAAGTTTGCAGCGCACCTGGGACCGCTCAAAGAGAGTTTGGCGCTTTAGAGCATGGATCACCCTGCGCGCGGCTGTTCACTCGGCCATGAAATGAGGAGCAGATTTCAAAAACCGCCCATAGCCTTCCGCATTGGGCGGTGCCAAGTTCTCAGCGATCAGATTGCGCTTTCTCACCTTGGCGCCCATGTCGGCGAGCAGCTCATCAAAATGCAGGAAATGAAACGGCGCTGAGCACAGGTCCCCATAAACCTGGGCGGCGGGGCGCTTGTTGCGCTTCCAGTCGAGCATCATTTCAATGTTTTCGGTCATCTGGGCGCTGGTCGGTTGGTGCGCCAGCATGCCATCGGCATAGCGCACCAGCCAGTTGGCCGCCATTTTCAGCTTGTCCCGGTAGGTCTGGGGCAGGAACGGCACGCCAAGCTTCCAGCCCACGGCCAGGATGGCCACATCGGCTGGAATGGTTTCGCCGTTGGAGAGGTTGATGGCCCCAGGCGTGTAGCTGTCGAAGGTGCCTTGTATGGTCTTGATTTTGCCGTCTGCAATCAGGTCAAACAGGCCAGGCGTGACGATGGGCACGGAGCAGCTGACGGTGTCTTCAATCGGTTGTTTGGGCCTGAGCCCGGTCTTGCCGAGCTTCAGCTGAAGGCTCAACAGGGCTTCAAGGGCGCGCCAGTTGGCCCAGATGAACGGGGCGGCGATGGCATATTTGAACTGGTCAATGGCCGTCAGACCCCAGGCTTGAAACATGTTCTCCTGTTTACGGATGTAGAGGATGCGTTTGAAATTGATCAACCCGCCGATGAAGTAGGGGATCCGCCTTAAGAAATCCTGAGAGGCGTAGAATTTTGCGGTGGGGGCAGGGCCCTACAATGGCGGAATATGGTGCCTGATACCGTCTCCCCATGTATCTGCCATGGTGAAACCTTCAGGGAAGGGGTCGTCTGAGGATACGCCGTATTCGCCGTTGGAGAAAATCCACGCTCGGCCCGAGATGTTTGGCAGCACGGCGTTGTGGTCGCCGACCTGTGTAACCCCCACGATGCGCGAGAGGAAACGGCTGCCAATTGTCGAACGCATGATCACTTCATCACCAATGCCAACCTGCCCTTTGGCATGCATCACCGCAAGACGGGCAGCGGTTCCGGTTCCACATGGCGATCGGTCAAGACGGCCGGGAGGCATGATGGTGGCATTCCTGAATATGCGGTCTGCCGGACTTTCGGTGCTTGTGAGCATGCAAAACTCGATCGCGTTGAACTCCGGCACCAGAGGGTGCTGAACGCTGAGTTGCCGGCGTGCTTCTGCCAGCAACCTGTTACCGGTCGAGACCAAAGCCTGCGCAGCGCCAGGTTCAATCGAAAGCCCAAACTGTGCTGCATCGACCAAGATGTAATAGACACCGCCGAACGCGAGATCCGCAGTGACCGAGCCGAAACCATCCAGATGGATCTCGATGTCGAGCTGTTCGGCAAAGCTTGGAAAGAAATCCAGACTTACACTTTCAACCTTCCCAACCGAACAGGTTGCCGTTGCCGTAATCGGTCCGGCAGCAGTGTCGAGCACAATGCGCTGGGTGCCGGACTGCATTTCCAAGATGCCGGTTTCCAACAAAACGGTCGTCACGCAAATTGCGTTGGAGCCCGACATGGCATGGCTGCCATCTCCCTGCATGGGGATGAAGCCTGCATGCGCTCCGGGGGTGCACGGCTCGGTCAGCAGGTTGATGGTCATCTGAGCGGCCCCGCGCGGCTCAAACAGCGTGAAGCGGCGCAGGTCATCGCCTTGCTCGTTAAGCCATTTCAGCTTTTCAAGCATGGTCTCCCCAGGGATCGGCGGAACCCCATCGACGATCACCCGGCCGATTTCCCCTTCGGCGTGGGCCCCCACAATTCTAACGCTGCGGCTCCAATTCATCGGCTGTCCCCGTCACACTGCTGAAGGGAGGGTAGGCAACGCCGGTATCCTGGAATAGAATGATCAAGCAATATTGCTGTATGTTTGTGCCATAGGTGGCCACTATGACTTCTCTTCAATTGAACAAGCGCTCAGGGTTTGCACCCGATCTCAGGCCAGGTATCCAGCCCGATATCCGCATCGCCTTCATTTTGTCGCCGGATTTCACCTTGCTCCCGTTTGCAGGTTTCATAGAAGCCGTTCGCCATGCGGCAGACGAGCGTGACCGCAGCCGGCAGGTCTATTGCCATTGGAGTTGCCTCTCGGCCGATTTGGAGCCGGTGCGTTCCAGCTGCGGCATTGAAGTGCTTCCCTGGAAAACCTTCGATGATCCGGCCAACTATGATTACGTGGTGGTGGTTGGCGGTCTGCTTTCTTCCTTTTCCCGCCATAGCCCGGAGGTTTTCACCTATCTGCGCTCTGCTGCGGCAAAGGGGGTGCCCCTTGTTGGTTTGTGTACCGGCAGCTTCGTTCTTGCCGAAGCGGGCCAATTGGACGGGGTGCGCTGTGCCGTTCACGTCGACCACGTGGCAGACTTTACAGACAGATATCCCCACACCCTGCCATTGCCCAACGCCATCTACACCTTCGATCAGGACAGGATAACCTGCCCTGGGGGCACGGCCGCGATTGACGTGGCGGTAGAAATTCTCTCCCAGCGCTGCGGGGTAAGCCGGGGCACCAAAGGCCTGTCCGCCATGGTGGTGGATCAGCACCGCAAAGCGCACCATGCCGGCCGCATGTCATTTCAGGAACTGGAACACTGCGGAGACTGGCGGGTTGAGCAGGCGGTTCTGTTGATGCGGCAAACCTTGAGTGAGCCGATCTCCATTGACCAGATCGCCCGTAAGCTGTCCATCAGCCGCAGGCAACTGAACCGGGTCTTCAAGGCCAAGTCTGGCAAGTCCCCACAGGAACTTTGGCGCGACATGCGGCTGGAGCACGCCCGCTGGCGGCTCATCAACACATCAAAGAACGTAACGCAAATCGCCCACGAATGCGGCTTCTCCGACTGCGCCCATTTCGCACGCTGGTTCAAGCGCAAGCATGATTGCGGGCCAACGGCATTCAGGGCGGAACGCCAATCTGCGGCCTAAGGTGCGGTGACAAGGGCTCACAAGAGGCTCAAGATCACTGTTGGCGAACGTGATGTCCCTTGAGGTTCAGAAAAGACATCACATGATCTCTTCCTTGGCATTCCGGCTGGAAAGCCGGGTCGTAACACGCGTTGAACGCGGTTAGATGAGGTGATTGGCGATGCAGTATTGCAGGTTGGCATTTCGAATGAGGGCATACTGTGTCTCGAGGCTCATGCCGTCTGAGTCCTCGTCGACAGGGTTCAACTCCATATCGTCTTCGCTATTCCAGAGTTCTTCCACGGTATCGTATGTCATTGCCGTCTCCATATCCGCCGCCGGCGATTTGGCAAGCGACTTAAGGAATGTTTGCATTGGTGAAAACTTAGCGAGCCGCTGTGTCAGAACGATTTCGTAATCCAGGTTTCGCGTTTCATTTGTTTCAAGGCGCACACATATGTCTAAAACCGGCACGGCTTGGGGCGGCTTGTGCGGAGTGTGTTTCGGAGAACGCTGCCAGTTAGTCCAATTTGTTCAGCAAATTGGCCTTTACGTTCAAGCTTCTGATTGATTGGGCTCCTACCATCACACTCTGCAAACAGGGTGCAGTGTCGTTTCGCCGCTGCGTCCGGGTATGTGTGGCTCCAACTCAGGGAGGAATAGGATGGCCAGCAAATCAACTCAGTTTGACGTTTTGGGTCCTCAAGGCGAATTGGATTATAGCGACCTTAGTTCCAGCGACCAGTTTTTGATCGAGCGTTCTCTGAAGAAAGGTGCAAACCGCCGCGAAGTGATGTCCTGGTTGATGGCCTCCGGCGCAACCATCGCGGCGGCAAGCGGTCTTGTTTCAAGCGCATCGGAAGCCTTGGCGATGACACCGAAAAAGGGCGGCAGCGTCCGCCTCGCAAGCAACCAGCACGGACCTGCCGATACGCTCGATCCGATCTTGTTCACCCAGTCGATCGACTATGGCCGCGGCCGGATGATCTACAACAATCTGGTGCGCTTCAACGAAGATCTGACGGTGGGGCCGGAACTGGCGACAGAATGGGAATCCAACCCGGATGCGACCGAGTGGACATTTAAACTGCGCAAGGGTGTGGAGTGGCACGACGGCTCCAAGTTCACTGCCGACGATGTTGTGTTCTCCCTCATGCGCCACTTGGGCAAGGAAAGCCTGTCCAAGGCCAAGGTGCTTGTTGCCTCGGTCAGCGAATGGGTGAAGGTTGACGATCACACGGTGAAAGCCAAACTGAACGCGCCGGATGCGGAGCTCCCGATTGTTCTGGGCACCTTCCATTTCCGTATCGTGAAGAATGGTACCAGCGATTTTTCCAAGGGCATGGGAACCGGTCCCTACAAGCTTGCGGAGTTCACCCCGGGCGTGCGCTCGGTCCACACCCGCAACGACAACTATTGGAACAGCGACCACGCCGGACCGTACATCGACCAGTACGAGTTCTTTGCGATCACGGATGATGTGGCCCGGGTCAACGCGCTGTTGTCCGGAGATGTTCACGGGATCTCCTCGGTGGATCCAAAGTCGTACGAACAGATAAAAGGCGGTTCCGATGCCGAATTGTTCGCCATGCCGTCAGGCCGCTATCCAACGATCTCGTGCATGCTCGACCGGGAGCCCGGCAACAATCCGGACTTCGTCATGGGGCTGAAATACCTCCAGCGGCGCGACCGGGTGTTGAAGGTCATTCAGAAGAATGTTGGTTCCGTTGGCAATGACCAGCCGATTGGCCCGGCGTATGGCGCCGGCTGGTGCAAGGAAGTCAACGATCCGGCCCGTGCCTATGATCCTGACAAGGCCAAGTTCCACCTGAAAAAGTCCGGCATCACGGGTGCAGAATTACATGTGGCCGAAGTGGGGCCGGGCCTGACCGACATGTGCCTGCTCATGCAGCGTGAGTGCGCAAAGGTCGGTTTCACCCTCAACTTGAAGAAGGTGCCCAACGACGGCTATTGGGGCGCTGTCTGGATGAAGCAACCAATGAACGTCTCCAACTGGAACATGCGCCCCAGCGCCAACATTATGATGACGTTGGCCTATAAGAGCGATGCACCATGGAACGAGACACAATGGAAATCTGAACGCTTTGACAAGCTCTTGGCCATGGGCCGGGCCGAGCTTGATCCGAAGAAGCGCTATGAGATCAATTGCGAAGCGCAGAAGCTTTGCTCTGATAGCTCAGGCTCGCTCATTGCCACCCATTCAGCCTACGTTGATGGCGTGTCGAGCAAGCTCAAGGGCTTCCGGAAGGTTCCCATCGAGTCCTTTGGCGGCATGGAGTTTCCAGAGTACGCCTGGCTCGATTCCTGATCGCTAGAGCTTATTCCGCTCAGTCTGAGCGGAATAAGCTCCAGATTATCGTTATCAACGAGCAACCTCCGACCAGACATAACCGTTTGCTCGGAGGTTGCTCTAGCACCAAAGCCGACCGCCTCTTACTCCCAACTCGGCGAGGTGGTCTGGTTTATTGGTGCATTTTGCCACTAAATAGCTGAATTAAATCGTTTTTCGGCTGTATGCTTGTTCATGTTACGTGGCGGATTCCTGCCGAAAAACACGATTCTGCGAAACGAACCCAAATTCGCGTAAGCCCTTAATTTCAGGGATAAATCAGCGCTATTTGGCCTTAATGAGTGAGATTTTTCACGCCCGGAGTTCTATTCCAGCGGAAACATCTCCTTGTCCTTCTGCGCATAGGGCGTGAATCCGCACTTTTGATAGAGCGGCAGCGCGGCGGGATGATCCAGGGTGCAGGTCTCCACATGGAGCCGTTCAGGGTTGTGCGACCAGGCGATCTTGATGGCCTGGGCCAGCAGATACTTGCCCAGTCCGCGGCCGGCATATTCGGGCACCAGTCCGAAGTAGGCCAGTTCAATCTCCGGCATCTGCCGGCAGTCCAGCTCAAAATAGCCAGCCGGGCAGCCATCGCACATCAGCACATAGGTTTCGTACTTGTCGTCCTGCACCGTGGCCGCCAGATCAGCATCACTGATGCGCATCTGATCGACCCACATGTAGTCAGCCCCCACGGTTCCATAGAGATAACGGGTGTAGTGGACAGGCGGCTTTTCCGCCTTCATCAGGGCAATCTTCTGGGCAGGAGGCGGAACGTTCAGCAGCGGCTCGGCAAACATCTGCAGATAGGTCACCGTGGTCGGAACCGGGGCAGGGGCGTCCTTCTTGCCTTTGCGCTTGTTTGCGTTTGCAGGCTTGCTCAGTGATCCGCCAGGCTTGCCAATTCTGCTCATGTGGCCGCGCCGGTCTCGATTGGCAAGTCATCGTCGCTGCCCCACTCGGTCCACGAGCCGTCGTATAGAATGAGGTCTCTGTGTCCGGTGAGCTCCAGGCCCAACGTCAAGATGGCAGCCGTTACCCCAGAGCCGCAACTGGTTGCCACCGGTTGGCTCAAGTCCACGCCGGCCTCCACAAAGGCAGCCTCTACCACATCCGCTGGTTTCAGTGTGCCATCAGCGTTGAGCAGGCTGGCGTAGTGCACGTTGAGGCTGCCGGGGATGTGGCCTGATCTGAGGCCGGGACGAGGCTCAACTTCTTCGCCGGCAAAGCGCGGCGCCGATCTTGCATCCACAATCTGCCGTCCGCCCGCACTGGAGATCTTGGCCATATCGTCCTTGTCGCACACCATTGTGGTTTGCAGCCGGGCGCTGAAGTGGCGTTCCTGGCGGGGACGGGGCTCATCAAAGTCCAGGGCGCGCCCTTCGGCTTTCCATTTCTTCAAGCCCCCGTCCAGAATGGCCACGTCTTGATGGCCGAACACGCGGAACATCCACCAGGCCCGGGCCGCTGAAAACAGGCCTTGGGTGTCGTAAACCACCACCCGGTTACCGTCGCCCACGCCCATGTGCCGCATGCGGGAGGCAAACTTTTCAGGGGCGGGCAACATGTGGGGCAGGGATGAATCTGAATCCGACAGATCATTTATGTCGAAGAACAACGCGCCTGGAATATGCTCGTCGAGATACTCCGCCTTCGGGTCCCGTTTTTCGGTTGGCAAATGCCATGAGGCATCCATCACCACCACGTCTGGTGCCGAAAGATGCGTCGCAAGCCACTCAGTTGATACAAGCCATTTTGACACTGAAACCGCCTCCCTTCAGTTCAAATCGTTTCCGTCATGCCCGCAGCACAGGGCGCGTCAGGCAGGTCGGCCCACCTTCACACTTTATGCAAAGCTCTGCGCCGTCGAAAGTCTCAATTCGGCATCCCGCCGCTTCCATCAATGATTGTGTGCCTGGAAAGCCCGATATCATGACCCCATGCCGCGGCGCGAGGGCCAACACGTTGAGGTTCAGTCCGTTGCTGGCCTCAAACTCTTCCTCAGGAGCCGCCAGCAGCTCAAAGCCGCGCTCCTGCAGGAGCTGGTAGAAACTGGCGGGCATGAGAGGCTGGTAGATGAGGGCCAGATCTTCAGACAGAAGGCTGATAATGGACATCAGGTGCAGGCACGCATGCTCGCCTTTGTAAACCGGCAAATCGAACGCCAGAACAGAGACGCCCAGCGGTTCCAACAGGGCAGAAAGTTGATCGATGCCGGCCTGATTGGTGCGAAAGCCCCTGCCGACCGCAAGCGTGGCATCATCCAGCCACAAGCAGTCGCCAGCTTCGGCGGTTCCAGGGGAGGTGACTTCGCCCAGCAGCGGAACCTTGGCTTGATCGTAGTAAGCAGAATGACAGATGCGCTCTGCTTGCCGCAGGGGTTTGCCCATATTCAGGAGAATGGCCCCATGCCTGGTGACCAACGAAGGATCGTGGGTAAACACCGCATCTGCCAACCCGTCGCGTTCCTGGGGCAACCATTCGACCTGTGCCCCGGCAGCCTCAACGATCTTGGTCAAGGCATCATGTTGCCGGCCGAGTGTGGCGGCATCTAGCGATCCGCCATAGTTCCATACGGCCGGATCAGCATTTGCCATGTCGGTCCCCGGGCGATGCATCATCACCCTGGTCAAGGGGGTCACCATGTTCTGTGCGCCATACTCACTCATTGCCCTGCACCCTCTCCAATTTGTTTGCGTCCTGCTCCAGCAACCCAAGAGCGTCAGAATGATTGATTGCCGTGCAAAATTCACCATGTAGATTTGCCACGGTCATATCGTGCACAAGTTCAGGTTCCCGGTCGATGCCGTCCGGCCCAACCCGGTTTGTGGTCGCACAAGCGTTATCCACCAGGTAGGTGTCAAAACCCATGTTGCCTGCCATGCGAACGGTGGTTTCCACGCACATGTTGGTGAAAAACCCGGCCACCACAAGCCGTTTGACCCCGCGCCGTCTCAGCTCAATTTCCAGGTTTGTTCCGATGAAACCGCTGTTCACGTCCTTTTGCACCACAAGTTCGGAAGCTGCAGGCTCAAGACCCTCGATCCAGGCGCCGCCAGGCTCTGAAAGTTTGAGCGGGGAGGCGGCCTCCCTTGAATCATGCTGTGTGTAGGCCACTGGCAGTCCGCCATTGCGCCAGCCTTCAAGCAACCACGCCATATGCTGTTCAGCGTCCAGATTGTTACGCCGCCCGGTCGCGCCGCCCCAGTGCTTCAGCACGTCAACGCCCTGCTGCACATCAATAAGCAGAAGGGCGGTATCGTTTGAAAATTTCGGTATCATCTAAATGCCCGTGCTCACCAGTTTTTTGTGCATGTAGCTGTCGATGGCCTCCATGCCGCCTTCATATCCGATGCCGCTGTCCTTCATGCCGCCGAAGGGCGTGTCCGGGCGCATGGGCGTGACGGCGTTGATGGCCACGCCGCCCGCTTCCAACTGATCGGCCAAATAGTCCACGGTCTGCGACGATCCGGCGAAGGCATAGGCCGCCAATCCAAAGGGGAGGCTGTTGGCTTTCGGAATGACCTCATCAAGTTCTGAAAACCGGCTGATCGGCGCGATGGGACCGAAGGGTTCCTCGGTCATCACCATGGCATCATCGGGCACATCGGTAAGAACTGTAGGCTCCCAAAAATGACCCTGATTGCCATGGCGTTTTCCGCCGGTGAGAACCTTGGCGCCTCTGGCCCGGGCATCTTCGGTTATCTGTTCCATGGCTTCGATGCGGCGGGCATTTGCCATGGGACCGAACGTGGTGTTCGGATCCATACCATCGCCGATCTTCTGGCTGTTTGCTGCCGCCACGAACGCATTGACGAATGTGTCGTAGTGGCGGTCGTGCACATAAAACCGGCTGGGCGCGATACAGACCTGACCGGCATTGCGGAACTTGAAACCAGTTAGCGCGGCGCAAGCGGCCGTAATGTCTGCATCTTCACACACAATGGCCGGCGCATGGCCGCCCAGCTCCAAGGTGCAGCGCTTCAGGCCGGGCGCGGCGAGACCGGCCAGCAACTTGCCCACCGGCACCGAGCCGGTAAAGCTCACCTTGCGCACAGGCTCTGCGGCAAGCAGGTAGGACGACACCTCTGCTGGAACCCCAAACACCAGGTTGACCACGCCGCGTGGCAAGCCAGCATCATGCAGCGCCTGAACGAGTTCGGCTGCCGTGCACGGGGTCTCTTCTGAAGCCTTGAGGATCATGGAGCAGCCAGCGGCCAATGCCGGCCCCAGTTTTCGCGTCGGTAAAATTGCCGGGAAGTTCCAGGCCGTCAGCCCAACGGCCACACCAAGGGGTTCAGGTTGAACCGATTGGCGGAAAGCACCGCCGGGAGGGTCGTAGTTCTGCCCGCCAATGTGGGCGACTGCGTCTGCGTTAAAGTCGAAGGTTTCCACCACGCGCTCCATCTCGCCTTTGGCCTCGGCGAGTGGTTTGCCCTGTTCGAGGGTCATGATGGCGGCGATGGTATCGCTGCGATCTGCGATCAGTCTTGCGGTTTTGCGCAAGACGGCTGCCCGCTGTTCACCTGGCGTTTTGCGCCAAACCTGAAACCCGGCCCCGGCGGCCGCAACCGCATCTGCAAGATCCTTCTGGCTGGCGTGAGCGACAGTTCCAAGAACCCCGCCATTGGCTGGGTTATACACCTCTTCGCTCTTGCCTTCGCCGCCCGCACGCCAGGTGCCGTCAATGAACAGACGTGTGTCTTTATACATGCGATTTCACCTCAAATGCACCGCGCAGCCATGGAGTTCGTTCTGATCGATTAGCATAGTTGTGCTGCAGGTAAAGCGGAATCCGAGGTGCACTGTCTGCGGTGCTGCGCAAGGCCTTTTCCCATTCACACAATGGCGACGATCTGGCATTCGTGTTGCTACGGGCTATAGTGACCGAGACGCCAAACACCAATAGGAGAAGTGGCAGATGAGAGCCATCCAAATGCAACAGCCAGGTGGTCCGGAAGTTATGGAACTGGTTGAGATTGATCTTGCAGCCCCCGGCGACGGAGAGATCCGCGTCCGTCACACCGCGGTCGGATTGAACTATATCGATACCTATCACAGGTCTGGCCTCTATCCGCTGCCCTTGCCTTCGGGCATTGGCCTTGAAGCAGCTGGCGTGGTTGAAGACTGCGGAGCCGGTGTGCAAGGCATTTCGGCGGGAGACCGTGTCGCCTATGGAACCGGTCCCATTGGCGCGTACGCAGAGGCCCGCAATGTGCCGGCCAACCGCGTGGTCAGATTGCCGGACGCAATCAGTGATGAAACCGCAGCTGCAATGATGCTGAAAGGCATGACGGCGCGCTACTTGCTGCGCGAAACCTACGAGGTCCAGGCCGGCGATACCATTCTATGGCACGCAGCGGCGGGCGGTGTTGGTTTGATCGCGTGCCAATGGGCCAAGGCCCTCGGTGCCACCGTGATTGGCACCGTGAGTTCTGACGAGAAGGCCGCTTTGGCCAAGGCCAACGGCTGTGACCATATTATTATGTATACGCATGAGGATGTGGCCGAGCGCGTGAAGGAGATCACCGGCGGGGCAGGGGTGCCTGTGGTCTATGACGGTGTGGGCGCAGCAACCATGGAGGCTTCCCTCAACTCGCTTCGTCCGCGCGGCCTGTTGGCCTCTTTCGGAAATGCCTCAGGGCCTGTGAAGGATTTCGATCTGGGCGCCTTGTCAGCCAAGGGCTCGCTCTATGTCACCCGCCCAACATTGATGACCTACACGGCCAGCGACGAGGACCTTGCGGCCAACACGGCCGATCTGGTGGACATGGTGGGCAGTGGCAAGGTGAAGATCCCCGTCAACCAGCAATATGCCCTGGCTGATGTGCAGCAGGCTCATCACGATTTGGAGTCAAGAAGGACCACAGGGTCGACGGTAATCGTGCCTTAGGGCGGCCATGTGAATGCTAGGTGGCCGGGCAGGACGAGGTGTTGACCTTGGTAATTGCCCGCCACTCGGCTGAACACTGGGTGTTGGCGCAGACAAATTGCGCCAGCATCGGTGCGGTTACCGCGTGCGCAAGGTTCAGGTGGCGACCGGTTCCATCCGACAGCGTGCTCACAACCATGCCGGCAAGACGGCCAGAGCTGGTGAACACAGGTCCTCCTGATTCGCCTTTGCGGGTTTCCAGTTTCAGCACCATGGCATCTGAATAGCCAAAGCCCTTGTAGGTCACAGGGCGTCCAAAACTCATGGCCGCAACCTCACCAAGCCGGGCTGTATCGCCGGTGCGGCGTGGCTTGCCGAGCGAAAAGATCGGATCGCCACGGCGCAGGCAGGGCTGGGCTACGGGTGCGACCGGTCTGGCGCTGCTGGAGATGCCCCGCAGTTTAACCAGCGCGGAATCAGAGGACTTTTGCACCGCGACCACCCGGCCCACATAGTTCTTGCCGTCAGGGCCACGGGCTTCAACCACAAAGCCTGGTTGCACAGCCACATGGGCGGCGGTGAGAACATAGCCTTCCGAATCAATCAAAAAACCTGAGCCAGATGTTACTGATTCTTCCAATTCATTCAATCGGTTGCGCCGCTTGTTCGTGGCCTTGGAAACCACCAGCGTAACATATGACTGCCGTGTTTGCTGGAGCAAGCCAGAGATTGAGGAAGACAAGGCCTGACCGCCCGTTGAGGCCGGCGACACTTGAATGACACGTGGTTCTCCACTGGGCGTCATACACCCTGCCAACAACAAGGCTGCGCCTGATATGATCCCGAGTTTATTCAATTTTCTTCCAGCGCCTTAATCAAGGGTTGCAACTGTTTTTCGTATTTGCGCCATTTTTCAACAGAGCCAGTATAGATCGGTTGTCGAGCCTGCCACATGCTCGCGGTAACAATGTTGTTCTCAACCTGCTCAGGGTTGAGGCAGCGTGGGTCCCATTCCAGTCCGACATAGTCAAGCATTGCCCGCGCCGTTTTCTCTGGTTCACTCACCAGTTCCTCATAGTGAACAGTGTGGACGGGAATTGGGCAAACGTCCATCCAATGATGCATTGTTTTTTCGTGTTGCCGATAAGCGACACCAAGCCCCTCTAGGCTGTAGGTGAAATTCCATCCCTCTGTAAAATGCTGCTCATAGCAGGACAAGCAATTGTCGATTGGATTGCGCTTGCACCAAATGACTTTTGCGTTTGGCAACACGAGAGAGATGAGGCCAACCATCGTGAAGTTCCCGGGCATTTTGTCCGCAGCGAAGCGCTCTTTGCTTTCCGGGGGGAGAATTTCCTGATGTAGCAACCGTCCTTGCGTCACCGCCCAGTCTTTTGAGATATCAACTATTGATTTTGGATAACCTTCGATGTCATCAGCAAGATTGGATACGCTGTAGCATTCGCCTCTGCCAACTACATCGGGGTGAGCTGCCAAAACTCTTTCGGTTAGTGTTGTTCCAGACCTTGGCATGCCGACAATGAAAATTGGTCCAGGTTTTTCATAGCCCAAAGATTTTCTTCGTTCGAAGAACTCTAGATCAAAAATGTCGCGCGTCTCCTGAGACCTGCCCATAATATCTTTGATATCTATCGGATTGTCTTCTAGACGGAAATCGCAAGCCTTCTTCAGTGCATCAAACGATTTTTCGTGTTCTTTTCGATCTTTGTATCCGTTGAACAACGCGAACCAATAGCCCACTAGTGTATCCTTTTGCACACTCGGACCCTGGACAAGTTTTTCAAGTTGGCGAATGTCCTGGTCTGTCAATCGGTGGATGGAGCCCAGTTGTTCATATGGACCTGATGCTTGTCGGTTGGATTGAATAGCTGTCCGCATGTCTCTTTCGGCTTCGTCGAACATGCCCAATGTTGAGAGGAGTTGACCACGGCGAGCAAGCGCCAGGGCGGGCAGGCTTGAACTCATCATTAGTTTGTGAGTGATGGCTATCGCATCTTTTGCACGCCCCTCGGCAATAAGAGCCTGGGTGAAATTTAGGAGATCTTCTGAGGGTAAAGGCGATAGTGTTTCGGCTGCATAATAGCGCTTAATGGCCTTGGGAAATCTGTTTCGGTCATAATAAAACCGTGCCAAATCCACAATCGCATCAAAATGCTTCGGTTGTAAGCTAACGATCTTGAGGTATGTTTTTTCTGCTCCCTTCCAGTCTTTTGCTTGGACGAGGGTCGAAGCATTCAAGTGCAAAATCTCTATATCGTTCGGGGCATGTTCCAATGCCGATTTGAGATGAGTGTTTGCCATTTCCCATTGTTTAGACTCAATACAAAGACGAGCTAATCCGAAATACGCATCGGCATCTTTTGGATTTAGTTGAATAACTCTTTGATAGTGCTCCCTTGCAGGCTCGGCAGATCCGGACAGATTATAGGCTTCCGCAAGATTTAGGTGACTGGTGGGATCGTTCGGGCGAAAGTCTAGCGCCAACTTCATAAGCCCAATCGCCTCTGCGAAGTGGCCCGCCTGAACCTCAAGAAATCCTACTTCTTCGAGAAGGTCTGGATTGTTGCTTTCAGTTTCCAACACTTTCTTATAGGCAATTAGAGCGGCGTTCACATCGCCCCCATCGGCAAACGCTCGTGCTTGATCGAGTATGGTTGTCATTTCAATTGTCTTCTGAATGATCTGCTTCGGGTGGAAAAGTGGAGAAAACTGCTATTGCCGTCCATTAAGACATACAAACTTGAATGAGATGTGCATCTGCCATTCTAACAAAAAAAAGCCGACCCGCAAATGCGGGCCGGCTCCAATCTTTATACCAATCAGCTGGTTCTTAGAAGAAGAACCATGCGCCGAATTGGCCACGAATTGCATCTTCGTTACGGCTACGACCTGCACCCAGTGCGGTAGCAAAGGTGTTCCGTTTGAAGCCATAGATGACTTCCCAACCGAGACGCATCTGACGGACCGGGCGCCACAAGATGTTGGCGTGGATCGTGTTGGTGCTTGAATAGCCAGCACAGGTCTGACAGCCGGTGTTAACATGACCGTACTGTATGTTGAACTGAGTGGTGTCAGTTACATTAAACGACAGACCAGCATATGCACCAAACACACTGTTGGTACGGATACTACCGGCAGCGGTGTTGACTGGAACCACAGAGAAGCCAGGTGTACCATCACCGAGAGCGTTGGCAATGCCATCACCATACTGAATGTGACCAGTGAAGGTCGCAACGTCAGCAAGGTTAATGTTCACACCACCTTGCACTTCCCAACCCACAGCGTCGTCGCTGAAGTTGTTGGCGGTGTTGCTGCCATCTACGTCAGCATGCTCAACCTCGGCACCCACGAACAACTGATGGCCACCAGGGGCATCATACAGCAAAGCGGCTGCAAAGTTCGGGAAATCCGGAGAGTTCCGAGCATTACCTGTCGCAGTACCGGTAGCGCCACCAAGGTTCCGGTCGCGGTCTTGCAGTGGCTCAACAATACCAAAGCGGAACGATACTGGACCGCTTGTGTAAGTGAAGCGAACCTGAGCAGCACGAGTGGAAGAACAACCACCAGACGAACCACCGAAGTCAACAGTACCAACCGATGTGAACACATCGCAGCTGATCCGCCAGAAGCGGCCAACACCGAGAGTCCAGTTCGGAGTCATGTCCCACTCACCCCATGCATGACGCAAGCGAGGTGCCGGGTCATCAGAAGGAGCAGCACCGACGGTCGCCAAGATACTACCCGCTGTGCTGGACACGATTGCGTTACCACCAGCACGGCGGCCACGAAGGTCCATTTCGATCAGGGTACGGATTTGGCCGATAGCCGTGTCCGTACGAGACCGAATGCGGAAACGTGATTGTGTCGCGTGCAAGGAAACACCAGATACGTTCTGCCGTGCACCGTTGATGCCGCTAGCGGCGCCAAAAGTATCGCCGATCGCGTCTTGGTCGAAGTCGTAGATCACGTCGCCTTTGACATAACCGGAAACGGTCACTTCAGTGACAGGAGCCGGTACGTCAGCAGTCGGAGTGATTGCGATGGTGAAGCCGCCGTCCTGAGGAATAATACCCTCAGCTTTACGATCGGTGTTCCAGTCGCTCAAAGAACCTTGGCCACGCTTGAACGTGATCAGGCTTGCGCCATCAGGAAGGGCAGATGGGGCCGGAGTAGATTCGAGCTGATTAACACGGCTCTGCAGGGCCTCAAGTTGCGCCTTCAGCGCAGTAAGGTCGTCAGCTTGCGCGCCAGTAGATGCAACGCCAAGCGCAACACCACTGAGCAGAGCACGCCGAAGCCACTTGCTATTAGTCATTATGGTTTCTCCCACAATCTCAGAGTTTTTAAGTCCTGTCCCCCGCCCCACGAGCAACCGGTTACGGATGGACTGGAAATGTACGAGTCATTTCGTACAAGGCATTTCTCCCAATTCAGGCTTGTAAAATCAATAACAGAGAAGCCGATCCGGTGACTATTTCGTCAGCTGTGTCCCAAAAGACACAATTTTGGGGCTCCTCAGCGTATTTCCTAGAGATTATGGGCAAAACATGCCTGGAAAATCGGGGCAAACCGCGAAATCCACACCCAGGTACGCAGACCTTACCTAGCGGCAAATGAGGGCAGGATCACGATTTCAGCTGCTTGATTCGGAAATTTTGGCTGCACTGGGAATCGATTCTGAGCGCCAAATCGTTAACTTTTGACCAGCAGCTTTTGACCAGCGGGCTGACCGAGATGGCAGCGGATCGAATCTGGAGACAAGAGCAGCCGGCAGGCTCATAACGCGGATCAATCTGACAGTTGTTCGGGCATGGGAGCAGGATCTTTGCATCTGATTGCCGATCGGTGCTCGCCGCCGGCGAAAATCTGGAGCATATTCTACGGCTTGTGATCGGACTTCGCTTTAGAGGCAACGACTGCGCGGGCTGTGCATGTGGAAACTGGATAAATTGATCTTCCTGTTTGGGTTTCCGATCTTGGCGTCGGTCCTGATCTGGTTTGCCTATGTTGAACGCGGTCATTGGCCCGCTCTATTGCGCACTGAGGTGATGCACACGATGACCGCCAGCCAGGCGGAGGCAAGCTGGGCATGGGTGCAAGTTCAAGGACGGACAGTCATATTGAGCGGGGAAGCGCCGGATGCAGGCGCTCTTCACGCGGCGCGCCGGGCAATTCTGGCGACGCCCGGTGTGAGCGGCCTTGTGGCCAACACAAGGATCAGGGTCTGGGGAGGACTTACCCCGCCTACGGTCAAAAACTTAGCCACACGGGCGATGCGCCCTGAACTTCAAGGCACGTGGCCCTATCAGGCGGCTGAAGGATTATCCATTGAACTGGCGGGCCATCTCTATGTTTTAGGCGAGACTGACGCGTTGCGTGTCGCGGGCGAAGACTGGAAGTTGCTTCCCACAAACGAACTGAGCGAGGGCAGTTATGATGTGGAAGTTACGGCCTGGCAGGCTGAGCTGAGTGCGAGCGACAACAGCACCAAGGAACTCACAATTGATCTCACACCGCCGCCGGCGCCCAAGGTAGACCCATATTTTGGCCGTTCGCGCACGCCGCAGCTATCTGGTCGCTGGCCGATAGAGCAGGCTGCCAGGCTTGGGGTTGCAGTCTCCGGACGGACTTACGAACTGGGAAGCGACCCTGAACTCAAATCAAACGAGGCCGGGGGTTGGGTCCTGAATCTTTCTTCGCCTTTGAAGGCGGGGCAGAACGACGTCGTTGCCACGGCGTACGATCACGTTGGCAATGGCCAAACAGACTTGAGCAGTAATGAGGCGGTCGTCGACCTCGACCCTCCGGCCACTCCAACTGTGCAGCGGTTTCAAAGTGCTCGGGCGTTCACACTAAGGGGAACTTGGGCTCAAGGGGATGCGGTTAGCCTCGTGGTGGCCGTCGCCGGACAAAAATATGTTCTGGGGCAGGGGGCCTCACTCTCCATAGATGGAGACGGTCACTGGAAACTGTCTCCGACAAATCTGCCGGGCGAGGGAACCTATGACGTTGTTGTTCGCACAAAGGATCGCGCCGGCAACGTTTCGCAGGATCAGACGAGCAACGAGCTGATCATAAAATTTGTCCCCGAACGAGATAAGTCAGAGGCCTTTGAAGAAACCCCCCGCCCAATAAGTGCCTTTAAGTGCCAGCAGGGGTTCAAACGCATTCTCGGGAACAAGCCGGTGCGGTTTATCGCCAGGACGGCGAAACTGGAACGCACGAGCATTCATGTGCTTGATGATCTGGCTGGCTTGGCCGCTCGGTGCCCCGAGGCCCGCATAGAGATTGCTGCCCATACTGATGCGGAGGGCGACTTTTCGCAAAACCGCAGACTGAGCCGTCTTCGTGCCTTCGCTGTTGCAGCTCATTTTGCCCGGCGCGGAATTGACAGGTTTCGACTGTCAAGCGTTGGTTACGGCGAGGTGCGCCCAATTGCCAGCAACAACACCGCAGAGGGGCGTGCGAAAAATCAGAGGCTGGAGCTTTACGTCAAACGTTAAAGGGGGCAGCATGCCAGCGTTCATGGAAAACTTGTTTCGCAACATAGCGCCGTTCGTGGTGGAAATCTCTCTGGCGCTTGTTGTGGTGTTTGTAATTAGCTTTGCTGCAGGTTGGGTGTTCGCCCGATTGCCGGTTGGCGCCGAAGATCGAAAGGAACGGTGACGACGTGTTGCAATTGGCTATTGAGTTATTCCTCCTGGTGTTTGCAACCACCGTAGTTGGCTTTGCTGCAGGGTTTGGGTGCGGCAAGTTGCGAGGCGTACTTGGCGCGAAACAAACCGCGGAACTGGACGGTGAAGAAAATCACGTCCCGTTAAAGGAGGAATCCTTCATTTCTGAGCCCGCGCCAACCCGCCGGATCCCAGATCCTGCGCCCCCTTCACAGACGCGCCGCAAACGCTTTGCCGCCGATGTGTCGGCTGATCCGTCCTGACCGCCAAACAACACTTCAGCTCTTGATCTGATAGCCCGTTTTGAAGATCCACCAGACAAGTGTCATGCACAGTCCCAAAAAACCGGCGATCATTAGCAAGCTCCACCCGACGGCCACATCGGATTGCTCAAAGAAACTCCAGCGAAAACCGCTCACCAGGTACACCACCGGATTGAACAAGGAGACCTTCTGCCAAAATGGCGGAAGCATGCTGATGGAATAAAAACTCCCGCCAAGAAACGCGAGGGGGGTTATGATCAGTAACGGGATAATTTGGAGCTTTTCAAAACCGTCGGCCCAGATACCGATGATGAAGCCCAGAAGACTGAAGGTGATGCTCGTCAACACCAGAAACGCAAGCATCCAAAACGGATGTGCGATCTGGATTGGCACGATCAAATTTGCGGTGAATAGAATGACCAGGCCCAGAATGATAGATTTGGTCGCCGCCGCCCCCACATAGCCCAGGACAATCTCAAACGAGGAGACAGGCGCCGAGAGCAATTCATAGATGGTGCCCACAAACTTCGGAAAATAGATTCCAAATGAGGCGTTGGATACACTCTGGGTCAAGAGAGAGAGCATGATGAGGCCAGGCACAATAAAGGTGCCGTAACTAATGCCGTCCACTTCTGTTATGCGCGACCCGATGGCCGAGCCAAAGACCACGAAATACAGACATGTAGAGATGACCGGCGAGACCACGCTCTGGAACAGCGATCTTCCCGTGCGCGCCATCTCAAATTTGTAGATCGCCAGTACACCACGATAGTTCATCGTTCCTGCCTCACTAAGCTGACGAAAATTTCTTCAAGGGAACTTTGGGTGGTCCTCAGGTCACGAAACGTGATGCCGGCTGCGCCCAGGTCTTTCAGCAAGGTGGTGATCCCGGTGCGTTCAGCCTTGGTGTCATATGTATAGACAAGTTCGTGACCATCTTTGGCGAGCTCAAGATCGTAATGGCCAAGTTCCGCAGGCAAAGCGCCTAATGGGTGATGCAGATCGAGCAGGAGCTGCTTGTTGCCAAGCTTTCGCATCAACTCCTCTTTTGCTTCCACCAGAATCAATTCGCCATTGGTGATGACCCCAACACGGTCGGCGATCTCTTCAGCCTCTTCTATATAGTGTGTGGTCAATATGATGGTGGTGCCGTTGTCGCGCAGTTCATGAATGAGCTGCCACATGTCCTGACGCAGCTCCACATCCACGCCTGCGCTCGGTTCATCAAGGAAAAGCACTTCAGGTTCATGCGACAACGCTTTGGCAATCAGCAGCCTGCGTTTCATGCCGCCAGACAGCGTCATGATCTTGGCATCGCGCTTATCCCAAAGGGAGAGTGCCTTGAGGGTCTTTTCAATATGTGCGGGGTTGGAGGCCTTACCAAAAAGTCCGCGGCTGAAATTGACGGTGCTCATAACGGTTTCGAACGTGTCCGTGGTCAGTTCCTGAGGAACCAACCCGATCATTTCGCGGGTTTTCCGATAGCCGGTGACGATATCGTGTCCGCCCACGGTGACGCTTCCTGAGCTTGGGTTGACGATGCCGCAGACTATGCTGATCAGGGTGGTCTTACCGGCACCGTTTGGGCCCAGCAGAGCAAAAATCTCGCCTTTGTGAATTTCCAGCTCAATCTTTTTGAGCGCATGGAAATCGTTAGCATAAACCTTGGAGAGCTTGGAGATGGATATGATGGGCTGCATCGGTTCCCTGAAGTTCAGGCGCTGTGATTGACAGAGGGGCGGTATAGGCAACCTGACTGAGCCGGAGCAAGACAAAGTTTGCAAGTGTCAATCGCGCAAGATTGATATGAGTGGTATTGCCGTCAGGCTTCCATAACTTTTGGCAAGCCCTGCTTGGGCGCCAGCCCTTCCTGCATGATGGATCGGCGCAGAGGGCCAATCGCCTGGAGCGCTGCGAGGCCCAAGCTCCGCGCTCCTTGAAACGGCAGAAATGAGCTGATCAGAGTCCGGTTGAGCACGTCGATCGCCAGCTGGCGCGGAAACACATCAACCCTCCGGCGTTGGTCGTAGGCTTTCATCAGCGTGTTTGCGCCAATATCTGTGCCTGCGGCGTTTGCCTCGCCAATCAACTCCACCGCCAGAGCCGCATCGCGCAGAGACAAATTTAAGCCCTGAGCACCGATTGGGGGAATCACATGAGCGGTCTCGCCCACCAATAGCACGCGGTTCTTGGCAAATTGCCGGGCCACCGATCCGGCAATATGGAAGCGGCCTCGCTTTGTTATGTCGGATACCTGGCCAAACACCTTGGCCGTTTCAGATGCCAGTTTTCTGGCGAAGGCTGCATCATCCAAGGCTGCCAGTTCTGCGGCATCCTCGTCAGTTTCAATCCAAACCAAACTAGAGCGATCGCCTGGCAAAGGCACTGTGGTCAGCGGCCCCGCCTTGCGGTGAAACTCAATCGATAGGTTCTCATGCGGCTTTGAATGAGCGAAACTCGTTACAATCGCGGTTTGAGGGTATTCCCATCGGGTCACACTGATGCCTGCAGATTTTCGGCATACGGATTTTTGACCATCGGCGGCTATCACCACCTTCGTCTTGATTGGAAGGTTAGCCTCGCTCCGCACGAGCACCGTTTCAGAAGAACAATCCAATTCGCTCACTCCGCCCTCGAACACCGCGACCGACGCACAGCCCTGCAGGCGGCTGCGCAATGCTTCAACAAGTGGGGCGACCGGCACGTTCCAGCCAAATTCGTTCTGCCCAATTTCGGTTGCATCAAAGGTTACGGTCGGTGCAGCAGGGCGCCGGCCTGTGGCATCCCGGATCTGCAAACGGGCAAGTGGGGCGCACTCTGATTCCAACTGGTCGCCCCACACTCCAATGTGGTTGAGTAATCTGATCGCAGGAAGCATGAGCGCGGTCGTGCGCAAATCCTCCGCGCGCTCTGGACCCGGCCAAAATGCTGTCCGTAGTCCGGCCACCCCTGCGAGACAGGCCGCGCTGAGCCCTGCAGGCCCGCCGCCAACAACGGCAAGATCGTAACTGACATCTTCATTCATTAGGGTGTGTATGGGGCTTCGGGGCGGCCTGTGCAAGTCTGTCCGATTGGCGCACAGAGCAACCCCAATCATTGGCCCCGTTTAGGCCCTGACCGGAATCGTTGCGTTTTCTTTCACCACCTCCAAAGCAACATAAGAATGGGTTTGCTGCACGCCAGGCAGCTTACCGATCTGGTCGCCCAGCACGGTGCGGTAATGGGTGATGTCTGACGTGCGCACCTTGAGCATGTAGTCAAACTGACCGGCCAGCATGTAGCAGCTCTGGATCTCTGGAATTCTATGTACCGCGCGGTTGAACAACTCCAATGCATTGTCGCTGGTTTGGGTCAACGACACATGCACGATGATGACGTGACCGGCACCCAATAACTCCGGTTCCAGATCAGCCCGATACCCTTTGATGACACCCGTCCGCTCAAGCCGTTTCACGCGTTCAGCCGTTGGTGTCTTGGTGAGATGGACCCGGTTGGCCAGCTCGACGATGGGCAACCGCCCGTTGGACTGCAGCTCTGCCAGGATGCGCCGGTCGATTGAATCGGGATTTTTCTTCATTCAGGCGAAATTCCTATAAATATCAACATTCCAGGTGAATAGTCTGGTTATTAATGAATTATGGAGCCAGTGGCTAGCCACTTTGGCTAAAATATTAGACGGAAGGTGACCTTAACGCCTTGATTGCCGTAATGAGGCCTGACAATCTGAACCGGGCGATACATAATGCCCGGACCTTCCTTCAGTTTGGCTGTCGTGAGGGCAATTATGGGAGGAACGACCATGACCGACACGTATCTCGTCGGCTTCGACGGCACGGCGCAATCACGCCGCGCGGTTGATTACGCGGCTGCCCGAGCCGAAAAATCGGGTGCGAAAGTGTGTGTAGTTCTGGTGATCGAATGGTCGCCATATGGCTTCCACACCCCAGAGGAGTTGGCTGAACGGCACAAACGGCGCGAAGAAGAACTCGACCGAGCCGGAGCCATGGTACAGCCGGTAATCGATGATCTGACCAAGGCGGGTGTGGACGCGAGCAGTGAAGTTCGTCACGGCAATGCGGGGGATCTACTCTGTCAAATCGCAACCGAAAAAAGTGCGACACAGATCGTGATCGGCCGGACCGGTGATTCTGAATTGGCCCAACGGCTTCTCGGTGGGCTGGTGATCACCTTGGCGCAGGTTGCTCCTGTGCCCGTCACCATCGTGCCATGAGGCTTCGGCACGCAGATGTAAATCCCGACCAATTTCCAAGAGGGGACTACCCAATGTTAAAACGTTTACTGTGGGCCGCTGGCGGCCTGCCCTTGATGTCGTCTGTGGCGTATGCCCAGGGCGACCTCGATAAAGCAATAAGTGACGCGCTTGCGCCGATCATCAATCCGTTTGTCGGACTTATCTTTTCACC
>JAAEUE010000131.1 GCA_024227565.1 Alphaproteobacteria bacterium
CGCCGTCCGCGCAGATCGAGGTCCGCCTTCAGGGATGTTTGAAAACGAGGGGTCATATAGGCCGCGAGGGTATAGAGGCGTTTGCCGTAATCCTGCTCACCGTTCTTCGGCCAACGGTTGATCTGCTGGAAGATGTAATGAGTGAAGGCGTAGACATTGGTCGGCGGGATCTCCCCGACCTGCTGCACGGTGCCGGAGCGCAGGTCCGGTGGGATATGAACCCGCAGCTGTTCAGGGGTGTGATGCCAGCCATAGAAGGCAAAGGCGATGATCAAACAGAGCAAGGCGATGACGATCCACAGGGAGCGAATATGCGCCGTGGCATTATCGATGGCGTGCCGATACTGCATCTCAGAGCCTCCTTCCCAAATCCCAGGTTCCGCCACGGCGGACCAGGCGGCTGCGATACCAGCCCCGGTCGTGAAGACGGGTGATAATCATCTGCTGGTAGTAGCCATCCGGCCGACCGCGTTTGAGCCGCTGAAATAGGGAGGCGACTACCACAATTGTGGCGATCACCGCCAAGGCGGCCACCCCCAGACCCATCATCACCGCCCCTGCCAAGGCGGCCAGGATCAGACCCACCGGAAACCAGAACAGGGCGGCCCCGAGGCAGATGACCCCCAGCTCCGAAGAGGAACAGCCCCGGAAGATGAGTGGTTCCGTATTGAGCCGGTCGGCCAGGAAGGGTTTGTACTCCATGGTTGGTTAGATGACAGCAGCCGCTTCGGTCAACAGATAGGTGACGAACAGCAGCAGGGCGCCGCCGACGATACCCAGCAGCCCAACCTCGGCCCACTCAGCCTTGCCGTTGCGTGCCTCGTTGAACTTTGAAATGCCGGTGTAGGCGATCCAGATGAATCCCAGTACCGAGACGGTCAGTCCGAGTACGACGCCTCCGTCCTTGACGTAGCCTTTGATCAGCTCCAG
>JAAEUE010000132.1 GCA_024227565.1 Alphaproteobacteria bacterium
AGAGAAAGGATCAAACAGAAGACAATCGAAACCCGGCGCTTGCATCACCGCAAAGCCGCCGCATAGAATGCATAACCGGATGAGCCAGATACTCACTTAGCTCAAACCGCAAAATGTCCCAATCCATATGACGACGGACACGACAAAAACGACCCCGAATACGGAAAAAAGATGCAAGGGGAGATCACCAAAGCCATCCAGGAGACGCTAGTAGATCCGGTGAAATCGATTCCGAACGCGTTTCGGAAGAAAATCGAAAGCCAAGCCCCAGAGCAGGAGGCGAATACTGCACGGATAGATCAACTCGAAACCGAAGTCCGAGCATTGATGCGATCGGGCAGATACGTCGTTGATGAAGATTCCGCAGAATCGAATGTACTCCACAGGGTGGAGGGCTTGGAACTTCCAATCAGAGAAGGCGTAAACCAGATTGCCGAAACCTTAGAAGATGTTGAGGATTGGGCGTATTCGAGACTTTCCAATGGCGAGTCAGTCAATGACCTGACCGGTGAACTTATGATCTGGAACCACCTCAATGATGCAGAGCGGCGTGGTTGGCGCTCCGTTATCCGTGGGCAAATCAAAACGCTAATGCGTGAGACAACTAGGAAAGACCGGGTGTGATCAGAGTCCCGAAGTATTCCCGAACCGGAGACAGTCAATTTGCGGAAGGTTGAATGAGATGAAGGGCTTATCAGAGCTGTTGACCGGCTCCCAAAGCAGATGCGCTACCAGGCTGCGCTACGCCCCGTCCCTTGGATTTCCTGGGCATTTGAAGGGTTTTGAGCGGTTCGTCAAGGGCCTATAATCCGAACAGGCACGATTAAGGACGATCCACCGCCCTCTCCTTCGGCAGATCAATGATCGTGCCATCGTGCAAGACCACGGACACGCTGATTTTTGTGCGTTGTTCTACAATGTGCTCAATTTCCTCCAGGCGCAGCATGGCGAACGAGGTGGAGAGCGCATCTGCGGTCGTTGCATCATCGGCGAGCACGGAAACAGATCTGTATCGCCGGGGGCATTCCCCCGTTCGCGGATCAATCAGATGCGTGAAGCGACCGTCAGGTGAGAACGCAAATCCTGCATCGCTTGACGTTGCCAGCGCTCTGTCCTTCAGACGAAGCCTCTTCAACGTCGCGCCATGGGAAACGACATCGGAAATTCCAACTTGCCATGCCCTTCCATCGGGCCGTTCTCCGCCTGCGAAAATTTCGCCAAGATCAATCAACACATTACTGAACCCGCGCGCCTTGAGCAGATCTCTGATCCGGTCGGTGATGTAACCTTGCGCGATGCCGTTCAGTGTGAGCGCCATCCCTTCGCGCTCAAGCATGATTTCCTGGGGCGACAACCGTATGTGCGTCGATCCCACCAGATTGAGATTGGACCGCACAAACGCGCCGGCAGGGCCTTTGGATGAAACGCCGGGCTCTGAGAAATGTTCCGCATAGGCGTTCCAGAGACGTTGCACCGTCACATCGAACGCACCGCCTGTTTCATGAGTAAACTGAAGCGCCAAGGCAAGCAGATCGACCAGTTCGAACTCGGGCCCTTCCACCCGGCCAGTCCGGTTCAGTTTCGACAATGTGCTGTGCGCATCGTAAAGGCTGAAAATGGCCTCCAGCCGTCGAATTTCCTGGATACAGCTCTGCAGAGTATCCCGTGCAAGATCTTCGTCTGGGTGCACCAGTCCAACTTGCACCTCCGCGCCGAGAGCAACGCCTCGCCAGACGGTCTGCCTTTTGACTTGATGGGGGGCCGCCTGAGCCTGTCCACATGCGGCAAACCCCGCCGCGACCGTCAAAAACCTGCGGCGCGTTGGTGTCTGGCCACGCAGCAAATTTGAGAGTTCAACTACCATGGCTATCATGTTCTTTAATTGGAACGGTTGGCACCGGATGTTCACCATCATCGCCAATGAGGTAGGTTGACGGGATACCCTTCAGATCCACAATCTGCCCGCCGTGCCTGGCAACGAACTGTTGCGCCTTGGTGCGATCTTTAAACGGGACAGTTTCTTTCGCGCCCATGCCGCCCCGCTTCGCGCTTCCGATCACGTATAGAGCCTTTTGGGCGTCTATCCAGATGCCTTCATCTTGTGGTTCGGCCCAACTCGCAGCCAGACCCATGTCGTGCACATAAATCGCAAGCACCTTCTGTGCCTCGCCTGGCAACGAGAGATAGGCCAGCCCGTCGCGCACAGAACTGAACCACAAGGGGTTGGGATAGCCTTTCTCGTGGATCTGTACTTTGGGGCCGGGATGGTCAGCGATGATCATGTTGCAGTAATTGCCGATGGCTTCGCGTGTGAGCTTCACCGGATCAGGCATAACAAGCTGGTCTTTGCAGCCGGCAAGCACCAGGACGCAAAACGCAGCGCAGCCGACAAGTCGGAGGACGCTCATAGCCTTCTCCTTTCAAACATCGCGCACGCGGCCGTCAGAGGCGCAACAATCCAAAGGCACAGCAGAGCCGTCAAAGTGACAGGCGGAATGGAACCTGAACCAGTGAGCCCCGTCATGGCCGACAGGGCCGCAGTCTCCGCGCTGCCGGTAAGGTTCAGCATGCGATAAACGTCTGTCGGGTTTGCCAAAAGGAGGCCGGTGATCATCACATCGTTCAACATTTGCCCGGCACTGGAGGCAAGAAGCCCAATCAGCCCCAGATCGTAGATCAAGACAAACAACAGCCAGATGCCAATGGCTGCGCCTGCAGCAGTGCCGCGCTCGTGCACAAAGGCGCTTGTGGCCAGGCCAAGAGCCAAAAAGATTGCACCCAAGAGAATGGATGAACCAATGAGCAGGGCAAATCCTGCCCAAGCTTGTTCCTCAACCGCCTGGTCAGCGCTCAAGACAATGACAATGCCGGCAATACCAAAGCCTAGGATAATCGATGAAGACAGCAGGATGAAATGGCCACAGAACTTACCGGCAACAACCTGCCACCGGGCCACCGGATACGATAGGAGAAGGAGCAGTGTCCCGCGTTCTTCCTCCGCCACAACAGCATCATAGGAGAGTAAAAGGGCAATCAATGGGACAAAGAAGATACTAAGCGATGACAGAGACACGATCGTTACGGCCAGAGAGCTGATCTTTGTTGCACCTGTGGGGGCGCTGCCAAGCAGCGTGAGCACCAGAGCCAGCCCGGCCATCAACGCGGTGACTATGAGGATCCACCGGTTGCGGGTGCCATCGGTGACTTCTTTTTGCGCAATCACCATGATCTGTTTCATCTGGTTCCCCCACCGCTGGTGTGAGCTGCGAAGATTTGCTCCAGGCTTGGCTCGATTATATCCAAGCCTTCGAACTCCAATGTGTCGCTCATCAATTCGCGCAGCAGGTCAAGCTTTGCGCCCGGCGCACAGTCCAGCACAGCTGCGCCGTTCATGAACACTGATTGATCAAATCTCCCGGCAAAGTGTTTGGCGAGCTTGCGCATCTGCGAAGCGTCCGCGCGCAGGCGAATTTGCGGGCGCAGGTTCAGACCTTTGCGCAATTCACCAATGGTTCCGTGCGCTTTGAGGCGGCCCTGGCTCAAAATTGCAACCCGGTCTGTCCTGGCTTCCAGTTCGGTCAGAATGTGTGAGGACAGAATGATTGCCGCACCGCGCGCCTTTTCCTCATCGATAATTTGAAAGAAGTTGCGCCGTGCGTCCGGATCAAGTCCAGACATGGGCTCATCCAACAGGAGAAGATCCGGTGTACCGATCAGCGCCTGGGCCAAACCCAGCCGTTGGCGCATACCTTTGGAGTAAGTCGAGACGCGCCGTTCAGCCGCTTCACTCAACTGCACGCGTTTCAGGAGACCTGAATTTTGCGTCTCATCTGCACCCTTGAGGCGGGCAAAAAAGCGTAATGTTTCATGAGCGTTCAAGGACCCTTGGAACAATGCCTGTTCAGGCAGGAAGCCCAGGCGCCGCTTGACGTCGCTAAACCTAGCCTCCTGGGGGTCGCAGCCTAGTATGCCCAAAGCGCCAGAGCTTGGGGGCACGAGGCCAAGGCAGAGTTTGAACAAGGTGCTCTTGCCGGCGCCATTGGGGCCCACCAGCGCAACGCATTCGCCGGATCTTACAGCCATGGAAACCTGATCGAGCGCATTGACCGAACGGTAGGTCTTGCTCACCTCATGGCTTGTTATGGCGTAAGGAGCACTCATGAGCTTGGCTCCAGATGTTTGGCAAGGTTACCGGGCACGGTCATTAGCGGAGCGCTGTCGACAACCCCGCCTGGATGCAGTGCGGGAAAGGAACTTTGCGCCCATTTCAGAACTTGAATAGCAGGTGAGTTCGTCAACAGTTTGGCTGCCGGAAATCGCCAGAGGATCTGGTCGGTAAGATCGTTGGGCCGGTAGGCCGCATCGGCCACACCATCTCTGTTGAGATCAAACGCTGTGTGATCGCTCCAATAGTTGCCAGTGCCCTTGTGCGACCACTCAACCCAACGGCTACCGACATATTTTACCTGAGTGCGGTTCTCAACAAATGCATTGCCGTAGAGTTGATTGCGCTCAGAGCCTCCGGTGAAGTGGATGCCGATGGCACACCGGGAAAACAGATTCCCGGATATCTCGTTCTTGTTCGAATTATAGATAAAAACACATTTTTTCGGGCCGCCAATGACCGCATTGCCGCGAACGCGCACCTGATTGGCATAGTTGAAGAGGATGCCCCTGTCGCGGTCGAACTGGGAGAGATTGTTCTCCACATCGATCTTCTTGGAGAACATGATCGCAAAGCCAAGATGGTTGCGCCGGGAGATGTTGCCACGCACCGAACTGGAGTTGGTGTACATGTAATGCACAGCGAACCGCAGGTCCTCCATGACATTCCCGGTGAAACTGTTCTTCTTGCTGGTGGTGACGAAGATTCCATCCCGGCCATAGCGGATGTGATTACCCTCAACCCGCGAGCCGGTCGCATTCCAGAGCTGAACGCCGTTCCCCCGTTCGTTCACGCGCAGGTCGCGGCGCCCCTCAATCTTGTTCCCCTTAACCAGAGCATTCTTGGCGCCCCAAACATAGATACCAATCAAATTGTCGAGCACCCGGTTCTCAAGAATCTTGGCATTGCGCGCTTCTTTGGAAAGGAAGATGCCTGTGTCTTGGGTCTCCAGCAGGAGGCCCGACCCTGTGACCGTCAGACCCTCAATGAGAACATCGGATGCTTTCACCGTAACCACGCTGCCCACACCGTTGCCCTTAATCACAGCATCTGTCGTGGCCCCCACCAGACTGATGGACTTGGTGATGGTGACCGGCCCGTGATGAACCCCTGGCAACAGGCGTAGAGTGTCGCCATCCTTTGCGTGCCGCAGGGCGTCCTGCAGCACAAGTTGACCAGAGCCGGCGATGACCGGGTGCGCCCCGACCTCAATCACGCCGGCTCCAGCATTGCCCATGGCCATGACCACCCCGCCGAGCAAGCCGGAAAGGATCATCATGAATTTGCGAGCCACCATGGACATGTTGGTCGTCCTTTAGCTTGCCCGAGGTTCCACGAGCATGCGTCCGCGCATTTCCATGTGCAGGGCATGGCAGAACCACTGGCAGTAGTACCAATGGACACCCGGGGCATCGGCCACAAAGGTTGCAGAAGCCGTGGCTTGCGGCCCAACCTCGAAGGCAATGCCATGATTGGCCAGGGTAAAGCCGTGGGTGAGGTCATCCACATCGTCAATGTTGGTGAGGATGATGGTCACCTCATCGCCCTGCTTGACCGTGAACTTTTCAAGCGAGAACGTCGGCGCGACCGAGTGCATGTAGACCCGCACCTTGTTGCCATCTCGGATCACATGTTCAGCCTCTTCCAAATCGACACCATCCTTTTTGGCCATCTCGATCAGGTCAGTGAACATTGGATCGGCGCGGTCGTAGGCCTGCAGCGGATTGACCAACGCGGCATCCACGATGATGCAGTCGTGAGGTTCGGCAAAGGTCGGGCCATCATGCACCACCTTCATCTTGTCGCCGGTGATGTCGATCAACTGCTCGTTCTCCGGCTTCAATGGCCCCACGTTGATGAAGCGGTCTTTAGAGAACTTGTTGAGCGAGATCAGCCATTTGCCGTCAGCGTTCTTGGTCTCGCCCATTGATGTATGGTTGTGACCTGGCTGATATTGCACATCCACTTTGTGAAGGATGGGCTCAACATCTTCGCCGGCGAATTTCTTTATCGCAAGGTCCATGCTCCACTTGGCAACCTGACTGTCGAGGAACAAGGTGGTGTAGCAGTTTCCCTTATTGTCGAAGGCCGTATGGAGGGGGCCCAAGCCCAGTTCCGGTTCGGCCACCACAGCATCGCGCGGCTTGATTTTATCGGCAAACATGTCCGGGAACTTGCGCACGTCGAGCACCGAAACCGTCGGGGACAGTTTCCCGTTGATGACAATGTGGTGCCCGTCTGGGGCTGCATTAACGCCATGGGGTGAGTTCGAGATTGGGATGTATCGAGTGTATTTGGAACCCTTTCGGCCATCCAATACCGGCACATCCATTTCGTAGGTCTTGAAGTCGCCCGCCTTCACACCTGCTTCGATGGCAGCAATGTCAAACACCACGGCCCAGTCTTGCTCAGACGACGTCATTTCGGCCAATGTTACGCCGCCTTCTGAGTTGTAGCAGGACGAAACCGCATACTTGCCCTGATAGTCGGCATCCACGTTGTCCAGGTTACCATCGACAATCACCTGCCAGGCAACCTTCATTTCATCCCCGTCAATTGCGGTGAAGATGGCATGGTACTTATCGGGGTCATCCAGGATTGAACCATCATTGGGCAGTGGGACCCGGTGTTCACCGTTGGCGAAGACATAGCCGGTGCGCGGGTATTTTTGCGGCCTTAAACCATGAATGTCCGAAGCATTGGGGATCGAAATGATCTTGTCCGTCTTCATGATGTCGCAGCGAATGCGGGCCACACGCGTGTTAGCTTTGTCGTTGGAAAAGATGTAGCGCCCGTCATAAGTGCCATCAGTGAACGACATGTGAGGGTGATGCAGGTCGCCGTTGAGCGGAAAACCACCCTTGTTCTTCCAGAACTCCTTCTCGCGCGGCAGCATGTTTTCAGTGAGCGTCTTGATGCTCTCGTTGGTCTGGCCCCAGCCGGTGGCGCTGCACCGGTTGAATACGGGAACACGCATAAGCTCGCGCATGGAAGGAAGTCCCAAAATGCGCATTTCGCCGGACTGGCCCGAACTCCAGAAGCCATAATAGTCGTCCAGATCACCTGGAGCCACTTCAGACTTGCCCGTTGCCGCCTTTGCAGCATTGATAAAGTCCACCTTGTGTGCCGCCAGGGCACCGGCACCCACGGCAACTGCTGTGCTGCCCAGCATCGTGCGCCGGGAGAGCCCCTTTTTCTTGGTTTCAGTCATTTACATATCTCCTTTTGTTGAGGATCGGATTTGAGGTGGTGTGTCTGGTTCGACGGTCCGGCTCTTTCCTAATCGCCGCGGCCGGCGCACCATGGATTTGGCACTGTCGAGTTGTGTTTGATCGGTGGATTCTGAACTGCCTTTGGCGGACTTGGCGTGTTTCAAGATCATCACCGGGCAGACGGTGGCGTCGAAATATTTCACCTGGCAGTTCATGCAGTGCAGGCATTCATTGGGGTTGATGTCGCCCAGAGGCGTGATTGCCTGAACCATGCAGTCTTGCGCGCAAAGGTGGCAGGGGTCGCCGCAGTTGCGGTAGCGTTTCAGCCAGTCGAACATGGCCAACCGACCCGGAATGGCCAAAGCGGCGCCAAGCGGGCACAAATAGCGGCAGTAGAAGCGTTCAACGAACAGTCCGATGCCGAGCAGGACGAGTGCAAACGCCACAAACGGCCATTCGCGCACAAACCGCAACACGATCGCAGTTTTAAAGGGCTCCACTTCTGCAAACCGTTCTGCATCCGCCAGGGAATAGACAGAGAAGCCGAGCAAACCCAAAAACATGAGATATTTCAGCGGCCACAGACGCTCATGCAAACTCCAAGGCAATGGGTATTGCGGAATCTTGAGGGCCTTGGCTGCGCGGTTCAATAACTCCTGCAAGGCCCCAAACGGGCAGAGCCAACCACAGAACGCGCCCCTCCCCCAAAACAGGAGGGACGCTGCGACCGAACACCAAAGAATGAAGATCTGAGGCTCCAGAAGGAAGTACTCCCACTGGAAGTTTCCGATGAGGGAGTTGGCAAACACCAGAATATTCACCACGGACAATTGTGCTTGGGCATACCAGCCGATCCACACCACTGTGAACACCAAAAAGCCGTCGCGCACCCAACGGGCCAGACGGGGATACTTCACCAGAACGTTTTGGAAAAAGAACAGTACGGTGAGGAAGCCAATAGCGACGCACAAGATGAAAACCTGAACGGTCTTTTGCTTCCAGATACGTTTCCAAAGATCGGACTTGGGCAGAGTTGCAGCCGCCGTCGCCACCGGCTGTGCAGTTTTCGGTGCCTCGGCGACCTTCTCAGATATGACGTATTGATCAGGCAGCCGGTAGGCCAGCTCAAAACTTGTAAATACCTTGTCCAACGCGCCCACCGCGCGCGGCACCAAGAGTTGAAGGCGCCAGGGGGAAGCGGCGTCAAACTTGGTATCTGCCGGAGTGCGAAACAGTCCAATCTCCCTGAAGGCCGGCGCGCCTTCGGCGTAGATCTTGCGCAGGCGCTTGTGGCCCCGGTCCCTGAAACGGATTGAGGAGCGGTTCTGAACCAGCTGCACACGGTCAAAAATGCCGCCGCGCACGTAGCCCGACCCTTTGAACGAGAAAGGCCCGTTGCCCATGAACAGGAAAGCGTTCTCGCCGGGTTTCAAGCGTTTCTTCAGATTTGCATACTCCGCCTCGCCCAGAAGGCTCTTGGCAACGCCCGGTACCGCGAGCGATGCGGCAAACAACTCGATAAACAGATCCTTCGGCTCGCCCGATTCAGGCCGCTCTATCGCCTTTGGGTTTCCTTTTGCCTTGAAGGCATCGTTGATATCCTGAACGCTGAGTTTTAGCCGACGCACCGACCCTTCACCGATCAAGGCCAACCAGTCGCTGGTTTTCGTGGAGGATGTATCGACGGTTCGTTTGACCCTCGGCGCCGATGCGACGGCTGTGAGGCCTCCAAGACCGAGGGCTCGTGCCGCGCGCAGGGCCGAATTGCGAATAGAATCATCAATCACCAGAACGGTAACCGTAGCCCCAGAGACAATATCCACCGGCAGAGCTGTGTTGGATGTCTGGTCAGCAGATTTTATCAGGTTGAGATCTTTGTAGCCTTCGATGAACGCGACAATTTTTTCGTCCGGTATCCCCGCCAACACGATCGGTTCGGAATGCTCCACCAGCTTAGCGCCGGAGATGCGGCCCTCAAGATCCATGGCGATGAATATGGTGATCGGTTTACCAGAGTACCCAATGGCACTGTCGAAAGATGTGTTCAGAAAAGCATGCCCAACAATCTTGTCTTGAGCCTTGAGCGGTACTGTATGCGTGGTCTCATTGACCTCACCATACCTCTGCGCACCCGGCATAATTTCTGCGGCGGAAACCTTGTTCAACACCGCCGCGAGGTGAGGCGACCCTTCCGCACCGAAGGCGGGTGAAACAAAAGCAACGGCCCAGGCAAGTGCCAGAAGAACGAATCCTTCTATCACCGATCGTGCTGAAAAGGCGCTGTCATCTAAGTGTAAAATTGGCATTCCAAACCCTGTCGCTGATGGTGCGTAGCAGAGGTTGGAGAAACGAAGCTTGACTTCGATCAAGCGAGATTCAGCTTCTTCCCAGGCGTATGAAACACTCTTGGAACACGTTCTTCCGGCAGGTTTCCTGCCAACCGCGGGAGGCAGCGCTTAACGGGCGACGGGATTGCCATCGGCAAGAATGCAACGCTCTTAGGTGCAGATATCTATTCGTCACTGAAAACGTTGGTCAAATCCACGCCGGCATTGCGCCTTGCCGTCAAGTCGATTTGTGTTTCGATGTGCTGCAGATGGTGGGTCATAATTTGAGCCACCTGATCCTGATCGCGCTGCTTCAGCGCAGATATAATGTCGGCATGTTCATCATCATGACAGTTTGCGGTTCCGGGCGCGCCGAACAGTCCGATGATAAGAGATGTGCGGGTCACCAGTTCCTTGACCATGCGGTGCATGATGTGGTTACGGGCAACTTCGGCAAGCTTAACATGGAATTCGCCGGACAGTCGGATAACCTGCTGCCTATCGCCTTGTCTGTGAGCCGCCGATTCCCACCCAAGATGTTCCTCCAGAGTTTCAATATCAGCTGCTGTTGCGCGCTCAACAGCGGCGCGGGCAACATTTGGCTCAATACACCGCCTTGCCTCAAACACCTCCCTGGCTTCAGCAGAAGTCGGGCTTGAAACATAAGCACCACGGTTGGACTGGAGATCAACGATGTTCCGGCTTGCCAATAACAGGAGGCTCCGTCTGATCCGCATGCGGCCGACATTGAACGCTTTGCACAGCGCGGACTCAGACAGCTTCGTGCCAGGAGGAAGACGTTGCTCGATGACCGCCTGATAGATGCGGTCCACGATCACCTCCTCGTTCAGGTCCCCTGCCCCATCAGCGACTTTCTCAGAGCTTCCAAACATTCCCAACCCGTTGTCTAATTCAACTCTCCCACCATGGGGCCTAATATCACGCTGATCCGTGCTGACAAGTTCAATGGTTTCGTCGACAAAAGCAATAAAAATTGTTGACAATCTTTGTTAACAATCTTTTCATGGTACTCGATTTCCGCGCCGCGAGACAACTGGGATGCGGGGAGGAAAAAAGGGAGGAAATCTAATGAAAAGACGTAACCTATTGAAAAGTATGATGTTGGCAGCAACTGCCAGCACCGTGATTGGGTTCAGCAGCCTCAGCGCGCTGGCCGCAAATGAAACCTTAAAGATTGGCTTTGTCGGGGTGACGAGTGGCCCTGCCGCAGCCTGGGGCATCTCAAACGTCCGGTCCATGCAGGCCCGTGCGGAATGGATCAATGAAATCGGCGGCGTGAAAATCGGCGCCAAAACCTACAATGTGGACATTGTAACTTTCGACGACCAAAAAGACCCCAAGCGGGCAATTGCCGGCATGGAGAAGATGGCCCAGGAAGGCATCCACTATGTAGTGGGCCCGAATGTTGACGACGGCGCGGCCGCCGTGCGCCCGGTCGCTGAGCAGAACGGCATTATGTATTTCCCATATGCTTTCCCAAAATCGCTCTACAAGGCGCCTGCCTCTAATGCCGTCCTGGGTATGGTGGCCAACTACCAGTCTGGCCCGGCGATCTACAAGTATCTCAAAGACACCAAGGGTGTGAAGAAAGTGGCCTTTGTGGCCGCCAATGAATCCGACCCGCTCAGCCAGCGCGACGGCGGCGTTGCTGCGGCCAAGGCACTTGGCCTCGAAGTTGTTTCCGGCAACATCACCTACCAGGTGGACACAACGGACTTTACACCAGTAATCACGCCGATCATTCGTTTGCAGCCTGACTTGTTGGTGTTGTCCGGGGTTGCGCCGGCGAACGCGCCGCAGCTCATCCGGTCTGCCCGCGAGCTGGGCTACCAGGGCCTGATCTCCACGGAGACGGCCCAAGATGCGACCGTTCTGAAGGAAGGTGCCGGCGAGCTTGCAAATGGTTTCATTTCGGTTGGCGGCGCATCCACACCGGAAATCGCGTCAGACGCGATGAAGGAATTTGTGACCCGCTACACCAAAATGTTCGGCGAGTATAACGATGAATCCAACACCAAGGTCTATGCGTTGGAGTACATCCTGGAAACGCTGAAGGCCAATCCGGCGGCCATGAGCGACGTCAAGGCGTTCCAGAAAACCATGGACACGTTCGAAGCGCCAAACCCCTATATGAAGGGTGATGCCAAGTTGAAATACGTCGGCATGACCTCATTTGGGCAAAAGCGCCAGGTGGCGGTGCCATTGGTGGTGAATGTCTATAAGGACGGCAAGTTCGACACCCTGTTTGTCGCTGCAGTCGATTAATCCCCGGGCGATCGGGTGATTGCGTTGGTGGGGGTCCGGATGACCTGTTCGGACCCCTTCTTAAACCGAACTTGCGGGATTTCATGGAACAGATCATAGCGAACGGGCTTTATCTGGGCTCTCAGTATGCGCTGATTGCGCTGGGCCTGACCCTGATCTTTGCCCTGATGAACGTGCTCAATTTTGCCCACGGGCAGATGTATGTTCTGGGCGGCTTCGTAACCTACACGGTCTATGCCCAGCTCGGCCTGCCGTTCATTGTGGGTCTGCTCGCTTCGGCAACGACTTTGGCGGTCGTGGGGGCACTGATAGAGAAGTTTCTGTTCAGGCCGGTGATCCGCAAATCTCACCGGGAAGAAAGTACGATGTTGCTGGCGGCTGGCATTGCCTTTTTCCTTGATGCCGTCATTTTGCTGGTGTTCGGGGAAAAGCAACGCGGCGTTCCAAAAATCGTCAATGGCGTGCTGAACTGGGATTTCCGGATCATCATGCCCTACGACCGCATTCTGATTTGCGTTCTGACCATATTCTTCATCGCCGCCTTCATTGGATACATGCAGTATTCCAAGACCGGCCGCGCCATGCGCGCATTGGCACAAGACAAGGTGGCCGCCCAGCTCATGGGCGTGAACGTGGCGCGTTACTCGATGATTGGCTTTGCACTGGGCGCCATGCTCGCAGGTCTCGTCGGCGGACTGCTAGTGTCCATAACCGGCGTCAATCTGGGTATGGGCGGCCCCACGTCCATCAAGGCTTTCATGATGGTTATGATCGGCGGCGCGGGTGTGATTTCCGGCGCGATTGCTGGTGGGCTGATCTTGGGGATGCTTGAGTCCGTTGGCCTGTCGGTCCTCTCTCAATACGGCGACATAACATATCTGCTGATCTTCGTTTCACTCATCATCTTTCTGGCCATCCGTCCGCAAGGGCTTATGGGCAAACCCTGGGGTTGACCGGACATGAGCCGTTCAAAACAGATCATTGGCGTCGCCGCATTTCTGTTCGGCGTCTTCGTTCTCGTGCCGCTGATGATCAAGCTCACAGGCCGGTGGGACTTTTACTACACCCTGACCTCAGTGGCCCTCCTCTCCATCGCCAGCGCCGGCGTCTGGCTGACATTCTATATCGGCCGCATCAATATCGGACAGGGCGCCTACGCACTGGTTGGCGGTTATGTTTCAGCCATCCTGGTGGTCAAATACGGCGTTTCTTTTTGGCTCACCATCCCGCTTGCCGGTCTAATTTGCGGCTGCCTGAGCATCCTGATCGGATTGCCGATCCTGCGGCTTAAGGGTGTGTACTTTGCCATGGTGACTTTGGTCCTCACGGAGGTTGCCAAGCTGACGGCACTTGCGCTGCCCATCACCAACGGCGCGAAGGGCATCTCGTCGATTCCCCTTCCGGGCGCCATTTCGATCTTCGGGCTGACGATCATCCCCGATTTCTCCCAGCTGGCGAGCACCAAGCTGGCCTTCTACTACCTGGCCGTCACGCTCATGGTGCTGTCCTATGCCGGCCTCTACCGGCTTGTTCACTCACGCATCGGTCACTTGTGCCGGTCATTGCAACAGAATGAAGAACTTGCTTCCTCCATTGGCGTGAACATTTCCTATCTGCGGGTCATTGCCTATTCAGTCTCATCGTTCCTGGGCGGCATTGCAGGTGCGGTGTTTGCGGCCATCTCCCAGTCGATCTACCCTTCCAGTTTTCAGGTCGCAGATTCCATCAACTTCATGCTCAATTGTTTCCTCGGCGGCCTTGGCTACGTCTTCGGCCCCATGCTGGGCACTCTCGTCCTCTATTTTGGCTGGGACCTATTATTCACCACTGGCAAGTTCCAATTGCTGATCTATTCCAGCTTGCTAATCGCTCTGATGTTGGCTTTGCCAAATGGGATCTTGAGCCTTCGCCTCTTCAACCGGAAGAAGGCTGAGCCATGAGCCCATTGTTGCAAGTGTCAGCCGTGACGAAGCGATTTGGCGGCCTAACCGCTGTCAATGCGGTAACATTCGACGTGGCCGAAGGCGAAATCCTCTCGGTGATCGGCCCCAACGGTGCGGGGAAGTCCACGCTGTTCAAGCTGATTTCGTCCTTCTTGCGCACGACGTCCGGTCAAGTGTTGTTCAAAGGCGAGCGCATCTCCGACCTGGCGCCGCACAAGGTGGCCCAAAAAGGCATTGTCCGGACATTCCAGGAAACCACCATCTTCAAGAACATGACCGTGCGGGACAACATCATCGTCTCGCATCATCTGCGCTCCAACGCCAGCCTTGCCGGTTACTTCCTCGGCACGGCGGCCGCAAAATCAGACGAAGCCGAGTTCGGGCGGTCGGCGGATGAAATTCTGGGCTTTCTGGGGTTGGACGAAATCGGCGGGGAGTTGGCAAGCAACCTTCCGCAAGGCCACCTGCGGGCACTCGGGATCGCCATTGGCCTTGCGACCAATCCTTCCGTCTTGCTGCTTGATGAGCCCTTTGCGGGGATGAACCATGACGAAACCATGCGCACCGTAGATCTGGTCCGAGGTGTGCGCCAGCGGGGCATCACCGTATTGTTGGTGGAGCATGACATGCCGGCGGTCATGAAAATATCTGACAGGATCGTCGTACTCAATTTTGGAGAAAAAATCGCCGAGGGAACGCCTCAGCAGATCCAGAACAACGAAAAAGTCATCGAGGCCTATTTGGGCAGCGAAGACGATGCAATCGGGATCTGAACCATGGAACAGATGCTGAAATTCGATGATGTGGAGCTTTACTACGACCACGTATACGCCTTGAAAGGGGTTTCGATCAATCTGGACGAGGGAGAGACGGTTGCGTTGATCGGGGCGAATGGGGCTGGCAAATCGTCAATCTTGAGGGCGATAACCGGCTTGCAGCCCATACGCAGCGGCCAGATCACCTTTCAGGGCAACCGAATAGACGGCGCCAACGCAGCTGACATTGTGAAGATGGGCATCGCGATGGTTCCCGAGGGACGGCGGGTGTTTCCGTTCATGTCGGTCAAAGACAACCTATTGATGGGCGCCTTCACGCGCTCTGACAAGGCAGAGATCAATCAAACGCTGGAAAGCGTGCTGGAGCGCTTTCCCAGATTGAAAGAGCGGTATTCGCAAACCGGCGGCACGTTGAGCGGGGGTGAACAGCAGATGCTGGTGATCGGCCGTGCGTTGATGGCCAAACCGCGTTTGCTGCTGCTCGATGAACCTTCACTTGGGATTGCCCCAAAACTCGTTCAGGACATCGCGCGCTCCATCGTGGCAATCAATCAGAATGAAAAGGTTTCAGTTCTCCTGGTGGAACAAAATTCACGTATGGCGCTCAGCATCTCACACCGCACCTACGCACTCGCGACAGGTAACGTTGTGCTTACAGGTCCTTCAAACGAGCTGCTGGAGGATGATCGGATCAAGGCTGCCTACCTCGGTGGAGACGTCTAGTCGAGATGCGCATCCTGGTCATCAATCCCAACACCACTGCGTCAATGACGGAGAAGATCGCCCTGGCGGCCAGGTCCGTTTCACCGCCAGATGTGGACATCACCGCACGCAACCCGGCAACCGGCCCCGCTGCCATTCAGGGCCGTGAAGATGGTCTGGCCGCGCTCCCAGGGATGATGACCGAGGTCGCAAGGGGCCGAGATGAACGTTTTGATGCCATCGTGCTGGCGTGTTTCGATGACACCGGACTGGCTGAGGCCCGCATGGCCAGTGGTGTGCCCACCATTGGCATCGGTGAGGCCTCGTTTCATGCGGCCATGATGTTGGGCGGGAGGTTTTCCGTTGTGACAACCCTTTCTGTCTCCGTGCCGGTTATCGAAGAAAATCTTGAGACCTACGGCATAGCGTCCCAGTGTGCGAGTGTCCGTGCCAGCGAGGTTCCCGTGTTGGATCTGGAGAAACCGGGCAGCGAAGCGCGGAACCGCATCTCCGCAGAAATTCATCGCGCATGCAAGGAAGACCACCCTGCCGCTCTCGTTCTGGGGTGCGCCGGGATGGCAGATCTCGCAGCGGAGTTGTCGGAAGAACATCAACTTCCGGTTATTGACGGCGTAGCGGCTGCAATCGGCATGGCTTCAGCTTTGGTCAGGACACTGCGGCAATGAGGTTCGAACGCGGCTCAGGTTCACCCAATCCCAAACATTACAATTTCCGCCTTCTCTTTAATTTCCGTCAGGCAGCAACCCTCCGTGCCGGCGGCCATAACTCCAGTTCACAGTCAAAGCCTGCCGCAGTTGGTACCGCCTGATCGAAAGCGGATGCCATAAATCTGCTTTGGAGGGATAGATTTCCTGAGTCTCCGTCTGGCTTCGTTTTGTGTACCTGTGCGACAAGGAGACAGACATGACCTACAGATTACCTTCCCTAAATGCCTTGCGCGCCTTTGAGGCGGCCGCTCGCAATTTAAGTTTCAAGACAGCGGCCAGCGAGCTCGGCGTTACGCCGGGAGCCGTGAGCCAGCAGGTCAAAAAGCTTGAAGCCTCTCTTGGCGTCGCGTTGTTCAGCCGACTGCCACATGGGTTGCTTTTGACCGTGGAGGGTGAAACCTATCTGCCCAAGATCTCAAAGATTTTTGAGGATTTGACTGACGCCACAGAAGCGATTGCTCCTGAAATAAACGGCAAAAAGTTCAAACTCGGCATTTGCCCCAAGGCCATGGCCATATTGCCCCCAAATTGGCCAAACCAGCTCGGTAAGTTGAAGGCCCATGTGCGCGATGCAATTCAGACAACCGATGTGGAGCTGTTGAGGAACAACGAGATAGATTGCCTCATCCGGCTTGGCGGCGGCCCCTATGGGGAGCTTTCGTTGGTGACCGTTGAGAGAGGTGAAGACACAAACGAGGCCTCAGTGCCGCTCCATTTCATCTGCAAGCCGGGGCTGGCAGACTGCAGACAATCAAGAGCGATTTTGGAGGACCTGGCCGCAAACGCCGCGCCTTGTTCCTAGCTCTGCTTGCGTCGCCGGCGTTTGTGCCGAATCCGTTCGGTGGTACACTTGCCTCGAAATCTCATCCAGCCAACGCAGCGCCACCGTCGCTTGAGATCACCGAGAGCAAACAGCAATGAACGCCGCTGGCCTGAGCGAACGCCCATCGGAACACGCCTCGTCTGAGCCCGCCCGGCCTCCAGGCCGTGTGGCGCACCTGACGTCGGTGCATCCGCCGCACGACCCGCGCCTTTCAAAGCAATGTATGAGCCTGCTCGCCGCCGGATGGGATGTGTGCCTGGTGGCACAGGAAGGCAGGACCGCCATCCCGGGTCTGCGACATTTGACCATTCCGATGGAGAGCTCCCGGCTGCGCCGCACTTTCCTCTCCTCCTGGCGGGTGCTTCGCCAGGCACTGGCGAGCGGGGCCAAAATTTGCCACTTCCACGATCCTGAATTGGTACCGGTCGGCATGGTGCTCTCGCTCCTGGGGCGCAAGGTTGTTTATGACGTTCATGAAGACGTTCCCCTTCAAATCCTGAACAAGAAGTGGCTATCGCCTTGGCTGAGGCGTCCGATGGCCATGCTCACAGGCTCGGCTGAATGGTTGGCAACACGACTGTTCTTTGCCGGTGTGGTTGCCGCCACGCCCCCCATCGCCAAGCGGTTTCCGGCACGCACTACGGTAACTGTGCAGAACTTCCCGGAAATTGTCGCATCGGCGCCGGCGCCGACAGCGCAAACTCTGCGCCAACGGCCTGACCGCGCCATCTATATTGGCAGCATCAACGAGAACCGGGGGTTGCGCGAAATCATCCGCGCCGTACACCTTAGCAACAACAGCGCCACTTCCCTGATTTTGTGCGGCCAATTCACCGATCCAGCTCTGGAAGCAGAGTGCCGCGCTCTGCCGGCTTGGAAGCGGGTGGATTTTCGCGGCTGGCAGACCAGCGACCAGGTTTTGCAAGCCCTGTCTGAAGCCAAGGTGGGGTTGGTGACCTTGGGGCCAATCCCAAATTACATAGAGTCCTATCCTATCAAACTCTTCGAATACATGGCCATGGGCATTCCGGTTGTGGCATCGGACTTTCCCTTGTGGCGCAGCATCGTCGAGGACGCAGGAAGCGGCCTTTTGGTGGATCCGTTGAACCCGCAAGAAATTGCCGAAGCCATGGACTGGCTCATGAGCCACCCCGAAGACGCAGCCCAAATGGGCGTCAACGGCCAGCGCGCCGTGGCCGACACCTATAACTGGCCTGGCGAAGCCGCCAAATTGCTGGCGCTATACGATCGGTTCACAGATTGAGAGAGAATTTTCGGCCGCGTGAAAAAACGCGTTAGTGCGGTTGCGGCAGGTGGCCTTCTTCGGTGAGCTTGATCTCAGCAGCCATCAACCCCTTGGGGCCTTGGCCGAAGCGCACATAGAGTTCCTGGTCAGGATAGATCTCGGCGATGGCGTATTTGCGCAGGGTTTCCATATGAATGAAGATATCCGGCGCGCTCTCGCTCTCGGTCACAAAGCCATAGCCGCGAACCCGGTTGAACCACTTGACCTTGACCTTGATCCACTCACTGTCCGGCGACACCGCAGCATGGGTGCGCACAGGGCGCTGTACAGGCTGGATCGCGGTTGACGTGTCCACAGACAGGATTTTCAGGGCTTGCAGGCCTTTTTGCCGTTCAACCGCCTCGCAAACAATCCGGGTGCCCTCAAGCACGGCATCATAGCCATCGCGCTTCAGGCAGCTCAAATGCACCAGCACGTCTGGCATTCCATTTTCTGGAATCAAGAACCCAAAGCCGCGTGCAACGTCGAACCACTTCACGAAGCCGGAAATCTGTATAATGTTTATGGACGAGGTATCGCCGGTTTCGACCGTCGACTCAATCTTATCCATGGCGATTAGCCCCCTCGCAGCTGGATAAGCCTGTCCTGCACCCCTCAATCAAATTCATAACAGGAATACCGCATACTTCTCCTGTGACCCGAGTGGATTTTGGTACAGATCATCACGCTTTGTACAGCCCCCTGAACCCAATTATGTGGAAATCGTGGCATTTAACCCACATCGTGGCATTATAGCCATACCTTGATCCGCAGGCAGATCACCGTTAACCATTTGAATATATGTAATAATATTCTATTTTAGGGAGCTGTACCCGGAAAAACAAGGCAAATTTTGAACCGGATATCCAGCCAAAAAGAATCTCAATACAATATTAAATAGCCACGAAATGGGGCCCTATCCGGGCAAGGTGATTCGCTCTTTAAGCCTACATCAGGCCGATGTTGCGGCCTCCAGCATCGAACCGATGTCCTCGCGCACCACCAGGTCGGCAAATTGGTCAAATGGCGTCTCATCCCTGTTGATAATCACCAAACGAGCCCCGTTTTGGGCCGCAATCACCGGAAAAGACGCTGCCGGCTGGACCGCCAGCGACGAGCCGATGGCCAAAAACAGATCACAAGACAGGCTTGCCGCCTCTGCTTTGCGCATTTCCGCTTCTGGCATGGCCTGGCCGAAGGAAATGGTGGCCGATTTCACCAGCCCGCCACAGGCCGGGCACAAGGGGCAGTTTCCGCTGGCGGAAAACTCTGCCGCACACCAGTCCAACTCGTAGCGCACGCCGCAGTCCAGGCACTTTGCGTAGGTTCCGTTGCCGTGCAGCTCAATGATCGCCTCGGTCGGCAGGCCTGAGGCCTGGTGCAGGTTATCAATATTCTGGGTGATGAGTTGGGGCATCTTGCCCTCACCATGCAAGTGCCGCAGGGCTATGTGTCCACGGCCCGGCTGAACATCGAGATGCTCGTCGCGCAACTTCAGGAACCGCGACCAACTCTCCCGCCGCGCTGAAGCGTCGCCCACAAAGTCCCTAAAATCGATGGGTTTGTTCTTCGACCAGAATCCGCCGGGAGAGCGGAAGTCGGGTATCCCGCACTCTGTGGAAATGCCTGCACCGGTAAACGCGGTCACCCGCTCTGCCGCGGCAATCACCTGTTTCAGGTGCTGGGCTGATGCCATCTTCGTGTCTTCCTTTACCGCAGGCAACGAACGACCTAATCTGGGACGAGCGGCGCAACGCCACTCCAACAGGTCTTCACTTCAGCTGCAAGAGGGTCACATGAAGTTTCTCCACACCATGGTGCGGGTCAAGGATATCGACCAGTCACTGGATTTCTACTGCAACAAGCTTGGCATGATCGAAAAGCGCCGCAACGACTATGAGGGGGGCCGCTTCTCGCTGATCTTCCTGGCAGCACCCGAGACGCCGGATGCCGAACTGGAGCTGACCCACAACTGGGACCCGGAAGACTATGACGAGGGCCGCAACTTTGGCCACCTCGCCTTTGCGGTCGATAACATCTACGCGACCTGCCAGAACCTGATGGACAACGGCGTCACCATAAACCGGCCGCCACGTGACGGCTTCATGGCGTTTGTGCGCTCACCAGACAATATCTCTGTGGAGTTGCTGCAGAAGGGCGACGCCCTGCCCGCTCAGGAGCCTTGGGCCTCAATGGAAAACACCGGCCACTGGTAGCCACTAGTGGCCACTAGTGGCTGCTAGCGCCCTATTGCCGCCAGCCTGGATACTCCCGGTCCACCAAACGCAGGTAGGCCGGCCATTCGGGCAGCAATGTATCGGCGCCAGCCTGGGCGAGGCCGGTTTCAAATTGCCCGCGCGTGTGCTCGATCACCTCAGGCTTGATTTTCATCAGACTGTCGCCCGCCGCCATGGCTTTGAGCTGCACGCCCGCGCTGTCTTCAAAATGGTAGAGCCGGGTGAAGGCATGGGCAACCGTGGGCCCGCACGTGACGATGCCGTGGTTATAAAGAACCAGAGTGTGGTTGGTGGGCCCAAGATCGGCCACCAGCCGCTTGCGCTCGTCCAGATCAAGCGCAATGCCCTCATACTCATGATAGCCGATGCGCTCATGGAACATGCAGCCCGTCTGGGTCATGGGCACAAAGCCGCCCTCCAGGCACGCCACCGCAGTTGAATTGGTTGAATGGGTGTGCAGGACACATTGCAAATCGTGCCGTGCCATATGAATGGCCGAGTGGATCACATAGCCGGCCTTGTTCACCGGGTACGGGCTGTCATCAAGCTTGTTGCCGTCCAGATCGATCTTCACCAGATTGGACGGGGTCATCTCGTCATAGGAGAGGCCGAAGGGATTGATCAGGATCTCTTCGGTGTTTGGCACCCGTGCCGTGATGTGGTTGTAAACCTGGCTGGTCCAGCCATGAAAGTGCACCAGCCGGTAGCACGCCGCCAGATTGATCCGTGTCTCCCACTCAGCCTCGCTCATCCCTCTGGGGGCGCCTGAGACGGTTTCGTCGGATACGGAAGCGAGTGACATGGGCTGATCCTCTATTGATGTTTGTCAGGGTACAGGCAGGGTTTTGAATTGTTCCCCAACCCAGCGCTGAATGCAAGATACCAGAGTGGGCCCAACTCAGGCCATAAGCTCACACATTCAATTCATCATTAAGCGTTTCAAAATAACGCTCTATGTCCTTTTCTTCAACCTCTTCCAAAGCCCCTGGCTTCCAGGCCGGCTGGTTGTCCTTGTCGACCACCACCGCACGGATCCCCTCAAAGAAGTCATGCCCCTCGTAGATCCGGTTCACCATGCGCCATTCAATCTTCATGCAGCCTTCAAATGACGCCTTGGCCCCGTCGCGCACCTGTCTGTAGGCAATTTTCTGGCTGGTGGGCGATTTGGACGCCATAATGGCGATCTGCTTGGCGGCCCACTCGGACTTGTCCTTTTTGAGGCTCTTGATGATGGCCTCCACGCTGTCTTTGGAAAAATGGCCATCAATCTGCGCTTGCAGGTCTTCAAACTTCGAAGCATCGCACGCGGCTGAAAAGCCTTTCAACACCTCTTCCACATCATCGGTTGAGCTCAACGCCTCCTCCAGTGCGATGAGCCGGCCCGACGGCACATAGTGAGTGGCAAGGCCCGCATAGAGCGCATCGGGCGCCTTCAGGCGCGCGCCGGTCAAGGCCATGAACATGCCGAGTTCTCCCGGCAGGCGCGGCAGAAAGTAGGTGCCGCCCACATCGGGAAACAGGCCAATGCCCGTTTCAGGCATGGCAAAGGTCAGGCGCTCGGTTGCCACCCGGTGTGAACCGTGGATGGAGACGCCCACACCGCCGCCCATGTCGATGCCATCGATCAGGGCGATGTAGGGCTTGGGATAGCGCTTGATGAAGGTGTTGAGCAGGTATTCCTCGCGGTAAAAATCCAGAAAATTGCGGTTGCGTGCCAATCCCCAATCATAGAGCGCGCGGATGTCGCCCCCGGCGCAGAAAGCCTTGTCGCCAGCGGCCTTGATGATGATCTGATGCACCCGGTCATCATCGGCCCAGCGCTCAAGCTGCGGGTGCATCTCGCGCACCATGCCCAGGGTCAGCGCGTTCAGCGCCTTGGGACGGTTCAGGGTGATCACCCCTGCCCGGTTCTTGACCTCAAACAGAACGTCTTGCCCACTCATCGCCCTCACCCCTTCAACAGCGCACGCGACACGATCAGGCGCATCACTTCGTTGGTGCCTTCCAGGATCTGGTGCACCCTGAGATCGCGCAAATAGCGCTCGATTGGATAGTCGCGCAAATAGCCATAGCCGCCGTGAAGCTGCAGCGCCTGGTTCACCACCTCAAAGCCCGTGTCAGTGGCCAGGCGCTTGGCCATGGCGGCAAACTGGGTGGCATCCGGGTGCTTCTCTGTCACCATTTGCGCCGCCTTGTAGAGCAGCAGGCGGGAGGCCTCCAATTCGGTGGCCATGTCGGCAATGCGGAACTGCAGGGCTTGGAATGCCGCCAACGGTTTGCCGAACTGCTTGCGCTCCTGCATGTATTGAATGGCCCGGTCGATGCTGGCCTGCGCCGCCCCAATGGAACAGGCCCCGATGTTGAGCCGGCCGCCATCAAGCCCGGCCATGGCGATCTTGAAGCCCTGGCCCTCCTCGCCCACGAGATTGGCCGCCGGAACCCGGCAGTCTTCGAAGTTCACCATGGCGGTGGGCTGGGAGTGCCAGCCCAGTTTGCGCTCCTGGGCACCAAAGGAGAGCCCCGGCGTTCCATTTTCCACCACAATGCAGGAGATGCCCCCAGGGCTGTCATCGCCGGTGCGCACCATGGTCACATAGATGTCAGACGCGCCTGCTCCGGAGATGAAGGCCTTTGAGCCGTTCAACACATAATGATCACCGTCGCGCACCGCTTTGGTCTTGAGAGCGGCCGCATCGGACCCTGAGCCGGGTTCGGTCAGGCAATAGCTCGCGATCTTCTTCATGGTGCAGACGTCGGGCAGGAAGCGTTGGCGCAGCGCGTCGCTGCCGAAGCTGTCAATCATCCAGGCCGACATGTTGTGGATTGAGATGAAGGCCGCGGTGGACGGGCAGCCCTTGGAGAGCTGTTCGAAAATCAGGGCAGCGTCCAGGCGGGTCAGCGCGGAGCCGCCCACATCCTCGCCAACATAGATCCCGCCAAAGCCCAATTCGGCCGCCTTGACCAACTCTTCGCGCGGAAAGATGTTCTGCTCGTCCCAGTCAGCCGCATTCGGAACGAAAAACTCCTCGGTAAACTGGGCCGCCACATCGCGAAACGCGCGTTGGTCCTCGTTCAGTTCAAAATTCATGACAGGTTGGCCCATTTTGGCTACAGCACAGATATGAAAGGGTTGATAAAAGGCCACATGTGCAAGGGTCAAGCTTGGTCTGTGGTTTGGGGCATTTTGTTTCTGGTTCTGGCGGCTCACCCCGGCGAGGCCGAACAAGCTCCTGTGCCGCAGCCGAAGCCGGCATCTGAGGGCGCTGTGGAGCCAGACGAGGAAGAAGCCGCACCTGCCGCCTCTCCTGTGCGCAAGCGCAAACCCTCAACCGGCGGACGCAAATCTGGCGCCACCTTCTATGAGATTGACGGCGAAGTGCCCGTCACCTGGAGCGGAACGGAGATCGCCGCCGCGCGCGCAGCCTGCGTGCCGTTTCTGGAGGGGCTCGATATCGCCTTCAAACCGGTGGACGCCGTCGGCGGGCCGGAGGGCTGCGGCGCGGCAGCCCCCATTGAGGTGCGCAAGATTGTGGGGGTCGCCATCCGTCCTCCGGCCACCCTCAACTGCAAGTTCACCGGCGTTCTGCACAAGTGGGCCCGCGGCGCCCTGCAGCAAGCGGCCAAGGCGGCCTTGAACGACAAGATCGTGAGCATAAACAATGTGGCGTCCTACACCTGCCGCAAAAGGCGCGGCGATGGCAGCAAGCGCCTCTCCGAACATGCCCTCACCAACGCCCTGGACATTGCAGCGTTCCGGTTGAAATCAGGCGGCACGGTTTCAGTGTCCGACGACTGGGGACCGATGGCCGCCAACACTGACAATCGCAGCAGCGATGACGGCGATGAGGAGGAAGCCCTCAGCCCGAAGGCAACTTTCTTGCGCTATGTGCACGAGTCCGCGTGTGAGATTTTCTCCACCGTGCTGGGGCCGGACCATAACGCCTTGCACAAAGACCATTTTCATTTCGACCATGGCCGCGGCGGGCGATATGGGCTGTGTCACTAGGCGAATGCCCCGCTCACATGTCCTTATGGCTCTGCTCTGGCCGTTAGGTTGAACGTCACAACCACATGATTGCCGACGGGTGTTGTGCTGCTCTGTGGCGGTCCAATGCCAAACAGGCCTCTGTCCAAGCTCACCCGGCCCTCCGCCTTGGCGGCTCCGGTGCCTGCGGACGATAGTGTGAAGTCAATTTTTACAGGAACAACCATCTTCTTGATGCTCAGCCCGCCTTCAGCGATGAAGACGTTGGGCCTTGGGGCTTGAATCCTGGTGGACGTGAATTTGGCAAACCTGAACTCGCGTGCCGCCAGCCAGGCAGCGCTCCTGGCGGTCATTCCGGTTTGGGCGTTCCCGGTTGACAGAGAGGCAAGGTCGACCAGAACCTCGATTTTGCCCGTCTCCGGTGCTTTCGGGTCAAAGCGGATGCTTGCCTCAAACGCAGTGAATTGACCGCGCAATGGATTGCCCTGGACCGCAACCTCGAACTCCAGCCGGCTCACAGCATAGTCGACCGTCCATGCGGGGGCCGAGAGTGCAACCGGCAGTCCATGGACCATGGCGATAGCCGCACTCACGACGAGACTGCCCCATAGACGGGCGCGCGGGACATTTGGGCGTCTATTGCTGATACTTCATTTCCGTATTGATCTTGATCATGATCTTGTCATTGGGCCCTGCCGGATAGGACCCCACGCCAAACTCAAGGTGATTTATGACGGTTTCAGCGGCAAACGCCACCCAGCTTCCCTTGTAGTGCGCAATGTACTGCCCCACAGGATGAGATCCCCGATGGGTCAGCTTGACCTTCAAGGTCACGGGCTTTGTGACCCCATGCAGGGTGAGATCGCCGGAGACATCTGCGCTGGCAGCTCCTGTCTTGGTGACGGAAGTGCTCTGAAACGAGATTGTCGGATGTTTCTCCACATCGAGAAAATCGCTGCTCTTGAGGTGTGTGTCCAGGGCCGTAACGCCGGTCGAAACACTCTTCGCATCAATGGTCACGCTGATCTTCGAGGCCTCGATCTTCTCAGGATCGAGCGTCAGGGTTCCCTCCGCCTTAATGAACTCGCCATGCTGCATGGAGACCCCTGCATGGCTCCAGCCGAAACCAATCTCGGTGTGCCCCTGGTCGAACTTGTAGACTTCCGCAGCAACGGCCGCACCTGTTTCCAGAATGAAAGCGAGCAGAACTCCTGTCGCCAATCCCTTCGTCTTGGAAAGTGCCATTGAAAAATTGTACATTTTAGGTCCTTTTTTGCAGGAAACATCTCACAGCGGACGAAGGCAACACACCAGGCACGGGCGGTCTTAACGGATATTGCGGTTTCCAGTCGCTTCATTGCGTGTGAAGCAGCATCACCTGAGAATTTGAGAATTTGCCCCGCTTGACTTAAGTTTGTTTGGAGAGGTCACTCCGGCAAGGTCGTCGAAATGCAACGCTCAACCGCCCAGCGCCATCGCATGAACCGGGTCATGAACTTTGCGCGCGCGCAGTTGGCCAACAAGCTGGACCTTGACCAGTTGGCCTCGGTGGCCTGCCTTTCAAAGTATCATTTCACCCGGGTGTTTGACGCTCATTTCAACGAAACGCCCATGGAGTTTTTAAATCGTGTGCGCCTGGAGCATGCCCTGCGCCACCTGGCTTTCACCGCCGACCGGAAGATCACGGACATTGCACTCGACAGTGGGTTTTCGTCGTCGCAATCGTTCTCAAGATCATTTCGGAAGCAATTCGGAATTTCACCAAGGGCTTTCAAGGCGCACAACCAGTGGTCATTGCGCAAATTTGAAGCACTGCACCCATTTGCCAATGAACTCTACGTTCCCAGGCCTCAAAGAACAGCCCCGCAGTGCCGATTTGATCAGGTGCGAATAGAAACACAGCGCACCCGGCGCATTGCATACATCCGGCATATCGGGCCCTTTGGAGATGTCAAAGACAGCATCACAGAGACGTTCTCAAAGGTGCAATGGTGGGCAAACCGGCAGGGGATCCTGCGGCAAGGCTCAACCTATATCGGTGTGTGCGCCGGCAGCTGCAGCATCACGCCGGCACGAAAGTGCGTTTACGATGCCGGTATTCTCTTGGAACATGACCTGCCGGAAGACGATTTTGTCAGCGTCAGAACGATCCCAACCGGCCGGTATGCTGTGTTGCCGGTTGAATGCAAACCGCCAGAACTTAACGGAAAATGGGCCTGGTTGAAGTCAAAATGGCTGCCAGGAAGCGGCCAAGTGATTGGCTCTCATCCAAGCTTCGAGATGTTTACGCCGCCGCTGGGGTTACCGGTCAGGGCCGAATTCGGCGCGCGATTGTGCCTATCACTCGGTACACCGGTGCGTCCGCTCAGGTGAACAGAGCCGCCCCCGAGGCCATAAAAAAACCCGCGGAGCTCGTCACTCCACGGGTCTTTTCCACCTGGTGTATGTCAGGAGGTTACTGGTTATCCCCCAGCAACTTTGGATCGTCCAAGATATTTCATCGGATTCACCGCATCCGCCCCTTTACGGATTTCAAAGTGCAGCTGCGGGCTGTTGACAGACCCCGTGCTGCCGGCTTTTGCAATCACCTTGCCGCGGGTTACGCGGTCGCCGCGCTTCACGAACAGTTCCTTGTTGTGGGCATAAGCCGTCACCCACCCGCCGTCGTGGCGAATGAGAACGAGGTTGCCATAGCCCTTCAGCTCGTTGCCGGCATAGGCGACGACGCCATTCTCAGCCGACAGAACGTTGGTGCCTTCAGGAACCGCAATGTTGATGCCATCATTGCGCGAGCCACTCGGCTTAGGTCCGAATGATGAGATGACCCGGCCTTTCAGAGGCCAGCGGAAGCGCGAGGACGCCCGCTGTTCTGGCTGCGGCAGGGGCTTGACCCGTTCGGCCTGCTTTTTCTCAACACGCCGGTCAGACTTGCTTGAGTTGATGTCGCGGGTTTCGACCCGTGCGGTTTTGGCTGGATTAGGCTGAGCCACTTGCCGTTCAGCTGTTTGCTGACCGACCCGTGCGGTTGATCCGGCCGAAGATGGGAACGCGCTGGCGCTGTCACCACCTGGGATGCGAACGGTTTGACCCACATTCAAGCCATACGGCGCATTCAGCTGATTAAGCGATGCGATTTGCTTGGGGTGCACATTGTAGGTGCGGCCCAGGCTGTACAACGTTTCGCCGGCTTTCACCCGGTGCGTCCCGCCTGACGACAGAGACTGCCTGGGTTCCGCATAGGTTGGTTGCGGGCTGTAGGCCGAATTTGAAGCCACACGTGTGCGGCCGTTGGTGTCACGCGGCAAAGAGATCCGCTGACCGGCACTCAAATGATACGGCGCTTGCAGGCCGTTGGAGGCGATCAGGTCTTTCACATGCACATTGTTGGCCCGTGCGATGGAGTACAGTGTGTCCCCACGATTGACGGTCACGACGCCGGAACCATCGGCAACGCTGCCCTGCGGCAGGGCAGAGCCAACGAGGTTCGAGCCCGACACAGAACGGTTGTACCGGTCTCCCGACAGCGCGCTGGCAGATTTTGCCGGCGGCAGCGGATCAACGATCGGCGGTGTCGTCTGGGTTGAATTGGTGTTGGTCAAGGAATTGAACCGGTCTGAGTTGACGCTGCAAGCAGCCAACAGTGCAGACACGGAAACAAGGCAAATAAAACGGAGACCCTTGGGTACTCCAGTGCTCGGTACAGTTACGCTACGCATCACTTAGCTCCACAAACTCACTGGGGCTGATCATTAAGGCTTTTGGTTAAGGCAGCGTAAAGCGAATGGAGAAAGTTTGATATTTTTGCCTTTATTCCACCCCGGCGGCCCGTCCGGTTACGCTCTGGAACGCAAAGGCCGCTGAAGGATGCCAATCAGCGCCCCGGCGAAAAGTACCGCTCCGGCAAGGGCAAGGCCCGTTCCTGTGCTGCCTGTGGTGTCGGCAATCATCCCCGCCCCCACAGGCCCGATAATCTGCCCAATTGAGAACACAGTGGTAAACAACGCCAACGAGGGGCCCCATTGCTCGCTGGGTAAATTCTTGCGGCCGAATGTGGTGGTTGACGTTGGCACCATGAAGAACGAGGCGCCAAACAGGATGGCTGACGTCAGCATACCAACAGGCCCGGCCACCGCGAGCGGCAACATGATGCCCGCCCCAACGGCAAGCGACGTCAGGGCAATCGCACCTCCGCCCATGGCTTTGGCCAACACCTTGGACCAGATGAACGGTGAGGCCATGACCATCACCCCCATGATCCCCCAGGTTCCGGCCACCAACCCGGTACCCGCCCCCTCCCCGCGCATCCAGGCAATCAGGAAGGTGATGTACACAATGTAGCCAACGCCAAACATGAAGTAAGCCGCCAGTGCCGGCACCATGGCAAAAACAGGTATGCCCCGGCGGCGGCGGCCATCTCCCGTTGGTTGGGCCGGCGCAGGTTCCGGCGCCGCCAGTGCGGCCCAAAAGGCCGGCAGAAAGAACAGATGGCTGGCAAGGCCCAACAGCCACCAGGCGTATGGCCAGATGGTCACGGCATACCAATCGATCATAAAGGGCAAGACAGCCCCTGTGAGCAGCATCCCCAAACCGCCCCCGCCGAAGTAGACGGCAATGGCGAGCGCGTTCTTCGCCTTGTCTTCGGCGAACAGTGCTGAGGCCATGGCCCCGCCGGCAATGAACACCGGCGCACCGCCGATGCCCGCCACAACCCGCCAAACCGACAAAAGCCACAGGTCCCGGGTCAGTGCAGATGCCATCAGAGCTGCAGCAGTCAGGGCGAACCCGGCAATGAACAATACCCTGGCGCCCCAGCGCGAGATAAACCCAAGCGCCAGCAAGCTGCCCAACAGATAGCCAATGGCGTTGGCCGTGTTGATCCATCCAGCTTGGGTGAAGTTCCAGGTCAGATCCTCGCGCATGGCCGGCAGCAACAAGCCATAGGCGAACCGGGCATATCCATTGCTTACCGCCGGTCCGAGCGAGAGGCCGAGTACGATCAGCCAGAGATGCAATTGCGTTCTGTCCCGCACCCGTTGATCCGCCCCGCCCGTCTACATCTCACGTGCCACACCGGGCACCATGGGCACAAAGCGCACATCAATCAGGGTCTCTTCCTCAAGGCCATACTCGGTCTTGGTGACGCGCACGATTTGCTGGTAGGGCTTTTCCAGCTCGCCCGTTTGCACATTCAGTGGCAATACCATGATGCCGCCCTCCTTGAGCTGGTCGACCAAAGCATCGGGAATATCCGGCGCAGCTGCGGTCACGATAATCCGGTCAAACGGGGCCTGTTGCGGCCAGCCCTTATATCCATCCCCTGTGAGATAGGTGACATTGACCATGCGCATGTCGGCCAAGCGCTGTTCTGCCGCCTGGCGAAGCGTGCGGTAGCGCTCCATGGTGTAGACCCGGCGGCAGAGCTGGGCCAAAACAGCCGTCTGATACCCAGACCCGGTGCCAATCTCCAAAACCTTGTCGCGGTCTCCCACCTGCAACTTCTCGGTCATGTACGCAACGATGAACGGCTGGGAGATAGTCTGGCCACACTCAATAGGCAATGATTGGTCATCGTAGGCTTGATCGACAAACGAAGGCGGCACAAAGTTCTCACGCGGAACCCGTTCCAGAGCGCGCAGCACATTGGTGTCTCGGATGCCCTGATTGCGCAGGGCCATGATCAGCTCAATCTTGCGGTATTCTTCTTCCGCCATCCCGCACCCTGCCCGATTTCAAGAAACATCCGCCCACGCCAAGGCGCTATTCTTGTCGATTTACGCCGGTTGCGCAATCAGGCTCAAGATGGCCATTTGCCTCAAAGTTCCACGCGCCCATCCTGGTGAACGAAGAAGCCCCACGTCAGGGGTGAAAAGGAGCGCCACAGGCCGCCACGTCGCTCAGTTCCTGAACAAGCTGGTCGTAGGGCTTGGCAGCCCATGCCTTGGTCTCAGCATCAAGCAGGCCGTGAAGCCTGGGCTTGTCCATTGAGCAGACGTCCTTCCGCGTTGTTGCCCAGCTTTATTGTGACAAGCTGACAATCAACAACAGTAACCCAACCAAGGTGATTCCGAAGATCCAGGTAACGATGATCTCCGCGGTCAAGAGCTGCGCAGGTTTATGGTCATCATCGTACATCATTGAAGGCCTCACTGGCGTAGGAGACCCCCCGGGATGAGACGTAATTTACTAGCTTTACACTTTGGCTTCTGTGACCTAACTCACACTAGAGCTCTAAATACATGCCATTTTAGGGGCACACTACAATGCGGGCGACCCGGAGAAGGTTCATCACCGGCGCTGCTGCGGCCGCGGCAGCAAACGCGTATGCAGGAGGGACGATGGCCAATTCACCAACGAACCTGACCGTGCCCCCTGAAGAAGCGCCCCACGACAGAACTTTCATGCAGTGGCCGGTCAGCCGCAAGGTTCACCCCGAGCGGGCGTTCCTGGACATTCTTCAACAAACCATTGCCGACATCGCCAACACCATTGTGGAGTTCGAACCGGTGGTTCTTCTGGCGGCAAAGGACGACCAGGGCGCAGCGCGTAAGCTTCTGTCCTCTTCAGTCGAGCTCTGGGATATCCCAACGGAAGATTTGTGGTGCCGTGATTCCGGCCCCCTGTTTGCCATCCAGGCGGATGGCAAACTTGCCGTCAGCCACATTCAGTTCAATGGCTGGGGCCAAAAACAGGTTCACAAGCGCGATGGGTCCATAGCCGCCGCCGTGGCGATGCGCCTGGGCGTGCCGGTGGTGCCAAGCGGCCTTCAGGGCGAGGCCGGCGGCGTTGAGCATGATGGCCACGGGCTCCTGATGGCGCATGAGAGTTCATGGGTGAACAAGAACCGCAATCCGGGACTGTCACGCGGCGAAATCGAAAAGAGATTGCTTGCAGCCTACGGCGCCAAACAGATGGTCTGGTCGCCGGGCCTGTGGGGCGAAGACATCACCGACTATCATATCGACAGCCTCGCCCGCTTCACCGGCCCGGGCCGCGTGCTGGTCAATCTTCCAGACAAACCCGATATGAAAGATCCCTTTCATCTGGCCGCATTGGACACCCATGACAAATTGGTGGCCAGCAAGTTGGAGGTGGACGTCATTCCTGAACCTGTCCGCCGGCGGGTCAAAAGCATCGACTTTGTGGCTTCCTATGCCAACTACTATGCGTGCAACGGCGCAGTAATCGCCGCACAGTTCGGCGACAGGCAGGCCGATCAGATCGCTGAGAAGGCCCTGAAGAAGCACTATCCCGGGCGCGAGGTGATCAGTTTGAACGTGGACGCACTTGGCGAAGTGGGCGGCGGCATTCACTGCGCCACCCAGCAAATGCCCGCGTCTTAACGGCCCACCACACCGCCTAATTCCGGATTCGCCCGCTTATCGGTGGACGTTGTCATATAATTGCAGCATCATACCGCGATAACGCGCAAAAGGGCCAAGTGGGCGCTTCGGATTACATAGGTAATCTCTATATCAGTGGTAGGAATTATCTATTGGAACTATGCATGGAATTTGTAAAGTCTAGGGTTACCGGGGCAAAATGCGTTTGCCGAGCTTCTCGATGCGCTTTCCAGGATCCTGTGGCCCGGCAGAAATGATCACGATTTAAGTTTCAGACTGAAAACCACCAAAAAAGGGAGTGTGGGTAATTATGAGGAATTCATTCGTCAAGAAGCTGGCGGTGGGAGCTTTCGCCAGCGTAGCGCTATTAACGCTCGGCAATCGCGCTGCAAACGCGGAGACCGAACTCACGGTGTACACCGCCGTCGAAGCGGAAGACTTGAAAAAGTACGCCGCCAAGTTCAACGAGGACCATCCGGACATCAAAATCAAATGGGTGCGCGATTCCACCGGCATCGTGACTGCAAAACTGCTGGCGGAAAAGAACAACCCGCAAGCCGACGTTGTCTGGGGCCTTGCCGCCACATCCCTTCTTCTGCTGAAGAGCGAAGGCATGCTGGAAGCTTATGCGCCAGCTGGCGTCGATAAATTGGACTCTAAGTTCGTTGACACCTCCACGCCCCCCACCTGGGTGGGCATGGATGCTTGGGTGGCTGCCGTTTGCTACAACACGGTGGAAGCCAAGAAGCACAACCTGACCCCGCCAAAGTCTTGGAAAGACCTGACCGACGCCAAGTACAAGGGCCACGTCATCATGCCGAACCCGAACTCATCGGGCACCGGTTTCCTTGATGTTTCGAGCTGGCTCCAGATGTTCGGCGAAGAAGGCGGCTGGAAGTACATGGACGGTCTTCACCAGAACATCGCCCGCTACACCCATTCCGGCTCCAAGCCTTGCAAACTGGCAGCGGCCGGGGAAATCCCGATTGGCGTATCGTTCGCGTTCCGCGGCGCCAAGTCGAAGGCTGCAGGTGCACCTCTGGAAATCATCGTTCCAGAAGAAGGTGTTGGCTGGGACATGGAAGCAACGGCAATCGTGGCCGGCACCTCCAAGGTGGACGCTGCCAAGAAGCTGGTTGACTGGTCCATCACCAAGAAGGCCAACGAAATGTACAACGGCGGTTACGCGGTTGTCGCCATGCCTGGCGTCGCCAAGCCGGTGGAACATTTCCCCGAGAACCTTCTTGAGAAGATGATCAAGAACGACTTTGAGTTTGCGGCCAACAACCGCAAGCGCATCTTGGGTGAGTGGCAGAAACGCTACGATTCCAAGTCTGAGCCCAAGAGCTAGGACTTAGAAGCGATCGATTAAGTTCCGCCGGCGGCTCGGGCTTTCAAGGGCCGCCGGCGCGAAACGTTTTGGGGAACCCCAACAAAAAGGGGAATGGGGTGCACGCAAAGACAAAATCCGAGCCTTATCTGAGCATACGGGAGCTCAGCAAAATGTTCGGCACATTCACGGCCTTGCAGGACATTGCGCTCGACATCAATGAGGGCGAGTTCGTCTGCTTTCTGGGCCCTTCAGGCTGTGGCAAGACCACATTGCTCAGGGCCATTGCCGGGCTTGACATTCAAACCACAGGTACGGTGATCCAGGCCGGACAGGACATCTCCGCCCTGCCCCCGTCAGAACGCGACTTTGGCATTGTCTTTCAGTCCTACGCCTTGTTTCCCAATCTCACAGTCAACCGCAATGTGGCCTATGGGCTTGAGAACGCCCGCCTGGCCAAGAACAAGATCACAAGCCGCGTCACTGAATTGCTAAGCCTGGTGGGCCTGCCCGACCAGGGACCGAAATACCCAGCCCAGCTTTCCGGCGGCCAGCAGCAGCGCGTGGCATTGGCCCGGGCGTTGGCCACCTCGCCTGGCCTGCTGCTTCTGGACGAGCCGCTTTCCGCGCTCGATGCCCAGGTCCGCGTCCATCTGCGCCACGAGATCAAGTTGCTGCAAGACCGCCTCGGCGTGACCACGGTGATGGTGACCCACGACCAGGAAGAAGCCCTCTCCATGGCCGACCGCATTGTGGTGATGAACCATGGGGTGATCGAGCAGGTGGGCACGCCCACGGAAATTTACACCGAGCCGGCCACACTGTTCGTTGCCGATTTCATTGGCGAAATGAACCACCTGTCCGGCGATGTGACCGCTGCCGGCAAGGTCAAGGTCGGCACGCTGCCGCTAACTTGCGCCACAGCAGACCTCGCCAAGGGACAGGCGGTGATCGCAACCATCAGGCCTGAGGACATTGTGGTCAAACCCAGCAAAGGCGCCAAGAAGGCGGCCAACACCGCGGTATTGACGGTTGAGGAGCTTGAATTTCTCGGCTCGTTCTGGCGCGTTGAGCTTAGCGCGCCTTCCTTGGGCGACAACAGCCTGTCTGCCAACATCTCCATCAACAATGCCCGCAGCCTGGCGCTTGAGCCCGGCAGCAAGGTGAGCGCGGAGTTTCCCGCCGAGCGCATCCGGGTTTTCCCGGCGGTAGGGTAGCAGAACCCGTGAGCGATGCAGCCCAAGCCCTCAAAGCCGGCCCGGCCCCAACGGTGAAGCCGAAAATCAGCCGCGATGATTGGACAATGCGGCTGTTCATGGGGATCATCGCCATATACCTGGCCGTGACCTTGGTCATGCCGCTCTATGCCATGCTGTCCAAGTCGTTCTCCACCTACAAGGTGGACCTGAGCGGCTATGGCCTTCAGGTCGACACCGGCAGCGGATGGGGCGACGAAACCACGCTCGACGCCATCAACGCCAAGCATGGCGCGTTCAAGGCGTCCGACCTTGCAGGCAGCTCGGACACAAGGCTCTCGCCGCTTGCACTGTTTCCCGACTTTTCCTTCCGCAGCCCCACCAAATACCGGCTGAAGAACCTGCGCCCGGACGTGGTGTTCCTGTTCGGCAGCGAGCGGGTGGCGGACGCCGAGTGGCATGAGTACACCAGCAACGATTTCAGGCGCATCAGCCTGCGCCCGGTGAAGGATATCGGCGCCTCCAACTATCTGCGCTACTTCTCCACGCCATCCTTGTTCTATTCGATCTACAACTCCCTCTTCATCGCTGCGATCAGCACCTTGATCACCGTCACCATTGCCTTTGGCTTTGCCTATGCATTGTCTCGAAGTTGTATGCGTTTCAAAGGCTTCTTCCGCCTTGTTGCCATGGTGCCTATCCTGGTGCCGTCACTGTTGCCAGGCATCGCGCTGGTTTATCTGTTCGGCAATCAGGGCGTGTTGAAAGACTTGCTCTTCGGCCATTCGATCTATGGGCCCATAGGCATCGTCATAGGTTCGGTGTTCTTCACCCTGCCCCACGCTTTCATCATCATTCAAACGGCCTTGTCGATCTCTGATGCGAGGCTTTATGAGGCCGCCGTCAGCCTCAGGGCCAGCAAGTGGAAGACCTTCTGGACCGTCACCATCCCCGGCGCCCGCTACGGCCTGATTTCCGCGGCTTTCGTGGTGTTCAACCTGGTGATCACAGACTTCGGCCTGCCCAAGGTCATCGGCGGGCAATTCAACGTGCTGGCGGTGGATATCTATAAACAGGTGATCGGCCAGCAGAACTTTGAGATGGGCGCCGTTGTCTCCGTGGTTCTGTTGGTGCCGGCCTTGCTGGCCTTCGCCATTGACCGGATCGTGCAGCGCCGCCAGGTGGCCTTGCTCACCGCACGTTCAGTTGCCTATGAACCCACCCCAAGCACGCGCTTCGACAGGCTGTGCCTGCTCTATTGTGCTTTTGTGGCGGTGTTCATCCTCGGTCTTCTGGGCATGTGCCAGTATGCAGCCCTGATCAAGTTCTGGCCCTACGACCTCAGTTTCTCGCTCACCAACTACAACTTCGATGTGATGGACGGCGGCGGCTGGGCCTCGTATGGCAACTCCATAAAGCTCGCCCTGTGGACCGCCGGCATTGGCACCTGCATCATCTTTTCAGGCGCCTATATTGTTGAAAAGATGAACGGTTTCACCTGGGGACGCGGCATCTTCCAGCTTGTTGCCATGATGCCCATGGCCATTCCGGGCATGGTGTTGGGCCTGGCCTACATCTTCTTCTTCAATGAGCCCAGCAATCCGTTCAATTTCATCTATGGCACCCTGGGCATCCTGGTGGTGTGCACGGTCACCCACTTTTACACGGTGGGCCACCTTACGGCCCTCACCGCGTTGAAACAGATGGATCCTGAATTCGAGGCCGTCTCCTCCTCCCTCAAACAACCGGTTTGGCGGCTGTTTTCACGCATCACAGTGCCGGTCTGCCTGCCGGCGATCCTCAATATCTCGATTTATATCTTCGTGAATGCCATGACGACGGTGTCGGCGGTCGTGTTTCTCTACAGCCCCGACACCACTCTGGCGTCGGTTGCGGTGTTGAACATGGATGATGCCGGAGACATCGCTCCAGCCGCGGCCATGGGCATGATGATCTTTTATACCAATGCCTTAGCGCGGATTGTTCATCTTTTACTTAGCCGCGGAATTGTGACCCGAACCCAAGCATGGCGCGCCCGCTAGCTGGGCATATGTATAGACATGTTCTATGTGACAAGTGACAAGTGTCACTTAGCAGAAAACCCCCAAATTACGAAACGAACCCAATTTCGCGTAAGATCCTGAATTCAGGCTGATAATAACAACTTTTGACGGTTCGGTGGCGTCCGAATATGAACAAAACGCCAAATTGTGGCTAGCCGCAACTAGTTGCCGATCACATCGCGCAAGCCCGCCAGCGCCTGTTCCTGGGTCAGGTTCAGATGCAGCGGCGTGATCGAGATCCGGCCATCATAGATGGCCCGAAGATCGGTGCCTTCCGGCGGGTTTGACAGCTCGCGGCGGAACCCAAGCCAGTAGTAGGCCCGGCCCCGGCCATCTTCACGCTCAAGGATGTTCAAGAGGTTCTGGTCCCGTTGGCCCTGCACGGTCACCTCGGTGTCGCCCACCTTGTCCGGCTCGCAATCGGGGAAGTTGATGTTCATCACCGTGCTGGCGTCAAAGCCGGTTCCAAAGAGCGTGCGCACCAGCCCTGCCCCATGGGCCTCAGCGCACTGCCAGCGCACGGTGAGCCGGTCTGAATGGTCAAAGCCGTACGACTGCGAAAGCGCCATGGAGCGAATGCCCAGAGCGCTGCCCTCCATGGCCCCGGCGATAGTGCCTGAGTAGGTCACATCGTCGGCAATGTTTTGGCCGCGGTTGACGCCCGAAAGCACCAGATCCGGCGGATTGTCGAGGATAAACCTGTAGGCCATCAACACGCAGTCTGCCGGCGTGCCTTCAACCGCATATTTATGCTCGGCAAGCTGGCGCATGCGCAAGGGTTTGGACAGCGTGATGGAGCGCGAGGCCCCGGACTGCTCGCTTTCCGGCGCCACCACCAGAATATCGTCGCTCAACTGGGCTGCGATCTTCTCCAGCGCCACCAGGCCCGGGGCATTGATGCCATCGTCGTTGGTGAGCAGAATGCGGGCAGGCTTGCCGTCGGCCCGCTTCAGGAAGCCATCAGCCATTGGCGCCACCGAAGGTCTCAATGCCCCCCATGTAAGGAGCCAGGGCGTCAGGCACCTTCACGGTGCCGTCTGCCTGCTGATAGTTCTCCAGCACCGCGATCAGCGTGCGCCCGACGGCAAGGCCTGAGCCATTCAGGGTGTGCACGTGCTGCACATTGCCTTCGCCGTCCCTGTAGCGCGCATTCATGCGGCGGGCCTGGAAGTCGCCGCACACCGAGCAGCTTGAAATCTCCCGGAACATGTCCTGGCCCGGCAGCCACACCTCGATGTCGTAGGTCTTGCGGGCGCCAAAGCCGATGTCGCCGGTGCACAGCACCACAACCCGGTAGTGCAGCCCCAGGCGCTTCAGGATCTCTTCAGCGCAGCCCAGCATGCGCTCTAGCTCGCCGTCTGACTGTTCGGGCGTGGTGATGCTCACCAGCTCCACCTTGGAGAACTGATGCTGGCGGATCATGCCGCGCGTATCGCGCCCCGCAGCACCGGCTTCAGCGCGGAAACAGGGTGTAAACGCGGTCACGCGCTTCGGCAGATCAGCCTCAGGCAATATGCTTTCACGCACCAGATTGGTCAGCGAGACCTCAGCGGTCGGGATCAGCCAGCGGTCGTCCACCGTCTTGAACTGATCTTCTTCAAACTTCGGCAACTGTCCGGTGCCGTAGAGCGCATCCGAGTTCACCAGAATGGGCGGGCTCACCTCAGTGTAGCCGTTCTCCTGGGTGTGGACGTCCAGCATAAGCTGCGCCAGCGCCCGCTCCATCCGGGCCATGGGACCGGTGAGGACCACAAACCGCGATCCGGCCAGCTTGGCGGCGGTTTCAAAGTCCATCAGCCCCATATCTTCGCCCAGCTCAAAATGCTGCTTGGGGGCAAAGTCGAACTGAGGCTTGTCGCCAACTGTGTGTTGCAGGGCGTTGTCGTCTTCACTGGCGCCGTCGGGCACCTCGTCATACGGCAGGTTGGGCAAGGCCGACAGGCACGCCTCCAGCTCATCGGTCAGCCGGCGTTCTTCGGTCTCGCCGTTCTGGATGAAACTCTTGAGCTCTGCCACTTCGTCAATCAGCACCTGGGCCCCCGCGTCGTCGCCGGACGCCTTGGCCTTCCCAATGTCCTTGGAGGCCGCGTTCCGGCGCGTTTGCGCCTCTTGGAGTTTCTGCACGTGGTCGCGGCGGGCGTGGTCCAGCTTGAGCACCTCGCCGGACGTCGCGCCAAGTCCGCGCCGCGCCAATCCGGCATCAAACGCATCGGGGTTATCGCGTATCCATCTAATATCGAACATCGGCTCAGTCAGAAGGTTGAAGGGTTTCAGGAATCACAAGGCACATTATGGGCAACGTCAGTGCTGTATACGCAACGAGGCCCGAATGTGCCAGCGTAAGCGCGCCACAGGGCCAACAATATTGCCAGCGCTCTCAGACAGCTCGCTTTGCGGCGCAGCGTGTGCCGATTATCACGGGTTGTAGAAACCGAACGCCATTGTATGATCGCCCGCAAAACACTCATCGGAGGAACCTCATGACCACGTTCACACGACGCACAGCCTTGAGCCTAATGGGCGCCGCCGCCGCAACTCCTCTGATCGGCCTGCCGGCCTACGCCAAAACCAAAGTGAGGGTGGGCGCGCTACGGTTCACCAGCCACTCGGCCAGCTTTGTGGCCTTTGAGCGCGGTTATTTCGCCGAGGAAGGCCTGGACGTTGAGTTCAAGTTCTTCCAGGCCGCCCAGCCCATGGCCGTGGCCATTGCCTCGCGTGACGCTGACTACGCCGTAACCGCCATCTCCGGAGGCCTGATCTCGCTGGCGGACAAAGGCGCTGCCAAGGTCATCGGCGGCGCATTGTCCGAAGAAGCCGGCACCGACGGCCAGAAGTTCCTGGTTTCAGATGCCGCCTATCAGGCCGGTGCCACCGCGCTCTCCAAGCTTGACGGCAAGTCCTATGCGGTCACCCAGGCTGGCTCTTCGTTCCATTACATGGGCTCGAAGATGGCGGCCAAGGAGGGCATCTCGCTCAAGTTCAAGCCCCTGCAGAAGGTCGGAGCCATCATCGGGGCCCTGAAATCAGGCCAGGTGGACGCCTGGTCAATTGTGCCCCACATCGCAAAGCCTCTCGCCAGATCCGGCAAGGTGCACATCATCGGCAATGTGGCTGACTACCTGCCAGACTATCAGGTGACGACCGTCTTCACCTCTGCTGCCAATGCCGCCAACGAGCGGGTCAAGACCGAGGCCTTCCTGCGCGCTTTTTCCCGCGGCGCTGCCGACTTCAACGCCGCCCTGGTGGACAAGACCGCAGGAGATGAGGCGGCTGAACAGATGGTCAAGCTGATCCACAAATACGTTTACGCCAGCAAACCCTATGAGAAGGCCAGAAACAGCATCATCAACGGCGCCATGCGCATCAACGAGGGCGCAGCCATGAACGCCGCCTCCATCCAAGATCAGATCGATTGGTTCAAGACTGAGAAGCTGGTCAAGGACCACATCACCATGGAGACCCTGGTGGATCCCTCCTACGTGAAGGCAAGCTAGCGGGCCGTTCGTCGGTCTGCACTCTTCATGGATCTCTTGGTCAAACAGGTCAGCCACCGCTACGGCGATCTGGACGTCTTGCAGAATGTCACGTTGGATATCCCGAAAGGCAAGATCGTCTGCCTGGTCGGACCGTCAGGCTGCGGAAAGTCCACATTGCTGAGGCTCATCGGCGGCCTTGAGCAACCCTCTTCGGGGCAAATTGTGCAAATCGGAGACCCACCCGATGCCTGCCTCAATCCGTTGACATACGTCTTCCAAGACTTTGCCCTTCTGCCCTGGCGCAGCGTAGAGGGCAATATCTCTCTGGTTCTCGAAGACCACGATATTCCGGGTCACGAGGCCCAGCGCATCATCGCGGATGTGTTGGAGCGCACAAAACTCACCGATTTCCGGGCCGCATTGCCCAAGCAGCTTTCCGGCGGCATGAAACAGCGCGTTGCCATTGCGCGCGCACTTGCGGTTAATCCTGCCGTGCTGCTGCTGGATGAGCCGCTTTCTGCGCTCGACAGCCAGACCCGCGAATTGCTCATGGACGATTTGCTGGCATTGTGGTCCAGGCAAGCGTTCACGGCGGTCTACGTCACCCACAACCTGCATGAGGCGGTTCGCTTGGGGCACGTCATCGCCGTGCTCTCGCGGCGGCCCGGGGAAATCAAACAGCTCGTGGAACTCGACATTCCGCTTGGAGAGCGCTCCCCTGATGATCCTGCGTTACAGCTTCACCAGCAGCACCTCTGGGATTTGATGAGGGAAGAAGCCATCGCAGCCGATAAGGAGCTGGTGGATGTCTGAGCCCAGACCTGTCAAGTTTCGCGGCGGCGGTTTTGCCCCCACCAGCATCAAGTGGATTGGCCCGGTCGTCTTCATCGTTCTTATCGGATTGCTCGAACTTGGCACCCAGACGGGCATCATAGCCCCGCTCACGCTTCCCAAGCCGAGCGATGTGCTGGCCACTTTCGGTGAGCTCTGGCGCTCTGGCCAGCTGTGGCTGCATCTTGTGCCGTCGCTCACCCGGCTGCTCATGGGGGCGGCACTTGGGGTCACCACAGGCATCGCCATTGGCATTGCCATAGGTCTGTTCTCACATATCCGTGCTGGGCTGGTTCCTCTGGTTGCCGCGATCTTCCCCATTCCCAAGATCGCCCTTCTGCCGCTGTTCGTCATCTGGTTCGGCATTGATGAGGGTTCAAAATACGCCCTTATTGCGCTCGGCACCTTCACCCCAACTGTGGTTGCCACCTACGGCGCTGTCGACAACGTAGACCGCAGCCTGATCCGCATGGGCCAAAGTTTCGGGCTGTCTTGGCGCTCAATTGTGTGGAAAATCGTGCTCCCCGGTGCCATGCCGGGCATTCTGTCCGGCCTGCGCATCAGCTTGGCAATTGGCATCATTTTGTTGGTGGCCGCAGAGATGTTGGGAGCTGAGCACGGCATCGGCGCCTACATCCTGCAGGCCGGTTCACTTTATGACTTGGAACGCCTGTTTGCCGGCGTCGTCATCCTGTCGCTGCTGGGAGTGACTGTGAGCGCCGTGATCGGGCACTTGGAGCGTCGGATCTTGCGGTGGAGAAGCTAGAGCAACCTCCGATCAGACGGTTACGTCTGAGCGGGGGTAAGTTGCTCGTCCGCAACGATAGTCTGGGGCATGTTTTGCTCAGTTTGAGCAAAACTTGCCCTAGAGGCCCAGTTCAGCGTCACGTTCTGCTTCTTCTTTTGCCCGCTTCTTCTCAACCATTGCGACAGCCAGAATGCTCAGCTCATAGAGCAGCAATGTGGGCACGGCCAAACCAAGCTGGCTCACCGGATCCGGCGGTGTCAGAAAGGCGGCAACAACAAACGTCAGCACAATGGCGTACTTGCGCTTGCTCCTGAGACCGTCCGCAGACGTCATTCCAGCCCGCGCCATTAGCGTGAGCACGACAGGCAGCTGGAAGCATAAGCCGAAGGCAAAAATCAGCGTCATGATCAGGCTGAGATACTCGCTCACCCTGGGCAGCAGTGAGATGGTTGCCTGCTGGTCGTTGCCGGTCTGCTGCATGGTCAAAAAGAACGACATGGCAAGCGGCATAATCAGGAAATAGACCAGACTTGCCCCCATCATGAACAAGATGGGCGTTGCCAGCAGGAACGGAAGGAACGCGCCGCGTTCGTTCTTGTAAAGCCCCGGTGCCACGAATTTGTAAAGCTGGGTGGCGATCACCGGAAACGAGATGAACAATCCGCCAAACAGCGCGATTTTGAACTGCGTGAACAGATATTCCTGCGGCGCAGTGAAGATCAGCTTCAGTTCGGCCACATCCCCTGTTGCCCGTTCATAGGGATAGAGCAGGATGTTGAAGATGTGGTCGGCCATGATAAAGCAGCCAATCGCTGCAATCACCAAACCGATCACCGCATAAATCAAGCGCTGACGCAACTCGGTCAGGTGCTCAACAAGCGGCGCCTGGGTGGCATCAATTTCTTCCTGGCTCATTCAGATATCGCCCTCACCCGGCGGTCTTGGCGGCGGGTTTTGCGGCGGCCGTCTTCTTTGGTGTCTTCTTTTTACGAGCGGTCGGTTTCGATGATTTGGCTCTCACTTTGGCAGCCGTCTTGGCAGCTGTCTTGTTGGCCTCATCAATCGGGTCCGCTTTGGGTTTTTCGGTAGGTGCTGGTGCTGGCGCTTCTGTATCCAGATCCAGCTTCATCTCATCGAACTCGTCCTTCACCGGATCGAGCGCCTGGCTAACGGTGTCGGTAACCGAAAAGTTCTTCACGTCGCTGACACTTTTGGTGATGTCGTCCATACCCGTATCGCGGGCAGCCTCTTCGAACATGGACTGAAATTCCCGGGCCATGCCGCGCATTTTTGCGACAAACTGCCCGAATGCCCGCAGCATCTTGGGCAGTTCCTTAGGGCCCACTACAATGATGGCGACTATGCCGATCAGCAGCAGCTCTGTAGCGCCAATATCAAACATTGGGTTTTCGTTCCTGCAGGCACAGCCGGAGCAATCCGGCCTAGGCGGCAGCGCAAAGCGCTATCAGGACTTGGCTTCCGTTTCGGACTTAGCGGCAGCCTCAGCAACGTCTTCCGCGCTGTGATCAATGGTCTTGGAAGCCTCTTCCGTGACCTCCTCGGCATCGTCCGCCATGCCCTTCTTGAAGCTCTTGATGCCTTTCGCCACATCTCCCATCAACTCGGAGATCTTACCGCGGCCAAACAGCAACACGATGACCACCAGGATCAAAATGATCTGTACGGGTCCAACTGACATTCCCTTAAACTCCCAAACCAGAATGCGCCAAATCTATTCGGCACTATCGCAAAATCACTTCCAGCCCGCAACAAATCCAACCACACGTGGCTAACGGAGCGGGCCGCTCCGTGCTGTATATAGAGACTTTTCACGAAAAGATAAGCAGATGTTCCGGCAAAACCGAAAATTTCTCCACCTGGCCTTGTCTCACTTTTTCAGCACCGGTCAATCGCGCGGTGATTGGCGTGTCATATCCTTCAACGCTAAGGAAGGCTATCGTGCAATCACCCACAAACCGAACACCTGAAACATAGGCCTCAAAACCATCGGTTTTCCGGCCCTTTCCCACAACAATGCCCTGCGGGCGAACCATAACATGGACCTTTTGGCCATCGTCGCAGTCTGGAACCGCAAATGAACCGAGTGGCGTGGCCGCACGTTTGGCCTTAACAATCACATCAAATTCATTGAAATCGCTAAAAAATCTTGCAGCGTCGATATCTACAGGATGATTGTACAATTCATCAGGCGTTCCGAGCTGCATAAGCTTGCCATCCCGCATCAACGCAATCCGGTCTGCCAGCCACATTGCCTCTTGAGGGTCATGGGTCACCAGCATGCAGGTCGCGCGCGTTTCCTTCAGAACCGCGAGGGTTTCAGCCCGTATATCGTCGCGTAAACGTTGGTCCAGTCCGGAAAACGGCTCGTCCATAAGCAAGACGGCGGGCCGCGGAACAATTGCCCTTGCCAACGCAACCCGTTGCTGTTCACCGCCAGACAACACATGCGGATAATCATCCGCATAATGGTCCAATCCAACCCGTTTAAGCGCCAGAAGCGCTTCATGCCGCGCTGAGGCCCGGTCCAATTTACGCAACCCAAAGGCCACATTCTGCAAAATGGTCAAATGCGGAAACAGCGCAAAGTCCTGAAACATCAGTCCGATGCCACGCTTTTCGGCCGGCACGAACTTGCCTGGACCTGCAATCTCTTCATCGTCCAGAACAACCCGGCCCTCAGTCGGGCGGTCCACCCCGGCAGCAAGGCGAAGCAAGGTTGTCTTTCCGCAGCCAGACGGCCCTAAAAGACACAAAGTCTCGCCCGGCTCCAACTCAAGTGAAATATCGTCAACCGCGACGGTTTGTTTGAACCTGCGCGAAACATGCTCAAAGCTCAGCCGGCCAGCGAATGTGGCAGCCGCGGTTCCGCGAGGCCCCCAAGGGACCTTTGCGCCCTGGGGCCGGGTTGGTTGATCGACAACAGTCATTGCGGCGACGGTTTAGCGCACAAGCAAGGTAGTGCGCAGCAAAAATCGCAACAGAACGCTAATACCTTAATGTGGCTCGCTGCCAATCTCCGGCGGAAGATACATATCCAGCGTGGGCTCGTCGGCCTCATCGTCCAGATCGTCCTCATCGTCGGGGACTTCATCGCCGCTCATGGGCGCAGGAATTTCAAAGTCCGCCGGCACGTTGGCATCCAGCAAACCTGCACCTTTGAGCTCGCGCACGCCTGGCAGATCCTTAATGTCGCTCAACCCGAAGTGGGACATGAACTCTTCCGTGGTGCCATAGGTCACGGGACGGCCGGGCACGCGCCGGCGTCCCCGCATCCGCACCCATCCCATTTCCATAAGTGCATCAAGCGTCCCCTTGGAAACGCTCACGCCGCGCACTTCTTCAATTTCTGCGCGGGTTACGGGCTGGTGGTAGGCAATAATGGCAAGTGTTTCCAGCGCTGCACGCGACAGGCGTTTTTGCTCTACCGCTTCGCGTCGCAACAAGAAGCTCAAGTCTTCTGCCGTTCTGAAGGTCCACTTCCCGGCGATCTTCTGCAGCTCCACACCGCGCCCCTGATAATCGGCCTGCAGCTCTTCCAGCAAAAGCGGCACCTCGGCCCCTTCTGCAAGGCATTCGGTCAACTGGGTTTCAGATAACGGTTCGGACGCTGCGAACAACAACGCTTCCACAACCCGCCGCTGATAGCCGCGGTCGGCTCTGGGATGAAGCGCGACGACCTGCGAGGGATCTTCTTCCTCAACGGTCACCGGTTCTTCTACAATCTTGCCGGGTTCCACCATTGCATTCATGACATACTCTCCACTTTGGCCGAAGCACTGTTACTCGAACGGTTTCTCAGATAGAGCGGCATGAACGCCCTCTCCTGACGAATTTCCAATGCGCCCTCTTTTGCCATTTCCAGGCAAGCCACAAAACTTGACGCTAAAACGCCTGGGCGTTCTTCGGGTGTTGCCAAATATTCAGCAAGATAGGTGTCAAAACGGCCCCATTCGTTGAACTCGCCCAGCAGCCGTTTCAAAATCTCACGCGCCTTCGCGACGGTCCACGTGGGCCTGGCCGAAATTTCATAGGCGCGGTGTGCCAAATCTCTTTGGCGGCCTGTGGCATAGGCCTGCAGCAAATCGAACAGATTGTCGGAATACTCTGTTTGCGTGTCGACAATGACCGGCTCGGGATCTCCCCGCCCAAACACGTCGCGTCCAAGCCTGTTGCGCGCCATCAATTGGGCAGCAGCATCTCGCATGGCCTGCAGGCGCTGCAGCCGAAACGCCAGGCGTGCAGCCAGTTCCTCGGCGGGCACTTCGTCTTCCGGCTCAAGGTCCGGGATCAGCAAGCGCGATTTCAGATATGCCAGCCATGCTGCCATAACCAGATAATCAGCTGCCAGTTCCAGCCGCAACTTCCTGGCTTCATTGATAAATTTCAAATATTGCTCGGCCAGGGCCAATACGGATATTTTTGCAATATCAACCTTTTGCTCGCGCGCAAGCCGCAAAAGAAGATCCAACGGACCCTCAAAACCCTCAAGATCCAATATCAAAGGGCTTTGTTCATCCTGGCTTTGTTCCGGCGCCGCACGCAAAGGTCCGCCGCCGTCGGGCCACGGATTAGCGTCGTCAGCAGCGTGTTCTGCCTTGCTCTCTGATTCCAAACCACTGGTCATGTTAGATAATTTGACCCGAATGCCACGAAGAAGTCCAATAGAAACGAATTCGTTCCTACAGCAGCTTTGCTGATTCAGGCCAGACCGATCACGCGAACTTCTCGTCCGCCAAGAGGTTATCCCCGGAAACTTATGCCGATTTGGACATTAAATCATCCAAAACCGCAAGGGCCGTTTGCCTGTCATAGTCCCGAGGCATGCAGAGACAATCGATTGCACGGTCCGCGCGCTGGGCGGCATAACCGGAAAGCTCCGGAACCGCCTCAGCCACGGCAGCCATCTCTTCAAACGCACCGTTGCAATGAAGAACAACGTCACAACCCGCGTTCAGCGCCCGTCGGCTACGCTCAGCATAATCGCCCCCAAGCGCCTTCATGGACAGGTCATCCGTCATCAATAGACCATCAAAACCAATCTCGCCGCGAATCACGTCCTCGACGACACGGGCAGAATGGGTTGCCGAATTCTCCCCATCGAATGCTGTGTACACAATATGCGCAGTCATTCCCAAGGGCATATCAGCAAGATCGGCAAAAGGAAGGAAGTCCGATTGCCTGAGCTCATTTTGTGAGGCAGATACAACCGGAAGATCCAGATGACTGTCCACTACCGCCCGCCCATGACCAGGAATATGTTTGATGACAGGCAGCACGCCGCGCTCCATCAGCCCCTCAGCCATGGCCCGGCCAATCTGGGCGATCATTTCGGGCGTCGTACCATACGCCCTGTCGCCAATGATCTTGTGAACATTGGGTTGCGGCACATCCAGAATGGGCAGGCAGTCGACATTGATTCCCAGCGAGTACAGGTCATCAGCGATAAGGCGAGCAATGTTTCGCGCGAGGGCAAGCCCGTCTGCGGGGTTGGCCTGGTAGGCGTCCGCAATCTTTGCACCAGAGGGGTAAATCGGCCACTGGGGCGCCGTCAGCCTTTGCACGCGCCCGCCTTCCTGATCGATGAGAACCGGGGCATCCGTGCGCCCGACGCAGTCTCTGAAGGAGGCAACCAGGTCTTCAATCTGCCGGGGTTCCAAACAGTTGCGGGCAAACAGGATCAATCCCCAAGGGTTCTCAGTGCGAAAGAAATTGCGCTCGTCTGCATTTAAGGAAGTTTCGGCGCATCCACTAATAAACGCTTTGGCCATGAAATCATCCCGGCACGTTTGTAGGTATTGTGAAAGAGTGGAATCCTAGCGATTCCTTATATGCGCAGCTTTAACCGCTTAGCGGCGTTTGACAAGACAGTCTTTTTCACCGGCGGCAAGCAGCGATGCGCAAATTTGGTTGCCAGATTGCGCACTGGCAATCGGCCCAACTTGAAGTCTGTAGAATGTGCCGAAGCTGCCGACAGCCTTTTTGCTGATCAGCGGCTGATAGGAGCCCAACAATGATGGATGCCGTGCGCGCAATTGCTGATAACCGTTCATAGCGGACGCTTGGTCTTTATAGGACGCAAGCTGGACCACATAGGCACCGGCTCCAACGGCCACTTGCGGCGCTGGTGCTGGAGCGGGAATAGGCGATGGCTGCTGAACGGCGGCCACGCGTCGGCCCTGAGTGGCCTGGCTGCCCTGCTGAAAGCTGGACACGGCTGATGGCGCATTTTGATTTGCGCCAAAACTCGGTGTGGGGGCTGGTTGTACGGGGCGTGGTTGACTGCCCGGCAATGGTGTGATGCTCAAGGGCTCGGTCGGGGCGGCGGTGATCGGCGAAACGGAGGCGACGCGGGTTTTCTTCGCTCTGGCTTGTGCTGCTCGAACCACGGCGGCTGGCTTTGCCCTTGGCCGCGGAATGATAGAGCCGGGAAGCGACGTCACAGCTTTGGCCACCCCGGCGTCATCCGATCCCTTGGGTGGTTGCAGCTGTGGCAATTCAGTTGCCTCAGCCGTCGAATTGCTGCCAGGCAACGGCAGTGTTGTCGTCAGTCCAGCAGGTTCTACAGTCTGGCTTTGGTCCACTTTGGCCACCGATGTGCTGCTTGTGGACGGCGTGGATTGAGCGATGTTTGTTGTGCCAGGTGCAGACGGCTCAAGCGAGCCCGACGTGCTTCCGGGCAAAGGTGGCGGAAGTGGCACCGGCAAATCACCTGTGTCCAATTGATCCGGCGTCAGAGGCCTAAGAGGCTGCGGCTCCGTCGCGTTGGTTCCGCCCGCGGCCGGTGCCTTTGTTGCAGCACCAGGATCAAGCGGTTTTTCCTCGCGCGGCAAAATCCGTTCACCCTCAACCGTGTTTTCACCCACAATTCTGTCATAAAACAGCTTGGTCTGTTGCGCCGCCGGCACACTAGACTGTCTCGGCGGATCAACTTTCACCTTTGATTTGGGAGCAGACACCACCGGGGGACTATTGCTCGCCGTTGAGCTGCCCTGCTGAGTTTGCAGGTAGAACCAAATCAATGCAGCTGCGATCAGGCCAACGCAAGCCAATCCCGCAAATAACAGCCAGGGACCGCGACGCTGAGGTTCATCATCCTCGTACTGGTCGTCATAGTCATCGTAGTAGGCGTCAGCATAGTCAGATGCCGTTGGACGGCCGAGCTCCGGTCTGCGACGTTGACGTTCATCATAGCCATCGCCGCCATCTACGTTGTCCAGCGCACGGGCGTGCGCGCCTTGATATCGTTGCTGTTGCTGTTGATTGTCTTCATACCAAGTGTCGTCATACAGCCCATCTTCCTGAGCGTAGTCACCTGAATACTCCTGCTGGATCGGCCGTGTGGGAGCACCTTCAGGCCGCTCATAGTTTCTTGCACTAAATTCTGGGCTATCTGTCGGCAAACGGCGGCTGGACGCATAGTCCTCACTGCCGGGAACAGGCGGTGGCGTGCTATCGCGGCCGCCGGACCGCGCCGGCGCATCGTCGTCCACCTTTGCACTGAACCGGGGCAATGAAACATCTTTGTCTTTCGGGGCGCCGGCTGGCTTGTCGAAACCTGAATAATTGTCTGATTTTTGAGGCTCTGCGCTGAAAGGTGTTCTTTCAAACGCGCTGGCAGCATCGCTTTTAGGCGTGATGGGCTCAAACAACGGTTCACGAGCACGCCGGTCATCGGCCGCTTTGTCTTCGGCGGCTGCCGGAGCTGCTTCAACATTTTCTGGTTCCGGTTCCGGATCTGGTTTGGGAACCGAAGGAGGCGGGATAATCCGGGACGACTTATCATCATCCACGCCGGACAGTTCAGCAGTACCGTCTTCGCCATTGCTTTCCACCGGTGGACGCAAATGCAGTCCACTGCCCAAACCTTCCGTAGCAACGGTTCCCGCACGCTCAGCGGCCTCACGGCGCGCGCGCAGGCGCTCTGCGAACGTCTTTGCAGCCGGGCTGGCACCGGCTACAGAAGCCGTGTCTTCCGCCCCAGACACATCATCGCCGGAAACACCATCTGCCGGTGGAGGCGGAGGCAGCACGCGCTTGGGCGTGCTCTCTGCCTGATCTGGTTCCGCGAGCGCGACATCACCCTCGACCGCACTACCGGACGGCGGAGGAAGAACCCGACCTTCCGATGATTCAGCTTCGTCAAACTGGTCGGAAAGCTTTGGAAGCGCTTCGTCTTGCTCTTGCAAGCCAAGACGATCTCGCCAACTACGATTGCCGTTGCCCGTGGTCATAAGCTCTAGGCATCCTTTTACAAGTGCGGCCTCCGCTTATTACATCTCTTCGGCAGGTGTTACGCCCAAGATGCGAAGTCCGCTTACTAAAACATTCCGTGTCACCATCAGCAGGGCAAGCCGCGAAAAGGTAGCAGGAATGTTTTTACCAATTATAAACCGCAATTGCGGCGACTCTTTGCCCCTGTTCCACAACGCATGAAATTCGGATGCCAGATCATATAGATAGAACGAGAGCCTATGTGGCTCATGGTTCAACGCCGCACCCTCCAACACACGCGGATACTCACTGATGCGTCGAATTATAGCTAATTCTGCCTCATCACCCAAGAGATTAAATTCCGCTTGAAAAAGATCGTTAACGGACGGCATTTTTTCGCCCAGTTCTTCGGCCGCATTTCGGAAAACTGAACAGATACGGGCGTGTGCATACTGTACGTAAAAAACAGGATTATCGCGCGACTGCTCGGTGACTTTCTTGAAATCGAAGTCCAAAGGTGCCTCGTTCTTGCGGTACAGCATCATGAAGCGCACGACATCGGGGCCGACCTCATCGACCACATCACGCAAAGTGATGAATTCCCCTGCCCGTTTTGACATGCGAACCGGCTCACCGTCGCGCAGAAACTTGACGAGTTGGCACAATCGTACGATCACCTGGGCATCATCGCCGGCAACCGCCTGACACACGGCCTGCAGGCGTTTCACATAGCCGCCGTGATCGGCCCCAAGCACATAGATCATCTGCTTAAATTGGCGCGCATACTTGTTGTGAAAGTAGGCAACATCGGCGGCGAAATAGGTGTATGCACCGTCTGACTTCATCAAAGCCCGGTCTATATCGTCGCCGAATTCGGTGGCCTTGAACAAGGTTTGTTCACGGTCTTCCCAATCTTCCGGTGTTTGCCCCTTGGGAGGTGGCAATCGGCCTTCGAACACCAAACCACGTTCACGAAGCTCAGCAATGGCGCGTTCAATTTCGCTGCTGGCGTCCGGGCTCGAATTGTGGAGCGACTGTTCGGAAAAGAACAGATCATGCTCGATGTTCAAAGCCTTCAGATCGCCGCGAATGATATCCATGTTGAAGTCAATGGCGGCCCGGCGCAGCACAGGCAACCAGTCTTGCTCTTCTTGCCCGACCAAAGCATCCCCATGTTCTTCAGCCAGTTTCACGCCTAGGGGAATGAGATACGCTCCGGGGTAAAGCCCAGAGGGTATCTCCCCAATATCCTCACCAAGCGCCTCCCGGTAACGCAGGAATGCAGATTTCGCCACAACATCAATCTGAACGCCGGCATCATTGATGTAATATTCTTTAGTGACTTCATAGCCTGTGGCAGCCAGCAAACGGGCCAGTGCGTCGCCGAACACAGCCCCTCTGCAATGGCCCACATGCAAGGGACCGGTGGGATTGACGGAAACATACTCCACATTCACCTTTTCACCCGCCCCTAGGGCCGACGAACCATAGTCACCGCCTGCCTCAAACGCGGCCCCTAGAACTTTCGGCCAAAAACCAGTCGCCAAACGAAGATTGATGAAGCCCGGTCCGGCCACATCCGCAGAGGCAACATCTTCATGCGCGCTGATAATGGGCACCAGCATTTCCGCTAGTGCGCGCGGCGCCATGCCGGCTGGTTTGGCCAATACCATGGCCGCATTTGTTGCAATCTCGCCATGAGCCGGATCTCGTGGGGGCTCTACAGCAACGCGTGTTGTGTCCACACTGTCCGGCAAGTTGCCTTGGGCCATCAGTTCGGAGACTGCGCCGCTCACGACATCACTGAAATGGGCAAAGATATTCACGATGAGGAAGTTTTCTGTGTTTTAACCGGTGATCTCAAATCGAATCGACGCCACCATCATGGCCGCACTGTGCGGATGTTGAGCTAGCGGATTAGCTGAAAAGCCGATCTAGGTCAAACAGTCGCTTATGCTCTTCGAGCGCATAGCGATCCGTCATGCCAGCGATAAAATCACTTATATGTCTTGCCTTTAAGGCACTTTGTTCAAGCTCACTGTTCAATCGCCAACTCTCAGGCAACGCCTCTTGGTCGGTCATGTAGGCTTCGAACAGCTGGGTCACCACCCTTTGGGCCCGCCCCATGATATCTCGAACCCGCTCATGCTTGTACATACGCCTCGACAAGAAGAGCTGGAGTACCCGGTTATTTTCAGCCAATTGGGGCGAAAATCCAACCAAGGGCTTGCCCAATTGCCTAACATCATCCGCCGTCTTGATTTTCGCCCGTGTCACGCGCTTACGGGTCTCTTTGACCACATCCCCAACCATCGCAGAGATGACGCGCCGCACGGTTTCATGCACCATTCTAGAGCGCTCTAGGTTTTGATAGCTAGACAAAACTGTGTTCAAGGCAGTTCCCGCCAAAGGAACGTCGGCAAGGTCTATGACATCGAATAGCCCTGCCCTCAGGCCGTCGTCGATGTCATGAGCGTTGTAGGCGATATCGTCCGCAATGGAGGCCACTTGGGCCTCAGCTGAGGCGTAAAGCGTTGGCTTGAGGTCCTCAAAGTGCTCAAAATCCTTATACCCGGCCGGCAATCCTTCCGCAGCAACGGTCCTGGCGGCTCGGTCGTCGGCGTCAATTGCCGGTCCGTTGTGCTTCAGCAACCCCTCCAGGCTCTCCCAGCTCAGGTTCAAGCCGTCAAAATCGGCATACCGGCGCTCCAGACGTGTCACAATGCGCAAGGTTTGGGCGTTGTGGTCAAATCCCCCCCACGGTTTCATGCATGCGTCCAGCGCCTCTTCGCCAGCATGGCCAAACGGCGTATGACCGAGGTCATGCGCCAGCGCCAGAGCCTCAACCAGATCCTCCTCCAATCCCAGCATACGAGAGATCGAACGCGCGATTTGGGCGACCTCCAGCGAATGGGTAAGCCGGGTGCGGTAATGATCGCCTTCGTGAGAGACGAAAACTTGTGTCTTATGTTTCAGGCGCCGCAGCGCCGTGCTGTGGACAACCCTGTCACGGTCGCGTTGAAATAGCGGCCGCTCTAAGCTCTCCGCTTCGCGGTAGAACCGCCCGGGGCTATCTTCGGCAAATGTTGAGTATGACGCACGCTTAGCGTTCATGATCAATTCTGTTCTAACCCTTGCGGCATTGACATTCGAACTGCCTCTTCTAGATAGTGAGTTGAATACCCAACCTGGGTTCATCGACAAAGGTTCATGTCATGACGACCGCCACTGATACAAGCGTGACCGTATCTGCTGCCGCCGCCAAAAGGATCGGTTCGATCTTGGCGACCGAGCCAGGCAAAAAGGCGTTGCGGGTGACAGTATCAGGTGGTGGATGTTCTGGTTTCCAATATGGGTTCGAGTTGGCCGGTGATGCGAACGAGGATGACCTCGTGTTGGAACGTGACGGTATTATCGTTTACATCGATTCCATCTCATTGATGTACATGGAAGGTTCTGAAATCGATTTTGTCGATGACCTGATCGGACAGTCCTTCCAGATCAAAAACCCCAATGCGACCGCCGCATGCGGGTGTGGGACAAGCTTCTCAATCTGACCATTTGGACACGTGGAATCATGCCATTTAGGCATCATGCCGTTGGCTGCGGGATGGCTTCATAGCCGCCTTGGACCATCATACATTCATAGTTTGCCCCCGACGGTTGTCACACTGTAGAATCACGCCCTTACGCGACCAGCAGAGCGCCTTCACAGTCTATTAACCATAAAATCAATTCTCCTTCTGTATTGAATGATTTTTCCTTGATCTGGGTTTCTTGCACCAAAACAGAACCTTATGGCGATTTAACACGCGATAATTGGAAAAACTGGTCCATCCAACACATCGAATGTGCAATTTGATGCATGTCAAAAAACACTTCAATTAGCCACTTAGACATCCCTGATAGGCTGCATCACTCTGCGCTAGTACATACAATCGGCCATTCACCGGGCAAAAAAGCGTTTCATCGTTCTCAACCAAGTCACCTCCTCACACCTTCAGATTGGAGGTATCTCCCTCATGATGTGCAGAATGTATATGTATATTTCTTCTATTTGAACACGGCAATTGACTGTTTTCTGGCGAATTTTCCAAGTACGCAAAATGAGCATTAATTTGGGTTAGCCCTAACACTCCTACAACAGCTCGATTCACAGCAGAGACCGCTCACCCTCCCACTATGTAAGTATTCCTACCTGCAGGAATCCAATCTGCTTGCCGGTGCCGGCACGATAAAAGCAGAGGCACTTAAGGCCAGGCCACAATGGCCACTATCCATGCTGAAGCTAATATCCCCCCAGCCAACGCCCCGCATTTCAGTTGGAAGACGATATCCGCCGCCCAGTTGCGCTCATATCTGCTTAACAACCAGCCACCGCCCAGTCCGAAAAGAAAGCCCAGCACATGGGCCAGAATATCTGTCCGTTCTCCGCTGAATCCCAAAAAGGCCAGCAGCATGAAGCCGCCCGCCAATGGTGCCCAGCGACGCAAGTTCAGCAATGATCGCCTGCTTTGCGAGTAATCGCTTTGGCGCAGTGCAGCCAACAATCCAATACCGGCAAACAGCGCTGTAGACGCACCTATGGAAGTGTGGCTGTTAGATTGCACCAGAGCGTTCACAACGTTGCCCAGAGTGCCTGCTGTAATCATTGCGGCCCACGCCAAACCGGAGCCGGTAATTTGGGCGAGCAATAGAGAAAACACGGTGCCGAACACCAAATTGCCGAGCAAATGTGTTGAGCTCACATGGAGAGTCAACGCCGTAACTGCCCGCCACCACTGGCCATCCAACATCAATCCGGCCTGCGCCGCCCCTGCCCGTGCCCAATCAATCGAAAAGGCATGGTTACGTTCGGCCGCAAAAAAGAAAAACAAGACGACCCAATACAACATGGCAGCTTCAATCCGAGGCACAACCACATGGCGCTTGGCCACCTTTATCTTTGAGTTCCGATTTTCAACGTCATAGGCCAGCAATTCGCTGGCCGCCTGTTCATGGGCGTGAGCATCCACATAGAGCCCAAAACCATCACCTTCTCGGATGACAAATGACCGAATCCCCATCGCCACCAGCACTAGGGCGTATTGCTCGGCCTGCTCGCGCCTCGCGCAGTGGCGCACCTGCGCGTGGTTTGGGTGGATTGGGTCAGTCACGGGGGTGAAAATGGGTAATGTCGACGCCAAGGGCAAGGGCCTTGTTCTCATTCGTGTTCAAACTTGTCACAAATCTGATCTCTCTGACACTTTGAATGGGCAAATTTGCACGCAAATTGCAGCGGTCAGCCCATCCAGGGCGCACGCCAAACGGCAAACGGTGAGGCGTCTCAAATTGATACGGTGAGGCATTCGGCATGGCACGAATAATGGTAACCGGCGCCAGCGGCTATATCGGTAGCGTAGTCGTCGATCATCTGCTCAAGGAAAACCATCAGGTTCTGGCCGTTGATTGGATGATTTTCGGCAGCTTCGCCCTCAAGCCCTTCCTCGACAACCCAAACTTCGAACTGCTCCATCAAGATATCCGCGAGATACCGGTTAGGACGTTTCGCGGCGTCGATATGGTCTGCGACCTTGCCGGATTGCCCAACGAGCAATGTTGCGCCCTAGACCCAGATCTCAGCCGTGAGATTAACGTTCACGCCCGTGCAAGGGTCGCGCGCATCGCAAAGGCCATGGGTGTGAAGCGGCACATCGCCCTCACCTCGTGCGAAGCATATGATGTTGCGGCTGGTGAAACCGCAGACGAACAGTCTCCACTGCACACCAACAGTGTCTACATGCGTTCAAACCAAGAGCTGGAAAACACGCTTCTGTCCGCATCCACTGAAGAGTTCTCAGTAACCATCCTGCGTGCTGGTTCAGTTTACGGCCTTTCGCGCCGCATGCGGTTTGATGCCATCGCCAATGTGGTCGCCCTGCGTGCCCATAGGAAACGGCGTTACACGCTGCCTGGAAATCCAAAATGCACTCTGCCATTCATCCATGTGCGAGATGTTGCCCGAGCCATTCTGGCCACACTTGTTGCGCCATTGGAAGATGTTTCAGGACGCGCCTTTAATTTGGCAAGCCAGAGCCTCTCATTTGCCGAACTGATGGAAGTGGCCGCTGAAGTGCTTGCCGAAGAGATTGAGTTCGATTTTGCGGCGAGCACAGAGGTTTATCCTGAGGCCAATGTGTCATATGAGGCGCTGCCGGCACATACCGGTTTTGTCCCCCGGATCTCGGTCGATCAAGGCATGCTGGAAGTGCTCATCGCGCTCAAAGGCGGGCGCACTGAGCCGAACAATGCAACCAACACCGCCAAGTTCTACAGGGCACTCATCAAGCAAGGTGGCCAGAGTGAGGCTCACCGGCTGACCTGAAGCAATTCGATCCCACTCAAGTGGGCGTTTGCGGCCTGCGTAGATGCAATGTGAGCCATAGCAACAGCGCCAAGGTGACGGCGATCATCGGATAAAGAGCGATGTTTACCGCGTTCCAGCCAACCAAATGCAGGAGCTTCCCAGACGAGAGCGACGCAATGGCGACGGTGGTGAATACGCAGAAATCATTGATCCCTTGCACGATGTTCTTCTCTGCTGGCCGGTAGTAGCCGGTCAACATGGCCGTTGCACCGACAAAGCCGAAATTCCACCCCACACCGAGCAGAACCAGGCCAATCCCAAAGTTGGCCAAATGCAGACCCGACAGTGTGGAGATACCCGCCCCGGTAAGAAGCACCATGCCGATGCCAATTACCTTGCGCGCACCGAACCTGTTGATCAGAGAACCGGTAAAGAAACTTGGCGCATACATGGCCAATACATGCCACTGAATGACCAAAGCTGCCGTATCGACGCTGAACCCACAACCCACCATTGCAAGCGGTGTTGCCGTCATGACGAGGTTCATCATTCCATAGCTCATCATCGCGCACACCACGGCAACCACAAGAGCGGGTTGGCGCAAAATCACCGAAAGAGGCCGCGGCGCTTCCTCAACCTCCGCTGCCTCGCCGTCCGGGCGGTCAAGGAACAACAAAGCCACAGCGGACGCGGTCGCCATGAGCGCGGCGACCACGTAGCAGCCACCAAATATGACCGGCCCCAGAATGTCCTGGGTTGTGATGATCGCAATAGGGCCGACAATGCCGGATACCAAACCGCCAATCGTCACCCAGGATATGGCCTTTGCCTTGAATTCCGGACCGGCCAGGTCGGCCGCTGCAAAGCGGTAGAGCATGGCAAAGGCCTGGTAGCTGCCAGTGAGCATCATTGCGCCTGTAAACAGCCAGAAATCTTGGATGTAGATGGCGTAGAGGCCGAGGAGCGCGCTGAATACACCGCAAGCAGCACCTGTCAGGAACCCAATCTTGCGGCCAACGAGCTTCATATAGAGAGATGCCGGCAACGCCGTTAGCATCGTGCCGATCACAAATGCCGAGATGGGCAGTGTTGCCCAGCCGGGATCATTTGCAAGCGCCTTGCCGATAAGCCCGCCGGTTGTGATCAGCATTACGGCCTGCGAGCCGTACATTGCCTGGGCAAAGGCGAAGATCACCGCGTTCTTTTTAACGCGGCTGTCAACTTCAGAGATATCGGACGGCACAGTCACAGACATCGCCGGACCCTAAGGGAGCGTGTGGTCAATCACAAGCGCCGCCAACGCATAGCAGCCATGCCCTTAAGAAAAGTGGCTCCAAGACTTGGAGGGAAACTCAATTTGCTCGCCCGCTGTGTTGCAAACCGCTACCTGGTTGCCGTCAACGATCTCACCGATATGGTGCACTTCATTGGAGCATGCCGCTTCAAAGGCATCGGCTCTCTTGTAGGGAACAGAAAATAATATTTCGTAGTCATCTCCGCCTGTTAGGGCGCGTATTATAACTTGATCATCAAGAACTGAAAGACTTTTGACCGCCTCTGAAAACGGAACAAGATCACAATTCACCTTAGCCCCGACCCCGGAGGCTGCAACCAGCTGCTCCAAGTCGCCAATCAGTCCGTCGGAAACATCCATAGCCGCCGACGCAAACTCACGTATGAGCCCCAAACATTCTATGCGGGGCCGTGGCAAGCGGTAACGATCGATCAGATAGGAATCATCAACCGTCTTACAACGTTCCTTGAGCACCTCAAGCCCAATGGCGCTGTCACCAATCGTCCCGGTGACATAGAGAACATCCCCAACTTTGGCAGTTCCGCGGCGTACAACCTTGCCTGCCGGCACCTCGCCGATTGCAGTCACAGAGAGCACAAGCGGTCCCGGTGTGCTCACCGTGTCTCCGCCCAGAAGCTTGCAACCAAACTCGGCTTGATCTTCGGCAAGGCCATAGGAAAAGCTCTTTAGCCATTCATGGTCCTGCTCAGTGGAAAGCCCAAGGTTCAACAGGTAACCACAAGGCGCTGCGCCTTTCGCCACCAAATCGGAAAAGTTCACCCTGAGGGCCTTGCGCGCGATCAAATCGGCAGGCTCGTCACCGATAAAATGTACCCCTGCAACCAGCGTGTCGGTGGACAACACCGTTTCCATACCCTCCGCGGGCACCCAGGTGGCCGCATCGTCCATCAGGCCAGCAGCACCGTCTCCGGCCAGTGGCGCAAAGTAGGTTTGGATCAGTTCTTGTTCCGGGTTGCTCACGCCGATACCCGGTGCGCGGCCTCAAAGCCGCCGAGAAAACTTGCCAGATTGTCGCCAAGATGATCCGTCAGATAGCCACCTTCTTGCACGATTGCCGTGGGCAAAGACAAAGCGGCCAAACGGGTGGAAATCGACGAGAAACCATCCCTGGTCACCGCGCCGCCCAACAGCGGATCCTTTTCGTGGGCATCCAGCCCCAGGGCAATGACCATTGCGGTCGCACCAAAGGCGCTCACAGCCTCGCAGGCTCTATCCACCGCTGCCAACCAAGTCTCATCGCCGCTCCGGACGGCAACCGGCAGGTTAAGATTGGCGCCCTCACCGTCCCCCTCGCCCGCCTCAGACGCGTGCCCCCAGAAGAAGGGGTAGTATTCCATTGGATCGGCATGAACCGAGCAGGTTAGGATGTCACCGTGATTGTAGAAAATGCCCTGGGTTCCATTGCCATGGTGTACGTCCACATCCACGATCGCCACTTTCTCGTGGCTCTGGCGAAGATACTGCGCTGCAATGGCGGTGTTTGCCAGAAAGCAGAAGCCGCCAGCTCGCTCGTTGTAAGCGTGGTGCCCCGGAGGACGGCAGAGCGCATAAGCTGAGGAAGCAGCACCGCTGTTCACCATCCGAGCCACTGTGAGCGCGCAGTCCGCCCCCGAACGCGCCGCGTCCCAGGTGTTTGCTCCAATCGGACAGGCCAAATCCGTCTGGTGCCAGCCAGAACGGCCAACAAAGTGGTTCGGATACGTGGCCGGGCGTTCAACTGGGTGAATGTTCGGTACAATCTCAGGCGCAGCACCGTCGAGCCCGGACCAATAGGCATAGGAGTCCCGCAAGAACGACACATAACGTTCCGGGTGGATGGCTAGAATATGCTCGTCGCCAAACCGCTCAGGTGTAATGAGCTCGCAACCTGCTTTGTCCACGCCCTGCAACAGCCGCTTTGCCCTCTCAGGCTGTTCGGGATGGGCGACAACTTTGCCCTTGTGCATGAAGAACTGAGGGTCATGCTTGAGTTGAACGGCGGAAAACACGGCTTTCATCGAATACTCCTGGACCAGCCAGAGTGAACTTACTGTGAAACCAGCTGGCCGTCTTCCATTCGCACTACCCTGTGCATCTGGGCAGCTAGTTCCATATTGTGGGTCGCGATCAGAGCCGTTAATCCTTCGTCGGCAATCATTCGCAAAAACTCTTCATAAACACCATCAGCCGTACGCGGATCCAGGTTACCGGTCGGCTCATCAGCCAAAAGCAGTTTTGGCCCATTCGCGACCGCCCGAGCAATGGCCACCCGCTGCTGCTCACCGCCTGAAAGCTCGGTGGGCCGGTGATCCAGCCGGTCCGCAAGGCCAAGCCTTTCGAGCAATTCAGAGGCGCGGGCCTTGGCGTCCTGTTTGCTCTTGCCCAAGATAAGCTGAGGCATCATCACATTCTCCAGGGCATCAAACTCCGGCAACAAGTGATGGAACTGGTATACGAACCCGATATCGCTGCGCCGCACCTCAGTGCGCACTTTGTCTGAGCTGTGAGCCACTTCCAGTCCATCGATGAACACTTCTCCCGTATCGGGAGCTTCCAGCAAGCCGGCAATGTGCAGCAATGAAGACTTACCGGCGCCCGACGGGCCCACGAGCGCAACCATCTCACCGCGTTTCAGATCAAGGTTGGCGTTGTCGAACACCAACAGCTTTGCGTGCCCTTCACCGAAGGAGCGCGTGATGTTCCGCAATGCCAAAGCGGGTCTGTAGTCTCTATCACTCATAGCGCAGTGCCTTGACAGGATCGAGCCGGGCGGCTCGCCACGAAGGATAGATTGTTGAGATGACCGACAAGAAGAAGGACATGCCGGCAATCGTGATCACTTCGTTCGGATCCACCTCGGCAGGCAGGCGCGACAGGTAGTAAAGTTCCGGCGAGAACAGTTCGGTTTTTGTGAGCCAAGACAAGAATTGCCGAATTTCTTCAATGTGCGTGCAGAAGATCAATCCAATGGCCAGGCCAGCGATGGTTCCGACCACCCCAATTGAGGCGCCTGTGATCAGAAACACCCGCATAATCGTGCCACGGGATGCCCCCATGGTTCGCAAAATCGCAATATCACGGCCCTTGTCCTTCACCAGCATGATGAGGCCTGAAACAATGTTCAGTGCCGCCACCAAAATGATCAAGGTGAGGATCAGAAACATTACATTCCGCTCAACCTGGAGGGCATTGAAAAATGTCTCGTTAGTCCGCTTCCAGGTGAACAGGCGCAGTGCTGGACCACCCGCCATCTGCAAGGGCACCACAAAGTCGTCGACCTTGTCGGGACGCTCTATGAGTAACTCGACGGCGGTCGCACCCTTTTCTTGCACGAAGTACTTCTGGGCCTCCTTGAAAGGCAGGAATACATACGAGGAATCGTACTCCGACATGCCGATTTCAAACACGGCCGCAATCTTGTAGGTGCGAATTGTGGGGGTGACCCCGAACGGTGTGACCGGTCCGCGCGGGCTGATCAGCGTGATCTCGCCCCCAACACCAACACGGTGCTTGAATGCCAGGCGCGTTCCTATGGCAATCTTCTCGGAGTGATCGAATTCGTCCAGTGACCCGCGCAATTTGTTGTTGTTGATGGAAGGCAGCGATTTCAGATCGCTTTCGCGCAAACCACGCACGAGCACCCCGGTAGCCGTACGCTGAGATGAGGCCATCACTTGGCCTTCGACGTACGGGATCGCACGGGTCACGCCAGCCACTTTCTTCAGCCGCTCCGTCACCGCGTCGTAGTCGGTTATGACACCGGATTGCCCATAGGCAACCACGTGCCCATTCATACCCAGGATCTTGCCCAGCAGTTCCTGGCGAAAGCCGTTCATAACGGCCATAACGATAATCAACGTCGCAACGCCAAGCAGGATGCCAACGAACGAGAACCCGGCAATGACCGAGATGAAACCCTCTTTGCGCCTGGATCCTAAGTAGCGCAGCGATAACATCCACTCAAAAGCTGAGAACGGCTTTGTGCCAGTGGCCATGGTCAGAACGGTTCCTGAAAGATGTTGAAATTACGCAGTCAACTGGTTGATGGCTTCGTCTAAACTGACAGACTGTTTTTCACCGCTCTTGCGATGCTTCAGTTCCACCTGCCCCTCTTTGAGGCCGCGGGGTCCGATCACCAGCTGACGCGGCAATCCAATCAGATCCATCGTTGCAAACTTGGCTCCGGCGCGTTCGTCAGTATCATCGTAGAGAACGTCCATCCCGGCATTGGTGAGCGCGCTGTAGACCCGCTCACAAGCTGCGTCGGTGTCTGCATCACCAGACTTCAGATTGATGATCCCCACATTGAACGGCGCAACCGGGTCCGGCCAAATGATGCCATTCTCGTCATGGCTGGCCTCAATGATACCGGCAACCAAGCGTGACACGCCGATGCCATAGGAGCCCGAATGGACCGGAACCATCTTGCCGTCCGGCCCTTGAACAACACACTCGAGCGGTTCTGAATATTTTGTACCGAAAAAGAATATGTGACCGACCTCGATACCGCGCCCGGTTATCTTGCGGTCGGCAGGGATGGCATCGAATGCAGCAGCTTCGTGCTTCTCGTCGGTGGCCGCATAGTGAGAGGTAAATCCCTGGATGGCGTCCGACAGCGCCCCTTCATCGTCTTGATCAATGCTGACGTTCTGCCAGTCCATCTCCAGATACTTGGAATCGAAGAAAACCTCAGATTCCCCAGTATCCGCCAGAACCAGGAACTCATGGCTCATGTCACCGCCGATGGGACCAGTGTCCGCCTGCATGGGGATGGCCGTCAGACCCATGCGTTGATATGTGCGCAGATAGGCCAGGAACATTATATTGTATGAGTGACGTCCGGCTTCAGCGCTCACGTCGAATGAGTAAGCGTCCTTCATCAGAAACTCGCGTCCACGCATGACCCCAAAGCGCGGCCTGATCTCGTCCCGGAATTTCCATTGTATATGATAGAGATTACGCGGCAGGTCCTTATAGGACTGAACACCTGCCCGGAAAATATCCGTAATCATCTCTTCGTTTGTGGGCCCATACAACATATCGCGTTCATGGCGATCCGTGATGCGCAGCATCTCCTTGCCGTAGTCGTCATACCGCCCTGATTTGCGCCAGAGGTCGGCCGATTGGATGGTCGGCATCAACACCTCAATCGCCCCTGCTCTATCTTGCTCTTCGCGGACGATCTGCTCGATCTTTTTAAGCACACGATATCCCGTCGGCAGCCATGAGTAGATGCCCGCGCTTTCTTGGCGGATCATTCCTGCACGCAGCATCAAACGATGGGAGACAATCTCAGCCTCCTTGGGGTCGTGCCGAAGGATCGGCATGAAGTACTTGCTCAGTCGCATTTCGTTGTTCCGTTCGGATGGTTCAAGACGGTGGCGAGCCGGTTGCCTACCTTCTCTTAACGCGATTCCCTTCGGCCGGTTGTAAGCTAATGCTGGTTTGAAAAAAAGGCAGAGTTTGGTCTAGCTCATATCAAATCAACCCAAATGATCATTTCCCGCGAGACTCCAGACAGAATTGCCGCTACAATGGGTCCAATAAGAAATATCGGACCCAATTTGCTACGAGTATCGGCCGAGGTCTGGGGAGGAACTCTCCGAAAATTAGCATTCGCGACGTGCCATGGATGAATGCAATCGGAGACAGAGTAGGACTTAATTGGCAGGGCATTTACGTGCCTTGCCTTTTTTCTTTTCTGGGACTTTAGAACGGCAGGCTATCCAATGTGATCAGCTTGTTGACCTGAACATAGTAGACGCCTGCAAAAATGATCCCTGAAACAACTGTAGTGATCAGAAACTTGCGGATCAGCCGCGGCGCAACCGGTGCACTGGGAGCATGGCCAGCTTCAACATCCTGACCCAGCTCATGCGCGGAATGTGCACCGAACGGCAACACCGCAAACAGAACCACCCACCACAGGATGAAGTAGATCGCCAGTGCGCCGGTCCAAGCCATGCCCCGCTATGCCTGCTCTAACTCAACCAAGGTGCCGCAAAAGTCCTTGGGATGCAAAAACAGAACGGGTTTACCGTGCGCTCCAATCTTCGGCTCACCGTCCCCCAACACGCGCGCGCCCTCTGAAATCATGCGTTCGCGCGCTGCAAGAATGTCGTCCACTTCATAACAAATGTGATGGATTCCGCCAGATGGATTCTTGTCCAAAAATCCGCGAATGGGTGAGCCGTCACCGAGAGGTTCCAACAATTCCACTTTAGTGTTCCCAAGATCAACGAACACCACCGTCACGCCGTGATCCGGTTCTGGTTGCGGTGGCGAAACCTGCGCGCCAAGTGTCTTCTCATAGACCGCGACACCCGCCGCCAGATCAGGCACCGCAATTGCCACGTGATTAAGCCGACCAAGCATTTACTTTCTCCAATAAGGCCGCCACGACCAGCCAACATGGGAAGAATGTGTACAGGGTCCCGCCTCATATCACAACGCATCCAAAGTGCGTATTGAGGCCACACCTAGTTCAATAAATCAGGTCTCACTTTGCGGAAATCATAGAGCGCGGCATAGTCCTTATAGATGTATACCTTGTGCTCTTCATGCTTCAAAGGCTTTCCAGTCAGCCGTTCCAGAATCAGCCGCCAGTTGTTGATGGGCGTCTTTAGCTCGCCAGGATGTATTGAGTTGTCCCCATTCATATAGATTGCATTTATCGAGCCGATCTTGGTCTTCAGATCCGGGTCGGATAAATCTGCGATGGTCTTTTTTCGACCCTGTGTCGCGGTCTTTTTCGGATAGGGGCCTTCATCAGATTGGACAACGAAGACAATTCCACGCCCGCCATTGGCTCTGCGTTCTTTTTGCCGGTCAAATATGTTCAATAGTTCCTTGTTGAAGAACCGCAAATACTCCGCATAGGCCTTCTTCAGGTCTGAGTGGGGTTTTCCCAAAAATGGATAGAACTTTCTTGCCTTTGGAAAACAATTCCCATCGCCGTCTGCAACAATCGGAACGTGTGGTATTGTCATATGTGCCAGAACAAACACTGGTTTGTCTTGATTGCCCACCTGACCAAGCCAGTCCAATTTTCGCTTGATCCGTCGGCATTCAACCGGGCCATCCAAAACCTCTTTCACGTCAAGCATTACTGCCAGTGGGGTGTTGGCGGCGATGATTGCCTCAAGCTCAGAAACCAACATCCGGCTAAACCCATCTTCAAGGTAGGTACCGTAGTTCACGTCCGCCATCCGGTTGTACCGGGTACCGTCCCACCAGCTTCCTGCATTGACAAAGCCATATCCCAATCTCCGCATCGCCTGCTGGGCTAGGCTGTTCTCAATGGCGCTGTAGAGTGGCTGTGCCCGGCCAGACCCTGCGCCATATCTAGCGGTGAATTCATCGAGATAACCACTATTGTGTGTGGAACTCATCGAATGCGCTGTTGTGGGATAATTTGCTGTGGCGTTGGATTGGACAATGAAGCCACGTTGCTGAAGATCAGCGTAAAATTTTCCATTATCAACGCCGTAGACGTTTTTGAGCGTCTTTTTCGATGCATAGCGATCCGGCACAATATAGATCACATCAGGCAACTGTTCCCGATCTACTTGTTCGGCACTAAGGGCATCCACATACTTTTTGAAATCTTGTGAGATCACTGGCGGGGCGGCTAACCAAAATATGCCAACAACCGGATAGACAAAAGGAACCACCATGGCCGCAAGAAACAAAGAGGATTTCTTCGCAATTTCAACCGGCTCGACATTTCTGAGAGTAAAAAGGATTAACCCCAAAACACCGGTCACCAAGGCTCCACTCAACCAATTTCCGTGCGCGAACGAGGGGATCAATGCTGCAAGGAACGAGAAATAGAACACGCCGATAAATATCAAGGGAGCGGTAGAAAACAGACGCTTATTGATTAAAAAGGCAACACCCAACACCAGAAAACAGGCGCTGGTGAGAAATACAAAGGGACGCAACAGCATGTACAACATCAGCAGATCGCTGTTGTAAGCAGCCACCCGCCCAATTGAAGCGGCCACCACAAGAACTGTAGCTAGAACCGTATAAAGCACCAATCGCGAAGTACTCGACATCTTGGGTTTTCACTCAATTGCGCGCGAACTGAATAAGCACTCTGTCTGTGTGCGTCACCTTCTCTGCTTTGACGATAGTTGCCCGCTTACAAATCGCAGCTCTGAAGTTTTCTTCGGTGTAGTCATCAAAGATGTCTTCGCGAAGCGCCAGCATTTGTTGCACGGTCGGATCACTTTTCGGCACGAACTCAATGATGCCCTGCGGCGCAAAGTCCATGATCCAGTCAACAAAGTGGTCGAACGGAACGTTTTTCGCAATCGCCAGATGATGTTCAAAGGCCAACGCGAACACTGCGTCCACATCACCGCATCGTGCTGTTAACGGGCGCCGTTCGCGGTTATGCCATCCGATACCGGGGCTGGGATTAGCCGCGTCCTGATAAAGCGGAAGATATTTCTTATGGCCTGCATGCTGCAGAAATCCCGCTTCCAACGCGCCGTGATCCGCATCCACCCCAATTGCATAAGTTGCGCCCGCCTTGAGTGCCGTATCGGAGTAAGCTCCGGTGTTGCACCCCAAATCCAGCGTTACTTTGGGCTTGCTCTCAGAAACGAACCTCGCGATGAACTCATGCTTTGCGGCGGCCTCGGCATCCTCGTACGTGTTTTCACTCGCGTAATTACGCCAAACAGTGTCGTTGGTCCCCTTCGGGGTCAATCCTGAAATCCAATCTCGCAATTGGATGAGAATGGCTGCATAACGCGACCGCGGCAAACCGCGTTGTTTCGCTTCTGACGCCGCTTGGGTTGATTTGCTGCCCCCGGCCTGCACCTTCGCAGGCAAGGTGACGTGGCTTAACGTCCGCAGTGAGAGCTTGTCCTGCAGATTAAGCGCACTTGAAAGCTGTTCAGCCGGAATACCTTCCAGGGAACCGCGGTACCAAGCGTTAAACGGAATGCCCAATTTGGCATAAAGCAACAACGGGTTCAGAAACTGTTCACAGAATTGCCGGTGGGCCAGCCAATGCTCACCTTCGACATAGGGTCGAAAAGAGAGCGCATCTATAAACACCGGACGCGTCCCAATAAATTGAATGTTGTAGGCAGTTGCATCCGTCAACACCACATCATGCTCAAGCAACTTGATTTGGATGTCCAAATGCAACAAGGCGGCTGCCTTTAGCGCGCCAAATGTCCATTCGTATGGGTACGATATGAAGGGAATCCGGGGGTGCTCTACGACCAGCCCTTCTTCAGGCGCATCGCGGCCAAGCACTTGCGGATCGACTTCAACGCTGTCTACAACCCAACCTTCACTGACAAGTGCATTTAAGCCACCGTTCTGGCGCACTGCGGTAAAGTCTGGCAAACCCTTGGGTAGGACTGTGCGGTATATCTTATCGTCAACTTGGAAAACATGACCGGCCGGGTCACGATACGAAGCAGGATCAACCGGCATCAGCGGGACCGTCCCCTATGGATGTTGTCGTTGAGGTGCGCTCCCGACCCGGAAACAGCTTGTACCAGATTGCCGCCAAATGGGTCCGGAAGAAGAGGCTGCCAGCAGCGATCGCACCGATAATCGATTGCAGAACAATGCTTGCAGTGCCCGGATCAATGTAGGCATGCGCGGGAGCGGTAAAGAGCGGCAGCGCAAACAGGCCTGCGCCAACCACTGATAATTTTTGGAAAAACAAATTTTTGAACATGACTCAACTCTGCACCTAGTCAAAAACGATAATCTAAGTGACACAGAAATAGTTTAGATTTGGTCAATTCAGCGGCCCTGAAGACGATCAACCGGCCGCCTTCCCGGCGAACATCTCTGACAATGATTTTATCACGCGCGCCCTGCTTTGCGGCATCGATATACCGCGAGGAGACAACACATCACGCTGCAAAAAATGATCTGTCAGTCTGAATCCGCCGGCAATGTCGCTTACCTCCGGGGCACCGCCGGCCCCGGCGACTATAAAAGCTGGCAGCGGCAGGAGCTTGGCCTGATACGGTTCACCGGCCTCAGCGCTTACAGCTTTGCCAGATTTGGGCGACACATAGATCAAGTTGTCTTTGGAACCACTGGCCGCACATTTGGTCAAATCAAGTCCGAAGCCCAACTCTTCCAACAACCCCAGTTCCCAGCGCACCAACAAGGCCGGCCAAACCGCGTCATCCTGAATTTGTGAAAGAACGATTTGAAACGCATCATACAACCGTTCATGGGGTTCGCGCTCGGGTAGCAAACGCGTCAGATCAGCCATCGACATGAGCCCTGCCAATTTGAACGGATCATCCATCAGGCGGGCCGCCTGCAGCTCCAACGCTTCAACCGTATAACTGCCGAGGTGCTCCGCAAGCCGAGCACGCCAGGTGACCTCCACAAGGTTTCCGGTTTGCAGCACCGGTCTCAACCGACGCCCCCGTCCACCACGCACCAGGCCCAAATGACGGCCATGGCCGCGTGTAAACAGCTCCAAAACGGCATTGCTTTCGCCCTGGCGGCGAACTCCGAGGACCACCCCTTCCTCAGACCAATCCATCTGGTGCGTTATCCATCAATGTTGAATACTAAGCTGGAGGCACTTTAGCAGCTGCCGTCAGCAACGCAGAGCTCAATCAGTCGCCACTGTGCAAAACAGAGACCTGTGCGCCCGCGCCAATCTATTCGCACGATCATACCGGGTGCCCATCCCAGGTATTGGCGCTCAGGTCAGTTTGCGGCTGTGAAGTTGGTTTTGGCCTTCGGCGGCCCTGCGCGTTTTTGCAGCTTGCGCACCTTAGCAGATCCGCGCTGTCCTTTATAAGACACATAGGCCCTACCTCGGCTCCAAGTAACGTGGGCCCAAGCCTCCTGAAAATATACTTTAAATGTCACACTTTTGCCACGGCGCTTCAGTCTGTATACTCCAACGGGGGTGTTAATGACGAATCCGGTCCCCTTCCAGGAAACCCGCACGCTGAACCTTTGCTTGACCTTCCCGAAAGTCCCAACGACCTCGTAAACATCCCCATGCTTCAACCACTTTGCGTAACCCGACCGGGCCATTGCATCGCTTGAGCCAAACCAGCCAAAAACCAACAAAACCGTCAGAAAAATAGGAACTAATCTGCGCATTTGAACACTCTCCAGTTTGCCCCGTGTTCCCGCTCCCAGTTGATTAATCCAGCACCTTGATGTGATAATCTCGCGTCACAATGATCGCGGTTCCCCCCCAGCACAACCAGCAGATCCAAGGTTCTGACTCAACATGGCCTTATTCTTGGTATGTTTTCGCCATAGTCAAGGATTTTAGGTTCAGATTTTACTAACATCTGATCAATATTTTTGAGTTGGCATATCAAGACCCATTTGACGGTATCTTTCGGGATCTTCACTCCACTTCTCGCGAACCTTCACGAATAAGAACAAATGAACGCGCATATTGAGCGTTGCTTCCAACTCTTTTCGGGCGCTCTGCCCAATTGCTTTAATTGTCTGGCCGCCTTTGCCCAGCACAATCTTGCGTTGCGATTCACGCTCAACAAAGACGATTTGTTCAATTCGAACAGATCCATCTTTGGCAACCTTCCAGGATTCGGTCTCAACCGTAGATGCATAGGGCAATTCCTGATGCAGCCGCATGAAGAGCTTCTCGCGGGTGACCTCCGCGGCCAGCATCCGTTGGGGAAGGTCGGCAATTTGATCTTCCGGGTAAAGCCAGGGTCCTTCAGGCACAATGCCCGCCAGATGCGCCTTCAACGCATCAACACCATCACCGGTTTGGGCCGAAACCAGAAAGCTCTCAGCGAACGCAAACCGTTCATTGTAGGCTTGGGTAAGACCAAGCAATGATTCCCGTTTAACAAGATCAATCTTGTTCAATGCCAAGATGGCGGACCGTCCACTCTCTTGGAGGCCTGAGATAATTTGTTCGTTTTCCGCATCAAGCCCCTGCCGGGCATCGGCAACCAGCACCACTTGATCGGCATCGCCCGCCCCGCCCCAAGCCGCTTCCACCATCGCACGGTCGAGCATGCGGGCCGGCTCAAAGATTCCAGGTGTGTCAACAAACACAATCTGACTGTTTTCATGCAACGCAATGCCACGAAGCCTGGCGCGGGTCGTCTGCACTTTATGGGTTACAATAGCGACCTTCTGGCCCACGAGTTGATTGACAAGTGTCGATTTTCCGGCGTTAGGCGCGCCGATAAGGGCTACAAATCCACACCGTTTAATGGTCTCGTCTGTTTGGCTCGACATCATCTATCAGCGTTTGATTGACTGGCTTTGCAACAGTTTCTCAGCAGCGTTTTGCTCAGCACCACGTTTTGTCCCACCGCATCCCGTTTCACCCTCCAGCCCTTCCACTTCAACATCAATCTCAAATTTCGGATTATGATCTGGACCAGACTGCGAAACCACTTTGTATGTAGGCGCGGCAAGGCCCCGCCCCTGGGCCCATTCCTGGAGAACGGTCTTGGGATCGCGGAGCACAGTGCCAACGGCCTCCATATGCCCCTGCCACAACCGCCTGATTACGTCTTGCGCCGCCGCATATCCGCCATCCAGATAAATGGCAGCAATAACCGATTCCATCGCATCACCCAGCACGGCGGTTCTTTTGTGAACTCCTCCGCCACGTTCCGTGTTGCCAACGAGTATGTAACGATCCAATTCCACCTGGCGCGCAATATCGGCACAGGTTTCCTTTCGTACGAGCGCATTAAGCTTTTGCGCCAACTCGCCTTCATTCCCATCAGGGAACAGTTCCATAAGCCATTCGGCAATCACCAAACCCAACACCCGGTCGCCTAGAAACTCCAACCGCTCGTTCTCGTGGACCCTTTTGCCACCTTTGCGAAATTTTGCGGTGCGCGCGCTCGGATGGGTTAGCGCTTGCTCAAGCTGATTTTGGTTCGAAAAGACGTGCCCTATGCTTTTCGCAAGACCATGGGGCTTTTTGGCGGGCACGGGGTCAGTCCACGATATTGAAAAGACGGCCCCAACGCACCGATGTGGGCCAGCGCCAAAACTGCCAGAAAGCAGTCCCCGGTTGTTGCGAATAGAAGAGCAAGTCAGCACGCCCAACGAAGTTTTCAAACGGAACATAACCGACAGCGGCAAACCTGCTATCGGTTGAATTATCCCGATTGTCCCCCATCATGAAATAATGATCGGCCGGCACTTCAAACACACGTGTGTTGTCGAAGTATGTCGGTCCCTGGTCGTGAATCACATGCACGACCCCATTAGGGAGAGTCTCATTCAAAACTGCAACTTGTGTAGGCAGTCCACTGGAATTGGTGTCCAGGAACGATCCGATCTTTTCTTGCTCGGCCGCTTTACCATTTATGTGCACCACGCCATCAATGATCTGCACTCTGTCACCAGGCAGTCCGATGACGCGCTTGATATAATCGGTCTCGTTATCAGATGGCAATTTGAACACCGCAACATCGCCACGCTCGGGGTTAGAGGCAAAAACCCGGCCTGAGAATGGGAACGGTTTGAAGCGGAACAGCCTCGACTCGCCCGATCCAATTGAAAAACTAAAGGTGTATTGGCTGTAACCATAGCTCAATTTGGAAACAAACAGATAGTCGCCGATCAGCAATGTCGGGATCATGGAGCCCGATGGAATGTTGAAAGGCTGATACAAAAACGTGCGGACGACAAACGCGATCAGCAACGCTTGAATCACAACGCGGATGATCTCCCATGCGCCGCCTTCTGACGACTTTTTGGCCTCGTCCGCCTTTGAGCTCATATCCGCCATATCCTCGAGCGTTCCGTATTTGGGCAGATTCTCCAACCTGCAGCCGGTGCGAAGCTATAGACCGCTCCAAGTTGAAGCGCAACGAGCTTGAAGTTGTTCTTTATGGCAAACTTGAGCCCTGTGACCTGAAAACCGCAGATCAGCTCTCTGGGTCGTCGGTGGCCGGCACTGCTTCAATGATGACGAACGCCTGCGCCCACGGGAAATCATCTGTAATCGTGATGTGAACCTTGGGCTGACATCCTGCCGGCATCATTCCGGCCAAATGTGCCCCTGCCCCGCCTGTCAGCAGCATGGTGGGCCGCCCCGAAGGCTCGTTGACAACGCCCATATCGCGCCAGAACACACCTTTCCTGAACCCAGTACCCAATGCCTTGGAACACGCTTCCTTCGCCGCAAATCGTTTAGCATATGAGGCCGCCCGGGCAGAACGGCGGTCGGATTTCATCTGTTCAACCTCGGTAAACACCCGATTGATGAAGCGTTCACCGAACCGATCGAGCGTTTTCTCAATGCGTCTAATGTCGATCAGGTCGCTCCCAAGCCCGAGAATCATGCAGCCTCGCCAGCTTCAGCCCTGGCCTGGTTCATCAACACCCGCATTTTCTGCATCGCAGGAACCAACCCAAGAAATATGGCCTCTCCCACGAGGAAGTGCCCGATATTGAGCTCACGCAGTTCGGGCAGAACGGCCACATCCTTCACAGTGTCAAAGGTCAGACCATGTCCGGCATGCATTTCAAGGCCAAGGCCATGCCCATAGGAGCTGGCATGTGTAATCCGGGCCAGTTCTTTCGCTCTCAAGTCAGCGTTTCGTTGTTCATGGGCCTCACAATAGGCGCCTGTGTGGAGCTCGACGATATCTGCTCCAAGTGCTGCAGCGGCATCAAGCTGCTTTTCGTCAGCGTCAATGAACAGCGACACCCGTATCTTGGATTGTTTGAGCTCGTGCACATAACGTTTCAGATGTTCCTGCCCGCCGTGGACATTCAAACCGCCCTCGGTTGTCACCTCTTCGCGCTTTTCAGGAACAATACAGGCAGCGTTCGGTTTATGGGTCAGCGCGATATCCAGCATCTCATCGGTTGCTGCCATTTCAAAATTCAGCGGCAAGGAGACCTCTTGGCGCAAGCGCGCAATATCAATGTCGCTGATATGGCGGCGATCTTCGCGCAAATGTGCGGTAATTCCATCCGCGCCGCCGTCAGCGGCCAGGATCGCCGCCCTCACCGGATCGGGATGCCAGCCTCCGCGTGCATTGCGAATGGTTGCCACGTGGTCAATGTTCACGCCTAATCTGAGATAGTGGTCGGCTGAATGCGAAACCATTTTTATCAACTCCCGATCGGAGCGTCCTGCGAAGCGCCTTTGGACTTGTTAAACAGCCGGTCCCGGCGACGCTCCTGGAACGTCTCAACTGCAGTTCTCACCGGGAAGTATGCAATAATTGCGAACGTAAGGCCAAGGGGTAAACCGCCAACCAGCATGGGGACAAGAACCGGCCCCACAATGTCCCAGAACTGCCCCATAGCCAATCCAGGTTCGGTCAGCACACGGGTCCAGAAGCCATCTGGCAGGCTTATGTTGATTTCAGATTTCTGCTCTCGGCCCAGCAGAAACCCACCCAGATTGTAGGTAGACAGCCAGATGAACGGAAACGAGAGCGGATTGCCGAAAAAGGTTCCAAGCGCCGAAGCAAACATGTTGCCGCCAACTGCAGCAGCCAGCACAGCGGCAAGAATGAAGTGCAGGCCCATGAACGGAGTGAAAGAAGCCAAAACCCCAGCTGCGCAGCCAATGGCAACCGCGTGGGGTGTGCCTGCGAGCCGCGTGACACGATGCCATACGTAGGTCCACGCCCTTTTCCAGCCGCGGTCAGGCCAACACCAGGCTCTGAACCTGGCCTGCCAAGGTGCCTTATCTCGCCGTTTGAATAACATTCTTGCCTGGGCCCAGCCGATAATCAAAAACAAACACAGCAAAGTGCGGGGTGTGTAAGGCGCGCCTTCTGGCCGAATCTGTCTTCGGACGGGCGCCGTGCCTTCAGTTCCCACATATACGGTCAGAATGCTAGCAGCAACTTCTTCAAATTTTGTTGCCAAGCGCACAATTGACGCCAGCGCGCATCCCGCCGACTGATTGTACAAAATCTGACATGAATTTGGTCTTTCAGTGGCGATAAAAATCCCGTCGAATTGATGTCCGCCCGGTACCGACGCCAAATTCGCCAACCGTCACTCGGCACCGGTCATGCGGCTAACCCCAGTGACCAGCGCTGCTCGGCCAAGTTCGCGCATAATGCGGGTCAAATGCTGCAAATCGCTGACTTCTACAATGATCTTGAAATCATAAACATCTGCCGATTGTGTGTTCAGTTCCAAGTTGTTGATGTTTGCCTGCCCATCCGCGATCGTCTGCGCCACTTGCGCCAAAGCGCCAGGTTGGTTCAACACCGTAACCTGAATGCGGGCTGGAAACGTCTCCTGCGAGCCTTCATGCAGGTCCCAAGTGAGATCGATCCAGCGGTCGGGTTCATCGTCGTACTGGCGCAAGCCATCGGAAAAGATTGGATAGATGGTGACCCCCACGTCCGGGGTCATGATGCCCACAATGCGCTCGCCTGGGACCGCGCCCGTATCCAACGAGATGGTGAACGGCAAATTTCCTTTGAGCCCGCGCACAGGAATCGCTCCTGAATCTTGCCGCTTGGGTCGCCCGCGGGGTAATGAGATATACTGGCCCAAGGACTTCAGCTTCTGGCTCACGCCAAATCCCGGCTTGGGCGCTGTGTCTTCCACACCAATGCCCAGCGCCTTCAGCACATCCGCACAAGCAATTTCTCCACGTCCGATCTTCGCCAACACATCGTCCAGGTTCTTCTCACCCAACCGTTCGATGGCGATCTGCAATTCTTCATCTTCAACCGCAGCAGTTTGAACTTTCAGCGCCCGATCCAGGATCTCCCGGCCGAGCCCGGCATATTGCTGGCGCAGGGCAAGACGTGTGGCCCGACGGATCGCGGCGCGTGCTTTGCCGGTGATGACGAATTTTTCCCACGCTGCCGGTGGCACCTGGGCCTCCGAGCGCACAATCTCAACCTCGTCGCCATTTTTGAGCTCGGTGATAAGCGGAGCATGGCGCCCATTGATCAAGCAGCCAACGCAGGTGTCGCCCACATTGGTATGCACAGCATAGGCAAAATCAATAGGCGTCGCGCCGCTAGGCAACGCAATGAGGTCACCGTTGGGGGTAAAGCAGAACACCTGATCATGGAACAGTTCAAGCTTTGTGTGCTCGAGAAACTCTTTTGGTCCGTCGCCTTCCGACAGCATGTCAACCAGATGGCTCAACCAGCGATAGGCATTTGCATCAGACGCCAGTGCGTGATTGTCAGGCGCCTCGCCATTCTCTTGGGTTCCGCCGTTTGCCCCCGCGTCACCATCCTGCGTTTCGGCTGTCCCCAGATCGCGATAGAGAGAATGGGCCGCAACACCATGCTCGGCGATATCGTGCATTTCGTGAGTGCGGATTTGGAGCTCGATCCGTTTGCGATGGGGCCCCACAACGGTGGTGTGCAGGGATTGATAGTTGTTGGTCTTCGGGTTCGAGATGTAATCCTTGAACCGGCCAGGCACGACCCTCCAGGTCTGATGAACAACCCCAAGTGCGGTGTAACAATCATCCATATTTTCGACCACAACGCGAAAACCATAGATGTCGGAGAGCTGGCCCAGAGATATCTGTTTTCTCTCCATTTTCCGCCAAATGGAATAGGGTCGCTTCTCGCGCCCGCTCACGCTCGCCGGAATATGGTGCTCTTCAAGCTTCTGGGTGAGCGCCTGTTCGATTTCGCGCAACAGGTTGCCAGATTCCTGACGCAGCGCCTTGAGGCGCGCTGTTATGGTCGCATGGGCCTCTTCGTTCAGAACCTTGAACGAGATGTCATCCAGCTCATCGCGCATGGCCTGCATGCCGATCCGGCCGGCCAATGGCGCATAAATGTCCATGGTTTCTTGCGCAATGCGTTCGCGCTTGTCTTTGCGCATATGGCCAAGGGTACGCATGTTGTGGAGCCGGTCGGCAAGCTTGACCAGCAGCACACGGATATCATCTGAGATCGCCAGCAGGAACTTGCGCAGGTTTTCCGCCTGCGCAGCTTCCTTTGTCACCAGATCGAGCCGCTTCAGCTTGGTTAGCCCGTCAACCAATCCTGCGATCTCCGAACCAAAGAGCTCATCGATCTCCTGCTTGGTGGCTTCGGTATCCTCGATGGTGTCATGCAATAAAGCAGCAGCGATCGTGGCATCATCAAGCTTCAGATCAATCAAGATCGCAGCCACAGCAAGGGGATGAGAAAAGTAAGGATCGCCTGAGGCCCGCTTCTGGCTGCCATGGGCTTTCATGGCGTAAACGTAAGCTCGGTTCAGAAGTGCTTCGTCAGCGTCGGGGTCATAGCTGGTAACCTGTTCCACCAGCTCAAACTGGCGCAGCAGCGAGGGTGTTTTGGCTGTCTGTGGTTCAGGAGGCGCTGCAGCGGAAGTTTGGGCCATACCAGATCATACAACAAAAAACTAAAAAGCCGGAACGTGGTGTCACGTCCCGGCTTGGATTACATTCAAACAGTCGCCTCTTCGCTCAAAGGCCGGAACGCGTGCTGCCTGGGCTGTCTGCCGGTGGCAGGCCTTCAAGACCCCGTAACAGATCTTCCTCGGTCATGCGGTCCATGGGCACCTCATCATCAGGAACACCTGGGATAACCTCAGCTGCAGCACCATCCGCTGCCAGCATCGGCACCACATCAGATTCAGGTTCATCCACCTCAACATGCTTCTGCATGGAGTGGACCAGATCTTCCTTCAGGTCCTCTTTATCGACTGTGATGTCGGCTATTTCGCGCAAAGCCACCACAGGGTTTTTGTCATTGTCCCGGTCAATGGTCAGGGGCGCCCCTTGCGAGATCGTCCGTGCCCGGTGGCTTGCCAGAAGAACCAGTTCAAACCGGTTCGGCACTTTATCAATGCAGTCTTCGACGGTGACACGCGCCATATCGCTCGTCTCCTAGCTCAAATATGTTCGGATTCTTTGCTCTATGTATGCTTTTGCGTTGCACAAAGCAAGCACTCAAGATCAATCAAATCAATCGATACCTGATCATGCGACACAAGTGTTAACAGACTGCCGCAACACATTCACAATCGGGTGGCTGAAAGAATGCCCCCTGCCCGGTCACAGGCAATGTTTCTGGCTAAGCTTTTCGCTGTTTTACCGTTCACCGGATGATGCCACCCAGGGGCAATTTCCGCCAAAGGAACAATCACGAACGGGCGGTTCACAATCCCTGGGTGCGGCAAGCTCAACGGCTTGAACCCAAGTTCAGTCCGGCCGCCCCTCTCTTTTGATGATCCGATGACACGGCCGTGCCAGTCCAGCAAGTCAATATCAAGGGTCCTCGCCCCCCAACGCTCGCCGCGGGCTCTTGCTGCAAACTTTTCAAGCCTGTGCAACCTGATGAGAAGCGCCTCAGGCGGTGCAATGCAGTCAATGGAGACAACCGCATTCACATAGTCAGGTTGGCCGCCGACGCCATAGGCACAGGTGCTGTAGGCCTTGGATCGCTTGACGACAGCAATACCGTTCGTCTGCATTTCCCTCAACGCACACCGCAAAGTCTCCAACGGTGTGCCCCAGGGACCGGACAAATTGCTACCAAGGCCTAGTAGGATCATCACAGCTCTAACGTATCTGGACAATATTCAGCGCGTTGCACCCTATAGCTGGTAGCCAAGAAAGATGCGACAGGTTAAAACCACATCGCGCATCAGCGCACAGATTAGGACTTTGCCGGTTTGACCCGCGATTACGGATCAAACCTCTATTGAGACGATTTCACAATAGGCTCTCACGAGCAAAATTCTTTTTTTCAAGGAGTTATTATGCATTTCTACCCCACCGAGCGCGTCGGATTGTTCATTGATGGCGCCAACCTTTATGCCACGGCAAGATCGTTGAATTTCGATATCGACTACCGCAAGCTGCTCGACTATTTTCGCGGCCAGGCCAAGCTCATCCGTGCAAATTACTACACGGCCATGATGGAGGATGCGGACTATTCGCCTATCCGTCCACTGGTTGATTGGCTCGACTACAATGGCTTTTCGGTGGTTACAAAGCCCACCAAGGAGTTCACTGACTCTGCCGGACGCCGCAAAATCAAAGGCAATATGGATATCGAGATTGCTGTAGACATCATGGAACTCGCCAGCGAACTCGATCATGTGGTGCTGTTTTCAGGGGACGGAGATTTTCGCCGCCTTGTAGAAGCCATTCAACGCAAGGGCCTGCGGGTTACGGTGGTTTCCACATTGAAGACCAAGCCGCCCATGGTGGCCGATGACCTGCGCCGGCAAACCGATGTTTTTGTCGAGATCATGTCTCTGTCAGATCAAATTGGCCGTGCCGGCGGCCAGCGCAAACCGCGCCCGCAGGAGACCCAGGCCGACCCCGCGGAAGATGAAGCCGAATACGATCAAAATGATGATGGGCAGGACGATTTTGAGGAATTCGCAGACATCTGACCCCTCATCTGCTTGTAAGGTTTGACATGCGCCCTCCGGTAATTCCATCTGAACCTGACAAATCATGCCGCCTGTGCCCGCGCCTGGCCGCTTTTCTGGATGAGCAACGCGAAGCCCACCCCGACTGGTATAATGGTCCGGTGCAATCGTTTGGCCCTGCCACTGCATGCGTTCTCATTGTGGGCCTGGCACCTGGCATGCAGGGGGCAAACAAGACGGGCCGGCCTTTCACCGGGGACTGGGCCGGCGATCTGCTCTATGGCACGCTAGACACATTCGGCTTCTCGCGCGGCACCTTCGCAGCGCGGCCTGATGATGGCCTGGAACTGGTGGATTGCATGATCACCAACGCCGTGCGCTGCCTGCCGCCCCAAAACAAGCCGGTTGGCGCAGAAATCCGCACCTGCAATCAACACCTTGTCCAACGCATCAATGAGCTGCCAAACTTGCGCGCCATCCTGGCGCTTGGGCGCATTGCCCACGATGCAACTCTCATGGCCCTGGGGGAAAAACGCAGTGCACATCCCTTCACGCATGCCGCTCAGCACACATTTGCAGATCTGACCTTGTTCGACAGCTACCATTGCTCCCGCTACAACACCAACACCCGGCGCCTCACACCGGAGATGTTCGAGACGGTTTTTGCGAATATGCGCTCCTTCCTGGACTCTTGATCCTTCAAAATCCGCCGTAAAAAAAGATGCCGTTCGATAAAACGAACGATTGTTCGGCGTTATTTGCACTGATATAAGCCTTTTGGGATCTGGCAGGCCGAACAGTGCCTTGCTTGTAAGTTTACGGACCAACACGCGGAGATTTTTTCATGGCACTCGACGACACCCCAGGTTTTGACACACTGGCCATTCACGCCGGTTCGGCCCCCGATCCAACAACGGGCGCCCGTGCGACGCCGATCTATCAGACAACGTCATTCGTTTTTGACGATGTTGATCATGCGGCAGCCCTGTTCGGTCTTCAGGCCTTTGGCAACATCTACACACGCATCACAAACCCCACACAGGCTGTGCTCGAAGAAAAGGTCGCCGCGCTTGAGGGCGGCACCGCAGCGCTCGCCACCTCCTCAGGTCACGCAGCGCAGCTTCTGGCGTTCCACACGATGATGGATGCTGGCGACGAGTTTGTCGCCGTGCGCCAGCTTTATGGCGGCTCAATCAATCAATTCAATCATTCCTTCAAATCCTTTGACTGGAAGGTCAACTGGGCCGACGCGGACGACATGGACAGCATCGAAAAGGCCATTACGGCCAAGACCAAGGCGATCTTCTGCGAATCCATTGCCAACCCGGGCGGTGTGGTCACAGATCTTGAGGGCATCTCCAAGATCGCGCGGCGCGCCGGAGTGCCCTTGATCGTCGACAACACCCTTGCAACCCCATACCTGTGCCGCCCCATCGAACACGGCGCCGATCTGGTCATCCATTCCCTCACCAAATTCATAGGCGGCCACGGCAACTCAATGGGCGGCATGATCGTCGATGCCGGCACCTTCAATTGGTCCCGCGAAGGCCGCTACCCCAAATTGTCGGAGCCTTGTGAGAGCTACAACGGCATGCGCTTGCACGAAACCTTCGGCAACATCGCCTTTGCCATTGCCTGCCGGGTTTTGGGATTGCGCGATCTGGGCATGTGCATCTCCCCGTTCAACGCCTTCTTGATCCTGACCGGCGCTGAAACCTTGAGCTTGCGCATGCAACGCCATTGCGACAATGCCAAAAAGGTGGCCGAGTGGCTGTCCACCCACAAGAACGTCTCGTGGATCAGCTATGCCGGCCTGCCGGGCGACCGGCACCACACTCTGCAGCAGAAATATTGCCCCAACGGCGCAGGTGCCGTTTTCACCTTCGGGCTGAAGGGTGGTTATGATGCCGGCGTCAAGCTGGTTTCCAACGTCAACGTGTTGAGCCATCTGGCCAACCTCGGCGACACCCGCTCTTTGATCGTCCACCCTTCCTCCACCACCCACAAGCAGCTCTCCGAGCAACAACAAATTTCTGCCGGCGCTGGCCCAGACGTGGTGCGGCTCTCTATCGGGATTGAGGATCCCAAGGACATCATTGCCGACCTTGAGCAGGCCATGAAAGCGGGCTAGCAGCCAGTCCTGCCAACACATAGGACCCCGGCCATCGCGCCGGGGTTTATGTGCGGCGCACAAATATTTTTATGCGTTAATTCAACACCCTGCACGCAGTTGGGTTCGTTTGGCAGTTTTTTAGTTATGCGCGCTGGCAGGTCGTGATCTATCGCCTGGCCACAACATGCAGGTGCCAGAGAGCCACCCCTAAAACCACAATTGCCCCGCCCTGGTGCAACAGCCCCAGACTGATCGGCACGCGTGCCAACAAGGTCCAGATCCCCAATCCGACCTGAAGCAGCAGCACCAACCCCAGGAGACCTGCGCTCAATTGCGCCACCCCCTCCGGAGCCGTACGCAAGGTGCGGGTGATGTGCCAGCCCCCCACCAGCACCACCAGATAGGCAAACACCCGGTGAACGAACTGCACGGTCAACGCGCTCTCAAAGAAGTTCCGCCACGCCGGGTCCATTGCCAATAGACCTGACGGCAAGAAGGCACCATCCATTTTCGGCCAGGTGTTGTAGCCCTGGCCAGCATCGAGACCAGCAACGAAGGCGCCAATGATGATTTGAAAATAAATCAGTACACTGACGAATATTGCACTTTGCGCACCCTGCCCCCTCCAGGACATGTCCCGCGGCTCCACACACAGTGCTGCCCACAACAGATAGGCGAAGATCGCCACCGCCAGGGCCAAATGCGCCGCCAACCGGTATTGGCTTACGTCAACACGGTCCACCAGGCCTGACGATACCATGTACCAGCCCAGAGCACCCTGCAGGCCGCCCAGAATGAACAACAGCACCAAATGCGGCACCATGCGCGCCTCGACCCGCTTGGTCGCGAGCAGCCAGACGAACGGCACGAAGAAGGCAATTCCTATGAAACGCCCCAAGAAGCGATGAGCCCATTCCCACCAATAGATGAACTTGAAGGCCTCCAGGCTCATGCCCTTGTTCACCAGCTGGTATTCCGGAATTTGCCGATACTTTTCGAACGCCACCATCCAGTCAGCTTCGTTGAGCGGCGGGATGGCGCCCAAAAGCGGCAGCCACTCAGTGATTGAAAGACCAGAGTCGGTGAGCCTGGTGGCGCCGCCCACGATCACCATGGCAAACACCAAGAAGGCCATGCACATGAGCCAGATGCGCACCAGCGGCCGTGCAGAAATCTGCAGCGCAGTGGCTGGGGCGGCAATTTGGGCATCGGCACTCATGCACAACACCTAAGCCTCTGACACCGCCGGCAACAACTGGCCAAAGCTTCGCGCGTCAGGCTGTCGCGGGTCTTGTTCTGAAGCCACAACACCAGTACCTGTGAGGCTGCACCGCGTTGATCTCAGGAACCATTTATGGCCAAACCTTCTGGACGCAAACTCGTCGGCTCACTGGCCATATTGGCTTTCATGGTTTTCTACATCCTGCTTGCCATGTGGTTTGGTGCCACGGTTGTGAATGCCCAATCCAAATGGGTCCAGCTTGTCTATTATGCCGTGGCCGGGTTCGGCTGGGCTTTCCCGGCCTTTTCAATCATTCGCTGGTCTTCAAAGACATCCAATTAGCCGCCCTCACATGCGCGTCACCGCGACGTGAGCGAACTTGATTTCATTCCCGTGGCCATGGCGCCCACACTGACATCCCATGGGTCTTTGGCAATATTGGAGCAGAAAAGTGGCCCACTTCTACTATGGCGCCCTCAAGATAATCGTCTTCACTGCGGTTCTGGCAGCCACAACACTAAACGGCAACGCCCAGTCAGCCGTTGATCCGGATGAGCGTGATGAAGGGCGCAACCTCACGCCAGGACCGGCAAAACCGGCAGAAGACCCGCTTGGGCCCAGACGTCATTTTCGGGTTCCAAACCCTGCCAACATCAGCGATCAGGATGCGCAAAAGGCGTATGATGCCCTGAAGCGGGGAATGGCCCGCGGTTATGGGATGTCGGAACACCCTGCCGCAAAAGTCTACACAAAATGGAAGCGCTACAATACCGCCCCGTATCTGAGCGCTGGTCATGGCCGCCGTTTTCTCAACACCCATGGCAACGTCATCGCCAAGGACTATTCGAAGTATGAGGCGGCCGGCCGCTTCCCCGTCGGCTCAATTCTGGCCAAAGACAGCATTGCCATAACGGCTGACGGCAAGGTCAACCCTGGTCCGTTGTTCTTGATGGAAAAGATGTCGGAAGGGTTCAACCACGTGAGCGGCGATTGGAAGTACACGATGATCATGCCGGACGGCAGCATCTTCGGAATCACCAATGGCACCGGCGCCAAGCAAGTGAAATTCTGCGTTCCCTGCCATTTGGCGGCAGAGGAAAACGATCATCTTCACTTCCTGCCAGAACGCTTGCGCGTCACACAGTAGTTTCCACCCGACTTACGCGGTCGGCAGAATATCGAACTCGTCAGAAAAGCGCCCGCAGCCTTCTTTCAGGATATCGACCTGTTTAACCTGCGCGGCTTTCGGACCATCCTTGCAGCGCGATATCATTTCATTCACGCTTGTGTCCGGTCCGGCAAACATGGCTTCAACTGAACCATCTTTGCGATTGCGCACCCATCCGGCAATACCGAGCAAGTGTGCGTTCTTTTCAGTCCAATCCCGATAGGCACATCCCTGAACATCTCCGGAGATGCGCACCTGTACTGATCGACTGTTGATCATGCCTGTCACGGTCCCTTAATCCCTTCATGACTGGCTATTTATCTCACGTGATACTGGTTGCCCTCATCACACTCATAACAACACGAACCTAGGTGCCAACGGCAGGTTCGCTTCAAGGTCCACATCTAGTCAGAGATTCGGACCAAACAAGTATTAACTGCATATTTATGGTTAATCAGGTCTTACTCAAATTCCATTATAACTTCGTCCACGGCCAAAATGTCCCCTGGGTTTGTCTTGATGGCCGAAACCGAGCCATCGCGTTCGGCTTTCAGAACATTCTCCATTTTCATGGCTTCCACCACGCACAGGGTTTGCCCCGCCTTAACGTCATCACCTTCTGCAACGGCAATGGAAACAACCAGCCCCGGCATCGGACACAGAAGAAGCTTGGAGGTATCGGGGGGAAGTTTGATCGGCATCAGGTGGGCAAGTTCAGCCTCCCGGTTGGTGAACACCCGCGCAATTTCCTGAACACCGCGCCATGACAATTCAATCCCGTTCATAACAGGCGCCACCTGAACAGAGATCCTTTTGCCGTCAATCGCCCCGTGCCAAACCGGTTGTCCGGGGACCCAGTCGCAGTGCACCATCCGTACATTGGCGGGGTCAGGCTCGCCGCCATCCTCGAACAACGTCACCTCAAACCGGTCATCCCGGTTGCCGGCCACATGGGCAGCCTGCCAGATTTCAGGGCCAAGCCGCACCACGCGGCGATCAGAGAAGGTCACCGGCAGTCCACCCATCTGACCTGAGATGGCCCGCTTTCTGGAATTCATCACATGGTCAACCGCAACCGCAACAACCGACAACACCGATATGGCCTCATCGCTCATCTCCACGCCGGAAAAGCCGTCGGGAAACTCTTCTGCAATGAAGCCGGTGGTCAGTTCCCCGCTGATCCAGCGCGGGTGCGCCATCAGAGCACTCAGGAAGGATATGTTGTGTTGAATGCCATTGATGTGAAATGCATCCAAGGCGTCGGCCATGTGTGCCGTCGCGGTGGCTCTGTCAGCGGCATGGGTGCACAGCTTGGCAATCATCGGATCATAGAACACGGAAATCTCTCCGCCTTCATAGACGCCTGTGTCATTGCGCACGGTGCGGCCCTCATCATCCGTGCTCTTAGCTGGTGGCCGGTAACGCACCAGCCGCCCGGTGGACGGCAGAAAGCCGCGGAATGGGTCTTCTGCATAGATCCGGCTTTCAATAGCCCATCCGTTGAGTTTTATGTCCTTTTGGCTAAGGGCCAGCTTCTCGCCGGCCGCAACCCTGATCATCTGCTCAACCAGATCGACCCCGGTAATCAATTCGGTGACCGGGTGTTCCACCTGCAGTCTGGTGTTCATCTCCAAGAAGTAGAAATTGCGCTCTTTGTCCACAATGAACTCAACCGTGCCGGCGCTTTCGTAATCCACCGCGCTGGCGAGCGAAACAGCCTGCTCTCCCATGGCTTTGCGGGTTTTCTCATCGAGAAACGGGCTCGGTGCCTCCTCAATGACCTTTTGGTTGCGCCGTTGGATGGAACATTCCCGCTCCCCCAGATAGAGCGCGTTGCCATGCTTATCGGCCAGCACCTGAATTTCGATGTGGCGCGGGTTCACAATGAATTTCTCGATGAACACCCGGTCGTCACCGAAACTCGATTTGGCTTCAGACATGGATGAGGCAAAGCCTTCGGCCACCTCTTCGCGCGAGTTTGCGATGCGCATGCCCTTGCCGCCGCCGCCTGCTGATGCCTTGATCATCACCGGGTAGCCGATATCGTCGGCAATCTTCACAGCCTCATCGGCATCCATGATGACCCCAAGGTGGCCCGGAACCGTGGAAACCTTTGCGTCATCAGCGAACTTTTTGGATTCGATCTTGTCGCCCATCACCTCGATGGCTTTGACGTTCGGGCCAATGAAGGCGATTTTCTCCGCAGCCAGGCGCCGGGCAAAGCCCGCGTTCTCCGACAGAAAGCCATAGCCGGGATGGACAGCTTGGGCTCCGGTCTTTTTGCAGGCATCGATGATCTTGTCGATTACCAGGTAAGACTGGGCGGCGGCGGCTTCCCCGATATGCACAGCTTCATCGGCCTCGCGCACATGCAGAGCCCGCGCGTCAGCATCCGAGTAGACGGCAACCGTTTGAATGCCCATCTCGCGGGCCGTCTTGATCACTCTGCATGCAATCTCGCCGCGGTTGGCAATGAGAATTTTCTTGAAAACCGGCACTTCGGCCCCACCTCTTTACAGTAATCACGACAAAACAATACTGCGCGCCTTTTAGACCCAGAGCAAGACGGGGTAAACTGGTCTAAAGGCGAATCCTCGCCACACAAGGAAATTGTCCATGAGCCAATCCATCGAACGCGGCCCGGCATCAACAATTCTGGTCGACAAAGCGGCGCGCTGGCTCCTGGAGCAGGCGCTGTTTGATGTTGAGATCGGCACCATGCTTGCCGGCTGTTATGAACGGCTCAGTGCGGCCGGCATCCCCATTTCAAGAGCCCATCTTGTTCTCTCAATCTTGCACCCGCTCTACAGTTCCCTTGGGATCACCTGGCGGCCTGGAGATGGCATAAGCATAGAGGGATATCAGCATTTTCTTGGCGATGATATTCCCGAATCTTTCCGCACGAGCCCCTATTACCAGCTAAAAAACCAAAACATCGAGTTCATCCGCCGGCGCATTGAAGGACTGGACGTTGGCGGGGAATTTCCAATTCTTGGCGAGCTGGCCCAGCAGGGCAACACGGACTACCTGGCATTCGGCCTTGCCTTCAATACCCAGGGCGACAAAGGCGTCTTGGGGTCTTGGTCAACTGACAGACCAGGCGGCTTCACCGACAGTGAAATTGCCGCCCTGCTGAATTTGAACGACCCTCTGGCCGTTGCCTGCAAAATGGCCGTTCAGCGCGAAGTCGCCAGCAATGTGGTGACCACCTACCTTGGAACGGATGCCGGAAACCGGGTTCTGAACGGCAACATCAAGCGCGGCGATGGGGAAACCACACGGGCGGCGATCATTTACGGCGACTTGCGCGGGTCCACCGCCATGGCCGACCAGGAAGGCCGCCAGGCCTATATCGATGCGCTCAATGATTTCTTCGATGCCACGGGCGGTGCCATATCAGCCCAGGGCGGTGAGGTGTTGAGCTTCATCGGCGATGCCTTCCTTGCGGTCTATCCCTGCGGGCGGAACCGCAAGGAAAGCGTGGTGGCCACCCAGGCGGCGCTGGCCTCTTCGTACGACGCCATCATCCGCATGAACGCCATCAACAAGGATCGGGTGAGCTCCAACCTGGCCGCTTTGGGCTACGGCATGTCGCTGCACATTGGCAATGTGATGTTCGGCAATGTGGGCATGCCTGACCGACTGGCCTACTCGGTATTCGGTTCCACGGTGAATGAAGCTGCCCGCCTGGAAGGTCTGACCACCAAGTATAAGCGGCCCGTGCTCGGAAGTTCGAACTTCAAAGACTACGCAGGCGGAGACTGGCAAGAGCTGGGCAGCGAAGCACTCAAAGGCGTCGCACAACCCATGGCCATTTACGCTCCGGCACCCAACTAGGCGCTGCGAAGCAGCTCAGGCCACTTTATCGATAAGGGGTTGCAACGAGGGGTGAATGTCCGGAGACTCTTCTTTGACAAAAGTCAGAAGTGCCCGTTCGTTTGCATCGCACTGGCCATCGCGCCCGATACGCTCAGACAGCCAAATCGCCTCATCCACGGTGATCCGCTCATTGACCGAAATCATTGCCTCATGGGCCCGTTGACGGCGACCATAGGCCTCTTCGGTGAGGCCTTTCGATTTCAAATCCGACCAAACGCCCCGCAAGTTCTCAACAAGCATCGAACTGAAGGCGCCGCCGAGAATTTCACCAGTCATTCCACCAGCCCGCTCTGAACGGTCCTCAACCCACTTTTCTAACCGCAACGCTTCATCGCGGCTTGGAATGGAATAGCCATGTGCCGCCATCAGAAAATTGGCGATTGCCTTGACGAACAGATCCGACCAGCTGGGATCATTGTCTTCATGCTTCACCGCATCGTTGAGGTCGAACAGCATGTCGGCCTCTTCCTTGGTCACCGCAGTGTGTCCGGCACCGCCCGCGGCATAGAGCGTCCGGCGCAGCAGGTCCACCTCAGGCGCGCCCAGAACACCAGGGGTCAGCGGCGCGCTGGCCCGGGTCAGCCCCTCGCCTTCGGCCACAGCTTGTTTGACCTGGTCAATCACATAAGCGGACAGCACAGGTGGAATCATTTTCGACTTTTCGATGATTTTCACCAGCAATTCCAACTCGGTGCTGGTTTCGATGCGTCCATCTTCACTGATTTTGTCGATCAACCAGCTCGCATTGGCCACAGAGATGTAACCGCGTGGTTCAACCTGTTCGATCAGATAGTCTGTCAGGGCCTCGACAAAGAACATGTTCCATTCCGGGCAGACCTTCTCCACGCTTGTGTCGAGGTAAAACAGCTGTTCTGCTTCATCCTCACCAATATGTCCGTCTTGGAACATCTTGCGTCGAAGCTCAATAACGACTTCTGGGGAAATTCGGCCCCGTTGTGCAATTTCGGCAATCGGTTTGGTGATGGAACGTGAAGACATATTCTGTACCCGGGTCAATTTTGGACGAGATTAATCGCCGCAACCATAGGACAGAGCCGTTGCGAATTAACTAACGCGAAGAACCAATATGTGCCGGCGAGGCACGGGGGAAACCTAGAGCGGAATGTTGTCGTGCTTCTTCCAGGGATTTTCCATGGTCTTGTTGGCCAGCATATTAAACGCCCGCGCGATGCGCCACCGGGTGTTGCGGGGCAGAATGACCTCATCGATATAGCCCCGTTCGGCGGCCACGAACGGTGAACAGAAGCGGTCCTCATAGCTCTCGGTGTGGGCAGCAATTTTCTCCGCATCGCCGATGTCTTTGCGGAAGATGATCTCCACCGCACCCTTGGCACCCATCACAGCAATTTCGGCCGATGGCCAGGCATAGTTGATGTCTCCGCCAATGTGTTTGGACGACATCACATCATAGGCGCCGCCATAGGCCTTGCGGGTGATCACAGTCACTTTCGGGACGGTGGCTTCCGAATAGGCAAACAACAGCTTGGCCCCATGCTTGATGAGCCCACCATATTCCTGATCGGTGCCCGGCAGGAACCCGGGAACATCCACGAACGTAAGCAGCGGGATTTCGAAACAATCGCAGAACCGCACAAACCGCGCAGCTTTGCGGCTGGCATCGGAATCCAGAACACCCGCCAGCACCATCGGCTGGTTCGCAATCACGTCCACGGTCTTGCCCTCAACCCGGCCAAAGCCGGTGATGATGTTCTTGGCGTGAGCTTCTTGAATCTCGAAGAAATCCCCTTCATCCACGACCTTGGAGATCAGCTCATACATGTCGTAAGGCTGGTTGGGGTTGTCGGGCACCAGCGTGTCGAGGGAGGGTTCAACGCGGCCTGGATCATCGAAACTCGGCATTTCCGGCACAGGCGCAATATTCGAAGACGGCAGAAAATCCACCAGCCTGCGCATTTGAAGAAGCGCCTCAACGTCGTTCTCGTAGGCTTTGTCCGCAATCGATGACTTGGTTGCATGCACCGATGCGCCGCCCAGTTCTTCAGCGGTCACCGTTTCATTGGTTACGGTCTTCACCACGTCCGGACCGGTCACGAACATGTAGCTTGTGTCTTTGACCATGAAGATGAAATCGGTCATTGCCGGCGAATACACATCGCCGCCGGCACACGGCCCCATGATCACGGAGATTTGCGGGATCACACCAGAGGCCATCACATTGCGATAGAACACCTCACCATACCCGCCAAGCGCGGCAACCCCTTCCTGGATCCGCGCCCCGCCAGCATCAAAGATACCGATAATCGGCGCGCGGTTGCGCAGTGCCATATCCTGGATCTTCATGATTTTCTGTGCATGGGTCTCAGACAGTGAGCCGCCAAACACCGTGAAATCCTTAGCGAAAACATAAACCGTGCGCCCATTCACCGTGCCCCAGCCGGTGACCACGCCATCACCCGGCGTCGTTTGGGTCTCCATGCCGAAATCCGTGCAGCGATGCTGCACAAACATATCGAACTCCTCAAAGGAAGTTTCGTCGAGCAACAGATCAATCCGCTCGCGGGCTGTAAGCTTGCCGCGGCCGTGTTGGGCATCAATGCGCCGCTGCCCGCCGCCAAGACGGGCCTCATCGCGGCGCGCCTCGAGTTGTTCGATAATGTCTTGCATATAATTACCCTCTAAGCGGAGATTATCAGCCCTCTATATCACCCACTTCGACGGGCTGATATCAGCAATAAGGCAAAGCCTCCCCAGAACCCATCAGTCTAGCAGCATCAAGAACTCGATGATGCCTTGGAACTCGGCGCGTCTGCCGGATCGGCGTTCAGCCTCTTCTTCGTCTGGGCCCCATTGTTCAATCTGCCAATCTTCATCCACATGAGCAAGCGACCAAACCTCTTCGGCAGGCAGATGCTGGCGCTGTGCGGCCGCCGCCAGCACCGCCGATCCGGTTATAGTCATCGCATTGTGGTAGCCGGCCATGGCAAAATCGTTCAGGTCCTCCACAAATCGGCGAAATGCTGTCAGGCAGGCATCAGATTGACTTTGATGAGTGATGCCGGTCGTCATTGAAAACCGGGCGCCCAGATCCTCAGCAGCCCATTTGAGCACCGGGTCCCAATGTTTGCACTGACGGGCCACGAGTTTCGCTGGCCCTTCGGCCCTGTAGCACAACAGATCAGCGTTCGCATAATCGACGATTTCATCGATAATCCTGGATCTGTCGTCCCCCACCCGGTCCAATGCCGTGTTGCACAGCTTGGTCAGCATCATCGAACCTGGATCGATATGTTCCTCTTGACGCTCCCATTCCCGCACAACCGCTTCGCCCAAGCGGCGGCTCGGCATCCTCAACGCCTTCTTGAGAGGTGTCTTCACTGGCCGCTCATCCAAGGCAAGTCCAAACCCGCCGGACTGGTCCTGCAAGGACACAGATTTGTAGAAGCGCTTTGCCAACGGCCGGTCGTAAACCGCCTGAGCAGAGATCTTGCGCGCCAATTCGGCGGGGTCAGGTCCGTGGCCATGACCGTTTCCAGATGAAGCGCTCATGCCTTGCCTCCCCTCATCTTGCCAAATCCCTGCCAAAACACATTAAGAACGTCCTGCAATTCATTAAAATGACTTAATAATGCATCAGGTACGCATGCTTGCAAATCGGACTTGGAATGGTAACCCCAATCAACACCAACCGAGGAGACACCAGCCGCATGGGCCATCTGCAGATCATACACTGTGTCGCCTATCATCACGGTGTTCTTTGGCGTTGTTCCAGCGTCTGCCATGGCCTGATGGATCATCGCAGGATGGGGCTTGGATGGCGCATCATCTGCGGTCTGAATGGTCATAAAACAATGTTGCAGATCATGTTCCAACAGTACCCGGCGCATCCCGCGTTGTGATTTCCCGGTGGCGATCCCCAAAACCACGTCATCACGCGCGGCAAGGCTGCGGACCACCTCTGCTGCACCGTCATATAGCGGCTCCTGACGGTGTGTGTCGGACACCAACGTGCCAAACGAGGTTTTGTAACGTTCTGCCAGTTGGTGCCGGTCCGCCGGAAGCGCCTCAGGAATGAGCACTTCCATGGCTTCAATCAGTGACAGTCCCACGATCGACAATGTGTTCTGACGCGCCGGCGGCGTCAGGCCCGATTGCTCGAAAGCCAGGTCCATCGCCTGGACAATCAGGTCCTGGCTGTCGACCAGGGTGCCATCGCAGTCGAAAATAACCAGTTTGTGGCCAGCCATCTTAGGGCAATTCCTCTAAGATCTGATCGCCCAACTCAACATCCAGGCCTAACAGGTTCCAGCTTTGCTGCATGTGCCCTGGCAACGGCGCGGATACTTCGAGGATACCGCCCTCTGGATGGGGAATGCTGATTGACCGGGCGTGCAGGTGTAACCGGTTTTGGATCCCGCCAGGCAGCTCCCAGTTTTCAATGTTAAAATATTTGGCATCCCCGACGATCGGATGACCGATCTCAGCGGCATGAACCCGCAGCTGATGTGTCCGCCCCGTCACCGGCTGGAGCACCAGCCAGGAGAGCTTATGGGCTGACTGCTCCACGACCGCATACTGGCTCACCGCATGCACCGCCCCGCCCTGGCGCTGCAGGTAGGAGTGCATGACCTCGCCTTCGGGCCCCTCTTGCTTCTTGAGCCAGGTGGAAATGCGCCCCTGGCGAGGCTTTGGCACGCTGGCCACAAGTCCCCAATAGATTTTCCGCGTGTCGCGGGCCTTGAAGCTTTCCGCCAGAGATTTGGCCGCCAAGCGGGTTTTGGCGATTAACAAGACGCCTGACGTGTCTCGGTCGAGCCGGTGCACGAGCCGAGGCCGCTGGCCGTCCGAACCGATGAGCGCGCCCAGCATACCATCCACATGGCGCGTCAGGCCGGGACCGCCTTGCACGGCAAGGCCTGCGGGCTTGTTGAGAACCAGTACCGTGCCGTCATCATGCAGTGTCATTTTCGCAATCGCGTCGCGGTCGCGTTCCGACGCCTCATTGCGCACCTCAGGCGGCTCATCACTGATGGGCGGGATGCGAATTGTCTGCCCAGCCTCCAAGCGCAGGTTGGTTTTGGCACGTTTGCCGTCAACCCGAACCTGTCCGGAGCGCAGCAGCTTCTGCAGGCGCCCGAAACCGAGCGTAGGGAAATGTGCCTTGAACCAACGGTCCAGTCGCATACCTTCTTCATCGCCGGTCACCGATTTTGAGGAAACGCCGTTCATTGCAGCACCGCCCGCATCAACCAGAGCCCTGCAAACAGCGCAATAATGGACAACATCACCGATGCACCGAGATACCCCCACGCCAGCACGCTGGCTTTGCGTTCCGTAAGCACCGCAAAATCGAGGGCAAAAGCAGAGAACGTGGTGAACCCGCCAAGCACGCCAGTGGTGAGAAATGCTCTCATATCCTGGCCCAGCGAGAACTTGAGCGCGGCTGCCTCAACAATGATCCCCATGAGAAAGCACCCAAGCACGTTCACACACAGGGTCCCATAGGGGAACCCATGCCCAATAAGGCGCGTGGCCCAAATCCCAACAAGATACCGCCCCGAGGCGCCAACGGCGCCGCCAAGTGCGACCCAAAGAACAATCGGCATGTGGAGCGGTATAACGATGGTGTGGGAGCGGGGCAATGGAGGAAACGCGTTTAACTGCCTTCAGTACGTGCGCATCGATCACGTTTCACGGCAGATCACCGGCACAGCGGAACCCCACCATATCGAGGCCAATGCCCGGCTGGTTCGCATGGCGGTAGGCAGCGCGCAGACAATAGGGATTGTTGCCCCACCCGCCACCTCGTATGGAACGCTTCGCCGGATCACCAGGGAAAGGAGACGATGTCCACTCCCAAACATTGCCGATCATGTCATCCAACGCGAACGGAGACCGACCCGCGGGAAAAGAGCCCACCGGTGCGGTGCGACGATAACCATCGGCCTCGGACGGGCTGCAACACGACCAGGTTCCAGCGTTCGCGACTTTCGCAAGTCGGGACTTGGTTATGGTTTTGCCCCACGGGTAGCGCAGTCCACCTGGACCGCGGGCAGCATACTCCCACTCCACTTCGCTGGGCAATCTGAGGCCGTGATGACTACAAAACGCTTCTGCGTCGATTGCCGAGACTTGCACAACAGGATGCAGCCCAAGCGCATGCAATTGGCTGCTGGATCCTTGAGGATGGCGCCAATCGGCCCCAGCCACCTGCTCCCAGCGCTTATCCCAAACATTTCCCTTACCGCTGGTTTCAACGGTGGTGGTGTATCCGGTGTCCGCCACGAACTCCACAAACTGCAGGTTGGTTACTTCCCGGCGCATCAAGCGGAACGCATGAACCTCAACCTGGCGCACCACTTCGTTCTTATCACCCTTCGCATCGCCAAGTTGGGCCGTTCCGGCGGCTATGTCCACAAGATCGAGACCCTGTGCGTTGGCACAGGTCACATGGAGAACACAGAACAGTGCAACCAAACATATTCTGAAAGCCGGCATGCTCCGGATTGCCTCGCACAGCTGTGATCGCGCCGCGATCTGTCTTGGGGTAGAATTTCGGCATTGGGAACTCGATGCAAGAGTTTTCTCGCCCACAGCCCCTATTGCATTGGCGGAGGACGGAATGGATCGACGTACATTTATCAATCTGGCCGCTGCCACCAGCACGGCAACCGCCTTCACCAGCTGGTCCAACAAGAGTTGGGCGGCGCAAACCGGGCTGCTAACCCGCAAAATCCCCTCTAGCGGCGAAGCTATTCCCGTACTTGGTATGGGCACTTGGATCACGTTCAATGTGGGCAAGAACAAAACTTTACGGGACAAAAGACTGGAAGTGTTGAGCACGTTTTTTGCAGGCGGCGGCGGCATGATTGATTCATCGCCCATGTATGGGTCCTCCGAGGAGGTCGTAGGTTACTGTCTTGCAAAGCTGCCACCGCAAAAGAGACTGTTCACCGCAACCAAGGTTTGGACCGTCTCAAAATGGATGGGTGAGCGCCAGATGCAGACGTCGGAAAAGCTCTGGAAGGAAGATACGTTTGACCTGATCCAAATACACAATTTGGTGGACTGGGAAGTTCACATGGACACCTTGAACACCTGGAAATCGCAAGGCCGCCTCAGACACACAGGAATCACCACATCCCATGGCCGCCGGCACAAAGAATTTGAAAGGGTGGCGCGGGAGCATCGGTTCGACTTTGCCCAATTCACCTACAATATAGAGGATCGAGAGGCAGAAAACCGCCTTCTGCCCATGGCAGCTGACCGCGGCATGGGCGTAATCATCAATCGCCCGTTCCAACGCGGGGCCCTCATCAAGAAACTCAATGGTAAGCCCCTGCCCGCTTGGGCAGCCGAATTTGGAGCCCAGACATGGCCGCAGTTTCTCTTGAAGTTTGTGATCTCGCACCCGGCGGTCACCTGTGCCATTCCTGCCACCTCAAACCCAGCCCATATGCGTGAAAATCTGGAGGCTGGACGCGGCGCCTTGCCTGACGAGGCAATGAGAATACGCATGGCCGACTATGTGCACACCCTCTGAGAAGACCTAGGCACTAACATGGTCCCCCTCTCACTTGAAGTTTTCCTCGGAACGCTGGAGGACTTCAACCGCATGATCCGGCCGATGCAGATGCTGGCCGCCGCATTTGGATTGGTGGCCTTATGGGTGGTGCTCAGACCCCAACAGCTCTCCAGCCGGTTGCTCGGCCTGATTCTGGCGTCGAGCTGGGCGGCAACAGGTCTTTTTTATCATCTGAGCACATTTGCGGAGTTGAATTTCTGGGACTATCCAATCGGCCTAGCTTTTCTGGCCCAGGCGGTGATTTTGTTCTGGTCCGGTGCCGTCGCGAACCGGTTCACCGTAGGGACCTCTGTTGGCGCAGCCCATCACCTGGGTTTGGTTCTCGGGTTTTATGGCCTGGCAGGTGCGCCATTGGTTGGCATTGCATCAGGCCGCAATTGGGCCGAAGTGGGATACTTCGCAATAAGTCCGGGCCCAACGATCCTTTTCACCGTTGGTGTGCTGCTGATGCTCAACGGCCGCAGCCTGATTGGTCTATGGGTCTTGCCTGTGCTAGCCGCCGTGCCGGTATCAATATTCGGCAGCTCTTTGATACTGCTCGAGGATGCCAGTGTTCTGCCCATCGTTGCCGTCGCACTTATCATACGCTTCAGAAGCAGCGCCAAATCAAGAATCCGTCTGAATTCGGACGATTAACTCCTAACGGCAGGGCGCTGGCTCATGTGCCGTTCGTGTGTTACCCGCCCAGTCATACACAATGCGAACGCAGCGCCTCGTTACGCCCCCACGCCGTTCGCGTGTCCGCAACTGCAGAGTCATTCCGGCCCATGCGAAACTGTCTTTATAGCGGTGCGTCTTGTCGCGCCAGCGGCTCACCACCCGCATTGACTTGGTATCGAACGACACATTGCTCATTGCCTCCAAAAGACCAGAGCGGACAAAGCGCCTAGCATCTGGATCGTAGAGCAAAAAGTAGAAGGGCTGTGGCACGGAGAGGTGACCGCGGCGCATGATGCCCAGATCACCGTGCCCATCAAAGTTCATATCGGTGTAGAGCACCCCCACATCACTGGGGCCGATAGGCGGCCGAGCTTCCAGGTGCAGGGTCTGAAACGGTTCAGCCCCATTTCTGCGCAGGATGATCTGCTGGACGGTGTTTGGCCCTCGGCCAACCAGCGATATGCTGAGTGTGCGTCCCTCACCTTCCCACGCCACGCAAACCGCCAGTTCACGTTTCACCTGACCTGCGAATAAAACACAGTTGGATCCGTCCAAACTCACCGCCGCATGAGCTCCGGTCCATGCCGCCGATAGGACAAGGGCCGCGGTTACGGTCTGCCAAGCACCGTATCGCCATGCCTTAGAACCTGACGTCCTCCTGTTCATGCTCGGTATCCTCTTCATCATCTGGCAAAAGAGGCTCTCGCGTAACTTGCTCACCTGGTTTGTGTTTCTTCAAGATCAACACTATGACGGCAAAACTGCCAACCGCCAGCGCCACCAGGAAACTGTTGAAATGAATCACGTGAGCCTTGCCGGCGCCCGCCCACCACAAAAGCCCCGCCACGCACACCACCACGACCCAGTGCCATGGTTTACCCAGAAAGACCTCACGCATCGCTCCGCCTTTCTGCTGGTTGTGCTGAGCCAATGAGCCGCGGCCCGACAACAATCGCTGCCAAAACCATCCCGGCAATCTCCCAGATGTACCCGTCTATCCCCAGAACGGCATTGTTGGGCGGAAGCAAAATAAACGCAGCGGCAACGAGCGTAATCAGCCGATAAGGCCCGCTGATGGCACCGCGGTACCAACCTTCAATGGCTATGGACAGAACCCACAATCCAGCCAACACCAAGATTGCAGACAACGCAGTCAACCACAATGGGCCCACGAACAGCAATGAGGGATTGTAGACGAACACAAGCGGCACCAGATACTTGGCAATGCCGACACGGGTCGATTCAATCGCCGTCGCCATTGGCGGCGTCTTGGCAATGGCCGCACCGGCAAATGAGGCTAAAGCCACAGGCGGCGTGATCGTCGAGACCACGCCAAAATAGAAAGCAAACATATGGGCTGCAATCGGCTCCACTCCGATCTTCACCAACGCTGGTACGATGAGGGCAGCCACCGTAATGTAGACCGCGGTTGTGGTAATGCCCATGCCTAAGATGATGGCGGAAACGCCCGTCAGCCCCAACAATACCATGAGATTACCGCCCGACAGTTCGATCACTGACTGGGTGAACTTGAGCCCAAGGCCCGAGACAAAGACAGAACCGATAATCAACCCTGCGCAGGCACATGCAATGGTTACCGGCATAGTGGCTCTGATCCCGGCCTCAAGAGCGGCCACAAGATCAACCGGGCTCATGCGGGTGCCCTTATTGATGAAACTCAGCGCAAACAACGAGACCAGGCCCCAGAAGGCCGATTTCATGGGTGTGTAGCCGGCAATCAGGAAATAGATCAGGACGCCAAGGGCAATCAGCAGATGCCACCCCGCGCGCAACACAGGCCCTGCTCGGGGCAAACGGGCTCTCTCGATCTTGCCAATACCATTCTTTTCCGCCTCCAGATGCACCATGAAATAGACGGTGGCAAAGTAGAGGAACGCCGGGATAGCAGCTGCCACAATGATGTTCGTGTAGGCCGTGGTCAGGAATTCCGCCATGATGAACGCTGCCGCGCCCATGATCGGCGGCGTGATCTGCCCGCCCGACGAGGCGCAGGCTTCCACTGCAGCTGCAAACTTGGCGCGGTAGCCAAGGTTCTTCATGAGGGGGATTGTGAAAGACCCGGTGGTCACCACATTGGCCACCGCCGAGCCAGATACCGTGCCCATGAACCCACTGGCCACCACTGACGCCTTTGCCGGCCCACCAGTGCGATGGCCCGTGAGCGCAACTGCCAAGTCGATAAAGAAGCGGCCCGCGCCCGAACGGATCAACAATGCACCGAAGATGATGAACAAGACGATATAGGTTGAGCACACGTGGAGCGGGATACCAAAGAGCCCGTCACTGCTCATGAACAAAACGTCGATGAACTTGCCGAACCGGACCGGAGGCCCATAGAAGAATCCGAAAAAATGGTTCGCATAAAGCGAATGGATCACGAAGAAACCGGTGATCAGCACCATTGCCCAGCCCACCGCCCGCCGGGTTGCCTCAAGCACGAGAATAATAAGAATTCCGCCGACGATCAGGTCCGGCAGTTCCTTTTCACCGTAGCGCAGGTGGAAGGCATCGATGTCCCATATGGTCCAAAGTTGGATGAAGATGATCAGTCCAACGATGACCAAGTCTATTGAAAACCCAAGCAATCGAAGGGGATTGCCGCTGGCGCCCTCAACAAACACTGGCTCACGCACGGACCTTCTGAAAAGCGGGAAAGAAAAGAAGGCCAGAATGAGCATCCCGGTCAGATGTACCGAGCGGAACGAACGCCCTTCCGGTGTTCCAAAGGCGGCCACATAGATGTGAAACAGGGCAAGGCCCAGTGCAATCACCGTTGAGAAGAGCAGCACGAAATATGTGACGCCCGCGACCTGACCAATCAGAAGACGCTCCAGAAAGCCAAGCTCCTGCTTTTCCTCGTAGGTGATTTGGGCTTCTGAGACGCTCATGGTGCCGCCGGTTGCGAACGCAGGAAACGCAAGAGTGCGCCGCGGTTGCAGCGCACTCTCAATTCAATTGGACCGATGATCAGCTATTGCCGGTTACACCAAGCTCTTTGTAGCATTTGGCCGCGCCCGGATGGACCGGGATAGCAGCACCTGCAAGCGCATCCTCAACCTTCACACGCTTCCAAATGCTCTTCACCTCGGCGAATGTTGAGTGGTTTGCCCAGAACACCTTGCACATATTGTAGACCAGCTCTTCGGGAAGGTCCTTGTGCACCACCATGTTGGTCACGATGCCCAGGGTGTTAAGGTCTTCACCAATGCTCTTGTAGACGCCTTTAGGCATCTTGCCAGGGATAAACCCAGGGTTCGCCTTGAGAATGGCGTCCAACTTGTCTTGCGGCAGGCCGATGAAACGGATGCCCGGGCTGTGCTCGAGCTCGATGAACGAAGCTTGGGGCATGGAGGTGGCCGCCATGAACACGTCGATGTGCTTGTCTTTCATCAGCGCTACAGATTCGGTGTAGCTCACGTGGTGCACCGTGCCGCCATTGGCTTTGATATCTTTGAAGCCATAGCCATAGGCTTTGATGATGGATTCAGCGAACGCTGTACCTGTCCATTTTGCCTTGCCGGGACTGATGTTGGCTCCCTTCATATCTTCGAACGTTTTGATCGGCGAATCTGCGCGCACTGCAACTTGGAACATAGCTGGATAGAGGGTCGCAAAGTGGCGCACATCCGGCTGGGCCTTCTTGAATTTTCCCTTGCCCGAATAGCCATTGAACGCGGTGTGGGCATAAGACCAGCCGATCTCTGCATCACCGCCGTTAACGGACAATACGTTGGAAATCCCGCCACCAGAAGTGTTGGAGGTGGTGACACCATCAATCTTCTCGTCAAACACTTGCATGATCTTGGCACCAAGCGGATACCAGGATCCGCCAGAGGGACCAGAAACCATGCGCAAAAACTGGTCGGCCGAAGCCGATTGAGCGCCGAGGCCGAGGGCCAAGGTGGCGACTGCTGCTAAAAGTTTGATTTTCATAGGATCTCCTCCAATTATTATTTTGCCGTCTAACCAGCAGACTACAGGCTGAGCGCACAAAATCAACGGAATGCTCAAAGATCATACACGCGCGCCGCCAACCATCGCCAATAAGTACACACCTGAACCAGTAGCCGTGTTAGAGGAAACTCACGTCACCTCTATCCTGTAGACCCCATTGCCATGTCCGGATCTGCCCTCACACGAACAAGCTTCGCCATCCTTGTGGTTGGTTTCCTGGTGCTGTTCGTGGGCGGTGGTTCGCGCTTTGCCATCGGACTGTTCCTGAAGCCAATGGCTGAAGATCTCGGCTGGACGCGCAGCACGCTGGCCGCTTCGGCCGGAATATTCCTGGCCGTCTCAGCCACCTGCATGTTTATCTCCGGCAAGCTTGCCGACCGCTTTTCATTGAAGGCCGTTCTGTGTGGCGGGCTTGTTGTGGCCGCTGTCGGCATTGGTGCCATGCGCTACGTAACGGCGCCCTGGCAGGCACTGCTGAGCTACGGTGTGATATTTGCAATCGGCAATGGCATCGCCTCGATTGCACCAGTGGGCGTTATGGTCAGCCGCCGTTTCCCCGGTCGCACGGGGTTTGCCAACGCTATCACAACGTCGGGTATCGGCATCGGGCAATTGTTCATTATTGGCGCCCTCACCGCTGCCCTGGCCGCCATTGGCTGGCGCGCCGGGTTCGTGTGGCTAGGCATCATCAATCTTGCGCTTGTTCCCATCGTTGTTTTCGCAATGTCCAAAAGCCTGGAGCCAAATGCCCCAGCACCGAAGGCTGAGCCCCCCTCTGGTCTGACGGTGCGCGAAGCCGCGCGAGGCAAACAGTTCTGGCTTTTAATATTCGTCTACGCGGTCTGCGGCTTCCAGGACTTTTTCATCGCCACCCATGTTGTTGCCTTTGCACAAGACAACGGCGTAGCTGCGCTGTTTGCAGGAAACATGTTGGCGGCCATGGGGCTTGCCGGTGTGGCGGGTGTGCTGCTCGCCGGCCTCTGGAGTGACAGCAAGGGGCCCAAGCAGGTAACCTTATTCTGTTTCGTTTTGCGTATTGCTCTGTTCACTCTCATCCTTACCGACCAGAGCACAATAACCGTGACATTGTTTGCACTGGTCTTCGGCATCACCTTCTGGCTCACCGCCCCTCTGACGGTTATCTTCGCACGTGATGCCTTCGGGACAGCCCACCTTGGTGCCCTTAGCGGGCTTATCGTGATGGTCCATCACATGTGCGGCGGGCTCGGCGCTTACTTCGGTGCTGTACTGTTCGACACCCAAGGCCATTACAACACGGCATTCATGATCATGTTGGTTCTGTCCATCGCCGCAGCCTTGCTTACCCTGCCACTGCGGAGATAGTCCCCAAAACGCATTCGGGCCGGAATGACCCGGCCCGAAGCTCTTGTGGGATGTCCCCCGATAAGCTCAGGACACTAGCGGTTCAGGTACTCCAACTCCCGCTTGTCTTCCACTTCCTCAACGGGGAAGTCTTCGTGCAGTGTTTTCACCATGCCGTAGCCCATCATCAGCAACAGCACTGCGATCGGCAAGCCAGCCACGATCGACGCTGTCTGCAAGGCTGTCAGACCGCCCGCCAGCATCAGCACGCCGGCCACGACGCCGGATGTGATGCCCCAGAAGATTCTGAACTTAACCGGTGGGTGCTCGTCGCCCATGGACAACATGGTGCACATAACGAGCGTGCCGGAGTCCGACGATGTCACGAACCAGGAGATCAGCAGAATGGTGATCAGAATGGTCAACGGCACCACCAGCCAGGAGTAACCAAACCCGGCCACGGTGGCGAACACGCCGCTCGCATAATCAGCCTTCACAGCCTCCTGGACGCCAGCCTGATAGAACAGGTCAACGCCAACAGCCGCGCCGCCGAAAATGCCCATCCACAGGATGACCACGGACACCGGCACCAGCAGCACGCAGAAGCAGAACTGCCGGATCGTGCGTCCCTTTGAGACCCGGGCGATGAACAGTCCGACGAACGGGCACCAGGCAATCCACCAGCCCCAATAGAAGATGGTCCACCAGGACTGCCATTGGCGCTCAGGCTCATTGTCGATCCAGAACCCCATGGGAATGACGTTCCAAAGGTAATCGCCGGCACCAGTGATCATCATGCCCAGAACGAATGCTGTTGGAGCAAGGATCAGGAAGATCAACAGCAGACCGATACTGGCCCAGACGTTCATCTCACTGAGTATGCGCACCCCTTTGCCCACCCCTGACGCAGCTGAAGTCGTGCCCAGGATGGTGATGATCGCAACGAGGATCAACTGGTTGGTGGTGGTGTTCGTCATCCATCCGAGCTTCTCCAAACCGGCTGCGATTGGCGTAACACCAAGCCCCAGCGAAGTTGCCAGACCGAAGATCGTACCGAAGACACCAACCAGGTCGATAATGTGGCCCCAAGGACCATAAATCTTCTCTTTGAGGACAGGATAGAAGGCAGACCGCAAAGTGAGCGGCAACCCTTTGCGATAAGAGAAATATGCCAAGCTCAATCCAACCAGAACGTAGAGTGCCCAGCCATGAAATCCCCAGTGAAAATTGGTGATCTGGATGGCCATGGATCCGGCCTCAACGCTGCCCGGCTTGATCTCGCCGCGGGTCAGGAACGGATTGTCGGCGATGTGATACATCGGCTCGGCAACGCCCCAGTAGATCAGCCCAGACCCCAGGCCGGCGCTGAACAGCATGCAGATCCAGGAGAAGGTGGAGAAGTCTGGCTCTTCATCATCCGCTCCAAGCTTGACATCGCCAAACCGGCTGAACAGCAGCCAGATGACGAAAAACAGCACAATGTTGACGACCAGCACGTAGAACCAGTCCAGCGACCCGATGATGAAGTTCTTGCCGGCACTAAAGACCGAACTGGAATACTCAACATCCATGATTGTGAAGCCCACGAAGCCTAAAATCATGACCATTGAGGCCAGGCCCATGAACTTGTTCATTCCGGCAAAAAGTCCCGTCTTGTCGACCAGGTCTTCCGGCGGTGTGTGAATTACATCACTCATTAAAACTCTCCCTCAGAATATTTTTGCTCACCGCACGGTGCCGGAGGCACCTTGTTGAGTTGCTTCAGTAATCCAGGCGTCGAACGCTTCTTTCAAATCCCCGAAGTTTTTCGCCCACCAGGCCGCATCCGATTGAACCGAAACCTTGTCGGCGTAGGCAGGACCGTTTGGCAGCTGCGCCTTATCTTCATCCGACAACAACGCCATGGACGATTTGCGCGTCGGGCCGTTCGGCAAAAGTTTGCTCATGTTGGCCAAAGACTGCGAGCTGCTGGCAAAGCGAATGAAATCAATCGCCGCATCCTTGTTGAGGCTGCCTTTTGGAATGCCAAACAGATCAAGCTCGATGACGCGTCCATCCCAGACCATGCTGAACTTGGCACCGTCCTTGAGCGCGTTGGTTGCGCCTGTAGTCGCCCAGACGGCGCTCATGGCAACATCACCGGAATTCAACAACCGCACCGGCTCAGAGCCCTTGGTCCAGAGTTGAAGACCAGGCTTGATTGCCCTCATCTTCTTCAAGGCCCGTTCAACACCTTCCGGCGTCTCCAAAACCTTGTAGACATCTGCCGGCTCCACGCCGTCCGCGATCAACGCCCATTCCATGATGACGGAAGGGTCATTGCGAATGGCGCGCGGGCCAGGAAACTTCTTGGTGTCAAAGAAATCCTTGATGGTGCTCGGCGGGTTGCTGGCAAAGGTGTTCTTGTTATAGGCAAAAGCCGTGCCCCAAACGATGACGCCAACTCCGCATTTGTTCAGAGCGCCGTCTACGAAATCTTCTTTGAAGTTTGTACCGTCCGCACCGTCTGGCAATTCAATGCCTGACAAATCCTCCAAAAGCCCCTCGTTGCAGGCCCGCAAAGAGTCCGCTTGTGTCAGGTCCACAACGTCCCACGTGACGTTGGCCGATTCCACCTGATCGCGAATCTCGTCAATTCCGCCTGAATAGGAGGCCACGTTTACGCGGGCACCCATCTCTTTCTCATAAGGCCTGACAAAGCCCAGCATCTGGCTACGCATATAGGGGCCCACCCAAGAGGTGAACGTGATCTCAGGTTTCGCCGCCGGCGTTGCATCCTGGGCGTAAGCTTGCGGTGCAGAAAGGGCACAACCCATCAGCACCGCGGCAAAAATCCGTCCAGAGACGAACCTAACTGGCTTGAAATTCATTTCGCCAAACTCCCATCGTCCACCCTCGCCTGGTCGCCAATACACAGCGGCGGCAGCGTTGCCAGATCAAGCATGTGACTATTCTTGTAAATTGGCTTCCCTCAGCCAATACCACCGCCAGACAAAATGGTAGGTCGAAAAACCGTTTTGATTCTTTCCGATTCAGCCATAGATTTTACCTATCATGACAAATCAGCCACTCTTAATCGACTTTCTGCTGTTTGACGGCTTCTCCAACATGGTTCTTGCAAGCGGTGTGGAACCATTGCGGGCCGCCAATGGGCTCTCCAATAAGCAATTGTATTCCTGGCGCCTGATCAGCTTGGATGGTGGCACAATCACAAGCTCGAGCGGCATCCAGATTGGCACCGAAAGGCTTGCCGAGATTGAGACATCGCCGCAACGGCTCTTCGTAATTGCCGGATTTGGCGCTCGGGTTCATCTCACACCGGCCACGTCTGCAGCGTTGCGACGGGCGGCGCGCACAGGGCCTGTATTGGGTGGCATCGACATGGGGCCCTGGCTGCTGGCAGGCTCAGGCCTGCTCGATGGTCACAAGGCCACCGTTCATTGGGAGGAACTTGATAACTTCGCCGAGATGTTCCCAAGGGTGCAAACGGTCAACAATCGCTTCGTGATAGAACCCAACCGCATTTGCGCAGGCGGGGCCACGGCGGCGCTCGAGCTGATGATTGCGCTGATCCAATCCGACTACGGACCGGCTCTCTCCTTCGACGTTACAAACATGTTTGTATACGATACCGAAGCGGACCGCCGCGGCGGGCGCGGCGCCGTCCACATCGGTGTGGCTGAACGTTCCCCGCAACTCATACGATCCATTGATTCAATGCGCGCGCACATCCGCGAGCCCCTATCACTCGATAGGCTCTCCAGCACCGCCGCCTGCTCACCGCGCACCCTATCCAGGCTATTTATCCGCGAACTGGGCGTGTCGCCCGGGCAATATTACGTGTCTATCAGACTATCGGCAGCTCGCCGCCTTGCTGAAGAAACCAGGATGTCGTGCGGCGAGATCGCGGAGTCCACCGGCTACTCGTCTTCAGCCGCTTTGGCACGCGCTTACTCCAGCCATTTTGGAACCACAATTAGAGAGACCCGCAGTCAACGGTTCAAGTAAGTTAAGGGAATAGTTGTTGAAATACAAAATGATACACCTCGAACTCATACCAAATGACGCAATAGTATAGACGGGGTGACAAGCACATTTTCCTCAGTTAAGCTGACCCCTGTGATGTCGGGCTTCTGTCGACAGTCCGCCGAGATCCCGGTGTCATTAGACGAAAGGGGACGCGGCTATGTCTGATTCAAACGAACCCAAACTATCCGTCAACACTGTATTCTTGGTCTCAATGAGCTTTTGCGTTGCCATTGGCGCATGGGGTTTGATTGATCCTGACAGCATGACCGTAACAATGTTGGGCTTCACCAACTACATGCTGACAAGCGGCAGTTGGGCCTGGCTGTTTCTTTGCACCTTTTTCGTCATTCTCACCGGATACATGGCCTTCGGACCCTACGGTCATATTCGCCTTGGGGCCGATGACGAAGAGCCTGAGTTTTCCACCGCCTCCTGGATCGCCATGCTGTTTGCCGGTGGCATGGGGTCTGGCCTGCTGCTGTGGGGCGCAGCTGAACCGATGTATCACTACATTAGCCCACCTGGGATGGAGGGCAGCACACCAGCAGCAGCCCGCCAGGCCTTGGTCATCACCAACTTGCATTGGGGTCTCCACGCTTGGTCAATCTATGCGGTGTGCGCACTGGTGATTGCCTACTTCACCTTCAGACGAGGCCAGTCCTCAATGATTTCCACGCCAATCAAGGCGCTATTTCCCGGGCAAACCGGTGAGGCCCTCGGCAAAGTTGCCGATATTTTGGCTGTATTGTCCGTCGTGTTCGGTTTGGCAGGTTCGTTGGCCATGGGCACTCTGGGTGTTCGGTCCGGTTCGTTTTACGCGTTCGGCACGCCAGAAACCCTGACCGCCTCCTTGGTTATCCTGTTCATTCTGTTTGTTTGTTACATGCTCTCAGCCACCACTGGTGTCGACAAGGGCATCAAAATTCTTTCCAACGTCAACATGATCATCGCCATACTGATCATGTTGCTGGTGCTGTTCGCCGGCCCCACCCAATACATTCTGGAAGCGTTTATCGATAGCATCGGGGCCTATTTCAGCGGCATCTTCATCATGTCGTTCAGGCTGTTCCCGTTTGAAGGCTTGTCGGGATGGAGCGCCGGCTGGACCCTCACCTATCTGATCTGGTGGCTCGCTTGGGGTCCGTTCATCGGAATATTCGTGGCCCGCATTTCGCGCGGGCGCACGATCCGGGAGTTCTGCATCGGCGTAGTCATGGTGCCGACCTTGTTCTCAATGCTGTGGTTTGCGGTCTTCGGCGCGGCCGGGTTCTACATTGAGATGCACGGCGGTGGCGGTCTGAAGGAGTTGATATTTGAAGATGTCACCAAGGCTCTGTTTGGCTTCCTGGGCTTTTTCCCAGCCGGCAACATTCTTAACCTTCTCGCCGTCGCCCTGATGTTCGTGTTCTTGGTAACCTCGGCAGATTCAGGCACTTTCGTGCTTTCGATGATGACAACCGACGGCAACCTCAACCCACCTCTCATGCAGAAGATGGTTTGGGGCACACTGATTGCCGCTCTCACCGCAGGAACATTGTTTTCCGGCTCAGTCACGGTGGCCAAAGCGATGGCCATTACAGGGGCCATACCGTTCTCGGTGATCGTCATGTTGCAGATTGTCGGCTTCATGCGGGAAATCCGCAAAGAGCGCACCGATCTGCCGAAACCCATCGAGGCCCGCGGCGCTGCTGTCGGCCAAGCTGAATCCTGATCAACGGCAACAAGAGGAGAGCTCAAAATGTTTAAACGCACACTCTTTGCAATCCTGGCCGTTGCGTTCCTCGCTGCAGGTTGCGGCGAAGACAATCAGTCAGTGAAAATCGGCAGCAAGAACTTTGGCGAAAGCAATGTTCTGTCGCACATGATGGCCATTCTGGCCAAAGAGCAGGGCCTGAAGGTTGAGGGTCCGGTTGAATACGCCACCACGCAAGCCATTCTGGCGGCCCTCAAACAGGGCGATGTGGATGTGTATCCCGACTACAACGGCACCGGTTTGGTGATGTTGGGCCAAAACCCCATTGCCGACGGCGACAAGGCCACCGAACGGGTCAAAGCACTCTACGAGCCCCTTGGGCTAACCTGGTTGCCGCGCTTTGGCTTTGCCAACAACTACGGCCTGGCCCTGCGGGCGGACCGTGCCAAGGAACTCGGCCTCAGCACCATGTCAGACCTGGTAGCAAAGGCAGGCACCTTGAAGTTGGGCATTGAGGACGACTTCCAGGGGCGTCCGCTGGATGGTTTGACCCCGATGCTGAGCCGCTACGGGATGTCGTTTTCCTCGGTGGAGGTCATAAAGTTGGACGATCGTGCCAAGCTTTACGACATGTTGCTGGACGGCAAGATTGATGTCGCCGAGGTCTATACGACCGACGGTCAGATTCCTGACTTCAACCTCAAAATTCTGCAGGATGACCTGCAGTTCTTCCCAGTCTATCAGGCTGCACCCCTGGCCCGCGCAGATGCTTTGAGCAAACATGCAAACCTGGGCGGTGCTATAGGCGCGCTTGCCGGCAAGATCGATGCCGCATTGATGCAAAAACTCAACGCGCGCGTCGATGTTGAGGGACGCTCGGCGGAAACAGTAGCTCGCAACGCCCTGCTGGAATTGGGATTGATCAAAGGCGGCACGGTCACGACTGATGAACCGCTGCAAGTTTCGTCCACCTCTTCAATCGCAGCTTCAGAGTTGGCAACCACGGCCCTTCGCGCCACGAGGAGGGCCTTTACCGGGCGCGAAGTCAAAGTGTCAACTGAAGGAAATCCTTTAGACAAGTTGGCTTCCGGAGAGGCTCGTCTCGCCCTGGTTGGTGCGGACTCGTTCTTCGATCTGTCAGGCAATGTACCTGCGCGCAGCGATCAATATGAAGCTGTAGCCGTGGTGGGTCAAAACGTCGTTCACCTGGTTGGCAAATCCAATCTGAAGAGCGGTGGCAATCCTGATCTCACGGCGATCAAGACCGTGGCAACTGGTCCGGAAGGCTCCGACACGGCGCGCCTGGCAGCAGTGCTCACCGAAGGCCTCGGCATGAAGGCCACGTTAAAGCCCGTCGCGGCCGGTACGCCAGAAGCTGTGATTGAGGCCCTGACGTCAGGGCAAGCCGACGCCGCGCTTATCATGGCTCCACTGGGTAACAAGGCGATATCGCAGATGATCGACGGCGTACTATTCGCCGTCCTTCCACTCGATGCCTGGAAGGAAGGGGCAAATCTAGTGCGCTTTCCGTTTTTGCGTGAGGTCAGGGTTCCGGCAAACACATATCGCGTCCAACGCTCGCCAATCGAAACTCTAGGCGTTCAGGTTGTGCTTGCAGGCATGGCGCCGGTCACTGGTGATGCGGTGGGTGATCAGGGACCAAGCGCAGTCAAGACCTCCATCTCGCCAATCCCGGCCTCCACGGTGAAAACCATCATCGGGGCCATTCCTGGCGCGATTAGCATTGACCCAACCCTACGGCAGTCTGCTGCGTTGTCTCCTGCACTGCCCAAGCCACCGGCATCCATCAACCCTGCGGCGGACATATCATTGTTGAACTTGGCGATCGTCGCCCTGTTCGTCTGGCTATTCTGGCTTTATGGCCGGCCTGAACACAACTGATCAGAGGAGATCACCATTATGGCTGGAAAGACGTTAGTGCCAATCGATCTCAGTGACATGGAAACTTCATCGAAGGTTCTGGCCGCGGGGGTTGGACACGCGAAACAGGACGGCAGCAGTTTGGTCGTCCTGTCGGTGGTGCCCCACATGATCTCAGGCGTTGACTATCGCTACGCTATCCGTGGCGAAACCGGGGGGTCCGAAGAGTACGATGTCAAAGCCATCGTGCAAGAGACCTTGGACCGCCTCAACGAGGTGGTGAGCGATCAATTGCCCGGCGACATGAAGGCAGAGACCATCGTACGCCACGGCAGCGTCTATGAACGCATTCTAGAGGTTGCAGAAGAGATCAATCCCGATCAAATCGTCATTGGGGCACATCGGCCCCACCTTGCAGACTACCTTCTTGGCCCCAACACGGCCAGGGTGGTGCGTCATGCCAAGTGTTCGGTGAATGTGGTTCGCACGCAATAGGGTCCCGTAAAGGCTTGCACTTCCTTAAGCATTGCTCGTGATGATGTCTGAATGGCTCATTGGGTAAAATTCGCAATTGCACTGGTGTCAGCCGGATTAGGCCTGTGGACCTTTATGGTGCTGCCGGGCTGGTGGGGGGCGGTCAGTTTTGTTGGCGTGTTCTTTGTGGGCGGCACGGTTGCGCACGTTGTTTTCAAGAAATTGGCCGCACCAGATCAGATTCGCGAAGATCTGCAAGCCAGGTTGCTTAGTGACTAGCCCTAGCCCATTTCACAGACGATTTTTCCGAAATGCCTCCCCTCAGGCAGACTTTGCAGAGCCGACCCTAGACCTTCGAACTCGAAACGCCTGTCATCGATTACCGGCATGGTCTCATGATGCTCCATTGCCCGGCACATATCCTCAAGAAGAAGCTTGCTGCCCAGCGTCACCCCTTGCATGCGCACATGCCGGGTGACCACGCGACCAAGATTAACATCAGCCCCTGCACCCGATAGAACGCCAATGAGGCTGATTAGACCTCCTGGCCGAACTGCGGAAATTGACTTATCCACAGTTCCTGCACCGCCAACCTCGATGATGTGATCGACGCCCTCTGCGCCGGAGATTTCACGAGCAGATTTGTGCCAATCAGGTTCGGTCTTGTAGTTGATCAGATGGTCAGCGCCGAGGGATTTGGCCTTTTCCAGTTTCTCATCGCTCGATGAGGTGATGATCACATCAGCCCCATGCATCTTCGTAAACTGCAGTGCAAACAGCGAAACACCGCCGGTACCCTGAAGCAAAATAAGATCGCCAGCCTTGACTTTGCCCTCCCCCACAATGGCATTCCACGCCGTCACGGCCGCGCACGGCAACGTAGCGGCCTGTGCTGCACTCATATGTGCAGGCGCCCTCACCACCGCTTTGGCAGGGACTAAGAACTGCTCCTGAGCGGTTCCATCAAGCGGCCCGCCATGAGCACCGGCTTGATTGGCAACACTGGTGGATCCATGCATCCAGGTGCGGCTATAGGGGGGAACCACCAGGTCCCCTTCAGCAAAGCCGTCAACCCCCTCACCAAGCGCCGCCACAATCCCTGCACCGTCGCACAGCGGAACAAGCGGCAAGGATCCGCCCATGCGACCATAGCCGCCCTGGCTCATGATGAGATCGCGCGGATTGATCGAAATCGCCTTCATAGCAATGACGAGTTCGCCTGGAGCTGGTGTCGGGTCAGCCCGTTCCTCTGGTTTGAGGTTTTCAGGTCCCCAGGCATCCTTGATTACCATTGCTTTCATGCCACGTCTCCCACCGAGAGTATGTTCTCAATAGCTTCGTCCAAATAGCCAATATCGCGTAATATTTCCGCCCCGTGCTCGCCCAACCCAGGTTGATGTTGACGCAAGGGCAAAGCCTGGCGATCCAAACGAAACGCTGTGTCCAAAGCTTCCAGATCACCTTCCGTCGGATGGCTCTGTGGCCGAAAGAACCCGGTCTCGATGAGTTGCTCATCGCGAGGCAGATCTTCCAAGCGATTTACCGGTCCGCAGGGTATTTCAGCACCCTTCAGGATTTCCAACCATTCAGCAGTCGTGCGTCCGGTTAACACCTCACCGGCGATGGAATAAAGCGCATCCATGTTCTGAGAGCGATCCCGCATGGTGGCGAAACGAGGATCACTACCAAGCGCTTGCATTCCTGCAATTTCCCAGAACTTCTCCCACTGCTTGTCAGTGTAGGCCAGCATACAGATGAACCCGTCTTGGGTGGGGTGTGGACGCCGCGCAGGAGACAGCGCACGAGGGTAGCCATACCCCTCAAGTGGTGGATTGAAAATCATCCCGTGCTGGTGTTCCAGCAGCGTATAAGCCGCCAAACCCTCAAACATGGCGGTTTCCAGATAAAGCCCCTTGCCGCTTCTGAGGCGCTGGATGTAGGCGGCCATGAGGCCAGTGCTGGCGAGCAATGCTGCAGTCTTGTCGGCTATCACCGAGGGAGACAGAACCGGTTGCCCGTCCCGTGCGGTAAACGTGCCGGCAAGCCCAGATTCACCCTGAATCACATCGTCATAAGCCGGACGCCCGCCATAGGGACCCTCTTCGCGGTAGCCATGAAGCCCGCCATAGATGATCTTGGGGTTTCGTTTCAAAACACTGTCTGGGTCGAACCCAAGCGCCGCCATCTTTTGGGGCCGCACGTTGTGGACCAACATGTCCGCGCTGTCGATCAACTGCCACATCGCCTCCTTGGCCACCTCGCGCTTGAGATCGAGCATGATGGAGCGCTTGTTGCGATTTGCCCCCAAAAACAACGACGACATGCCGGCAGATCGCGCAGGTCCGATGGCCCGGGTCATATCACCTCCCGGGGGCTCGATCTTGATCACATCCGCGCCGAAGTCTCCCAGCATCATCGTGGTGTAGGGCCCGAAGATGACCGTGGTCATGTCGAGCACACGAACGCCGGAGAGCGGCAGTGATGAGGCATTTAACATGTGTTAATTCCGTTGTGAAAAGCGCCGCCCCACCAGAGCAGCGGCAATATTCGTTTTTTGAATATCAATCGACCCGCCGGCAATGCCCCAGCCCCAGCCATCACGCATCTTTTGTTCAATCGGATAAGCGGTGGAATAACCATACCCGCCCATCACCTGCATTGCCTTGCCTGTCACCTCGCGCACCGTCTCATTTGCAAAGCACTTGGCGATGGAACTGTCCGCCACTGACGGCAACCCCGCCTGAGCATTGACCACGGCGCGGTAAAGCAGCAAGCGCGCCGCGTCCAGCTTCATTTTCATCTCCGCCAACGACATCTGCACCGCCTGGAAATCCACCAGTGGCTTTCCAAACTGCTGGCGCTCCTGGACATAAATGAGTGCTTCATCAAACGCTGACTGGCCGATGGCCAAACTCATGGTCGTGTTGCCACAACGTTCCAGATCGAAAGCCTCCATCAGTTGGCGGAATCCGCCCGCTGGCACAATGAGATTTTTGGCCGGCACATGCACATTGTCGAAGAACATATCTGCGCTTGGAATACCGCGAAAACCTAAGAGGTACTCCTTCTGTCCAAAGCTGAACCCTTCGCTTTGTTTATCAACCAGGAGCGCTCCGATGCCTTTTGCCCCCATTGCATCGGACAATTTGCAATAGACAACATAGCTGTCGGAGTGCCCACCACCCGAACACCACCTCTTCGTGCCGTTCAAGATGTAATGATCACTGTCTAGAACCGCGTTCGTGGAAAGGTCAGTCAGCGCGCTCCCCGCATCTGGCTCTGACATAGCAACAGCCACAATGCTATCACCTGCACACACTTTGGGGATCACGCGCCGGCGCATCTCCTCTGGCGCAAAGTGCGCAATGGCCAGGATCGGGCCAAAGCAAGACTCAAGCACCGGAAACGCCACAGCAGCCGAAATCTTCGCAAGCTCTTCAAGCACGATCACCGCATCCAGGTGCGATTGCCCGCCCCCGCCATAGGCTTCTGGCAGGTTGAGGCCCAAAAACCCCATATCAGCAAACTGCTTCACCCGATCGTGCGGCAATGGCTCGTGGTTTGTTTCGCAAAATTTTGCAACGTCCGGCAATTCCGCAGCTGCAAACCGGGCAACAGTTTCTTGCAACGCCCGCTGCTCATCGCTCAGATTGAAATCCATAACTGACGCTCTCTAATCAAGGTGTTTTCGAAGAAATGTGATCAATGCATCCGCCGCTGTTTGGTCCACATCAAGGTGCGTCAACAATCGAATGCGCTTGCCCCGATAGGGACCAATTACAAAGCCGGCCTCCAACGCCAACGCCGTCAGCAATTCTTCATCCGGCCCGCCATCGGCGATATCGAAAAAGATAATGTTTGTGGCCACCGGAACCACATGTTTCACCTGCTGCATCTGGCTCAACGCTTCACCGATTTCGGCGGCCAACGCATGATCTTCTGCGAGCCTGTCAACGTTATGATCCAAAGCATACAGGCACATCGCAGCAAGGACCCCGGATTGACGCATTGCACCGCCCCACTGCTGTTTGAAGTGCCAGGCTTGCTCGATGAAGTCAGCCGACCCCGCCAATACACCGCCAACAGGCGCGCCCAGACCTTTGGAAAAATCAATCCAGCAGCTGTCCATGCCTTGTGTATAGCGCGCAGCCGGCACGCCGCTTGCTACCACCGCATTCATCAACCGTGCGCCATCCATGTGGGTTACCAGCCCATGTTCGCGCGCAACATCCACCACCTCATCAATGGCATCCGACGACCAGACAGCGCCTCCACCGAGGTTTGCCGTTTGCTCAACCGAAACCATTCTGGTGCTTGGAAAGTATCTTGATTTGCTCCGCACCGCTGCCCGCACCTGTTCGCCGGAAAAGCGGCCAAGGTCGCCATCAAGTGTTGTGAGCACAACGCCGCTCAAGGCAGCCGGCCCACCGGCTTCAAAGTTCAGAATGTGGCAGGTCTGGTCGCACAACACTTCGTCGCCTGGCCGGCACTGAATGGCGATCGCAATCTCGTTGCACATGCTTCCAGACGGCAGAAAAACAGCTGCTTCCTTGCCGAGCAGTTTTGCAACGCGCGCGCACAACGCATTGGTTGTCGGATCTTCACCCTTTTGTTCGTCACCCACCTCAGCGTCCAAAACGGCTTCACGCATTCCCCGTGTTGGTTTGGTCTTGGTATCGGAGTAAAAGTCAAACATGTCCAAGGCTTCCTCAATTCCGGTGCTCACTGCTTGCACAGAACCGCAGCTGAATTTATTTGGCAACGTGAATCATGCGCCAATGCAGATTGAGGGCATTTCTCAACGAGACAAATCGCTCGCAAGGGCCTATTCATGGCAAGGGAACGGTGCGATGGGGTGACAAAGGTGGCTGAGGCAACGGCGTCCCAAACGCTGCAAAAGCAAGCACGCGCGCGCCAGACGGCCAAAACCAGACGGAGCGTTTGCTTCGTCGCGGCACAGGCTGATCTGCAAGGGCGATGTCTACGCTTGACTGAAGCGCTTCAGGCGGTTGGCTATTCAGTGGCTCTTTACGAGACGATTGAGTTCTTGCGGACCCCCAATCCCGACTTCGAGGCCTATGTGTTTCATCATCCCAGCCTTGATTTCCCTCAATTGCGCAATGTTGTGACGACGTTGGGAAACCTGAGGCGTGTGTTGATATCCGATTGGGATTTGCCACTGTTTTGTGATGAGATTTACGGCGCTGAACAAACTGGAGGGCCAGAGGGAAGCGACCCCCGGCGCACCACTGATTATGTGGCAGCAATGAAGCTCTTCCCGCGCCTCTCGACGGCCACAACACCGCTCACCGAGCTGGCCTCGCTGTATCAACCTGATGTTGAGTTGATGACCGTGCCGGAGACCATTTCACCGCGCCAGAAAGCTTTGGCTGATGTGCTTCAAGTGCCGGTTACACCGCGCAATCCAAAATCAATCGGCCTTGTCTGTCGCAATGAACTGGCGGCGGCTGACTTTGGTTTCATTTATGACGTGGTGTTCAAAATCATCGCCGAAGACCCTGAGTGTCAGCTCACCTTCTTCGGTCCAATTGAGCTGCCCGGCCCGATCGCGCACAATCCACGTGTTACATTTGAGCCGGCCTTGTCTCAATCCGATCCGGATCTCGACCTGACCAAGGTCGCGTGCGTGATCGAACCGCATGTGGATGTTTTGCGCGACCGTTGCACCACACGGCTTGGTTTCTTGCAGGCATCACTCGCCGGTTGCCAATATGTTGCAACGCCGTTTCCCGATCTCAGCACCCTCAAAGCCCCCAACCTGCAGCTGGCCACAAGTTTGGAAGAGTGGCACGATCAAATTCGCGAAGCGTTTAACCGCACCAAGAGCGTAAGAGCCGCGCGGTCAGCAGCTTCTTATGTTAAGAAAAACCATTCATCAACAGCAGCCCTAACAAACCTTCAAACGCTTCTCCCCTGACGCATATGCGCATTCTGATTTATATCGAACCCTTCCCAGTGCGCCAGACCATGGACCACTACCGGGACCATGCGGCTGCGTTTGCAAAAATGCTTGTGTCCCAAAGAGCGGCTGACCGGTTGACCGAATTTGATATCCGGATCTACGCCAACAGGGAGACCCTGAGTCACGCACAAGAGCAAGTTTTGGCAGCAAAACGTTTCCTGTTGGCACCGGAAAGCCGTGAGCAAGACCAGTTTCGGGCAAGTTTAACTGAATGGCCACACCAAGGCCTCGCCACATGGACACAATTGCTGAAGGGTGAAGGCGACGTTACGCAGGAATATGGCCGGATCTTGGAGCAAATTCACGGCCGTTTTGCATTCGATGTGGTGGTAACGCTTGGCGAAAATGGTGCCGCAAGAGCGTTTGCGGCCTCGGCGAACCTGGATCACATTGTATTGGATTTGAGCTTTTGCGAACCAAGCCTATTTGATACCGCAATGTTCGATCCACTGGGTGTAGGCGGATCGTCCGTCATGGCCCAGGTCAATGTCTCGACGATCAAATCAATAGTTGGCAAAGAAGCATGGGCGGCCAATCTGGACCAGTTGTGCACTTCATCGGTTTATGCCCCCAACCTGATGGCAGAAAGCATTGGCGCGATCGACTTTACCGGCCAAGACCGGATCTTGCGACAGGGCAATGCACGTACCGCGTTGATATGCCTTCAAAGCTTCGATGATCCGGCTTTCCGCGCCCACACCAAATTCAACTCGCCTGCGCACATGATTGAAGAATGCTTGCCTGAACTTGCCGAAAACGATGTCCTGACGATCGTCCGCCCGCCCCAAACAGCCACCGATGGTCTTGGCCAAGCTGAAGCTATGGAGCAAGCAAAACAAGTGGCAGATGGATTTGCAGACAAAGCCATTTGGCTCGACCGGCGCAGCGAACGCGTTACCGATACAAGGCTCTACACCCTTTGCGACCTTGTGCTGACTGCAAATGGTTCTGCTGGCTTTGAGGCCATGCTGTTCGACAAGCAGGTTTGTGTGCTTGGCGGCGCCGCGTACAAACCTATTGGCGCGTTCCCAAAATTGGATGCAGTCCTCTCACGCCATTATGACAGCAGGACGTATCTGAAAAACATTGCCGCCTTGCGGGCCTTCATCATTCGAGCACGGTTTGTGGCGTGCCGTGATGCCTTCTTATTTGAAACATTCATTGACCGGTTGCAGCAAACACTAAACATCTGGCACGACTGCGATGGCAGCCCCAAACAGGCTCTGGAAAACACCTATGAGCACTATGGTGCGCCTGCAGCAGAGGCCTTGAAAGACGCAATCGATACACGAACGGAACTCGAAAGAACTTCACAGCCGGTTCCCTCAACAATCGTCCCGGCCGAAACGGGAACGTTGAAATTGTGGAACAAATCTGTATCGAACCTGACGAACCGGGCGCGCCGATCATTGGGGCGAAAAATATTGAAAACTGGTCTGGCCGGCCCACCGGGCACCGGCCCCCTCGCCGGCAACAGCCTATTTGCCAATTCAGCCGATCAATCTGCAAAACCGTTGCCTGAGTTCCCGACTCACCCTCTTTCCGCAAGCGAGGCGCAGGCGGTTTCAACCGCACATGCAGTGCTGCAAAAGCAACGCAAAAGCCGTTCGACATTCGCCATCATTGCCCATTGTTTTTACACGGACACCACACAACAGCTTGTCGATCGCCTGCAGTTCGTCGAACAGAAATTTGATCTTTTCGCCTCCGTCCCACCCTTCGGAAATTCCGAGATCAAGAGCATCGTCCGAAGCGCATTTCCCACCGCGAAGATCATTTGCTTGCCCAATCGTGGACAGGATATCTGGCCCTTCAGCTTCACCTTGTCCGAATTGGAAACAGACAGATACGAGAACGTATTGAAGCTGCAAACCGGCAAGCCCCATCTTGAAAGCGAGATGATTGACCAAGATCTTGGGGCAACATGGCTGGACTATTGCCTCACTTGCCTTCTGGGAGAACCCGGTTCGACCGGGCGAATTGACGAGCTCCTCAGTCCCCAGGAGCCCTGGAGCATGGCCGGACCAATCGGCATGCTCGCATCAAGTAAACAGCAAATGCTTGAACTGGATTTTAACCCGGCAACGGCCCTGCACGGCCTGGATCTGGACCATGTTCCAAACTATTGGCCATACATCAGAGGCGGCATGTACTGGATCAAATCCGGCGTGCTCCGGCCCATCATTGCAGGTTTTAGCAATGGCGAACACTACACACCAGGCACAATGGTCCCAAACTGCCAAATGAGCCAGTTCGCCAAATTTGCATTTGCCCTTGCAGCTGAACAATCTGGAGCCCCATCATGCGCACTGCCATCCGATTCGGGGCCCCTGCTCCCCACCTTCGGCCCGGTAAAACAGTCTGTAAATGAGGCTCTGCGGGAATTTGTTAAATCAAGCACTGGTCATGGATAAGGAATAAATAGAGCCGCATAATCGGGGTTATGCACGCGACAATCCGGGATTTCACGAATCAACCAGGCGGACGGATCGTATTTGAGACGATCTCACATGTTGATCGCGGCTCTCTCATCCGATCTCACAACCGATAAGCGGCGGATCGCGACGGTGTGCGAATAGCCCCCCGGCTTCTGCCAGAAGGGTACCGAGATTTAGTGTCAACTCCGGAAGCGCAATATCAGGTTCGATCTGTTCGTAGCGGTGCAAACCCACCTTGCGCGCTAATCTCCGGGGTCGATGTTGACGCCGAAACGCTCTGCGCATGCCAACAATCCGAACCAGACACCATTTGGTATTTCCAGACGCTGGGAATTTGCTGCTTGTGTCGATTGCGCCACTGGTAGCAGGTGGCGTCACTCGCCCCCGGCAGAACGACAGGCCGATGCAACATCGGAACCTGAAGCAAGGTTCAACTCTATCTCGCGCAAAAGGCACAACACATCTTCATCTGAATGACGCTTCCGAGCCATGGTCTGCGCCACCCCTGTTGTCATCATCAGACTTTGCGGACGAATTGTAGTCTGTTCCAAGCAATATCTCTGTTGCAAACTGCGGTTTGGGCCAAACGCTGGACGGCCTCAAGCTCGTCCCGGCGCTGGCCTTCAAGGCAAAGACTCGACTTGCTGCGTGTCCTAGTCAATAATCGGTGTGAAAACTCAGACATAATTGCAGCGTTTGCCTGTATTCGGCCAATTTCTGCCCCCCATCCAAGGCTTGCGCGCAGCATTGAAGGGGGCATTGCAGATCGCATCAAAACTGGCCGCCGAATTTCAAGTGGAGAGTTGTCATGATCCGGCGAATAATCTTGCCTGTGATGTGTGCGGTCCTAATCTACGGCTTTTGGATCAGCCCAGACTTCAAGGAAATTGCCGCAGGTGTGGCCATCTTCCTGTTTGGCATGCTGTTTTTGGAAGAGGGCTTTAAGGCCTTTACCGGCGGCCTACTGGAAAACCTTCTCAACAAGACCACCGACAAGCTTTGGAAGTCGATCTCATTCGGTGTTGTCGCCACGACGATCATGCAATCCAGCTCGCTGGTCTCGGTCATCACCATCTCGTTCCTGAGTGCCGAACTGATTGCGCTAGCTTCTGGCATCGGCATCGTTTTCGGCGCCAACATCGGCACCACGACCGGTGCTTGGTTGATCGCTGGACTCGGCCTGAAAGTTAAGATTTCCGCCTACGCCATGCCGATGCTGGTGTTCGGCATCATTATGGTGTTCCAGACGAACCGCCACTTAAAGGGCGCCGGCTATATTCTCGCCGGCCTCGGCTTCCTGTTCCTCGGCATCCATCACATGAAGGAAGGCTTTGAGGCTTTCCGCTCCAGCATTGACATGACCCAGTTTGCGCTGGAGGGTTATCTGGGCCTGTTCGCCTTTGCCGGTATCGGCATCTTCGCCACCGTGGTCATGCAGTCTTCGCATGCCACTCTGGTGCTGATTATCACCGCGCTCGCCGCCCAGCAGGTGACCTATGAGAACGCCCTGGCGCTTGCTATCGGCGCCAATGTCGGCACCACCATCACCGCCATTCTCGGCGCCATGAGTTCCAACTACCAGGGCAAGCGCCTGGCCGCCGGCCACCTGATCTTCAACCTCATCACCGGCGTCATTGCCATTGCCTTCATATCCCAGCTGGTCTGGGCGGTTGATGTGGTTTCTGAAGTGGTCGGGATCCGCGCCGACGACTACACCCTCAAGCTCGCCGTCTTCCACACCATCTTCAACGTCATCGGCGTAGTTGTTCTGGTGCCGTTCGTCAGGCAGTTGGTGAATTTCCTCGAGCGCAGCATTCCCGCGCCCACGCTCGACATCGTCGAACCGAAATACCTCACCGATGCCGTGCTCGATTTCCCCGAAACCATGCTGGAAGCGGTGCGCAACGAGATCATCCACCTCTATGACAACGCCTTCGAGATCATTGCCCATGGCATAAACCTGCATCGCACGGAGATTCTCACCGCCGACGATCTTGAAGACCTGATCGACAAGGATCGCGAGATCCACGAGTTCGACCTCGACGCGACCTACGAAAGAAAGGTTAAGGCCCTGTATGCCCGTATCCTGGACTTCATCAGTCATGCCCACGCCGACCTGCCGCCGGAGTTTATCGACCAACTCTACGCGCTCAGGCGGTCCTGCCGGCAGATCGTCATGACGGTCAAGGAGATCAAACACATCCGCAAGAACGTCACCCGTTACATTGTCGACGAGGACGAGGATATCCGCAAAGAGTACAACGCGTTGCGGGTGCAACTTGCCCAACTGCTGCGCGAAATCCAGGAGTTGCGCGATACACCCGAGGAAGATCGAAATGTCGTCGAACTCGATGCCTATCGCGTAGCGATCGACGAAGAGAACAGCGTTGCCAATGGTGAACTTGACAAGCTCATTCGCGCCCGCAAGATTACCCCTGAAATGGGAACCTCACTGATCAACGACCACGGCTATGCCCGCGACGCCATCTGGCACCTTACCGACATTGCCAAAACGCTGTTCGGATCTCATGATCTAGCCGCCATGGAGGCCGAAGAGCTGATTGGCCTTGACGACGACGACGTTGAAGCGGTTGCACAAGAGGTCTAACCGGGTCGGCCCTTCCGTGCGAAATCAGCTGGCTGCGGCGTGAAACGCGGCCACGTGCCACAACGGAATTGTGTTGTTACCATACACCGATCTGAAGGGTGTTGCTGTACGATATCCGAAAAGCCCCCCAGGGAGGAATGTACAATGAAACTAAGCAAATTGCTTAAACTCGGCAATCTGAAACGCTCGAAAAAGCGTGAAGCGTTAGAGAAAATTCTCAGGAAACTGGAGAAAAAAGCAAAGAAGCTGGAGACCGAGATGGCTGCTGAAGAATCGGGCAAGAAACTGAAGAAGCTGAAAACCAAGCTGAGCACCAACAAGCGCCACCGCCAGAAGGCTAAAAAATTGCTTGCCGAGCTGGACTAGCACATCATCCGATCCCCGCGAAACGAGGATCAATAAGATTGCGCGGTCAAAACAACCAGATTGAGGACTAATTTGTTTCAATCGGGGATCATACTGACTTTGGCGCAATCTCACCTGAATCCATGTTTAATCATCGACGCCACACCAGTCGCAAATGCTTAATGCATACACCTTGATGGCCGTCATATAGTCATCAATGTCCACATACTCGTCATTTGCATGCATAACCGCAGTTGGACCCGGGCCAAATATGACTGTTGGCGTATCTCCATTGTTGATCAAAAAGCGAGTATCCGCCGCACCTTGACGTCCACTTATTTCAGGCTCCGCGCCGGTGATCTCCTTAAAGCAGTCGACCATGGTGGTGACGATCGGATGATCCGTTGGTATATCAGCTGCTTCAGCATCCAAACCGCCGAACTTGTTGCCAAAGGTGACCTCTGGCGGGTTGTCTTTCATCCATGGATCGTCGGCGGCCACCTTGGCAATATGTTCGAGAAAGACCTCCTTTACGCCGTTATGGTCTTCCCCGGGCACCGTGGCCAGACTGCCCTTCAGCAGGCACGTGTCCGGAAAAGCGCTCGGGAAACTGCCCGATTCAAAGGTGCCGATGAGGCACGGCAGCGTGTCAAGAATGTTCGGATATAGTGGATGCGAGATGGTGTTGAGGCGCTGTTTCTCCAGCTCATCAATGGCGGTCTTGACCTTGTAACCAAGGTCGATTGCGTTCACCCCGTTGTAGCGCTGCTGGATACCGGCCTTCTTGCCCCGCACGAGGATCTGAAACCAGATGCGGCCAATGCAGGCCGGCTGTACGGCAAGCGTGCTGGTTTCGCCCGAGATTGCCGCATCCGCCCTATAGCCGCGCAACACTGTGTCCAGCGTGCCATGGCCCGACACTTCCTCATCGACAACCAGATCGTCCATGTGCAGCCTCATAGGTGCGAAGTGAGGATCACAGCGCTCAAATGTGGATGCGGACAATTCAATCGTTTCTTGGGAGCGCTGCATATGTCTGATTTGGGACATAGGACGTCGCGGGGGACGAATGAAATCCGCAACATCTCGTTCAGTATTCCGCTAGTTTCCGGCCTTCCTTATGCCGCACGGCATTCCTCCACGCATCAATTCGTGCTTTCGTGAGAGTGGCCTTCGACATAGTGAGCACATGCACCTTCATGTCGACGCCACAGGATCAAAGGTCCGGCGAAAGACGCACTCGAAAATGACCATTGAAACTGAACGCGAAATACTGAAGTATCCCCGGTCGGCAACCACATCCAGCTCATCCACCCCCAGGGCGTCCTTGGCTTTCTGCGCCATCGGGGCAAGCTGGGCCCGGTCAGAGCCGGTCTGCACCACATCATGGGCGACGATCAGGTAATGATCGGTCTCCACCGCGGCTTGCACATTGTAGCCCACCACACCTGATCCACGGCCGCTGGTCGCCATTGAACGCGCATCCGGATCGCTCAGAGAGATCTGTTCATCCGGCTCATTGAGCATCTGGACTTCCAGAGACTTCAGCCGCCCATCTCCTCGCGCAGCTTGCCGATCTTGTCGTGCAGGCGTTCGACCCTTGCGCTGATCGCTGCCGTTGGCTCCTGACGATCGGCACTGTCCAATTGTTGCAAATACCGGACAACGCTCTCGTCAATCTGCTGCATCCGCCGGCTCATCTTCGCCTTGGTGAAGTTCCGGTTCCGATTGTTCACAGCCTTGAACTTCGAACCGTCAATCGCAACGCTTGCCACCGACAAAAGCCCGATCTGCCGGCACAGCTCCACAAACTGAGAACACACCTTGCTGATTGCAGCTCCGTTATCCTTGCGGAAGTCGGCGATGGTCTTGTGATCGGGCACCAGACGGCCCGTCAGCCACATCACCTCAACATTGCGACCTGCCTCACGCTCAAGCCGACGGCTCGACTGCACCCGATTGAGATAGCCGTAAACATAAAGCTTCAACACAACTGCAGGATGATACCCTGGACGACCTGTCTCTGCCGCTTTAGCCCGAGCAAATCCCAATCCGGACAGCTCAAGCGCATCAATAAATGCGTCAATCACCCGAACCGGATTATCTTCGTCGATCCAATCCTCAAGCCTCTCGGGAAACAGTGTCGCCTGACTGCGATCAAGCCCTTCAATAAAGCGAGACATCAATTCCTCCGATCACTCGGAGAACTGTACCTGACTTGCGCGTTTCCACACATGGCGTAACTCGGGCCCCGGTCGCAGCTCTCTGTAATGTAGCGACCACCGGCATGAGGCGGGCCGGCTGATCAGATTGGACGACACCATCATATCGCTGAATCGGGCATTGTATATTGTCTGTCGAAAGGGCGACCAAGATAGATCGGCAATCTGCGCATTGAGAAACTGGCTTTCCTCGATCAAGGCAGAAGGAACGTGATCAACCCGACTTCCACAATGGGACAACAGCTGCCCGGTCAGGAAGCTGACGCGCCGGTCCTTTGTTCAACTATTAAAAGATGAAATCCCGGAAAATGTGGGCCTCTGATGTAACAGACTTACTCAACTTCAGTTGCTCGGGCGCAGAATATTACCGCCCACAACATTGAGAACCCCGCTTTGACGTGGAGTCAGCTTACGATTGGATAGGCAGCCCCCTGATCCTGTGCTCCTGCGGCGGACGATGCATGGCGATGCAACCATTTCCAACCGCCTGATCTCCCAACCAGCGACACAGTCCACCGCACCGGCACCTCAGTGGCACGACCGTCAATCTCCAGATGGATGATCAGATTGGCGGCGACTACTGCGCAGCTTTCCCGGAGTGTCACATGACGCCAGTGCCAGACAAATCGCGTGGCCGTGGCTTCGGCAAAATTTCTGACAAAGATCGCTTCGACAGCTGAACGACCGGCACAAAGTTCATCGGCCCCGGTACCGATCATCGAGATATCATCTCCGTCATCGAATATCGCCATCTGGCGAACGATGTCCTTGGCACAATATGCGTCTGCATATTCCTCCAGCGTGGCCAGAACGGTTTCTTCTTCGGTCATGTGTTTGCCCTTCCAGCCAAATGCAACGCTCAGTCTCTTTCGGCTTGTTGCAACCAAAAGAGCGAACAAAAAAAGGCTCGAGCCGCAACGGCTCGAACCGGAGACGGCAACAATGTAGTGCAACCATTGCAACAGAGGCAAATCGTCTCTTCCGGCAGCTGCCGCGTGTAGAGGTAGATGTCCGGGTTGGGCCATGAATCTTCTTCACGCCAACGGTGGCTGTGGAGGTAAAGCTGCCGTAATGTTTTGGTGTCGGCAACTTCTGCCGAAGGACAAACCCACGCATTTGCACATTCGGCCCTTACGCGCGACTGGCAGGCAAACTCTCGCTTTGCCGCCTCCTGGATGTACCAACCGATAGCATTCAATGACCGGTTTCAGTTGTCATTGGTTCCAGCACTGCGTTGCAGCGAATGACTGCTTCCCGCCCGAGTCTGACGTTGACGCCCACGAAACAAGCGAGCTCTTCAAACTGCAAGCCCGTGTTGGCCTAAGGTCCGCTTCTCTAATCGAGTGTTTCAGTCAAGCTCCAATTTCCTCTCTTGGGGGGTTTCTTAGTCACCTGGGTCACGCTTCTCTTCGCAATCTTTTGGCCTCATGGACTAAGAGGCCGCTGCATGCATGTGCTGGATCGGCGGTGGAGAGCCTTGCTTTCAATCGCGCTTTTGTGCGCAGCGGACATAATCGGCTTCATCCACAAACCTCGTCCAGGTGAGGACGATCCCGCTCAAACGGGTGAGGTGTTATCTCATGCAGTCACCTCACAGCCGTTCGCGCGGAACTCGGTTTCGTCAACCCAGATACGATGAAGGATAACGGCAATCTTTCGCGCAAGGGCCACCGTCGCACGGCGCCGTCCCTTCTTGCGCACCAGCTTCAAGCCCCAAGATTTCAGATTGGATGGGTGACGGGTTCGCATCAGGAGCGAGTTAGCTGCCGTGTATAGGTTGGCCCGGACAGCGGCATCTCCGGCTCGCGACACATGTCCATGGTTGTCCATTTCGCCCAATTGGAAACGCCGAGGCGTGAGTCCGAAGTGTGCACCAACATTGCGTGAGGATTTGAACCTAGCTGGATCTTCTATCGCCGACTTGAAGCTGAGTGCCGTGATCTCTCCCACGCCAGGAACGGTCATCAGACGCGCACAAACTTCGTCCTCGCGCGCATCCCTCTTCACGCGGCCATCCAATTCAGCGAACGTGACGAGCAACGCTTCATGAGCATCGAGCATTGGCATCATGGCGTGAGACAGACCCTCGTCAGCTTCGAGGATAGGCCTGACCAGCTTTGCGAAGTTGTAGTGCTTGATGAACTTGGGAAGGCAGATGCCGAACACCTTGAGTAATCCGCGGATCTCGTTCTCCAAGTCAAGGCACTTGTTCAAAACCGTCTTGCGGCTGGTCAGCAAGGCGCGTTCACAATGGCTGGTCTTGCTCTTCATGAAGACTGGATTGTACCAGCCGGAACGGACAATCTGTGCAATACCACGTGCGTCGTTCTTATCCGTCTTGTTCCTCATTGCAGAAAGTGCCGCGTTGACCTGATTGGTCTCCATGCAAACCATATTGAAGCCCTCTGCGGACAGCCCGTGAAACAGGTGCTGGCTCATTGTCCCTGCTTCCAGGCCAACCATCTCCACCGGCTGGCCGAACATCCTCAGACAATCGACGACGTCTGCAACATCACAGAAAAGCTGCTTCTCAAGGATGACCTTGCCATCGCCATCAACGATACATAGCGCCAGTGAGCGCAGAGCGACGTCTAATCCAACGTAATACTTCATCTTGATCTCCCAAACTGCAGGTTAAGACCTGATCATGTACGGGAGCTCGACGGTTCGTCACCAAGCTCGATTACGCATGCATTCAAGACAAGTGTGCATTAGCTCACAATTTCTGCTTTGATCGCAGAGTTATGGTCGAACGGATCTATTTCAATAAATCAATTGACGACCTTGAGGCGATCTTCTCAACTCAGGGATCGGCTCCCCGCGTCCTCACATCCTCCGCCGGCGCCTGTGCAAAGCACAACGGCTTCGTGTTTCGTCCTCTCCCACATCCAAAATGGCCCCAGACCGCCCGGCCCCTTGGAACCGGGGGGCGTAACGCAAGGGGGAGTGGGCAAGGAATGCGGGTGTGGGCGGCGCGTAGACGCGCCTTTGTGCGAAAGGAGAACACCCGTTGCGCACGCGCGCGCAAGCGGGTACACGAATGCCAGCCATACCGAGCCTCTCTATCAGGTTCGTTGTGGTTAGGCGCCTGTGTGTGGTCTCAACGCACACAGGTGCCGCTGCACTTTGCACAGATGACGATAAGCGCGATTGGGCAAGGGCGAGTTGTGGGGCAGGGGGTAGAGGGACTACAAACAGGCCAGGTTTGAAGAACGTGCTCGGGCTGGCGAGTTTGTTCCGACGAACCGAGCAAAAGCTGCGTCCGGCTGTGCTCTGAAACGCTTCTCTGGTTCCGTTAGTAAAGAGAATTTCGGGTCGAGCGTTGGGACGTTCCCGCCGGAGAGACACATTGGTTTCGCCATGCTCCAACAGTAGATGATTCTGGCTCGACCAAGTCTGCCGGCCAACTCGAACCGGGAAGCTCAAGTGAGGCCTGCCAGAGCTCATTTTGCCTCTTTCGGCTACTCGGGGCCCTGAAAAACTTTCAAATCGCGCTGTGGCAACGTTAAAAGACCCCTTAATGCGCAGATTAACAGGGAGGTTTTCCTGCACATCCTTTCATTCGCGCCGAAGACTGCTTTTTTGGGTCATTTGGGCGTCAGGAGTACAGAACAGTTCTGCATAGCCTGGAGCGGAGCGTCACACATTTCGTCGCATCCCTGATCGGCTTCGCATCCGATCGAGAAAAAACGGCAATATCAGGCATAGCCGTCTTGGAGCACAACAACTGCTTTCATGCCAAAATCGGACTCTCTGGCTAGCTAAGCATAGGGTCCGATAAGTACCATTGCACTAAACCGCTGCGCGGTAGGGCTTCAGATGCGATGACGCGGTTGGGCTACGTGTTACCCTCTTTCTTCAGCTTCTTCGACCGATGCTTCTGGTAGTCGATGATGGCCGATGCCAAGGGCAGGGAACGTTGCAC
>JAAEUE010000133.1 GCA_024227565.1 Alphaproteobacteria bacterium
CCATCATGAGGCAGCAACACGCCGACCTCGAAGAGAAGCACGAACTCCGTGACGACATATTGGCAAGGCAGGTCAACAGCTCAAAGGAATACAACATGACATGATCGAACCCCTCTTGACACCGGCCGCGATAGAGAAGCTGACATTCAAGCCAAAAGATAGGAGGTCGGCTTTGTCCGCATAGCTGCCATTTGCCGGGGCCCACTTTATGGATCGTGACCCTGGAGCATATTTTGCTCAGTCTGGGCGAAAAAAATGCTTCAGCGATTCTGGCCCGGCTTTTTGGATTGACGTGTGTTTGAAGCGCGCGCCCGGTTTGTCAAAGCAAAAAATTCCCAGCTATTTTGGATGAGTTTGATTGTTATTATGCCACTTTATAGTTGTAAATAGATTTTCGGCTGTTCATCTTCAGTGGCGGATTTCTGCCAGAAAACGCGATTCTGCGAAACGAACCCAAATTCGCGTAAGCCTCTGAAAGCGCGCCGAAATTAGCGCTATTTGGCCTTAAGGGTTGAGATTTTTGTTCATGTTGCCGGGCCGTCCCGCCACAGGGTGTGCAGTTGCCGGGGGGTGAACGACCGGGCGCCGGCGGCCGCAAGCTGGTCCAGCAGGCGGGGGTAGACCCCGGCCATTTCCGGGCGCTCCGGATTGTTGTTCGCGCCCGGGTGCACCAGGATCGTCAGGCACCCGCCCACGCACCCCACATGGTGCAGCATGGCTGAGAAGGTGTCCTCTCCGCCATCCTCGCGCGGCAGGTCCATGTCCATGAAGGTCATGGGCAGTTCCAGGATCTCATGGGCGGTTTCGCCCGCCTCGTCGTAGGGCGCGAAGGGCCCGGCAATTCCGGCCCGGTAGGAGTTGTCGTAGGCCCAGCCCACGCTCTCATCGATCTGGATGCCGTGGGCGGTGAGCTTTGGGAAATCCGTCAACGGATCAAAAGTCAAATAGTGGGCCCGCCCGGATTTCACCGGCGCATCGAGGGCGCCGTTGATCTGGTCGATCTGGGCGGTCAATTCGGCCGGGGCGTTTATGGCCTGGTAGTTGTAGTGCACGCCGATCTCGCAGCCTTCCGGCGTTTGGTCCATCAGCCGCTTGGACACGGCAAACGGCGTGCGCGCGCCAAAGCGCCCGCCCTTGCCGTTCAGGATGTAGATCACCGAGGAGAACCCCCGGGCCTGTTGGGCGGCCCACATCTCAAGCTGGTCATCGAAGTAGTGGCGCTCCGGCGACACCAGGTTTTGTGCCGCAAAGCCGATCTGCTCAAAGGCCGCGATCTTGCCGCTTGCCAAAAGCTTGGCGAACCGGGCGGCCCGGCTGGCTTGCGTCCACAGGGTGTTGCCGGTGAGGTTGTCGCAATCATGGGACAAGACCACCGCCGGCGGCGCCACGAACTGTGCAATGCCCGACAACAGGCGGTGGCCGGGGTCCGCCAGGCTGGCGGCCCCGTCGACGAGCAGGGCGAGCGCATTGTTCACCACCGGCACTTGGGCCAGGCTGGCCCGGTGCCTGGGGCTGGCTTCAATGGGGAAGCGGCCATGGGCATCGCGGTTGGGGACCTTGCGTTCTTCGGCAAAGGTCAAAAGATCACCGATCGCGCCCCACAGATCCCAGGCGGGCAGGAGGGAGCCTTGCGGCGAGCGCCACCAGACGGCCTGGCCAGTGTCCGGCACGCCGCTCCAGCCATCGGGGCAGGGGGCGGGGTGATAGAGCTTCAGGCTGGCGGCGCCGAAGGCCGCTTCGAAGACGCCGAACTCTCCGGCCGCGCGCTCCAGGCCGGTGGGGATCAGGAGCGCCGGCGGGCCGCCGTAGGCCGTGAGGTCGCCGTAGGGCCCGAGCCGGATTGGGGCCTGGGTGAAGAGCGCAATGCCGTCCTGGTTCATGGCCACATTGGCCAGGCCCTTCAGGGTGTCCAAAAGCCAGCGGTCGCGGGGGTTCATCCCAGATGACCCTCCGTGAAGGCCCGGGTGATGTAGATCTCTCCGGTGTTTGCGGGCAGGCGGTTGGCGCCCAGGGCCCCGTTGCGCCAGAGCACGATCTCGTGGCCTTTCTTGAAGTGGAACCAGCCGGCCGCCTTGGCCCGGGCCGCCACCTTGGCGCTGAAGGGATGGTCGCTGCCGTGCCAGCCCCGGATGCCGGAGGCACCGGCCTGTTTGCCCAGGGCCTCGAGCTTGTGGAACATCGCATCAAGCGCGCGCTCCGTCCTGGCGCTGTCGCCCGTGTCGCCCGTGTCGCTGGGGCTAGGGGCGATGATCACATCCACCAGATAGACCAGCTTGCCATGAAGCGATGAGGCAAACAGGCCCACAGGCGCGCCCCCGTCGTAAACCCCCCAAAGGGCGCATTCTGCGTAGGGGTTGGCGAGGAAGCGCCATTGCAGATAGGCCTTGGAGCGGTGCAGCGTGGTCCCGCCCCAGGCCGCAACGAAACGGCGCGAGAGGTCGCCCGCCCACTCAGGGGCTTTGGTCAGGGGCTCTATGGTGATCTGGCTGTCGGCGGTTCCGGGCACCCGCGCCTTGGAGGCGGCCAGCGCCGCCAGGCCCAAAAGGCGGTTCTTGAGGGACGGGGCCGGTTCAGTTTCGGAGGAGGCGGCAAGGGCGCGGGCCACAAAGTCTGATTTCAGGGGCTTGAGAAGCTGGCTGACCTTGGAGGGGGTTTCAAAGCCCACTTTGCGGAACGCCTTGCCCGCCGGCGTGAAGCCCCAGAGCCCATGGACCTGGCGGGCCTCGCAAACCTGGAACAGGTGCTCATAGAGCTTTGGAAACATGCCCTGTCCGCGCAAGGAGGCATCCACCAAAGTCTCTTCCGACTTGCCGGTGGGGAAGACGCCGTCCTGGTCGATGAATTCGATGGGAATGTAGGCCTGGGTTCCGAGCACCTGGCCGTCCTGCTCGATCAGAACAAAGGGCAGGGGGCCTTCGGCGTCGCGGTCTTTGCAGAACTCCCAAGCCCAGCCGTCCAGGGGGCGTGTCTTGCCATAGACCCGGTTGTGGAAATCGTTGCACTTTGGACCGTCAGCCGGCGTTGCTAGCCTGAACCTTGGATCTGACATCTGAGAGCATCATCCTGTTTGCCGCGTTACTCCAGACACCATCGCTGCTTTCGGGCAAGGGTGGCACAGTCAGCCCCGATTCCCAAGATGGCCGGGCGGGGCGCTGCCCGGTGCTTGGGGATGCCGCCGGCGCCGGGCATTTTGGGCTTGACCTTAAGCCGGCTTGACGCTGTATCGTGCCCGTCTTGCTCTCTAAGCTCAACCCCAAAAGGCGACAGAATGGATCCGGTATTTTGGCATCAGAAATGGAACGACAACCAGATCGCCTTCCACGAACGCGAAGGCAATGTCTTGCTGGCAGCGCACTTCAAGGATCTTGGGCTTGCAGAGGGCGCAAGGGTGTTTGTTCCCCTGTGCGGCAAGACGCGTGATATCGCCTGGCTGCTTGCCAAGGGATGCCGGGTGGCCGGGGCCGAGCTCAGCCGGCTGGCTGTGGAGCAATTGTTCGAGGAACTGGGCGTTGAGCCGGAGATCACCACCCAAGGTGCGCTGACCCGTTTTGCCGCGCCGGATCTGGATATCTTTGTGGGCGATATCTTCGATCTGACCCAAGCGACCCTGGGCCCGGTCGATGCCGTCTATGACCGGGCGGCGTTCGTTGCGCTGCCGGAGACCATGCGCGGTGATTACTCCAGGCATATGGCCGAAATCACGGCCACCGCGCCGCAGCTGTTGATCACCTTTGAGTATGATCAGGCCGTGATGCCGGGTCCGCCCTTTTCCATTCCCACCGGCGAAGTGCATGGCCTCCATGAACCCCGCTATGGGATAACCGCCCTGGCGAGCGTGGATGTGGCGGGCGGGCTGAAAGGCCGGTGCAAGGCTGATGAGAATGTGTGGCTCTTGCAGCCATCGGGCGCGGGGTAAGGCTTAATTCTTCTAATGTCCGGGGGGCAAATTTCTGGTTGGTCAAAGGATAATCTGCCGCCTAAACTTCGGGCTGTTATGAGCCTGGAGAGATAATGAGCCAAGCTGTTTCAACCGACGTTGCCGTTATCGGCGCCGGGATCATCGGCCTGTGCGTTGCTGAGAAGCTGGCCCATGAGGGGCTGTCCGTGATGATCGTGGAGGCCGAGCGCGTGGCGGCCGGGGCAAGCGCCGGGAACGCGGCAAGCTTCGCCTTCTCCGAGGTCATGCCCATGGCCTCTGCCGGCACCATCAAAAGCGCGATCAAATGGCTGTTCGATCCCACCGGCCCGTTCTCGGTGGTGCCGCAAGATTTGCCCGAGACCGCAGGCTGGCTTTTGCGGTTTGCGCTGGCGGCCCGCAAGAAGACGTTTGACCAAAGCCTGCAAACCCTGGCCGCGCTCATGCAGCTTGAGCAGGAAACCCTGCCCAAGGTTCTTGCCCGCACCGGGTTGCAGCAGATGGTGCGCCAGAGCGGCGCGCTCTATCTTTATGGCTCCATGGCGGCGCTGAGGGGCGACCTTGGCAACTGGAAGCTGCGCGCAGATGAAGGCACCGTTTACGAGATTTTGGAGGGCCAGGCGCTGCACACCCTGCAGGAGGGCTTGTCGCCCAAGATCCCGGCTGGGGTTTATGCGCCCAACTATCAGGTTGTCACGGACCCGAAGGACTACTGCGTTGCGCTGCACGAGGCGGTGAGTTCCAACCGGGTTGTCACCCGGTTCGAGAAGGTTGAGCGCCTTGAAGCGGTGGAGGGCGGGGTGGTTCTGCACGCAGCCCACGGGCCGGTTGCCAGGGCCAAGCACGTTGTGGTGGCCGCCGGGCCCTGGTCTGGAAAGTTTGCCGCGCAGCTGGGCGACAAAGTCTCCTTGATCGGAGAGCGCGGCTACAACACCACGCTGCCCAAAAGCGCATTTCCCGCTCTTAACCAGCCTTTGTTCTTCACCGCCGAGGGCTTTGTGATGTCGCCGCTCAGCGACGGTGTCCGGGTTGGGGGTGCTTCGGAGGTCGCCGGCCTGGAGCGGGCCGCGAAGTTCGAAAGGTCCCGCATGATGCTTGCAAAGGCCAGGGAGCTGGTGCCCGGATTGCAAGACGTTGAAGGCGTTGAATGGATGGGGATGCGCCCGACCACGCCAGACACCCTGCCCGTGGTTGGGCGTGCCGCCCGGTGCGCCAATGTCATCTACGCGTTTGGCCATGGGCATCTTGGTCTGACCCTGGCATCTTCCACCGCCGAGCTGGTTTCAGATCTGGTTTTTGAAAGACAGCTCAAAATTGACCTTGAGGCGCTAAGCCCGCGCCGTTTCTAACCTGATACCCCACTGGCAGGGCGCGACTGCGCCTCCTCCATGAGTGCAACTTCCTGGAGGACTTAAAGTGTGGTATCTTCGATATCTAATCAGCTGAACCGCGGTCGCCCCAGCCCGAAAACAACAAGGGGCACCTTTGCCTTCAGCTCGGGAGGAGTTGTTATGTGTCAAGTATTTGCTGGCCAGAACCCGGGCAATTATGCCCACGAAACCCGCTCAGTGCGCCTTTCCGGCCATCCGACCAGTGTTCGGCTTGAAGCCAAATTCTGGCTTGTGTTGGAGGATATCTGCGAAGCCCAAGGCATGCCCATGGCGAAGTTTCTCTCCACGCTTTACGAGGAAGCTCTGGAGCTGAACGGAGAGGTTCCCAATTTTGCCTCGTTGCTCAGGTGTTGCTGCGTGAATTTCCTGGAGCCTGATTTCGATCATTCCAGGCTGAAGGTGGAAGCTGCAGAAACGGCCGTTGCGGCCAACGCATGAGCTGAGGCGCGCGTAGTAGCCCGATAACACCACCCCGTTGGGCGCGGGTGCTAGCATCTTCCTCAAGCGGCCGTTAAGTGCTGCAGAGGGAGGCTGCTCTTTTATGCGCTTGGTTTGCGCTCATATCCTTATTGCGCTTGGGTGCGCGTTGCTGGCACAGCCGGCACAGGCCCTGGAAGCCGGGGCCAAGCTATACAAAAAGCATTGCAAACTGTGCCACACCATCGGCAAGGGCGAACCGGCGCGCCAGGGCCCCAATCTGTGGGGCGTGCTGGACCGCCCGGCGGGCAGTGTTGGCGGTTTCAAATATTCCAAGGCCGTGAAGACGGCCGGCATCACCTGGACGCGCCAGCACCTTGATGCCTGGCTTACCGATCCAAAGGCTCTGATCCCTGGGTCGGTGATGCTCTACAAACAAAAAGACCCTGAAATACGGCACAAGATCATCGAGTTCGTCGCGGCGGCTCAAGATTAGGGGAGACAAGAGAATGGCAAAGGCCATCCACACCATGGTGCGGGTTTTGGACGAGGGGAAGTCTGTGGACTTCTACAACAAGGCTTTCGGGCTCGGCATCCAGGACCGCTTTGAGTTCGACGGCTTCACCCTGGTTTATCTGAAGAACCCGGAAAACGATTTTGAAGTTGAACTCACCGTCAATCACGACGCCACGGAGGCTTACAGTCATGGTTCGGGCTATGGCCATCTGGCGGTGTCGGTGGAGGACGTGGATGCAGAACATGCCCGCATGAGCGGGGCGGGCATTGAGCCCACGCCGGTGAAGGAATTCCACCGCGAAGGCGCTCTCATGGCCAAATTCTTTTTCGTCGCTGACCCCGACGGCTACAAGATCGAGGTCTTGCAACGGCACGGCCGCTACACTTAGAGCGAGACGGGAACATCGGAGGAAGCACTCAATTAATTCAACCTAGGAAGGAGCACAAGAAATGCGCGTACTCGACAAACGGGTGAAACTCTCACGCCGCGGCGTGCTGAGCGCCGGCAGTGCCTCGCTGGTCGTCATGACGGTCGCCTCATCAGGCATGATCGTGGGCGCCGACTGTGCCTGGGCCGCCATGGCCAAGGCGGTTAAGCCGGAAAGCTTTGCAACTTTGGTTCAAATGGCCAGAGACATCTATCCCCACGATCGGCTCGCCGACAAATATTATGCCAAGGTCATCGAGGGGCTTGATGGCGCGGCGGCCAAATCTGAGGACGACAAGAAGCTCTTGGAAGGCGGCGTTGCCGACCTGAACAAGGCCGCTCAAGCTGCCCATAAAACGGATTACACCGCTGTTGGCTGGGAGGCCGACCGTGTTGCGCTTTTGAAGGCCATGGAAAGCTCCGGCTTCTTCCAGAAGATCCGCGGATCGCTGGTCACTGGCATCTACAACAATCCGGAGGTTTGGCCGATCTTTGGCTATGAGGGCGCCAGTGCCGAAGAAGGCGGTTACATCAGCCGCGGCTTCGACGACATCAACTGGCTCAGCTAAGCGCGCAAAGGAGAAAAACAATGGCAGGTAAATTCGATCTTTCAGACGACACAGTCGTCGTCGTCATTGGTTCTGGCGCAGGCGGCGGAACCTTGGGAGCCGAGCTCGCGATGCTTGGTGTGAAAACCGTGATCTTGGAGGCCGGCGGCCGCCACGAGATCCAAGACTTTGAAAACGATGAATGGGGCATGTTCGGCAAGATATCCTGGCTCGACAAACGCACCACATCGGGCAATTGGCGTGTGGCCAAAGACTTTGCGGGCCTGCCGGCCTGGATTGTCAAGGCGGTGGGCGGCTCCACCGTGCACTGGGCCGGTGCGTCTTTGCGCTTCCAGGATCACGAATGGAAAGCCCGCACCACATACGGTGACATTCCAGGCGCCTCGCTTCTGGATTGGCCGATTGACGGCGCTGAAATGGCCCCTTGGTACGCTAAGGCCGAGGACCGCATGGGCGTGACGCGCACCAACAACATTCCCGGCCTTCCCGGCAGCAACAACTTCAAGGTGATGAAGGCTGGTGCCGACAAGCTTGGCTACAAGAACTGTCATACCGGCCGCATGGCCATCAACTCAGAACCACGCGACGGGCGCGGCTCGTGCCAGCAGATCGGCTTCTGTTTCCAGGGCTGCAAGTCGGGCGCCAAATGGTCCACGCTCTATGTGGAGATCCCCAAAGGCGAAGCTACCGGCAATCTGGAAGTTCGGCCCAACTCGCAAGTGCTGAAGATAGAGCATGACGCCAAGGGCAAGGCCACAGGCGTTGTCTATGCCGACAAGGACGGCAAGATGCATCAGCAAAAGGCCCGGGTGGTCTGTGTTGCCGGCAATGCCTATGAGAGCCCTCGTTTGCTGCTCAACTCAGAGTCTTCCATGTTCAAGGACGGCTTGGCCAACTCATCGGGCCAAGTGGGCAAGAACTACATGCGCCATATGACCGGTTCGGTTTATGCGGTGTTCGACAAGCCGGTGAACATGTATCGCGGCACCACCATGGCCGGGATCATTACCGACGAGTCCAAGCATGACACCTCGCGTGGATTTGCCGGCGGCTATGAAATGGAGACCCTGTCGTTGGGCCTGCCGTTCATGGCGGCGTTTCTCAACCCAGGCGCCTGGGGCCGCGAGTTCACCTCGGCCATGGACATGTACGACCATATGGCCGGCATGTGGCTGGTGGGTGAAGACATGCCCCAAGAGAAGAACGGCGTCACCTTGCACGCCACCGAAAAGGACCAATATGGCCTGCCGGTGCCCAACGTGCATTTCGATGACCATCCCAACGACATCGCCATGCGCAACCACGCCTTCCAGCAAGGCTCGGCAGTGTATGATGCGGTGGGGGCCACCCAGACCTATCCGACCCCGCCTTATCCCTCGACCCACAATCTGGGCACGTGCCGGATGAGCGCCAAGGCCTCGGACGGTGTGGTCAACAAATGGGGACAGAGCCACGACGTGGCCAACTTGTTTGTCTCCGACGGCAGCCAGTTCACCACTGGTGCTTCGGAGAACCCAACGCTGACGATCGTTTCTCTCGCCTTGCGGCAGGCGGACCGGATTGCCGGCGAAATGAAGAAGGGCAATCTCTAACTGCCCCACTCCCTCCCTGCCTGGTTCGCGCTTTTCCACTTGCGAATGAACCAGCCAAATGGCTCCAGGCGAAAGTCTGGAGCCTTTTTTGGTTGGATGAACGCATGGCGGCTCAATTATTTGCGCTATGTGTGCCTAATTGTCGGTGTGAAGAATTCATATTTTTTTTGAGAATGAAGTATCGGTGTTAATTTTCGAGACAAAATGTATCGATTACACAGTGTCTCAATGATAGATCACGTTACATTTACCAAAGTATTCAGATGCAAAGGTATGCACCTGCGAATTATGTCTTTAGAATACCGGTAGTTTCTAGAGTCTGGGGACCCGCACTCGTTCAATTCAGTTTGCAGACGAACGCAGAGGCGATGCGGTCAGGCGACTTGATAGAACGGAGACGGGCATGTCTACTGATACCTCGCGACCAACGGGGAAAAAAAGCATTACTGAACTGCAAGCAACTGTCCGGACGATCGAGAAAGCAATTACCCTCTCAAGGGCAAACAACCATCGTTTTTTGACATATCTGCTTGAGATGGCGCGGCTTGAAGCAACAAACCTTGCCGGCAGCCAAAAACCTTAAGGGCCACTCAGTGGCCTTGGAATGCGTCTGAAAATCTAGAGCAACCTCCGATCGGACAGTTACGTCTGAACGGAAGTTGCCCGAGCTGGCAAGTTCGCCGTCCCTAGCGGTTCTCCGGCAGACCGCCGAAAGTGCTGAAGTGATGCTTCATGATCGATAGGAGCAATTCTGAAGCTTCCTCGCCCTCAATCCCATCCTGTGCGTTCATGAACCGGGTGCCCAGCGCCGGCCACTGCTCAAGAGTTGCATTGAACGACCGCTTGCCCGAGAGCGTGAGCGTGCAATTGGAAATTGGACCGTTCACGATTCCCTGTTGCCGGAGCCATTCCCAAAGTTGGGTGAACTCTTCAATATGGGTGACAATCTTCATACATGTGGTCAGGTCGATGAGGTTCGGAAAGGCGGCATCAAGCCGTCGCAAGACGAGCAACATCAGCTTGCTGAAGTCAGGCCCTTCAAAGTCCTGTTCCGACAAACGGAACAGTTCTGGCAACGCCCAGTCTGGCGCTTCGTCCGCCATAGTCCCCACTCGCACCTACAGTTACCGCGCCCAACTTCGGCAACCGCGTTCGTGCTCGTTTATGGCTCCCCACAGGCCAACCCTAGCCGACGCAATGTGGTCAGGTCAATTGTTTCACCTTTTCCTTGGCCGCTCTTTTTCTGCGGTGGGCGCCTGAGGGTTTTCAGGGCTCAAGTGCAAAATAGGCATGCCTGGTGTCGCATAATAGTATTCCCTGGACCCAAAGTTCCGGAGGGGCGCGGACAAGACACAATTGAACCAGCCTCTGAGATGAGAATGATGTGATTGAGCCGGGCCGGCTCTTTTAAAACTATTTGCTGAAGACCCTATGCCGAAGGCTTCCGGCCATTCCGCAAACGCCTGGGACGAACGTGTACCCTGTGTGTGGTGCATTGTTTCTACTCCATGCAGGGCAGGGTCTGACCGCTGCGTCTGGATTGCATCAAATGCTTGTAAATTATGCGCAACCAGGAACTTGCGATGGCTCTTGCACGCAGATGTTTGAGGAAATTGTCCATTTTGGAAATTACCGGGTTTTGGGGGGATGGCAAATATTACCCGTTATAATTGAAATGTATTAGATATATCACTATAAAAGTGTGTTAAGGTGATTCCGCGCAACGCTTGGTGCAACCACTATTCAAGAATTTTTTGAGAACCAAAGTGCTGTGAGGTCGCCAACCAGGAGCAAATGCGCGATGTTTTTGGACCAGGTGTCCACGTCATGGTGCGGCTTTGTGGTCGTCATTTTGGTCTGAAAGGGACAAATTTATGCGGTATCTGTCCAACACTTGCGCAATCCGGACAGCATTCTATTCCAAATCCACTTATCCTTTAGGTTGAGTCAAGTTGCAGAGCCGGGGGGTTCGCAAAGAGGACTTAACCATGAATGGTAGGTTTATATACGATATTGCTGGATTTCTCTCTGAACAAGATGAGAGGCTGCTTCCGACAAAGCTGGCGACAACGCTGGCAAGTATTGCGTCGTTTGATGCATGGGCGATCGTCTGCTTTGAGCAGGAGGAGCGCCCGCTCATCATCGACTATCGCGATCAGCGGCCAGTGAAGACCGATTATTGCGAAAGCTATTTTCGCGATGATCCGTTTTACTTGGCGGCCAAGAATGAGTGCCTTGCAGGTGCATACCAGGTGACGGAACTTGCCCCGCGCAACTTCCAGGCCACGGCTTTCTGCCAAGATTATCTCGCCACGGCGAACGGGTTTGCCGACCAGATCGGCTATCTATGCTCTGTGGGGAATGGCAGGACATTGGCCCTCACGCTCACCCGTTCAGCAACCTACAAGAAGTATCGCGCGAGCGAGCTCTCCGAGTTTCAGTTGATCGCCCCGCTGGTCACCGTTGCGTTGCAGCGCATCTGGACCCTTCGCAATGAAAGCGTCGTTGTGGAAGAGCAAACGGAGGACCTTACCAAAAAGCGGACCAATGTTGCGTTCGACAATTTTGGGGCGACCACTTTGAGCCCGCGAGAGCATCAGATCGTGCGTTTGTTGATCTCTGGCGAATCCGCAAAATCGATCGCACGGATACTCGGGATCACACCAGGCACGACGCAAAACCACATCAAGCACATATACTTGAAGCTTGGGGTCTCGTCGCGTGGTGAGTTGTTTGGCCGGTTCATCGACGAACTCACCCAATGTGAAGCTGCCTGAAACTGGACGGTGGGTAAAGACGTGTAGGTCGAACCGGCCGCAGCCATCCTGCGACCAGTGTCCGGCCGTTGATATGGCGGGTGTGCCAAAAGGTTCCTTCGCCAAATCCGAGCTACAATTTTTTAAGTTCAGCCAATTTGAGGAGGGCGTTAGTCATGGGCCGCAAGAAGCCGTCGACAGAGCAAATTTTGAGTAATCTTCGTGAAGCTGAAGAACTACTGGAACGAGGATTGAAAACGGGCGAAGCCTGCCGGCAAATCGGGATCAGTGTTCAAACCTATTACCGGTGGCGGCGCGAATTTGGCGGCTTGAAAGTCGATCATGCGCAGCGTCTCAAAGATCTTGAGGAAGAGAACGCCCGGTTAAGGCGGGCTGTATCTGATCTCACCCTCGACAAACTGATTTTGAAAGAGGCGGCTGACGGGGCTTGGTAACTCGACCGGCGCTGCCCGTCTGGCGCACAGTTGGCAGAGGCGACGAACGCAATTGGTTCGCCGTCGCCCCATTGGTTTATCGCCAGCCAAGTGTCCTCGGTTCGATCAGCCGGACATAACGTGCGAAGGTCATGAACTTGCCGACTGTTAAAGAGCCCGGGGTCCGATAAACTGAGCCAGATTACGCCTACACCGACACTGCCGGGCCACCTTTGGCCTGATTTCACCAAACTGACGACCTCATTTCCATCTTAGGATAGGCTTGAATGCCGGTCTGGTTTATAGATCGAAAAAAGTCGTACTTACCTCCCCATTATTCCAATTCTTACTCAAGCATTAATAAATTTGCTCAAAACGATTTGTTCTAATGTTCCATTCCCATCATCCAATGATGATGATTGTTAGTTTCAGTAAAAAGAAGAAAAATACCTCTCAGAATGGGCAAGTGTCCTTCAAATATTCAATTGAGAGGTTTGGCAGGTGTCACAAAACAATAAACACAAAAATGAGACCAAGGGCAAAGACCGGCTGTTCGGAGTAGTTCTTAAAAGGTTCCTGAGCGCGCGTACTGGTGTGGCGACCATCGAATTCGCCATGACCATGCCGGTATTGATCATGTTGTTGGCCGGCTCAATCAACTTTGGCCATGTGATCTACGTAAGGCACACCATGCAAGCGGTTGCGGGCGAGGCTCTGCGCTCGGTTTCCTATGGGCAATTGGACTATTCCGATGCGGTGACCTTTGCGAAGGGCCAGCTCCCGCGCTTGCAGAAAGGCAAAGCGAAATGGGACGTGACCATCGTTGAAAACGCGGCAACCAACGAGGTCAGGATCACCATCAGCGTTGACACCAAAGCGGCCAGCTTGATGCCCCTTCCCTATGTCTCGGCGGAGGTTTTTGCAGATGAGCTGAGCGTGGAGCTTGTTGCCCCGCGCATAACAGCTTTCAACCCGACCTAGGTCCTGTTGACAAATTGGATTCCCAAATCATCTGAGATGTGATTCACGGTAGCTTTTGAGGAGGCTATTGTGGCTCGGCTGTTGATGGAAGATGGGGAATGGGTGTTTTTTGAACCGTTTATTGTTGCGATCCGG
>JAAEUE010000134.1 GCA_024227565.1 Alphaproteobacteria bacterium
GCAAAAGACCAGCGCCCTCGGCAATGGGTTGCACGGCCTCTTCCCACTCGATGACCATGATATGCACGCCGGCCACGCCTTCGATTTCGCGGATTTCCCCGATCTGTTCGATGCACAGCTTTATACCTTCGTCGCGCCAGGCCTTGGTGCGGGCGGCTTTGTCCTCATTGCTGATGCCAGCGACAGCACCTTCCATACGGGCGACAATCTCATCAGGGATGGACATTCCCGGCACCCGGTCGCGCATGAATTTTGCCATGCCGGCACTTTTCAAAGGCCCGACACCGGCGATGAAGCTCAGCCTTTCGGTGACGCCCAGATCAACCGCCCGCTTCATGTATTCACGAAAGCGTGGCAGGTCATAGATCAGCTGGGTCTGGATGAAGTCCGCGCCGGCAATCGCCTTTTTAGCAAGCCGGTAGGGCCGCCAGTCCAACGGATCAGCAAACGGGTTCGCAGCACCGCCAACAAACATGCCCGGCCCACCGCCTTTGATCTCCTCACCGCATTGGAAGGCATTCTTGTCGCGCATATCGCGGATCATGCCGATCAGTTGCATTGAATCTATATCATGCACGTTCTTGGCGCCGGGGTGGTTGCCCATCGACTGATGATCGCCCGACAGGCAAAGCACATTGCGCAAACCCAAGGCGTGGGCACCCAGAATATCGGCCTGTATGGCCAACCGGTTACGATCGCGACAGGTCATCTGGATGATGGGTTCCAGTCCTTCCTGAAGCGTGATCAAACCCGCAGCGATTGATGACATGCGCACCACAGCCGTTTGGTTGTCGGTGATATTGACCGCATCCACTACGCCTTTGAGCAATTTGGCTTTGGTGCGCACCACCTCAACGTCCTGGCTCTTGGGTGGTCCAAGCTCTCCGGTAACGGCGAAATGGCCAGCCGCAAGAACACGCTCCAGATTGCTGCCAGAGCGTTGACCAAGGGGGGGCGTGTCCGGGGTTTCGGGCAGGTTTACTGATGGAAATACTTTATTCATGGCTTTTCCTACCCTTCATCGGCTTCAGGAAGACGCAAGTCATCGCGCACGATGCGGCGATGCCCGCCGTCGCGCGATGATGACCAGTCTTTTGGCGGCTCGACATTCATCAACTGATCAATGCTGCCCTGCTCACCGGCACGTTCCCAGATCACCTGCCAAGCGCATTCGGTGCTTGGATCAACCTCGCATTCACCGGCTTGCGATCCACCGCAGGGTCCGTTGAACAATTGCTTTGAACAGCGGCTGACCGGGCAGACGCCACCAGTCAGATGCAGCACACAATTACCACAGCCCTGACAGCGTTCTTCCCACACTCCATGTTCGGAAGGGTAGCCCATGAACTTGGTGTTGAGTGCTGGCAGCACGCGGATGGCTGGGTAGCGTTCGGCGAGACTTTGCACCCCGACACCGCAGCCTAAAGACAGGATAGCGTCGTAGTTTCCTACCTCATCATCAAGCTGGCGCAGGAACTCTTCCTCGCATTGACGCTGTACCGTGGTTTCACCAACTTCAAGCGCTTTTCCGTCAACTTCGCGCGACAGCCGCAGTGACGACGACAATACGCCCACCTCATTTCGCCCACCGGCAAAACAGACGGTCACGCAGGTGCCACAGCCCACGGCCAGCACCTTCTTGTCGTCCTTCATCATGCCTTTTATGGCATCGAGTGGTTTTTGTTCAGCGACGATCATGGGTTAACTTTCGCTTCTGGGGCCGGGTTCAACCGGCGCGTCCAGAACGGCGCTGTGGTGCACCTTTCTGGCAATGGGTGACGGGCCGGCTTCTTTAATGGTTTCGGCAAATTCCTGAACCTTTTCAGCAAATTGCGCGCCCATGGCGGCTGAGATGTTGATCATCCGAGCGCGCGTGTCTTCCAGGCCGATATCTTTCAGCAAATCTTGCACGCGCCGAACCCTTTTGGCGGCCTGAGTGTTGCCGTTAAGATAATGGCAGGTGCCCGGCAGGCATCCGGCCACCACCACGCCGTCAGCACCATCTTCAAGCGCATGAAGCACTTCGATCACGCTGGCACGCCCCGTGCAGGGCAGCTCAACAATCTTGATAGACGGTGAATAGCTAAGCCGCGCACCACCTGCCAGATCAGCAGCTGAATAAGCACAATGACGGCAGCAGAAGGCTACAATTTCGGGGGTGAATTCTTCGGTGCTCATTCGGCTGCCTTTACTTCAAAAAGGGCATCGACCTTGGCCGCGATCTGACCCGGCGTGTAGTGATGAAGCTCAATCGCGCCAGCCGGGCATTCAGCGACACAAAGC